>NZ_JAWNBW010000009.1:0-170684 GCF_034106085.1 Enterobacter sp. 302C9
AACAACAGCGTGGCTATTATCTCGGAGAATATGGTGCATCCGGGAGGATTCGAACCTCCGACCGCTCGGTTCGTAGCCGAGTACTCTATCCAGCTGAGCTACGGATGCATCGGGAAATGCTTTTAGAAACAGTAAATGGTGCATCCGGGAGGATTACTCGGCTGCGCCTCGCCCTGCGGGCCGTTGCTGAAGCAACGTTATCCTCCCTGGTGCTCGCGATTAACTCGCAGACCTTGAAACAACAGCGTGGCTATTATCTCGGAGAATATGGTGCATCCGGGAGGATTCGAACCTCCGACCGCTCGGTTCGTAGCCGAGTACTCTATCCAGCTGAGCTACGGATGCATCAGGGTACTGCTTTCAGAAATAGTAAATGGTGCATCCGGGAGGATTCGAACCTCCGACCGCTCGGTTCGTAGCCGAGTACTCTATCCAGCTGAGCTACGGATGCATCGGGATTTACTATTGTACTGCTCGATATTCATATCACTTCTAAAGCAATATGAAGTAATAGATGGTGCATCCGGGAGGATTCGAACCTCCGACCGCTCGGTTCGTAGCCGAGTACTCTATCCAGCTGAGCTACGGATGCAAAATGGCGGTGAGGCGGGGATTCGAACCCCGGATGCAGCTTTTGACCGCATACTCCCTTAGCAGGGGAGCGCCTTCAGCCTCTCGGCCACCTCACCACACAACGCCTCTTTCGAGTGCTTCGAGTTACTCGTTAAGAGCTTCTCGTCGCTGCGTGGCGCATATATTACTTTCTGGGACTTATAAGTCAAACAATTTTCCAAAAGCTTTTATCGTTTGCACAAATCACACGCAATTCGCATGTAAAAGCCGCAAAGAGGGTGTTTTATAAGCGGATTTTGCAGGCATCTTCACAGAAAACCTTTGCAGAAATAGCGGCGTAAGGGCGAGTTTAGGGCAACGGAGTGGTTAAAAAGAGAGCGTTTGAAATTAAACGGTAACGTTGAGCAGGAAAAATGACAGGAGGGTTGCGGCTCGCCCGACAGCGAGACGCGACAATATCAGTAACTGGACTGCTGGGATTTTTCAGCCTGGATACGCTGGTAGATCTCTTCACGGTGGACAGATACTTCTTTAGGAGCGTTAACACCAATACGTACCTGGTTACCCTTTACCCCTAAAACTGTCACGGTGACCTCATCCCCAATCATGAGGGTCTCACCAACTCGACGAGTCAGAATCAGCATTCTTTGCTCCTTGAAAGATTAAAAGAGTCGGGTCTCTTGTATCCCGGCATTATCCATCATATAACGCCAAAAAGTAAGCGATGACAAACACGTAAAGTGTAAGCAGTCACGGCATCACATTCTGTTAAACGTAAGTTTAGCCGATATACACAAACTCAACCTGACTTTATCGTTATCGATAGCACAGTGAACAAGACGCCATAACGTTACCGCTATGGCGTCTGCTTGTGCTTTGTAGTTATTACAGTTTCGCGCTTACCCAGCTTTCAACGCTGGCCAAAGCTTGCGGAAGTGCCGCCGCATCCGTACCACCGGCTTGCGCCATGTCCGGACGACCGCCACCCTTGCCGCCCACCTGCTGAGCGACCATACCAATCAGTTCCCCTGCTTTAACGCGGTCGGTCACATCCTTAGAGACGCCCGCAATCAGAGAAACCTTACCTTCTGCCACTGTCGCCAGCACGATAACGGTAGAACCAAGCTGGTTCTTGAGATCGTCGACCATAGTACGCAGCATCTTAGGCTCAACGCCCGCCAGATCGCTGACCAGCAGTTTGACGCCCTTAATGTCTACAGCCTTGCTGGAGAGGTTTGCACTCTCCTGCGCCGCAGCCTGCTCTTTCAGCTGCTGCAGCTCTTTTTCCAGCTGACGCGTGCGATCCAGCGCAACGCGCACTTTCTCGCCCAGGTTCTGGCTATCGCCTTTCAGCAGCTGCGCGATGTCGTGCAGCTGATCGCTCTGCGCATGCAGGCTGGCAATCGCACCTTCACCGGTCACCGCTTCAATACGACGCACGCCTGCCGCCGTACCCGACTCGGAAACAATGCGGAACAGGCCGATGTCACCGGTGCGCGATGCGTGCGTACCGCCGCACAGCTCGGTAGAGAAGTCGCCCATGCTCAGCACGCGAACGCGGTCGTCATATTTCTCACCAAACAGCGCCATCGCACCTTTTTTCTTCGCGTCCTCGAGCTCCATGATGTGGGTCTCGATTGGCAGGTTACGACGGATCTGCGCGTTCACCAGATCTTCCACCGCGCGGATCTCAGACGGTTTCATCGCTTCAAAATGCGAGAAGTCGAAACGCAGCACTTTGTCGTTAACCAGAGAACCTTTCTGTGCTACGTGGGTACCGAGTACGTCGCGCAGGGCAGCGTGCATCAGGTGGGTTGCAGAGTGGTTCAGACGAATGCGCGCGCGGCGAGCTTCATCAACGTTAGCCTGTACGCCCTCGCCCACTTTCAGAGAACCGGAAACCAGTTTGCCCTGGTGACCAATCGCCTGACCGTATTTCTGGGTGTCGCTGACGCTAAAGCTAAAGCCGTTGCCTTTCAGTTCGCCCTTATCGCCAACCTGACCGCCGGACTCCGCGTAGAACGGCGTTTTGTCCAGAATGACAACCGCATCCTGGCCCGCGCTGATGCTGTCCACGGCTTTACCGTCAACAAACAGGGCGGTCACTTTGCCGGTCAGTTCCAGCGCGTCATAACCTTTGAATTCCGATGCGCTATCAACGCGGATCATCGCGTTATAGTCTGCGCCAAAACCGCTGGATTCACGCGCACGACGACGCTGCTCTTCCATCGCGGCTTCGAAGCCCGCTTCGTCAACTTTGATGTTGCGCTCGCGGCAAACGTCCGCCGTCAGGTCAACCGGGAAGCCGTAGGTGTCGTACAGGCGGAAAGCGGTTTCGCCATCCAGCGTGTCGCCCTTAAGTTTCGCCAGCTCTTCGTCCAGCAGCGCCAGACCGCGCTCAAGTGTACGCGCAAACTGCTCTTCTTCGGTTTTCAGAACCTGCTCTACCTGCGCCTGCTGGCGTTTCAGCTCATCACCGGCAGCACCCATCACGCCAATCAGTGGCCCAACGAGTTTATAGAAGAAGGTGTCCTTCGCGCCCAGCATGTTGCCGTGACGGATGGCACGACGAATGATACGACGCAGCACGTAGCCACGGTTTTCATTCGACGGGATTACGCCGTCGGCAATCAGGAACGCACAGGAACGAATGTGGTCCGCGATAACGCGCAGCGATTTGTTGTTCAGATCGGTCGCGCCGGTAACGTTCGCAACGGCTTTGATCAGGGTGCTGAACAGATCAATTTCGTAGTTGGAGTTAACGTGCTGCAGAACCGCTGCAATACGCTCCAGGCCCATACCGGTATCGACGGAAGGCTTCGGCAGCGGCTCCATCGTACCGTCGGCCTGACGGTTGAACTGCATGAACACGATGTTCCAGATCTCAATGTAGCGATCGCCGTCTTCTTCCGGGCTGCCCGGAGGCCCACCCCAGATGTGGTCGCCGTGATCGTAGAAGATCTCGGTGCACGGACCGCAAGGGCCGGTATCACCCATCTGCCAGAAGTTGTCAGACGCGTATGGCGCGCCTTTGTTATCACCGATGCGAATGATACGCTCGCGCGGGATCCCGACTTCTTTTTCCCAGATTTCGTAGGCTTCGTCATCGGTTTCATAGACGGTAACCCACAGACGCTCTTTTGGCAGGTTGAACCAGTTTTCACCGGTCAGCAGTTCCCACGCATATTGAATAGCATCGTGTTTGAAGTAGTCGCCGAAGCTGAAGTTACCCAGCATTTCGAAGAACGTATGGTGACGCGCGGTGTAACCGACGTTTTCCAGGTCGTTGTGTTTACCGCCCGCACGCACGCAACGCTGTGAGGTTGTGGCGCGGGAATAATTACGCTTGTCGAGACCAAGGAACACATCCTTGAACTGGTTCATCCCGGCGTTGGTAAACAGCAGAGTCGGATCGTTGTTCGGTACCAGGGAGCTGCTGGCAACAACCTGGTGTCCCTTACTATGGAAAAAATCGAGAAACGCCTGACGGATCTCAGCGGTGCTCTTGCTCATAATTATCCTGAAATCAAGCTAACGAAATGTCGTAGCCAGCCTGTATCGGTAAACCGTTGGACAGACCAGCTACTGGAAAAAGTGGGAATAAGATAAGTTTTCTTTAGTGGGAAGTAAAATCCCGCATGCGTTCAATCGGCAAAATTACGCCAGATATCCTGAATATCTTCCATCAGAAAGCCGCGGTAGAGCAAAAAGCGCTGGATTTTAACTTTTTCTGAAAACTCACGCGGCAGCGGTTCGCCGTATTTACGAATCGCCTGTTCTCTGGCCAGCTCGCACCAGTCAGTATCGCATTCGCGCATCGCTTTTTCGATGGACTCCCTGGCCACCCCTTTCTGGTTCAGCTCCTGCCGGATGCGCGCGGGCCCATATCCTTTACGGCCGCGGCTGGCGAGAAACCGTGAGGCAAAGCGCTCGTCATCAAGATAACGATGCTCATAGCACCAGGCAATCACGCGGTCATAATCTTCAGCGGTGGCATCAATCTCTTCCGGCCCGTTTTTACTCATCACCGGAGCCGACAGTTTTCGCCGCAGCTCCTGTTCACTGTGGTCACGAACGGCCAGGATGCGCACCGCGCGGTCCAGTAAGCGTGCATACGCGGGTCGACGTGTTGTCGGTTCACTCATAAAAAACCTGCTGATTCAGAAATGCAAAAAGGGCCGCATCAGCAGCCCTTCATTTTTAAACGAAACAATTAAAAGTCTTCGTTAGTTTCTTCAGCATCCGCGGCATCGACCACGAAATCAGGTTTGGAGTCCTGGTTGTTCAGCAGAAGCTCACGCACCTTCTTCTCAATCTCTTTCGCCGCAGCCGGGTTCTCTTTCAGCCAGGAGATCGCGTTCGCTTTACCCTGACCAATCTTGTCACCGTTGTAGCTGTACCAGGCGCCCGCTTTTTCAATCAGCTTCTCTTTCACGCCCAGGTCAACCAGCTCGCCGAGGAAGTTGATCCCTTCGCCGTAGAGGATCTGGAACTCAGCCTGTTTGAACGGCGCAGCAATTTTGTTCTTCACAACCTTCACGCGGGTTTCGCTACCGACTACGTTTTCGCCCTCTTTCACCGCGCCGATACGACGGATATCCAGACGGACAGAGGCGTAGAATTTCAGTGCGTTACCACCGGTAGTGGTTTCCGGGTTACCGAACATCACACCAATTTTCATACGAATCTGGTTGATGAAGATCAGCAGCGTGTTGGACTGCTTCAGGTTACCCGCCAGCTTACGCATCGCCTGGCTCATCATACGTGCCGCGAGGCCCATATGAGAGTCACCGATTTCACCTTCGATTTCGGCTTTTGGCGTCAGTGCGGCAACGGAGTCGACCACGATAACGTCAACGGCACCAGAACGCGCCAGCGCGTCACAAATTTCCAGCGCCTGCTCACCGGTGTCCGGCTGAGAACACAGCAGGTTGTCGATATCCACGCCCAGCTTGCGGGCATAAACAGGGTCCAGCGCGTGCTCGGCATCGATAAACGCACAGGTTTTACCTTCGCGCTGTGCCGCGGCAATCACCTGCAGCGTCAGGGTGGTTTTACCGGAGGACTCTGGCCCGTAGATTTCTACGATACGGCCCATAGGCAGACCGCCAGCGCCCAGCGCGATATCCAGAGAAAGCGAACCGGTGGAGATGGTTTCCACATCCATGGAACGGTCTTCACCCAGGCGCATGATGGAGCCTTTACCGAATTGCTTTTCGATCTGGCCCAGTGCTGCCGCCAACGCTTTCTGTTTGTTTTCGTCGATAGCCATTATTACTCCTGTCATGCCGGGAGAAGCGACTGTGCTTCACCGTGGATTTCTGTTCTGTTGGTGCAATTATACTGTATGGTCATACAGTATCAAGTGTTTTGTAGAAATTGTTGCCAGAGCGTTTTTAACGCATAAACGGTTGCCTGACGACGCACGCTTTCGCGATCGCCGCTGAAGCATTCCCGGCGGGTGATCCCTTCCCCTTTGGAGGTGGCGAACCCAAACCAGACGGTGCCGACAGGCTTCACGTCGCTGCCGCCGTCCGGGCCCGCAATGCCGCTAATGGAAATCGCGTAGTCTGCCCGCGCCTCTTTGAGCGCGCCAATGGCCATCTCGATCACCACCGGTTCGCTGACCGCGCCATGCTGTTCAAGCGTGGATTCACGCACGCCAATCATCTGAGCTTTAGCTTCGTTACTGTAGGTCACAAAACCGCGTTCAAACCAGGCGGAACTGCCGGCAATATCGGTAATCGCTTTCGCCACCCAGCCGCCGGTGCAGGATTCGGCGGTGGTGATTGTCGCGCCACGCTGCTTCAGCGCAAGGCCAACGATCTCGCTAAGCTGCATCAATTCATGGTCAGTCATTCTCGCTCCAGGCATCAGAAAAACGTGCTGCACAAGATAGCACTTTCTCGTCAGATGTGGGGATGGACTTCAGGTTTTACGAGGGGGCTTCAGAAAAAAGCCGGTACGGACGCACCGGCGGTGGAAAGGTTATTTCATGCTGTCAGCGAGAGTGTTCACATTGTGGCGAAACGCCTTAATGTAGGTGTCTGCCACCCCACCTTTTGCCGACAGCGCTTCGGGGTAAAGCTCGCCCCCGGGCTGTGCGCCCGTCGCCGACGCAATCTGTTTCACCAGACGCGGATCGAGCTGATTTTCCATAAACCAGGTTTTCACGCCGTCGGCTTTGATCTGATTGATAATCTCAGCGACCTGCGCCGCGCTGGCTTCGCTCTCAGACGACAGCCCCTGCGGCGCCATAAACGTCACGCCGTAAGCGCGGCTGAAATAGCCGAACGCGTCATGGCTGGTCAGCACTTTACGCTTCGCCGGCGGGATCTGGCTAAAGCGCGTTTTGGCCCAGTGATCCAGTTGCGTCAGCTCCGCGATATACGGCTTACCGGTAGCCTCGAGCGCCGCTTTATCTTGCGGATCGGCTTTCACCAGCCCGTTCAGAATATTTTGCGCATAGAGCGCCCCGTTCGCCGCGCTGTTCCACGCATGGGGATCGGTCACAGTCTTTCCATCTTCCTCAAGCGTGTGGGTTTTCACCCCTGTTGAGGCGACAACCAGTTGCCCTTTGAACCCGGAGGCTTTCACCAGACGATCAAGCCAGCCTTCCAGCCCCAGGCCGTTCACCACCACCACATCAGCCTTGCTCAGGGCCGCGCTGTCTTTCGGCGACGGTTCGAAGGTATGCGGATCGCCGTCCGGCCCGACCAGCGTCGTCACGTTCACATGGTCGCCGCCCACCTCCTGCGTGATATCCCCCAGTATCGAAAAGCTGGTCACCACATTCAGCGTTTTCGCCATCACGCCGTGCGACATCATCCCCAGCGCGAGCGCCACTACAAATCCTGTACGTTTCATCGTTTCCCCTTGCGTTAAAAATACGCCCGCAGGCTGCCAGCGAGCCTGCTTCGCGTACCCAGTAAAATGGAAATAAAGAACAGCGCGCTGGCGGTGAGCACGATGGACGGCCCGGCCGGCAGACTCATCGCCCAGGAGAGGCTCAGCCCCAGCCATGCGCAAAAGATACCGCTGATACCCGCCATCAGGAGTAAGGCAGGTAACGTGCGCACCCAGCAGCGGGCTGCCACGGCCGGAAGCATCATCAGCCCGACGGCCATCAGCGTGCCGAGCACCTGAAAACCGGCCACCAGGTTAAGCACCAGCAGCGCCAGAAACAGTCCGTGCAGCAGGCCAGGCAGCCAGCGGGCGTTCACCTGCAGCCAGGCGGTATCAAACGCTTCTGTGACCAGCCCGCGATAAAACAGCGCCAGCGTGATAAGGGTGAACATACACACGCCCGTGACAAACAGCGCGGCGTCGTTGTCCACGGCGAGTATGGAGCCAAACAGCAGATGCAGCAGATCGACATTCGACCCGCGCAGCGATACCAGCGTAACCCCCAGCGCCAGCGAGCCAAGATAAAACCCGGCAAAGCTGGCATCTTCTTTCAGCGGCGTGCGTCGACTGACCAGACCGGCCAGCAGCGCCACGGTAATTCCCGCGATAAAACCGCCAATACTCATCGCCAGCAGCGACATACCGCTGAGCAAATACCCCACGGCGACACCCGGCAAAATGGCGTGAGAAAGGGCGTCGCCCATCAGGCTCATCCGACGCAGCTGAAGAAACACGCCGAGCGCGGTGGTGCTGACCGAGAGCGCCAGGCAAACCACCAGCGCGCGACGCATAAAGCCGTACTCAATAAACGGCTGAAAAAAGAGATGCCAGATCATGCCACCCTCACCCGCTCGGTTTTCCACTGGGGAACGTCAGCATCCAGCCGCAGCGTCTGCGGGAAATGGCGCGACACACGCTCGCTGTCGTGCAGTACCGCGAGCAGCGTTTGCCCCTGCATATACATCTCCAGCATCAGATCCATCAGCACGCTGCAGGTGGCTTCATCGACCCCGGTAAAGGGTTCATCCAGCATCACCAGCGGCGCCTGCTGCACCAGGACGCGGGCAAACAGCATGCGCTGAAACTGACCGCCGGAGAGTTCATCGATGGTGGATAACGCCATGGACTCAAGCCCGACGCGCTCAAGCGCGCTGGCAATGCGCAGCCGCGTTTCGTGACGAAACCCGGAAAAAAGCGAAATGCCCGGCCAGCAGCCCATGCTTACCACGTCCTGTACGGTCAGCGGAAACTGCGCCTCCAGCGCGTGACGCTGTGCCAGCCAGCCGATTACCGGCGGCTTCCCCTGCCAGCGGAAGCCGCCGCTGACGGGAGGAATAAATCCCGCCAGCGTTTTCAGCAGCGTGGATTTCCCGCAGCCGTTAGCGCCGATAATGGCGGTCATGCTGCCGCGCTCAATCGTGCCCGAAAGGGGCCGCGTAACGGGCTGACGTTCATATCCCGCGACCAGTTCATTCATCACAATCATGGCAATGCCACCGCCCAGCGCACGGCCAGCCCGATAAAGGCAACAAGCACCAGCGCCAGCAAAAGCCGAGCCAGAGCAGACAAAGAAAAAAGGGACGTTGACATTTTGACACCGCAATAAATGTTATAACATAACAATAATGAAAGGCGGTGAAGATGTAAATGGCGGGTTTGAAAAGGGAGTGTGCCGAAATGTTTCTGCGGAATTTCCCTCTCCCGTGGGAGAGGGTCAGGGTGAGGGCATCAGGCCGCACCGTGCGTGCAGCCATGCCGGGTGGCGGCGTTGCCTTACCCGGCCTACCCGTCTGAGCAACTTACTGACTAAACGGAGACGCTGCCGGCACGCGGGCCTGCGATACCGCCAGCCCCAGCTGCCATACGGCCATCGCATAGTGGGTACTGTGGTTATAGCGGGTGATGGCGTAGAAGTTCGGCATGCCGTACCAGTACTGATAGCCCGTCCCGACATCCAGACGCAACAGACTTACCTGATCGACATTGCCCAACGGCTGAGTCGGTGTTAAGCCCGCCGCCGTCAGCTGCGCAACGCTGTATTTGGTTTTGAAGCCGTTTTCCAGCCCCGGTGCCTGACCGTTCGCCTGCACCGCCACCTGGCCGCCCGGCACCCAGCCGTGCGCTTTGAAGTAGTTCGCCACGCTGCCGATGGCATCCACCGGATCCCACAGGTTGATATGACCATCCCCGTTAAAGTCGACGGCATATTGCTTATAGGAGGACGGCATAAACTGGCCGTAGCCCATCGCGCCGGCAAACGACCCTTTCAGATCGAGTGGATCGTCCTGCTCGCTGCGCGCCATCAGCAGGAAGGTTTCCAGCTCGGAAGAGAAATACTCCGCGCGGCGCGGATAGTTAAAGGAGAGCGTCGCCAGCGCGTCCAGGATGCGGGTTTTACCCATCACGCGGCCCCAGCGGGTTTCCACGCCGATAATCCCGACGATGATTTCCGGCGGTACGCCGTACACCTGCCACGCGCGGTTGAGCGCATCTTCATACTGATTCCAGAACACCACGCCGTTTTGCACGTTGTCCGGGGTAATAAACTGTTTGCGGTAGCGCAGCCACGCGCCGTTCGGCCCGCTCGGCACCTGGGCCGTCGGCGCCTGCCTGTCCATCAGGCGCAGCACGTAGTCCAGACGCTTGGCCTGAGACAAAATTTCGTGCAGCTGCTGTCTGTCAAAGCCGTGCTTGCTCACCATTTTATCGATGAACTGCTCGGCCGCCGGGTTATTCGCGAAGTCGCCGCCCATCTGCATCATATTGTGCTGCGGCTCCAGCAGGAATCCTCCGGAAGGCGCGCCCGCCGTTTGCTGAACGGCTTCGGTCTTAGGTTTGCTACTACAGGCAGACAGCAGAATAAGCGCAGGCAACAGCGCTGCATAACGACGCTTGAACATGAGACATCCATTTAACGGGTTCGATAAGAACCCAGTATGGTAAAGCATCCGCAACACCTCAAGGAAGCGGTACACGCCTCCCCCACGCAAATCCGCCCTTTTTTCCACCGAAAATCATTGACCCCATCAATAAACTTTCAAAATAATCCATTTTTCTTTCATTGTGAGATCTAACTAACACTTTAAAACCTTTCAAAGTGATTATTATTAGTCCAGTCAGACAAAAACAAAAAAGCCTCACAGGAGAGAAGAATGATAGAAACCATCACCCACGGCGCCGAGTGGTTCATCGGGCTGTTTCAGAAAGGCGGAGAAGTGTTCACCGGCATGGTGACCGGGATCCTGCCCCTGCTGATCAGCCTGCTGGTGATCATGAACGCGCTTATTAACTTTATCGGCCAGCAGCGTATTGAACGCTTCGCCCAGCGCTGTGCCGGTAATCCGCTGTCCCGCTACCTGGTACTGCCGTTCATCGGCACCTTCGTGTTCTGCAACCCGATGACCTTAAGCCTCGGCCGCTTCATGCCGGAAAAGTACAAGCCGAGCTACTACGCCGCCGCCTCCTACAGCTGCCATTCCATGAACGGCCTGTTCCCGCACATTAACCCCGGCGAGCTGTTCGTCTATCTCGGGATCGCCAGCGGTCTCACCACCCTTGGCCTGCCGCTCGGCCCGCTGGCGGTGAGCTACCTGCTGGTTGGCCTGGTCACCAACTTCTTCCGCGGCTGGGTGACCGACCTCACCACCGCCATTTTTGAGAAAAAAATGGGCATCCAGCTTGAACAGAAAGTCCATCTTTCAGGAGCCACAGCATGAACCGGATCCGCATTGAGAAAGGCACGGGCGGCTGGGGCGGCCCGCTGGAGTTCGACGCCACCGAAGGCAAAAAGATCGTCTACATCACCGCAGGCACGCGCCCGGCGATCGTCGACAGGCTGCGCGAGCTGACCGGCTGGGAAGCGGTCGACGGCTTCAAGGAGGGCGAGCCGCCGGAAGCGGAAATCGGCGTGGCGGTGATCGACTGCGGCGGCACGCTGCGCTGCGGTATCTATCCGAAGCGCCGCATTCCGACAGTGAATATTCACTCCACCGGAAAATCCGGCCCGCTGGCGCAGTACATCCTTGAGGACATTTATGTCTCAGGCGTGAAGGAGGACAACATCACTCTGGTGAATGGCACTGCCGCGCCGCAAAAAGCGGCCCCGCGCGAGTACGACACCAGCAAGAAGATCACCGAGCAGAGCGACGGCCTGCTGGCGAAGGTCGGGATGGGTATGGGTTCCGCCGTGGCGGTACTGTTCCAGTCCGGGCGCGACACCATCGACACGGTGCTGAAAACCATCCTGCCGTTTATGGCTTTCGTCTCGGCGCTGATCGGCATCATCATGGCGTCCGGTCTGGGCGACTGGATTGCCCACGGCCTCGCCCCGCTCGCCAGCCACCCGCTCGGGCTGGTGACGCTGGCGCTGATCTGCTCCTTCCCGCTGCTGTCGCCGTTCCTCGGCCCGGGCGCGGTGATTGCCCAGGTCATCGGCGTGCTGATTGGCGTGCAGATTGGTCTGGGGAACATTCCCCCGCACCTCGCCCTGCCCGCCCTGTTCGCCATTAACGCCCAGGCGGCGTGCGATTTCATCCCCGTAGGGCTGTCGCTGGCGGAAGCACGCCAGGACACCGTGCGCGTGGGCGTGCCGTCCGTGCTGGTGAGCCGCTTCCTGACGGGCGCGCCGACGGTGCTGATTGCCTGGTTTGTCTCCGGCTTTATTTATCAATAAGAGGTTCCTGCGATGACCGTGATTTACCAGACCACCATTACCCGCATCGGCCAGAGCGCGGCTGACGCGCTGAGCGACCAGATGCTGATCACCTTCCGCGAAGGCGCCCCGGCGGATATCGAAGAGTTTTGCTTTATCCACTGTCACGGCGAGCTGAAGGGCGAGCTGAAGGCCGGGAGCCAGCTGGAGCTGGGCGAGGCGCGCTATGCCGTGACCGCCGTCGGCGACGTGGCCGAGCAAAACCTGCGCGAGCTGGGCCACATCACCCTGCGTTTCGACGGCCAGCCGCAGGCCGAATATCCCGGCACGGTTCACGTGGCGGGCCCGGTTCCGCAGGCTGTCACCCCAGGCTGCACGTTAAAATTTGTTGCGTAATTAAGGAGAAACACATGAGTCAGGTTGCCGTTGTCATTGGTGGAGGACAAACCTTAGGCGAGTTCCTCTGCCGTGGGCTTGCCGCAGAGGGCTACCGCGTGGCGGTAGTGGACATTCAGAGTGAAAAAGCCGCCCGCGTGGCGGACACCATTAACACCGAGTTTGGTGAAGGGATGGCGTACGGGTTTGGCGCCGACGCCACCAGCGAACAGAGCGTGATGGCGCTGGCCCGCGGCGTGGACGAGATTTTTGGGCGTACCGACCTGCTGGTCTACAGCGCGGGGGTTGCGAAAGCGGCCTTTATCAGCGATTTCGAACTGGGGGATTTTGACCGTTCGCTACAGGTGAATCTGGTGGGCTATTTCCTCTGCGCTCGCGAGTTTTCCCGTCTGATGATCCGCGACGGCATTCAGGGGCGCATCATTCAGATCAACTCCAAATCGGGGAAAGTGGGCAGCAAGCATAACTCCGGCTACAGCGCGGCGAAGTTTGGCGGCGTGGGGCTGACGCAGTCTCTGGCGCTGGATCTGGCCGAGTACGGCATTACCGTGCACTCGCTGATGCTGGGCAACCTGCTGAAATCGCCGATGTTCCAGTCCCTGCTGCCGCAGTACGCCACCAAGCTCGGCATCAAGGCTGAGGAAGTTGAGCAGTACTACATCGATAAAGTGCCGCTGAAGCGCGGGTGCGATTATCAGGACGTGCTGAACATGCTGCTGTTTTACGCCAGCCCGAAAGCCTCATACTGCACCGGACAGTCGATTAACGTCACCGGCGGGCAGGTGATGTTCTGATCGAGCGGCCTGATGCCCTCACCCTAACCCTCTCCCACCGGGAGAGGGAACAAAACAAGGAGCCGATATGGTCACCGCACTCATCACCCTCGCCGCCCTCGCCTGGATCTGCCAGATGGCGTTTGGCGGCTGGCAGATCCACCAGTTTAACCGCGCGTTTGACGCGCTGTGTCAGAAAGGTCGCGTCGGGGTCGGGCGTTCCGGTGGACGCTTCAAACCGCGCGTGGTCGTCGCCGTTGCGCTGGATGAAAACAATCACGTCTGCGATTCCCTCATCATGCGCGGCATGACCGTCTTTGCCCGGCCGATGAAAATCCAGGCAATCAACGGCATTTCGCTGCAGGAATTACGGCCTGATGTGATCTTTCCCCATGATCCACTCTGTCAGAATGCACTATCATTAGCGCTTAATCTGAAACATGGATAATTTCGTTGTGAAAGCTATAGACTTGCGAAATTATCATTTCGCAACCTAAGGAACGAAGCGCCTATGAAACCTCGTCAGCGGCAGGCGGCCATTCTCGAGCATCTGCAAAAGCAGGGAAAATGCTCGGTAGAGGATCTGGCCCACTACTTTGACACCACCGGCACGACAATACGCAAGGACCTGGTATTGCTCGAAAACTCTGGTGCCGTCATTCGAACCTACGGCGGCGTGGTGCTCAATAAGGACGAAGCGGACCCGCCTATCGACCACAAAACGCTGATTAATACCCACCAGAAAGCGCTGATTGCCGAAGCCGCCGTCAAATTTATCCACGATGGCGATTCCATCATTCTGGATGCAGGCAGCACCGTCCTGCAGATGATCCCGCTGCTCAGCCGCTTTAACAACATCACGGTGATGACCAACAGCCTGCACATCGTCAACGCCCTGTCGGAGTTCGACAGCGAGCAGACCATCCTGATGCCCGGCGGCACCTTCCGCAAAAAATCGGCGTCGTTTCACGGCCAGCTTGCGGAGAATGCCTTCGACCACTTCAGCTTTGATAAACTGTTTATGGGCACCGACGGCATCGACCTGAACGCCGGCGTTACGACGTTCAACGAGGTGTTCAGCGTCAGTAAAGCCATGTGCAACGCCGCGCGGGAAGTGATTTTGATGGCAGACTCGTCGAAGTTTGGCCGCAAAAGCCCCAACATTGTCTGTAGCCTTGAAAGCGTTGATAAGCTGATTACCGACGCGGGTATCGACCCGGCGTTCAAGAAAGCGCTGGAAGAGAAAGGAATCGACGTGATCGTAACCGGAGAGAGAGATGAGTGATTTTCTGTTAGAAACGGGCCGCCAGACGCTGATGCTGGAACTGCAGGAAGCCAGCCGCCTGCCGGAACGTCTGGGCGAGGATTTTGTCCGCGCCGCCAACACCATTATCCACTGCGAAGGCAAAGTGATCGTGGCGGGCATCGGTAAATCCGGCCATATCGGCAAAAAGATTGCCGCGACGCTCGCCAGCACCGGCACCCCGGCGTTCTTCGTGCATCCGGCAGAGGCGCTGCACGGCGATCTGGGGATGATTGAAAGCCGCGATGTGATGCTGTTTATCTCCTACTCCGGTTCGGCCAAAGAGCTGGATCTGATTATTCCGCGCCTGCAGGAAAAATCGGTCGCCCTGCTGGCGATGACCGGAAAATCCCGCTCGCCGCTGGCGCTGGCCGCCAAGGCGACGCTGGATATTTCCGTTGAGCGTGAAGCCTGTCCGATGCACCTCGCCCCGACCTCCAGCACCGTTAACACCCTGATGATGGGCGACGCGCTGGCAATGGCGGTGATGCAGGCGCGCGGCTTTAACGAAGAAGATTTCGCCCGTTCGCATCCGGCGGGCGCGCTCGGCGCACGCCTGCTCAACAAGGTTCACCACCTGATGCGCACCGACGATGCCATTCCGCAGGTCAAACTCGATACCAGCGTCATGGACGCGATGCTGGAGCTCAGCCGCACCGGCCTTGGGCTGGTTGCGGTGTGCGATGACGGCGGGAGCGTTAAGGGCGTGTTCACCGACGGCGACCTGCGCCGCTGGCTGGTGGGCGGCGGCAGGCTGGAAACCAAAGTGTCGGACGCCATGACCAAAGGCGGGCTGACGCTGAACGCCGAGAGCCGCGCCATTGAAGCCAAAGAGGTGCTGATGAAGCGCAAAATTACCGCCGCACCGGTGGTGGATGACGCCGGCAGGCTGTGCGGCGCCATCAACCTGCAGGATTTCTATCAGGCCGGGATTATCTAACCCTTCAGTCCCAGACGCTTCGCCAGCCTGTGCAGGTTGGCGACGTCCATCTCCAGCGCCCGGGCGCACGCCGCCCAGCTGCGGTTATTCTGCTCCAGCGCGTGGGTAATCCTCTGACGCTGAAACGCCTCCGTGGCTTCACGCAGATTTTCATTCGCTATCTCTGGCACCGCCTGCGCAACAGCCGGTGCGGTTTCATCCTGCAGCGCAAAATGACGCGCGTGGATCACCACTTCGTCACCCGAACGCGTCGCCCGCGCCAGCACCACCGCGCGGTGGATCGCATGCTCCAGCTCGCGCACGTTGCCCGGCCAGCCGTAGCTCAGCAGATGCGCCCTCGCTCCCGGGCTCAGCACCACGCGGGAAAGCCCCATCCTGAGACGGCACTGCTCGCAGAAAAAGCCCGCCAGCAGCACCACGTCATCACCGCGCTCGCGCAGCGGCGGCACGGTAAGCGGGAACACGCTCAGGCGATGGAACAGGTCGGCGCGGAACTGCCCTGCCAGCACCGCTTCACGCAGGTCACGGTTGGTGGCCGCCAGCACGCGGACGTCCACTCTGTGACTGCGGTCATCCCCCACGCGCTGGATGTCGCCGTACTGCAGCACGCGCAGCAGCTTGGCCTGCAGCGACAGGGAGAGCTCGCCGATTTCATCCAGAAACAGCGTGCCGTTATCGGCCATTTCGAACTTGCCGCTGCGGTTGCTGATGGCCCCGGTAAACGCCCCTTTTACGTGACCAAACAGCTCGCTTTCCGCCACGCTTTCCGGCAGCGCGGCGCAGTTGAGGTACACCAGCGGGTTCACCGCGCGCGGCGACGCTTCGTGAATGGACTTCGCCACCAGCTCCTTGCCGGTGCCGGTTTCCCCGAAGATCAGCACGTTTAAATCTGAGGCGGCGACAATCTCAATCTCTTTTTTGAGCTGCGCCATGCCCGGAGAGAGGCCGATCATCTCCGTGTGCGTCACCTGCTCAAACGCCGCCGGGCTGCCGGGAAGAATGTTCTGGCTCTCCAGCTGTTCAATCAGCAGGGCATTGTTCAGCGCCCCGGCGGCCAGGGCGGCAATCAGACGCAGCTCTTCGTCGCTAAAAGTGTCAAACTGGTCCGGCGACAGGCCGTCGAGGGTCAGTGCGCCGATCAGGTTTTGTCCGGCAAACAGCGGCAGGCCGATACAGGCGTGCACCTTCAGGCTCTCCTGTCCGGGAATAAGTCCGTCGTACGGGTCGGGCAGATCGCTGTCCGCCGGAAAGCGCACCACGTCACCCGCGCGGGCGATAGTTTCCAGACGCGGATGGCCCTCAAGGGTAAAACGCCGTCCAAGCACGTCCTTCGCCAGCCCGTCGATAGCCAGCGGAATAAACTGCCGCCCCTCGTAGCGCAGCAGCGCGGACGCATCGCACTCAAGCACGTGGCGCAGCGTGGAGATCAGCCGCTGAAAGCGGTCCTGATGGCCGATACCGGTCTGCAGCTCAATGGCGATCTTCGCCAGCACGTCTACGGAAAAGCTCATAGTGACCTCGCTGTCATTTTGACAATGCATGTTGTCATATTGACACTGCTTTTGATAGTCATAATGACTACCCATTACGGATCATAAAAATATTAATTAATTGAAATCAATAAGTTAAAAACTGGCACGCAACTTGATATAGGCAAACCATCTTATTTGAAAATGCTGTATTACGTAGAG
Source organism: Enterobacter sp. 302C9 (assembly GCF_034106085.1). NCBI lineage: Bacteria > Pseudomonadati > Pseudomonadota > Gammaproteobacteria > Enterobacterales > Enterobacteriaceae > Enterobacter > Enterobacter sp. 302C9. The sequence continues at coordinate 17,234 of NZ_JAWNBW010000009.1, forward strand.
GTTGCTATGTCTATTCTGGTTAAAAATAACATTCATTGGGTGGGTCAACGTGACTGGGAAGTGCGCGATTTCCACGGGACGGAATACAAAACGCTGCGCGGCAGCAGCTACAACAGCTATCTCATTCGTGAAGGTAAAAACGTGCTGATCGATACCGTCGATCACAAGTTCAGCCGCGAGTTCGTGCAGAACCTGCGCAGTGAAATCGACCTGGACGACATCGACTACATCATCATCAACCACGCGGAAGAGGACCATGCCGGCGCGCTGACCGAGCTGATGTCCTACATTCCGAACACGCCGATCTACTGCACCACTAACGCCATCGACTCGATCAACGGCCACCACCACCATCCGGAGTGGAACTTCCACACCGTGAAAACCGGTGACGCGCTGGATATCGGCAACGGCAAGCAGCTGATCTTCGTGGAAACCCCGATGCTGCACTGGCCGGACAGCATGATGACCTACATGACCGGCGACGCGGTGCTGTTCAGCAACGACGCCTTCGGCCAGCACTACTGCGACGAACGCCTGTTCAACGACGAAGTGGACCAGACCGAGCTGTTCGAGCAGTGCCAGCGCTACTACGCCAACATCCTGACGCCGTTCAGCCGCCTGGTGACGCCGAAAATCACCGAGATCCTCGGCTTTAACCTGCCTGTGGATATGATTGCCACCTCCCACGGCGTGGTGTGGCGTGAAAATCCCACCCAGATTGTGGAGCTCTACCTGAAATGGGCGGCGGACTATCAGGAAGACCGCATCACTATTTTCTACGACACCATGTCCAACAACACCCGCATGATGGCGGACGCCATTGCCCAGGGCATCAACGAAGTGGACCCCAACGTGGCGGTGAAAATCTTCAACGTGGCGCGCAGCGATAAGAACGAGGTATTGACCAACGTCTTCCGCTCTAAGGGCGTGCTGGTGGGCACCTCCACCATGAACAACGTGATGATGCCGAAAATTGCCGGTCTGGTGGAAGAGATGACCGGCCTGCGTTTTCGCAACAAGCGCGCCAGCGCCTTTGGCTCCCACGGCTGGAGCGGCGGCGCGGTAGACCGTCTCTCCACCCGTTTACAGGATGCGGGCTTTGAAATGTCCCTCAGCCTGAAGGCGAAATGGCGTCCGGATATCGACGCCCTGGAGATCTGCCGCCAGCACGGCCGCGACATTGCCCGCCAGTGGGCGCTCGCACCGCTTCCGCAAGCTGCCGAACCGACCGCACAGCAGGAAACCTGCGCCTGCGCCGCCGCGGCAGCCGCCGATCCCGGACCGCGCATGCAGTGCAGCGTCTGCCAGTGGATTTACGATCCTGAACTGGGCGAGCCGCTGCAGGACGTTGCGCCAGGTACACCCTGGAGTGACGTGCCGGACAATTTCCTCTGCCCGGAATGTTCCCTCGGGAAAGACGTCTTTGACGAACTGGGTACGGAGGCAAAATGAGCAACGGGATCGTCATCATCGGCTCGGGCTTTGCCGCCCGCCAGCTGGTGAAAAATATCCGCAAGCAGGACGCCAGCGTGCCGCTGACGGTGATCGCCGCCGACAGCATGGACGAGTATAACAAGCCCGATCTGAGCCACGTCATTAGCCAGAATCAGCGCGCAGAGGACCTCACCCGCCAGACGGCGGGGGAGTTCGCGGAACAGTTTAACCTGCGTCTGTTTCCCTACACCTGGGTCACCGACATCGACGCCGCCGCCCACGTGGTAAAAGCAAAAGAGAAAACCTGGCAGTACGACAAACTGGTGCTGGCCACGGGTGCCTCTGCGTTTGTGCCGCCGGTTGAAGGCCGCGAGCTGACGATCACCCTCAACAGCCAGCAGGAGTATCAGGCCAGCGAAACGGCGCTTCGCGACGCGCAGCGGGTAATGATTGTTGGTGGCGGGCTGATAGGCACCGAGCTGGCGATGGATTTCTGCCGGGCGGGTAAATCCGTCACCCTGGTCGACCATGCGGCGAGCATTCTGTCGTCGCTGATGCCGGCAGAAGTAAGCAGTCGCTTACAGCATCGCCTGACCGACATGGGGGTGCATCTGCTGTTGAAATCGCAGCTGCAAAGCCTGAGCAAAACCGAAGGCGGCATTCGTGCCACGCTCGACCGCAGCCGCAGCGTTGAGGTGGATGTGGTAATCGCTGCAACGGGCCTGCGCCCGGAAACCGCGCTGGCGCATCGCGCAGGCGCCGAAATACAGCGTGGCGTGATGGTAAATAGCTACCTGCAAACCACGCAACCTGATATTTACGCGTTAGGTGACTGCGCTGAAATTAACGGTCAGGTGCTGCCCTTTTTACAGCCAATTCAATTAAGCGCGATGTATCTGGCGAAAAACCTGCTCGGCGGCAGCGCGCCGCTGAAATTACCCGCCATGCTGATTAAAGTCAAAACGCCGGAATTACCGCTGCATCTTGCCGGTGAAACACAGCGTCAGGATCTGAACTGGCAAATTACCCTCGAACCGCAGGGAATGGTCGCGCGCGGCGCGGATAACGAGGGTCAGATGCGCGCTTTTGTGGTTAGTGAAGACCGGATGAAGGAGGCTTTCGCTCTGCTAAAACTGTTACCTGCTTAACCCTCGCTTTGCCGGGCGGCGCTTCGTTTACCCGGCCAACAGCAAGTCTACGCTGTCTTAATCTTTGGATTTTATTATTCACCGCCCCGATATTCCGGGGCTTTTTTTTACGTATTCTATTCATCAAATAAATGCAAAGTAGATATATCATCGCTATCAATACCTTATTTATTATTTTCGTAAATACTTTAATCTGAAACAGATTAAAAACATCATCCAGCTTTATTATTGGCAGCCGACTCAGTCTGAAAAGACATCATCAGCAGGAGGCGAATCATGGCGAATTTTTATAAATAACTCAATTATCTTTCTCGTTATTTCACACAAGCGAAGAATGCGGAATATATTTATTCCGCAAAAGTTCTACATTTCAGCATCTTTTTTATCGGTATGCCGCTATGCGCCAGCCATTGACGAAGTCGCGGAGGTTGCGCCGTGCAGGAGCCGGTTCAGGAACGTACCACCAGCGCGTCGTAGCCGCGCCAGCGGTAGTTGACCATGGAGATCAGCCAGCAGGCGACAAACAGCCCGACCACCACAAACCCGGCGTTGCCCAGATTGTCGTTTACCGTGCCAATCAGATCCCACACGCCGCCGCTGAGGGCAAATTTGTCCATCAGCAGACCCAGCGCTTCCAGCCCGCCGATAAACAGCGCCACCACCACGGAGGTGCCGGTGATGGTCATGTTGTAGTAGAGCTTGCGCTGCGGCTTGTTGAACGCCCAACCGTAGGCACCGACCATCAACAGGTTATCGAGAGTATCCACCAGCGCCATGCCGCTGGCGAAGAGCGCCGGGAAGACCATGATTGACCACACCGACATCCCGCTTGACGCGCTGGCGGCAGAGATCCCCAGCACGCCAATCTCGGTGGCCGTGTCAAAGCCGAGGCCAAACAGGAAACCGACCAGGTACATCTGCCAGCTTTTATTCACCAGGCGGAAGGTTTTGCCAAACAGCCAGTTCATGACGCCGCCCTGGGCAGGGAGCGTGATGTCGCCCTGCACGGGCCTGCCCTGTTTCAGCGCCTGAAAACTGCGCCAGACGCCGCGCAGGATCACCATGTTCACCAGCGCCATCGCCAGCAGGAAGGTGGCGGAAACGGCGGTGCCAATCAGGCTGCCGGTTTCGTGGAACCATTCCATGTTTTTCTGAAACGCCGTCGCGGTCGCGGCGATAGCAATAGAGGCCAGCACCACGATGGTGGAGTGCCCCAGCGAGAACCACGCCCCCACGCCGGAAGGACGTTTGCCCTGCTGCATCATCTTACGCGTCACGGTATCAATCGCCGCGATGTGGTCAGCGTCCACCGCGTGACGCAGCCCGTAGCACCACGCCAGCAGGCTGGCGGCCATCAGCGCCGTGCTGCCGCTAAAAGCGTGCCATGCCCATCCCCAGGCCAGCAGGTTTGCCATTACCAGAGCCAGCAGCAGAAGCGCGGCGCGAGGTTCATTGTGTAAGAGTCGTAACATTTTAAGTCCTTTGTGAACATGACCGGGCAGCGGCGATCGCCGCCTGCCCGAAGGAGATCGCTCCGTCACCTGCGGGCAGGCGCGAAGGAAAAAGAAGCGTAAAGTCAGAAAGATAATGACGCAGGCGCGCGCGCAGCAGACGGTTGTGCAGCACGCCGCCGCTGAGACAGATTGTCGACAGCGACAGGCGTCGGGCATGGCGTGCGGCGAGTTGCGCCAGCCCTTTTGCCAGCGCGTCGTGAAACGCCCACGCGCGCTGGCAGGATTCCGCCTGCCAGCTCAGCCACTGCTGCCAGAACTGCGCGAGGTTATCCACGTCCAGCGTCACCGGATGGTCGACGCCCGCGCACTGCGAGGCCAGCGCTTCCAGCCGGCAGGCCGCTTCACCTTCCCAGGATTGGGTTTCAATACCCAGCGCGCAGGCGACCGCATCAAACAGGCGACCACAGGACGAGGCCTGCGGCGCGTTGATGCCACGCCGGATCGCCGTTGCCATCAGCGGCCAGCTGTGGCGCTGAACCGCGCGCGTTTCCGGGTACTGCTGCCAGTCAGGGACAAACGCCAGGCAGTGGGCGAGTAAATTGCGCCACGGCTGCCGCGCCGCCAGATCGCCCCCCGGCAGCGCAACGGCAGGCAGCCCGCCCAGACGCTCGCACGCGAGATAGTTCACCCGCAGGCACTCCCCGCCCCACAGCGCGCCGTTCTCGCCCATGCCGATCCCGTCCAGCGTCAGGGCAATCGCGTCTCCGCCGTCGAGCGGCCAGCCGTTCTCCGCCAGGCACGCCGCCGCATGGGCGTGATGGTGCAGTACGGTTTCGACCGGCAGCCCCTGCGCCTGCGCCCACCGTTGTGTGTGATAACCCGGATGGGCGTCACACACCACGCGATCCGGCTGAAAGGCGTAAATTTTCTGCATCAGCGATAGCGCGCCGCGCCACTGCGCTTCGACACCCTCGTCACCGAGATCGCCAAAATGCTGGCTCAGCACCGCCTGGCTGCCACGCACCAGGCAGAAGGTGTTTTTCATCTCCGCGCCGGTGCATAGCATGGCGGGGATATTCTCAAAACCCGCAGGCAGCGCGACGGCATCGGGCACAAAACCGCGCGCGCGGCGAAGCATCGCGCCGTCGCGATCCATCACCGAATCATCCATCCGCTGCAGGATATCGCGGTTGTGCAGCAGGAAGCCGTCCGCGACGTCGCCGAGCTCATCCAGCGCCTGCTGGTTGGTCATGGCAGGCGGTCTGCCGCTGAGGTTGCCGGAAGTCATCACCAGCGGGCGCCGGCAGTCCATCATCAGCAAATGTTGCAGCGGGTTAGCGGGAAGCATGATGCCAATACAATCGAGCCCGGGTGCAATCCCTTCGGGAAACCCGGGAAGCGAGGCTTTTGGGGTCAGCACAATCGGCGCTGCGGAGGAGCGTAACAGCGTCTGGATCGCCTCCGGCACGCCGTCCGCATTCGGGATCATTACCGCCAGCGGCTTAGACGGTCGCTGTTTGCGTGCCCGAAGCGTCGCAACCGCCTGCGAATTACGCGCATCGCAGACGAGATGAAAACCGCCCAGCCCTTTGACCGCGACTATGCCGCCGCTTTTCAGCATCGCCACCGTCGCGCTCAGCGCGCCCTCACGGGCTGCGGTGATGTTGCCCGCGCGCCATTCCAGCGCGGGCCCGCAGTCCGGGCAGGCTACCGGCTGGGCGTGAAAGCGGCGGTCAGCCGGGTTACGGTATTCCGTCTCACACGGCACGCAGAGGGGAAATGCGGCCATTGACGTGGCCGGACGGTCATAGGGCATCGCGCGGATAATGGTAAACCGCGGCCCGCAGTGCGTACAGTTGATGAACGGATAGCGATAGCGGCGCTCGCCGGGGTCGCGCATTTCAGCCAGGCACGCCGGGCAGGTCGCGGCGTCGGGGACGATCTGGGTGTCCATCGCCCCGCCCGCGCTGTGGCGGATGGTAAAGTCCTCCGGCACCTGCGCCCAGGTAAACGGCTGCGTTTCAACGTGGTCAATGCGTGCCAGCGGTGGGCAGTCCTGATGCAGCCTCGCGGTAAAGGCCCCCCCATTACCCGCGAGGCGCACCAGCACGCCCTCTCCATCATTGCAGACGTCACCGGTCAACTGAAGCGCCTGCGCCAGCTGCCAGACGAAGGGGCGAAACCCCACGCCCTGCACCTTGCCGCGCACGCGCAGCTGTACGCCGTTGCTGCACATACGGTTCAGAACAGCAGCGATGACGACGTGTCGAATGCCGCGCGACGGCGCTTTTCGGCGCTCATCTGCTCAAGCTTGTCGCGATCCACGCAGACCAGCGCATGCGTCGGGCAGGCTTCCATGCAGGCCGGACCGGCGTCGCGGTGATAGCAAAGATCGCATTTGTTGGCTTCGGCTTTCTCCGCACGTACGCTCAGCCCCATGCCGCTGTTGCGTACCACCGGACGAACAACCACCTCCATCGCGCCGTACGGGCAGGCGACCACGCAGGTTTTGCAGCCAATGCAGCGCTCCTGCATGACGTGCACAAAGCCTTTCTCGCGTTTAATTGCCCCGTTTGGGCAGACGTTCGCGCACGGTGCGTCTTCGCACTGGCGACAGATAGCGGCGGTGGAAATATTCACGCCTTTGATGACGTGGATGCGCGGCAGGAAGGTGTCAGGGGTGAGCGACGCGCAGTCCTGCTCCTCCTGATGGGAAACCACGCACGCCACTTCACAGGTACGGCAACCAATACACTTACTGGCATCGGCCATAATAAAACGGTTCATCTGCTTCTCCAGCATTACAGTTATGCGCGGAGATATTCATAAACCGTGCCAATAATTAACCTGTTGATTTTAGATGAATTTAAAAATCACAATGGTGCTGTCATCGTCACTTATGACGATGACAGCTGTCGACATCAGCGGTGCGGGCCGTCAATAACGGAGTCGCGCAGGACAAGCTCGCCGGAGAAGGTCTGCTGATACTTAAACTCACCGCCGTCGAGCATGAAGATCAGGCGGCTGATGGTCTCTTTGATCATCTCCGTCACCGGAATACGCACGCTGGAGAGCGACGGCACGATGTAGGGCGCGATGGCCACGTCGTCGAAACCGATCACCGACACCGCGTCCGGTGCGGCCACGCCGCTGTCGTGGAGCTGCTTCATGGCGCCGATTGCCATATCGTCATTACTCGCCACCAGCGCCGTAAACCGTTCACCGCGCGCAAGCAGTTCGGCAACCGCCGCCGCGCCGCTGGCGGGGTTCCACTTCCCCTGCGCAATCAGCCCCTCGCGCAGCGGAATACCGTGCTGCGTCAGCGCATCCCGGTAGCCGGAGAGACGCTCAACCCCGGTGGGGGAATCCAGCGAGCCGGTGATAAACGCGATCTCCCGGTGCCCTTTCGCAATCAGCTGCGACACCGCCTCCTGGCTGGAGGCTTTATGATCTGACCAGACGCAGTGGCTGCTGTTTTTCCGCAGGCGGCGGTTGAGCACCATAATCGGCTGCTCGCACTTCTCGACGATCTCATCCATCTCTTCCACGCTCAGAAAACGCGGATAGATGATCACCGCGTCGCAGCGCATATCGAGCAGGTACTGGATCGCCTCGCGCTCTTCATCCGCGCTGTGCTTGCCGTCCGCGAGGATCAGCTGCCGCCCCTTTTCTTCCGTCATGCGCGCGGCGTGAAACAGCAGTTCGCTAAAGTAGACGCCGTGATAGAGGGTGTTCGTCACCACCAGCCCCAGCGTCTGGGTACGTTTGGTTGCCAGGTTTCGCGCCAGCAAATTCGGGCGATAGCCGCTCTCTTCAATGGCCTGAAACACCCGGTCTTTGGTCTCCTGGCTGACGTAGCCATTTCCCGACAGCACCCGGGAAACCGTGGCTTTCGAAACGCCTGCCCGCTTCGCCACTTCAAGCATCGTGGTCATAGTGTTATTCCGTCTGAATCTGATGGAGCGCAGTGTACTGCACTGCAAAAAAATTGTCGCAGCGGTGAAATCACGCTTTCGATACCTCATTGCGATCTGCATCACGAAACGAAAAAATGGTCAAAAAGCGATCTTGTTTCATTCACAGAAACTCATGATGATTATGTGAAACCGGTTTCCTACATGTCTCACAACAATAACAGGATCACATCCGATGGCCAAAAATTACGCTGCGCTGGCGAACGACGTTATCAGCGCGCTGGGCGGCAAAGAGAACATCGTCGCCGTCACCCACTGCATGACGCGTCTGCGTTTCGTACTGAAAGACGAAAGCCTGACCGACGCTGCGCGACTGAAAAGCATCAGCGGCGTGCTCGGCGTGGTACGCAACGACAACCAGTGCCAGGTCATTATTGGCAACACGGTTTCACAGGCGTACCGCGAAGTGGTGAGCCTGCTGCCCACGGACCTGCAGCCCGCAGTGCCGGAAGGTCCGCAGAAGATGACCTTACGCCGCATTGGCGCCGGGATCCTCGACGCGCTGATCGGCACCATGTCCCCGCTGATCCCGGCGATCATTGGCGGCTCGATGGTCAAGCTGCTGGCGATGATCCTCGAGATGACCGGCGTGCTGCCAAAAGGCGCGCCGACGCTCACTATTCTGACCGTCATCGGCGACGGCGCCTTCTTCTTCCTGCCGCTGATGGTGGCGGCCTCGGCGGCGGTGAAGTTCAAAACCAACATGTCACTGGCCATCGCCATCGCGGGCGTGCTGGTGCACCCGAGCTTTATCGAGCTGATGGCGAAAGCCGCGCAGGGCGAGCACGTTGAGTTCGCCTTTATTCCGGTGACGGCGGTGAAATACACCTACACCGTCATCCCGGCGCTGGTGATGACCTGGTGCCTGTCGTATATCGAACGCTGGGTGGATCGCATTACCCCGGCGGTGACGAAAAACTTCCTCAAGCCGATGCTGATCGTGCTGATTGCCGCCCCGCTCGCCATCGTGCTGATTGGCCCGCTGGGGATCTGGATCGGTAGCGCCATCTCCGCGCTGGTCTACACCATTCACGGCTACCTGGGCTGGCTCTCCGTCGCCATCATGGGCGCGCTCTGGCCGCTGCTGGTGATGACCGGGATGCACCGCGTGTTTACGCCGACCATCATTCAGACCATTGCCGAAACGGGCAAGGAAGGGATGGTGATGCCGTCGGAAATCGGCGCCAACCTGTCGCTCGGCGGCTCGTCGCTGGCAGTGGCGTGGAAAACCAAAAACCCGGAGCTGCGCCAGACGGCGCTGGCGGCGGCAGCCTCCGCCATTATGGCGGGGATCTCTGAACCGGCCCTGTACGGCGTGGCGGTGCGTCTGAAACGTCCGCTGATTGCGAGCCTGATCAGCGGCTTTATCTGCGGGGCGGTCGCCGGCATGGCCGGTCTTGCCAGCCACTCGATGGCGGCACCGGGGCTGTTCACCAGCGTGCAGTTCTTTGACCCGGCCAACCCGATGACCATCGTCTGGGTGTTCGGCGTGATGGGGCTGGCAGTGGTGCTGTCGTTTGTTCTGACCCTGCTTTTAGGGTTTGAGGATATCCCGGTCGAAGACGAGGCTGAAAAAGCGCGCGCCCTGCAGACCGCACCGGTACAGAACAACGCAGCAAAAGCATAAATTGAAAGCGAGGTAAGAATGTCTGTTTTTCCACAAGGATTTTTATGGGGCGGCGCGCTTGCCGCCAACCAGAGTGAAGGTGCTTACCGTGAAGGCGGCAAAGGACTGACGACGGTCGATATGATCCCCCACGGCGCGAATCGCCTGGCGGTGAAGATCGGTAAGGAAAAGCGTTTTTCGCTGCGTGACGACGAGTTCTACCCGAGCCACGAAGCGATTGATTTTTACCATCGCTATAAAGAAGACATTGCCCTGATGGCGGAGATGGGCTTTACGGTGTTCCGCACCTCCATTGCCTGGAGCCGCCTCTACCCGAACGGCGACGAACCGCTGCCGAACAAAGAGGGCATTGCCTTCTATCGCGCGGTGTTCGAGGAGTGCAAAAAGTACAACATTGAGCCGCTGGTGACGCTCTGCCACTTCGACGTGCCTATGCACCTGGTGACGGAATACGGCTCCTGGCGCAACCGTAAGATGGTCGATTTCTTTGCCCGCTACGCCCGCACCTGCTTTGAAGAATTTAACGGGCTGGTGAAATACTGGCTGACCTTCAACGAAATCAACATCATGCTGCACAGCCCGTTCTCCGGCGCGGGGCTGGTGTTTGAGGAAGGCGAAAACGAAGACCAGGTGAAATACCAGGCCGCGCACCACGAGCTGGTGGCAAGCGCGCTGGCGACCAAAATCGCCCACGAGGTGAACCCGGAAAACCAGGTCGGATGCATGCTGGCGGGCGGAAATTTCTATCCGTACTCCTGCAAGCCGGAAGACGTGTGGATGGCGCTGGAGAAAGACCGCGAGAACCTGTTCTTTATCGACGTGCAGGCGCGCGGCAGCTATCCGGCCTACTCCGCCCGCGTGTTCCGCGAAAAAGGCGTGGTGATTGTGAAAGATCCCGGCGACGACGAGCTGTTAAAAAACACCGTCGACTTTGTCTCGTTCAGCTATTACGCCTCGCGCTGCGCGTCGGCGGATATGAACGCGGGCAACACCAGCGCGGCGAACATCGTGAAGTCCCTGCGTAACCCGCATATTCAGGTGAGCGAATGGGGCTGGGGCATCGACCCGCTCGGCCTGCGCATCACCATGAACATGATGTACGACCGCTACCAGAAGCCGCTGTTCCTGGTGGAAAACGGCCTCGGGGCGAAAGACGTTATTGATGAAAACGGCGAGATCAACGACGACTACCGCATCAGCTACCTGCGCGAGCACATCCGCGCGATGGGCGACGCGATTGAGGACGGCGTGCCGCTGATGGGCTACACCACCTGGGGCTGTATCGACCTGGTGGCCGCCTCAACGGGCGAGATGAGCAAGCGCTACGGGTTTGTGTACGTTGACCGCGACGACGCCGGAAACGGCACGCTGGACCGCAAGCGCAAGAAATCGTTCTGGTGGTATAAGAAGGTGATTGCGAGTAACGGGGCGGATCTCGAGTAGCCTGTCCTTACCCCTCACCCTAACCCTCTCCCCATAGGGGAGAGGGAACCGTTTGGTGCGGTTTTCACCCTCTTTACTCCGGGAATAAAGGACTGCTCGGCGCGGTTTTCACCCTCTCCCCTCTGGGGAGAGGGCCGGGGTGAGGGGTTCAAACCCTCCATCCCCAACCCACTCCGCAAGCCGTGAATAGACCCGTTCTACCGCCTCCTTCACCGGCGGCGTCATCGGGTAATAAAACCCAACGATGTCCGGCTGAATCCCCAAAAACAGCACCTCGCCCACGTCGTCTTTAATCTGATCGACCAGGTAGTTCAGCGGCATATTGTGGGTGGTCATCATAAACATCTCGGCGATGTCGTCCGGGTCAATCAGGCGGATCTCGCCGGGGTTGAGCCCCATATCGGTGGCATCGACGATTAACAGCCTCTCCGGACGCAGCTCGCGGATGGCGACCACGTCGTTTTCCGGCGCGCTGCCGCCGTCAATCACCACCCAATTGCCCTGCGGATTCGCGGCGCACATCTCTGCCAGCAGCGGGCCCGCGCCGTCGTCGCCCATCATGCTGTTGCCGACACACAGTAAAACGTCAGTCACGTAATCTCCTCACCATCAGGTAGATGGCGCTCTCCTGATGAATATCGTGCAGCATGCTAAGCAGCGTTTTGCTCCACGCCTGTTGCTCGGGAGTTTGCCTGGCGAGCGCCGCGTCAAAGGCGTTGGCGAGCATTGCAATGTGGTTGGCGTCGATGACGATCTCGCCGTACTTCGGCACGCCCTCCATCTTGCGCCGCGCCGTGCTGCCCTCCTCCAGCGTGGCGATCCACGCCAGGTACTCGGGCCACGGGCAGCTCAGCGCCGCCTCCAGGCAGTCAATCACCCCGAGGTGATGCCCAATCGCCAGGCTGTAATAGACCACCTGCTGCGCCGCATCCGGCGTGGCATCGTTCTCATCAATAAACTTACGGCTCAGCTGGCTGAACACCACCGTTTCACTCATCGGATACGCGCCTCATCCACGATGCTGTTCAGGTTCGCCACGATCTCATTGAGACGCGGATCGTTTTCCGCCTCCAGCCAGCGCGCCACCTGATGGTCGCCCTGGCTCAGCAGGCGCAGATAATCATCGGCAATCTGGCGCCCGTAGCGATAGCCCGCCAGCCTGCGCGCCGTGCGGTCAATCTTCACCCGCAGCGGCTGAACCATGTCCGGGTGCAGGATGGCCGCAGGCCGGTTGTCCAGCTCGCACGGCTCGCGCGCGTGGATTTTCTGCTCCAGCAGGCCAAGCGCCATCGCGAAGCCGTACAGCGTCGCGGCGGGCGTTGGCGGACAGCCCGGAATGTAGACGTCCACCGGCACGATTTTGTCGGTACCGCCCCAGACGCAGTAAAGGTCGTGGAAGATGCCGCCGCTGTTGCCGCAGGCCCCGTACGAGATGCAGATTTTCGGGTCCGGCGCGGACTGCCAGGCGCGCAGCGCCGGCGAGCGCATGGCGCGGGTGACGGCCCCGGTAAACAGCAGGATGTCCGCATGACGCGGGGACGGCACCACTTTGATGCCGAAGCGCTCGGCGTCAAACAGCGGCGACAGCGTAGCGAAGATCTCGATCTCGCAGCCGTTGCAGCCGCCGCAGTCCACGCGGTAGACGTAGGCCGAGCGTTTGATTTTTTTCAGCAGCGACACCTTCATGCTGGCGATGGACTCCTCCACCGTCATCGGCACCGGAATGCCGTTAGCGTCGCGCGGGCCCAGTAGGTTTTCCATCAGCTGGCCTCTCTCATATGGCGGGTGATATCAATACGGTCGGACGGCAGCAGGCACTTCTGACGCTTACACTCCGGGCAGGTTTCAAAGCTTTCACGGTGGTGCTCCGCGCGGGCGTCACCATTGTGCTGCAGCAGCGCGATGGCGTAGTCGATCTCTTTTTGCACGGCGAACGGGCGCTGGCAGACGCGGCAGCGGCACAGGTCAAAGCGCGACTGCTGGAGGAAGTCCTCTTTCTTCCACACCGCCAGCTCGAATTCCTGCGACAGGCGAATGGCGACCGTCGGGCAGACCTCCTCGCAGCGGCCGCAGAAGATGCAGCGCCCGAGGTTAAACTGCCAGGCCAGCTCGCCGGTTTTGAGATCCGTTTCTACCGTTAAGGCGTTCGACGGGCAGGCGTTGACGCAGGCCGCGCAGCCGATGCACTGCTGCGGGTTGTGCTCCGGCTTGCCGCGAAAATTTTTATCCACCGGCATCGGCTCCAGCGGATAGCGGCTGGTCTGCGTGCCCGTTTTGATTACTTTTTTGATAAAGGTAAACATGGCGAGTCCTTATTTCAGCGGCGAGTTTTTACGCTCGATGCTGTAGCGCTCAAGCTCTTTGTACGGCACCACCTGGCTTTTCTTCTTGCGCACGTCGACGACGGTCATGCGGTCGGTGCAGGAGTAGCACGGGTCGAGGCTGCCGATGATCAGCGGCGCATCGGATACGGTGTTGCCGCGCAGCATATAGCGCAGGGTTGGCCAGTTGGCGTAGGTGGCCGCGCGGCAGCGCCAGCGGTAGAGCTTCTGGTTGTCGCCGGTCATGCTCCAGTGGATGTCGTCCCCGCGCGGCGCTTCGGCAAAGCCGAGGGCAAAACGGTTCGGAATGTAGGTGAAGCCTTCCACCATCAGCGGGCCGCCCGGCAGGTTATCGAGGCCGTAGTCGATCATGTTCAGGGCGGTGAATACCTCGTTGATGCGCACCTTGAGGCGCGAGATGACGTCGCAGCCCTGCTCACTGTGCACGGTCATCGGCAGCAGGCCGTAGCCGACGAACGGGTGATCGGCACGCGTGTCGCGGGCGTGGCCGCTGGCGCGCACCATCGGGCCGACGTTGCTGAAGTCGCGGGCGATTTCCGGGTCAAGGCGGCCGATGCCGACGGTGCGCTGCTCGATGTTTGGCGTGCTGAGCAGCATGTCCACCAGCTCCTGCACGTCGCGGCGCATCTGCTGCGCCAGCTGGCGGGTCTGGATCATGTCGTCTTTCAGCAGGTCGCGGCGGATCCCGCCGATCAGGTTCAGGCCATAGGTTTTACGCGCCCCGGTGAGGATCTCCGCCATCTTCATTGACGCTTCACGCACGCGGAAGAACTGCATAAACCCGGAGTCAAAGCCGACGAAGTGGCAGGCCAGGCCGAGGTTCAGCAGGTGCGAGTGCAGACGCTCCACCTCCAGCAGAATGGCGCGGATCATCTGCGCGCGCTCCGGCACCACGATCCCCATGCCGTTCTCCACCGAGGTGGTGTAGGCGGTGCTGTGGGCGAAGCCGCAGATACCGCACACGCGGTCAGAGAGGAACGTCACTTCGTTGTAGCCCATGCGGGTTTCCGCCAGCTTTTCCATGCCGCGGTGGACGTAGAACAGGCGGTAGTCGGCGTCGATGATGTTTTCGCCGTCGACGAACAGGCGGAAGTGGCCCGGTTCGTCTGAGGTGACGTGCAGCGGGCCGATCGGCACCACGTTGTTCTTCTTGCTGCCCAGCTCGTTGATAAACTCGTAGGTTTCGCTGTCGGTGGTCGGCGCCGGGCGCTGGCGGTAGTCCATGCTGTCTTTGCGCAGCGGATAGAGTTCGTCCGGCCAGTCGTCCGGCAGCACCAGGCGGCGCTCGTCCGGCAGGCCGACCGGCACCAGGCCGTACATGTCGCGCACTTCGCGCTCGCCCCAGACGGCGGCGGGCACGCGCGGCGTGACGGACGGGTATTCCGGCTTAGCCGGGTCGACTTCGACGCGCACGGTGAGCCAGCACTTTTCGCCCTGCTCCATCGACATCACGTAATACACCGCATAGTTGCCGCACAGCTGGCGCTCGTCGTTGCCGAACAGCACCGACAGCCAGCCGCCCTGCTGGTAGTACAGAAACTCGACCACTTCCGGCAGATAGTTCACCTTGATGGTGACGGTTACCTGGTCTTTGGTTTGCCAGGACTCCTCCAGCACCACGCCGGGGAAAGCCTGATGCAACGCGGCGAGATACTGCTGACCTTTCTTTTCTTCAGACATAAATACTCTCTTTAATCACGCCACCAGCAAGGAGACGAACGCTAAAAATGCAAAACCAAAACCGGCCCAGGTGATGCGCGACGTTTCCACAAAACGCAGGCGCGCCATGCTGTTTTCAAACAGGGCAATCACCAGCACGCCGACCAGCAGCTTAAGGGCGGCAATCACGACGGCCAGCACCAGACCGCCTGCGGAGAAGTGCGTCATCTGCCCCCACGGGAAGAAGACGCCGACAAACATCTGCAGCACCACCAGCTGTTTGAGGCTGATGCCCCACTTCAGCACCGCGAAGCCGTAGCCGCTGTATTCGGTAAGCGGCCCCTCCTGCAGCTCCTGCTCGGCTTCCGCGAGGTCGAACGGCAGTTTGCCCATCTCAATAAACGTCGCGAACGCGCAGGCGCACAGCGCCAGCACCAGCGGGATCGAGCGCGCCACCGGCCAGTGGTAAACGGTGTGGGAGATAAAGCTGATGTGGGTGGAACCCGCCACCTGCGCGGCGACCCACAGCCCCAGCAGCAGGATCGGCTCCACCAGCACGCCGAGCATTGCCTCGCGGCTGGCACCGATGCCGGTGAACGGGCTCCCGGTGTCCAGGCCCGCAATCGCAAAGAAGAAGCGGGCGATGGCAAAGAGGTAGATAAGCGTGATCAGATCGCCAAGCACGGGCAGCGGCGACGCCACCGTCACCACCGGCAGCGCGGTGGCGATGGTCAGCATCACGCCCACCATCACAAACGGCGTCAGGCGGAAGACCCAGCCTGCGGCGTCCGGCGCGACGCTCTGACGGGAGAGCAGTTTAAAGAGATCGCGGTATTCCTGAAGCACCCCAGGCCCGCGACGGTTATGCATTCGGGCGCGCGCCACGCGCGTGATGCCCGACAGCAGCGGCGCAGCGGCGAACAGCACCAGCGCCTGAAGAATTGCCAGTAACAGACTCATGTCAGGCTCCTCGTGAAATCACAATGACCACCAGCACCGCCAGCTCGATGACCGCCAGACGGCGGAACAGCGCGGGTGCGGCGGCGCTCTGCCAGCCGGGTACCCAGCCTACTGGGTTCAGCCAGTGGCGCAGCTTCAGCACGGCGGCGAAGTTCTCCTTCACCGGCATGGCAAAACCGTGGGCGGTGATAACCATCGACTGTTCGTGTTCGTAGCCGCAGGCCCACGCCGCACCGCGCGAGCGGGAGGCGAGCCGGTCGCGTTTGAAGAACAGCATCAGGACGAGCGGCAGCAGCGGTGCGCCAATCAGCAGCAGCGCAATCATGGGCTGAGAGACGGTGGTATTCGCCACGGTCAGCGGCAGAGGAATAGCGTTGCCCAGCAGCGGCAGCAGCCACGGCGCGGCGACGCCGCCCGCGATGCAGCACAGCGCCAGCGCGACCACGCTCACCCCCATTAACAACGGTGCGCAGCAGGCGTTTTCCGCTTCGCGGGTGCGCGGCGCGCCGAGGAAGGTGACGCCATAGACTTTCGCCATGCACATCACCGCCAGCGCCCCGGTAATCGCCAGCCCGACCGCCAGCAGCGGGCCGAGCAGGCGTGCGATAAATGCGTCGCTCTGGCCGAGCGCGAAGAAGGACTGATAGATCACCCACTCCCCGGCAAAGCCGTTCAGCGGCGGCAGCGCGGCCATTGCCATCAGCCCGACCAGCATCGCCAGCGAAATCACCGGCATCTTTTTGCCAATCCCGCCCAGCTTTTCGATATCCCGATGGCCGGTGCGGAACCAGACGCTGCCCGCGCCGAGGAACAGGGTGCTTTTAAACAGGCTGTGGTTGACGAGGTGATAAAGACCGCCGATAAACCCGGCGGCAATCAGCGCCGGATGATTGAGCGCCAGCCCGGTCACGCCCGCGCCAATACCGAGCAGGATAATGCCGATATTTTCCAGCGTATGGTACGCCAGCAGGCGCTGGATATTGTGCTCCATCAGCGCGTACAGGCCGCCGACGAACGCGGTAATCATTCCGGCGACCAGCAGCACGACGCCCCACCACAGCGGCGGTTGTCCGCCGGTCAGCGTAATCGCCAGAATCCCGAACAGACCCACTTTCATCACCACCGCAGAAAACAGCGCGGCGGCGGGCGCGGAGGCATTCGCATGCGCCTGCGGCACCCAGCCGTGCAGCGGGATAATCCCGGCGAGCAGGCCAAAGCCGAGCACGCCCAGCAGCCAGACGTCGTTCCCCAGCGGATGGCCGTTGAGCGCAGCGAAGTCCAGCGTGCCGAAGCGGTGCCACACCAGCCAGCAGGCCAGCGTCAGCAGCAGCGTCCCGAGGCGTCCCAGCGCAAACCACAGCTTGCCGGAGGCGCTGCAGCCGGTCAGGAACACGCCGCACAGCGCCATGATTTCCGCCATCACCACCAGCGCGCCGAGGTTGCTGGCGATAACGGTGCAGACCGCCGCCGCCATCAGCAGGTTAACCAGCAGGCCGTTAGCCCTGGCGTGCGGATGGCGGTGCCAGTCGATATTGAACAGGCTGATAAACAGCCCGCACAGGCCAAACGTCACCAGCCAGATGGCGTTCAGGGGCGTGATCTCAACGGTGTGGCGAATCAGCGGCATTACGGTTTCTGCGGACTGGCCGCCGAGCAGGACAACGCCGCCTGCTGCCAGCGTCATCAGGCTAGCGGCTGCCCCGCCGATCCCGGCGATTGCGCCACTGAGGGCTTTATGGAATGAGAAAATCAGCGCCAGAACAGCGGCGCCAGCAAAACAGGCTACCGCGCTGGTAATCATTATCGCCGCGTTCATTTCGCCCCCTCGTTAAGCGCCTGTAGCAGAGAAAGGTCGCCAAAATCACTGTTGATGGTCAGCTCGCGTTTACGCTTGCTGGTACGGGCGATGTCGCGAATGTTAACCAGAATCAACGCTTTAGTCGGGCAGGTGCGCACGCAGGCCGGGCCCTGCTCATCGAAGCTGCACAGGTCGCATTTCACCGCAACGGCACGGATGCCGGGCACCCAGTCCAGCAGCGTACTTACGCGTGCCGGAGCCGGTGGCGCGGGCGGGGCTTTTGGCGAGTTGGCGTTCGCCGGAATATGCAGCGGACGGCTGCCGGAAAATTCAATCGCGCCGAACGGGCAGGCAATGCCGCACAGCTTGCAGCTTACGCACAGGCTTTCGTTCAGCTGGACAGCGCCATCCACGCGGGTGATGGCATTCACAGGGCAGATACCCGCGCAGGGGGCGTCTTCACAGTGATGGCAGAGCTGCGGGGCAGACTCTTTTTCATTACGCATGACGTGCAGGCGCGGCATGGACTGCAGCCCATGCAGGCGATGCGTTTCCGAGCACGCCGCCTCACAGGTTCGACAGCCAATACAGACCGTCGAGTCAGCTATTACAAAACGGTTCACCGGGTTATCCTCTGGTGATAGTCATTTTTGACGAAAAACTGTCTTGTCGACACTTCTCGACACGCAGGAGTCAGGCCACGTTCGCTGAGGTATTTCCATCCATCAGCTGCTTCAGGTTGACCGGGAGATCGTGCTCAACGGCGGCGTACAGGCCGTTATAGACCGGCGCGATTTTTTCCAGATAGTGCTCCAGCACCTGCTGGCGATCGCGGTTGCTGACGTGGCCATCCACCATGCCATCGGCCATCAGCTGCGCCTTCGCAATACACTGTTTTTCGCCGTCTTTTGTCTCGAGGTGGTACTCAATGGTGTGGCTGTTGAAGTTGTCCGCCAGGGTAACGTTGATGATGAAATGGCCGAACAGGACGAAGCGCATGTCGCCCTGCGCCGCGCAGCTCATCGCGTGGTGAAGACGCGCTTTCGAGAGGGTGATGCCCTGAACCAGAGAGTTGCAGTAGAGGTGCCACTGGTCCTGCAGCTGCTGATGACGCTGCGCGATGTAATCCGCTTTTTCGCTGATTTCCCAAATAGTCATAGAAGGTATCCGGTTAATGGAGATAGCGGCTGTTAAGCAGATTCCATGCCAGTTTTTATCTTGCTGATTTTAAATAGATTTAATTACAAAACCGCTGTCAACGCCGCGGTGTCGACGTGTCATTTCGACAGCGTTGACATCGTCACGCCTTAACAAAAATCAAGCTGGCACCGTTATTGCATTCAATGGCGCAATTCATTGAGGAGGCGTCATGCACGAAATCACCCTCTGCCAGCGGGCTCTGGAGCTTATCGAACAGCAGGCAGTGCAAAACCACGCGAAGCGCGTCACCGGCGTCTGGCTGAAGGTCGGGGCGTTTTCCTGCGTCGAGCCCAGCGCCCTGCATTTCTGTTTTGAGTTGGTGTGTCGCGGCACGCTGGCGGAAGGCTGCGAGCTCCATATCGAAGAGCAGCAGGCGGAGTGCTGGTGCGAGCAGTGCCAGCAGTACGTCACCCTGCTGTCATCAAAGGTTCAGCGCTGTCCGCAGTGTCAGAGCACCGGTCTTCGCATCGTGGCGGACGACGGCATGCAGATCCAACGCCTCGAAATCGAGAAGGAGTAAAGTATGTGTAGCACCTGCGGTTGCGCCGAAGGCAACCTGTATATAGAAGGGGATGAACATCGCCCCCATTCCGCGTTTCGCTCCGCGCCCTTTTCCCCTGCCCCGCGTCCTGCTGCGGCTTTAACCGGTATCACCTTCGCCCCGCAACGCTCCGCTGCGGGCGATCTGCACTACGGCCACGGCGAAGCGGGTACCCACGCGCCGGGCATCAGCCAGCGCCAGATGCTGGAAGTGGAAATCAACGTGCTGGACAAAAATAACCAGATCGCCGCCCGCAACCGCGCGCGCTTTGCCGCCCGCAAACAGCTGGTGCTGAACCTGGTCTCCAGCCCCGGCTCCGGCAAAACCACGCTGTTAACGGAAACGCTCAAGCGCCTGAACGGGCGCGTCTCCTGCGCGGTGATTGAAGGCGACCAGCAAACCGTTAACGACGCGGCGCGCATTCGCGAAACCGGCACCCCGGCGATTCAGGTCAATACCGGCAAAGGCTGCCACCTGGATGCGCAGATGATTGCCGACGCCACCCCGCGTCTGCCGCTGGCGGATAACGGCATTCTGTTTATTGAAAACGTCGGCAACCTGGTCTGCCCGGCGAGCTTCGATCTGGGCGAACGCCACAAGGTGGCGGTGCTTTCGGTGACCGAAGGCGAAGACAAACCGCTGAAGTACCCGCATATGTTTGCCGCCGCCTCCATCATGCTGCTGAACAAAGTTGACCTGCTTCCGTACCTGAATTTCGACGTGGACAAGTGCCAGGCCTGCGCCCGGGAAGTGAACCCGGAGATTGAGATCCTGCTGGTCTCCGCCACGCGCGGCGACGGCATGGACGCCTGGCTGAACTGGCTGGAGAGTGAACGATGTGCATAGGCGTACCGGGACAAATCCATTCCATTGACGGGAACCAGGCCAAAGTGGAGGTCTGCGGCATCCTGCGCGACGTGGACCTGACGCTGGTGGGCAGCAGCGATGAAACGGGCGCATCGCGTCTCGGCCAGTGGGTGCTCGTCCACGTGGGGTTTGCCATGAGCGTGATTAACGAAGCGGAAGCCCGCGACACGCTGGATGCCCTGCAAAACATGTTCGACGTGGAGCCTGACGTGGGCGCGCTGCTGTACGGCGAGGAGCGTTAGCCATGCGTTACGTTGATGAATACCGCGCGCCCGAGCAGGTGCTGCAGCTTATCGGGCACCTGAAAACGCGCGCGGCGCTGCTGGACTACACCAAAGAGAGACCGCTGCGGATCATGGAGGTGTGCGGCGGACACACGCACGCCATCTTCAAATTTGGCCTCGACCAGCTGCTGCCGGAGAATATCGAGTTTATCCACGGCCCCGGCTGCCCGGTGTGCGTGCTGCCGATGGGGCGCATCGACAGCTGTATTGAAATTGCCAGCCAGCCCGACGTCATTTTCTGCACCTTTGGCGACGCGATGCGCGTGCCGGGGAAAAACGGCTCGCTGCTGCAGGCGAAAGCGCGCGGGGCCGACATCCGGATCGTCTATTCGCCGATGGATGCCCTGACGCTGGCGGAGGACAACCCCGCGCGCAAGGTGGTGTTTTTTGGCCTGGGGTTTGAAACCACCATGCCCGCCACCGCCATCACGCTGCAGCAGGCGAAAGCGCGCGGCGTCGGGAATTTTTTCTTCTTCTGCCAGCACATTACGCTCATTCCCACGCTGCGCAGCCTGCTGGAAGAGCCGGGAAACGGCATTGACGCCTTTCTGGCACCGGGGCATGTCAGCATGGTAATTGGCACAGACGCCTACGGTTTTATCGCTGAACAGTACAATCGTCCGTTAGTGGTCGCTGGTTTCGAACCACTTGATCTACTGCAAGGTGTCACCATGCTGGTTGAGCAGAAAATAGCGGCCCTGAGTACCGTGGAAAACCAGTACCGCCGCGTGGTACCGGATGCGGGAAATGAGCGGGCGCAGCAGGCGATAGCCGATGTGTTCAGCGTTGAGGGCGACAGCGAATGGCGTGGTCTGGGGCTGATTGCCGAATCCGGCGTGCGCCTGACGCCGACCTATCGCGCGTTCGACGCCGAAGCGCATTTCCGCCCGCAGCCGCAGCAGGTTTGCGACGATCCCCGGGCCCGCTGCGGCGACGTGCTCACCGGTAAATGCAAACCGCATCAATGCCCGTTATTTGGCGATACCTGTAACCCGCAAACGGCGTTTGGCGCGCTGATGGTCTCCTCCGAAGGGGCGTGTGCCGCGTGGTATCAGTATCGCAACCAGGAGAGTGAAGCATGAATACGGTTGAAATGGCGCACGGCAGCGGCGGACAGGCGATGCAGCAGCTGATTAACCGGCTGTTTATGGAAGCCTTCAACAACCCCTGGCTCGCCGAACAGGAAGACCAGGCGCGCATTGACCTCGCCACCCTCACCGCGCAGGGCGACAGGCTGGCCTTCTCCACCGACAGTTACGTGATTGACCCGCTGTTCTTCCCCGGCGGCGATATCGGCAAGCTCGCCGTCTGCGGCACGGCCAACGACGTGGCGGTCAGCGGCGCCATTCCGCGCTACCTCTCCTGCGGATTCATCCTCGAAGAGGGGTTACCGATGGAGACGCTCACGGCAGTGGTCAACAGCATGGCGCAGACCGCGCGCGAGGCGGGGATAGCTATCGTCACCGGCGATACCAAAGTGGTGCAGCGCGGCGCGGCCGACAAGCTGTTTATCAACACCGCCGGCATGGGGGCGATCCCCGCCGATATTCACTGGGCGGCACAGCATCTTAGCGTGGGCGACGTGCTGATCGTGACCGGGACGCTGGGCTGCCACGGGGCGACCATCCTTAACCTGCGCGAAGGTCTGGGGCTGGATGGCGAACTGCGCAGCGACTGCGCGGTACTCACCCCGCTGATCCAGACGCTGCGGGGTATTCCCGGCGTGAAAGCCCTGCGGGACGCGACGCGAGGCGGCGTGAACGCCGTGGTCCACGAATTTGCAGCAAGCTGCGGGTACGGGATTGAACTCACCGAGCGCAGCCTGCCCGTTAAGCCTGCCGTTCGCGGCCTTTGCGAACTGCTGGGCCTTGACCCGCTCAACTTCGCCAACGAAGGCAAACTGGTGATTGGCGTTGAACGCGCGTCAGCGGAAGCGGTTCTTGAACAGCTGCGGGCTCATCCGTCAGGAAAAGAGGCGGCGATGATTGGTGAAGTGGTTGAGCGCAAAGGGGTGCGCCTGGCCGGGCTGTATGGCGTGAAGCGGACGCTGGATCTGCCGCATGCGGAACCCTTACCCCGTATTTGCTAGAACCGCGCCAAAAGCGGTCAGCACTGAATGTCTCTTTTTTGCCAGTTTCTATTGGAAAGCAATATGCCGTATACACCGATGAGCGATCTTGGACAGCAGGGCCTGTTTGACATCACGCGCACACTTTTACAGCAGCCCGATCTCGGCGCGCTGAGCGATGCCCTGACGCGGCTGGTCAGGCAATCGGCGCTGGCGGACAGCGCCGCGATTGTGCTCTGGCATAGCGGAACGCAGCGCGCGAGCTACTACTCGACGCGTGATAATGGCAAAACGTTTGAATACGAAGACGAAACGTATCTTGCGCACGGCCCGGTGCGCCGCATACTCTCCCGGCCTGAAGTGCTGCACTGCAACTTTGCGGAATTCCGTCAGGCGTGGCCGAAGCTGGCGGAAAGCGACCTCTATCAGCCTTTCGGGCATTACTGCATGTTGCCGCTGGCGGCAGAGGGCCAGATTTTTGGCCGCTGCGAGTTTATCCGCACGACCGACCAGCCCTGGAGCGAGGCGGAATACGAGCGCCTGCATACCTTTACCCAGATTGTGGCCGTCGTCGCGGAGCAGATCCAAAGCCGCGTCACCAATAACGTCGATTACGACCTGCTGAGCCGCGAGCGCGACAACTTCCGCATTCTGGTCGCCATCACCAACGCCGTGCTCTCCCGCCTGGACATGGACGAGCTGGTCAGCGAAGTCTCGAAAGAGATCCACCACTATTTCAAAATCGACGCCATCAGCATTGCGCTGCGCGGCCATCGCAAGGGCAAGCTGAACATCTACTCCACGCACTATCTCGATGAAGCCAACCCGGCTCACGAGCAGAGCGAGGTGGACGAAGCGGGCACCCTTTCCGAGCGGGTCTTCAAAAGCAAAGAGATCCTCCTGCTCAACCTGAACGAGCAGGACCCGGTCGCGCCGTACGAGCGGATGCTGTTTAACACCTGGGGCAATAAAATTCAGACCCTGTGCCTGCTGCCGCTGATGTCCGGCAACACCATGCTGGGCGTGCTAAAGCTGGCGCAGTGCGAGGAGGGCGTGTTTACCACCGCTAACCTGAAGCTGCTGCGCCAGATTGCCGAGCGTATCTCTATTGCCCTGGATAACGCCCTCGCCTATCAGGAAATTCATCGCCTGAAAGAGCGGCTGGTGGATGAGAACCTGGCCCTGACCGAACAGCTCAACAACGTGGACAGCGAGTTTGGTGAAATCATCGGGCGCAGCGACGCCATGTACAGCGTGCTTAAGCAGGTTGAGATGGTGGCGCAAAGCGACAGCACGGTGCTGATTCTGGGCGAAACCGGCACGGGTAAAGAGCTGATAGCCCGCGCCATCCACAACCTGAGCAACCGCAACAGCCGACGTATGGTGAAGATGAACTGCGCCGCGATGCCTGCGGGACTGCTGGAAAGCGATCTGTTCGGCCACGAGCGCGGTGCATTCACCGGGGCCAGCAGCCAGCGGCTGGGCCGTTTTGAGCTGGCGGACAAAAGCTCGCTGTTCCTCGACGAAGTGGGCGATATGCCGCTGGAGCTACAGCCGAAACTGCTGCGCGTCCTGCAGGAGCAGGAGTTTGAGCGCCTGGGCAGCAACAAGCTTATCCAGACCGACGTGCGGCTGATTGCCGCCACCAACCGTGACCTAAAAAAAATGGTCGCCGACCGCGAGTTTCGCAGCGATCTTTACTATCGTCTGAACGTCTTCCCGATCTTCCTGCCGCCGCTGCGCGAGCGCCCGGAAGATATCCCCCTGCTGGTCAAAGCCTTTACCGCGAAGATCGCTCGCCGGATGGGGCGAAACATCGACAGTATTCCTGCCGAGACGTTGCGCACTCTTTCATCGATGGAATGGCCCGGCAACGTGCGCGAGCTGGAAAACGTCATCGAACGCGCGGTGCTGCTGACGCGCGGTAACGTGCTGCAACTCTCCCTGCCTGAGGTTACGCTTCCTGACGTGACCGCGCCCGCCGCCGAGACCGCAAAAGAGGGAGAAGATGAATATCAGCTCATTATGCGCGTGCTGAAAGAGACCAACGGCGTGGTCGCCGGGCCAAAAGGTGCCGCCCAGCGTCTGGGGTTAAAACGCACCACCCTGCTGTCACGCATGAAGCGTCTCGGGATTGATAAAGAGAGCCTCATTTAAGACCTTATTCCGGCGGTGTTTTTCTGACACCGCCTTTTGTTCCCCTGCGTAATTGTCCCTCATTGACACAAAATCGTTTCCTCTGTATAAAATTCCGCCTTAATAATGAGTTTCATTTGCATCAATAATAATTTTAATGAAGGGTAGCGTTTCATGAAAAAGGTCATCTGCGCGTTAGGCCTGGCGATTGCGTCGGTCGGTTCTGCTCTGGCAACCACCTATCCCCTGACGATTGAAAACTGTGGCTACAAAGAGACGTTCACCAAAGCGCCGGAACGCGTCGTGGCCCTGGGCCAGAACACCGTCGAAATTTTGCTCCTGCTGGGCCTGGAAGATAAGGTGAAGGCCAGCGCCTTCTGGCCGACCAAAGTGCTGCCGCAGCTGGCGGAACAGAACGCAAAAATCAAAACCCTGACGGTCGAAATCCCGACCCTTGAATCCGTTCTTGCGCAAAATCCTGACTTTGTCCCGGCGCAGTCCCCGCTGCTGCTGGGGCCTGAAAGTAAGGTCGCAAAACGCGAAGACCTGATGACCCTGGGCGTGAACAGCTACGTGTCGCCGGGCATGTGCGCGACCAAAAAAGCCACCGGCGATATGTACGGCAGCCGCCAGAAGCTGTGGGATATGACGTATCTCTATAAAGAGATTGAGGATTTCGCCAAAATCTTTAACGTTGAAGACCGCGGTCAGGCCGTTATTGCCGATTTCAAAAACCGCGAGGCCGACCTGCGTAAGGAATTCGGCAAGAGTAAAAAAGACCTTTCGTTTGTCTTCTGGTTCTCCAGTTCGTCCCCTTCTGCTGACGCCTACGTCGGCGGTAAAAATAGCCCCTCAGGGTTTATCGCCAGCCTGATGGGCGGCCATAACGCCATTACGTCCGAGACCGAATGGCCAACCGTAGGCTGGGAAAGCATTATTGCCGCCAATCCGGATGTCATTGTGGTGTCCAGCCTGGACCGCAACCGCTGGGCGCTGGATAACGCGGAAGAAAAAATCAAATTCCTGAAGAGCGATCCGGCGGTCAGCCAGCTGGACGCGGTGAAAAAAGGCCATATCGTGGTGATGGACGGCCAGGCGATGAACCCGACGATCCGTACGATTTACGGGGCTGAGCAGGTCGGCGAACAGCTCAGAAAGCTGGGGCTGAACTGATGACAACCGCCGTTCTTCAGGCCCGGCAGAGCCTGGTTCTGACGACCTCGGGTTTGCTCGCCCTGGTACTGTTATCTCTGACGATCGCGCTGAGCGTCAGCGTCGGCGAGTTGTCCATCCCGCTGGATAAGGTGTTTTACGCCATCAGCAATAAAATGGGGCTCACCGAGGTTCCGCTCACCCGCATCTATGAGAGCGTGATCTGGGACTTTCGCCTGAGCCGCGCGCTGGTGGCGGCCTGCTGCGGCGCGGGGCTGGCCATCTGCGGTGCCGTATTGCAGAGCCTGCTGAAGAACGCCCTGGCGGAACCTTACGTGCTCGGCGTGTCGGCAGGTGCCTCAACCGGGGCGGTGTCGGTCGTCGTTTTGGGGATTGGCACGGGTGCGGTGTCGTTGTCTGCCGGGGCCTTTGCCGGGGCGTTCGCCGCCTTTGCGTTTGTCGCGTTTCTGACGAACGGCGCGCGCGGGGGAAATGAACGTACCATTCTGGCTGGCGTTGCCGCCTCACAGCTGTTCAACGCCATTACTGCCTACACCATCAGCACCTCCGCCAGCGCCCAGCAGGCGCGCGACGTGATGTTCTGGCTGCTGGGCAGCTTCAGCGGCGTTCGCTGGCCGGAATTCCAGCTGGCGCTGGTGGTGGTGCTGACTGGATTAGCCGTTTGCCTCTACTATTCCCGGGCGCTGGATGCCTTCACGTTCGGTGATGACGCCGCCGCCTCTTTAGGTATTGCCGTCCCGTGGGTGCGCCTGACGCTCTTTACCACTACCGCGCTGATTACCGCGACGATTGTCAGCATGGCGGGCTCAATCGGCTTTGTCGGGCTGGTGGTCCCGCACGTGATGCGTTTCCTGTTCGGGCCGCTGCACCGCACGCTACTGATTGCCAGCGCGCTGGCAGGGGCGATCCTGATGGTGCTGGCAGACATTGCCTCGCGCATGCTGATTGCGCCGCAAAGCCTGCCCGTCGGCGTGGTCACCGCGCTGGTTGGCGTGCCTTTCTTTGCCGTGATTATCTACCGTTCAAGGAATAAGTGATGAGTATCTGCGCTGAAAATATTACCTGGAAGGTCGGCAAAAAGGTCATCGTTAACAACGTCTCGCTGAAGGTGTCACGGGGCGAAACGGTAGGGCTGCTTGGCCCTAACGGCTGCGGTAAATCGTCTCTTTTACGGATCCTCGCGGGGCTTCGTCGCCCGGATGCTGGACTCGTCACTCTGGACGGGCAGGACATCTCCCGCATCGCCAAAAAGCAGCTGGCGCGCCGGGTCGCCTTCGTCGAGCAGCACGGCATGACGGACGCCAACATGCGCGTGCGCGACGTGGTGAAACTCGGGCGTATTCCGCACCACTCCGCTTTTTCCAACTGGAGCAACCACGATGACGAAACCGTCACCGCCGCCCTGCAGCGCGTGGATATGCTGGATAAAAGCGGCCAGGGCTGGCTGAGCCTCTCCGGCGGAGAGCGCCAGCGCGTGCATATTGCCCGCGCCCTGGCTCAAACCCCAACGGAAATCCTGCTGGACGAACCGACCAACCACCTGGACATTCATCATCAGATGCAGCTGATGCAGCTGATCAGCGAATTACCGGTCACCAGCATTGTCGCTATCCACGATCTCAACCACGCCTCGATGTTCTGCGACTCGCTGATTGTGATGCAGAAAGGGCAAATTGTGGCGACGGGGACACCGCAGGACATCTTATCCGAGTCATTGTTGTGGGATGTCTTCCGGGTCAAAACCAAAATCGAGATCTCGCCGTTCCATGGCAAAAAGCACATCCACTTTATCGTTTAGGGGCGAGTGAACGACGATGCCCCTTCGCCCTGCCGCCACGCTCTGGCCGCCCGTCTTACTGGGTAGCCAGTTTGTTTTCAACATTGGCTTTTACGCCGTCGTTCCCTTCCTGGCGATATTCCTGCGCGACGACATGCTGCTCTCCGGCGGACTGATCGGGCTGATCCTGGGCCTGCGTACCTTCTCCCAGCAGGGGATGTTTATCGTTGGCGGTGCGCTCTCGGACCGGTTTGGCGCGAAAGTGATTATCCTCAGCGGCTGTATTGTTCGTGTTTCAGGCTATCTGCTGCTGGCCTTCGGGGAATCCCTGTGGCCGATTATTCTGGGCGCGTGTCTGACGGGCGTTGGCGGCGCGTTATTCTCCCCCTCGATTGAGGCACTGCTGGCAAAAGCGGGCACTCACAGTGAGGCAAAAGGCAAACGCAGCCGCGCGGAGTGGTTTGCGCTCTTTGCCGTCTGCGGAGAGCTCGGCGCGGTACTGGGCCCGGTTGCTGGCGCCCTGCTCACCGGCCTCGGCTTTCGTCAGGTGGCGCTGGCGGGAGCTGGCGTCTTCATCATTGCGCTAGTGGTGCTCTACTTTTGCCTGCCTGCTGCTGGCCACCGTTCACAGACGCTGAAAATACAGCCCTGGTGGACAACGTTCCGTCAGCCGCGCTTTGTCGCCTTTATCATTGCCTACAGTTCGTGGCTGTTAAGCTATAACCAGCTTTATCTGGCGCTGCCGGTGGAAATCCAGCGTTCTGGCGGTAACGAGAAAGATCTCGGCCCGCTTTTTATGCTGGCCTCCGTTCTGATCATCACCTTACAGCTGCCGCTGGCGCGCTTCGCCCGTCGCGTGGGCGCGGTGAGAATTTTGCCGGTGGGATTTTTGCTCCTTTCAGCCGCCTTTGCGAGCGTGGCGACGTTTGCCCCGATGACGCCGCCGGAAGGCTGGCTGCGCTTACTGCCTTCTGTCTGTTTTGTGACGCTGTTGACGCTGGGGCAAATGCTGCTGGTGCCCTCGGCTAAAGATCTGATCCCTCGGTTTGCGGAGGAATCCACGCTTGGCGCGCACTACGGCGCACTCGCCACCGCCGGAGGCATAGCGGTACTGGCGGGAAACCTGGTGTTTGGCAGCCTGCTGGACCGCGCGCTGGTGCCCTCTACGCAGGCGATGTATCCCTGGCTGCTGCTGGCCCTCTTCCCTCTCTGCAGCGCGCTGGCCCTGAAGCTGATTTGCCGTCCGCTGAGACGCTGAACCGATCACTTTTTCGGACGGTACTTCTCCGGCAGTTCCGGCACGGGACGGCGGTCATCCATCAGATGGCGAACGGTAAGAATAGGATGACGCCATAACATACGCGGGCCTGCCCAGCGCATAACCTGCTTCATCTCTTCACGTCTGGCAGGCTGGTAGCAGTGTACGGGGCACTGCTTGCAGGCCGGCTTTTCCTCACCGAAAACGCATTTATCCAGGCGCTTATCGGCATACGCGTTGAGCGCCTGATAATACCCTTCCTCCTGAGAGGCCTGCGGGCACTGCTTTTCATACAACGCGATCATTTTCGCGATGGTCTCTTTTTCTCGTGAGATGCGTTTACCGGACATAGCGGATTACCGAATAATAAAGTGCATCAATAATACACCTTTCAACGCTGGATTTCAGCGGTTGCATTTCGTTTCCTGAAGGCTGATTCCAGTTTTAGTCCTGCACCGGCGAACAATCACTGGTATTTTATACAGGCATCAGAAATGACCTTTGTCCGTGTTGTCTGGAGACCCTATGCAAGAGCTCACGATCGGCAAACCCTATCGCCATTTGAAAGTGGGATATTTTAGAAAGCGCCATGAAGACCGCAATACCAAGATACCGAAGCGCTACAGCGTGCATGCGGCGCTGAGCTTGAAAGGTGACTGGCTTGAAAAGGCGGGATTTACAACCCATTCCCGAGTCAGGGTGGGCGTGGAGCATGGAAAAATTGTCATCGAATTAATGGCGGAAGATGCCTCGTAAAGCCACGACATTTTTCTGCGCCGGACCTTTTTTTCATGCGACAATAGAAGGAACAAACGGCCATTGAGCCCATCAAAACGGTTTATTTTCAAAGAAATGGACATCATAACTCCATGAGCACAATCGACAATTTCGACGCACATACGCCGATGATGCAGCAGTATCTGAAGCTGAAAGCACAGCATCCGGAAATCCTGCTGTTTTACCGTATGGGCGATTTTTACGAGCTGTTTTATGACGATGCTAAGCGTGCATCGCAGCTGCTCGACATCTCGCTGACCAAACGTGGCGCATCGGCAGGCGAGCCCATTCCTATGGCAGGTATCCCGCACCACGCGGTAGAAAACTACCTGGCGAAGCTGGTGAATCAGGGCGAGTCCGTTGCCATCTGCGAACAGATCGGCGATCCGGCGACCTCAAAAGGCCCGGTGGAACGCAAAGTCGTGCGCATCGTTACGCCCGGCACCATCAGTGATGAAGCCCTGTTGCAGGAGCGCCAGGATAACCTGCTGGCAGCGCTGTGGCAGGACGGTAAAGGGTTTGGCTACGCGACGCTGGATATTAGCTCCGGACGTTTTCGTCTGAGTGAACCGGCTGACCGTGAAACGATGGCCGCCGAACTGCAGCGCACCAACCCGGCAGAATTGCTCTATGCCGAAGATTTCGCCGAAATGGCGCTGATTGAAGGTCGTCGCGGGTTGCGCCGTCGTCCGCTGTGGGAATTCGAAATTGATACCGCGCGCCAGCAGCTGAATCTGCAGTTTGGCACCCGCGATCTGATTGGCTTTGGCGTTGAAAACGCCCCGCGCGGGCTATGTGCGGCCGGTTGTCTCCTGCAGTACGTGAAAGATACCCAGCGCACCGCACTGCCGCATATCCGCTCTATCACCATGGAGCGCCAGCAGGACAGCATCATCATGGATGCCGCCACGCGCCGTAACCTGGAGATCACGCAGAACCTGGCGGGTGGCGTAGAAAATACGCTCGCGTCGGTCCTCGACAGTACGGTAACGCCAATGGGCAGCCGCATGCTGAAACGCTGGCTGCATATGCCGATCCGCGATACCGAGACGCTGGTTTGCCGTCAGCAGACGATTGCCGCGCTGCAGGATCGCTATACCGAACTGCAGCCGGTTCTGCGCCAGGTGGGCGATCTGGAGCGTATCCTTGCGCGTCTGGCACTGCGAACAGCACGACCACGCGATCTCGCGCGGATGCGTCATGCTTTCCAGCAGCTGCCGGAACTGCGTGCGCAGCTGAGTGACGTTGACAGCGCGCCGGTACAGAAACTCCGCGAAACCATGGGCGAATTTACCGAGCTTCGCGAACTGCTGGAGCGCGCTATTATCGATGCACCTCCGGTTCTGGTGCGTGATGGCGGCGTGATTGCCCCAGGCTACAACGAGGAGCTGGACGAATGGCGCGCGCTGGCCGACGGTGCGACGGACTACCTCGATAAGCTGGAAATCCGCGAGCGCGAGCGTCTTGGGCTCGACACCCTGAAAGTGGGGTATAACGCGGTACACGGTTACTACATTCAGATTAGCCGCGGGCAGAGCCACCTGGCGCCGATTCACTACGTGCGTCGCCAGACGTTGAAAAACGCCGAACGCTATATCATTCCTGAACTGAAAGAGTACGAAGACAAAGTCCTCACCTCGAAAGGCAAGGCGCTGGCCCTGGAAAAACAGCTGTATGAAGAGCTGTTCGACATGCTGATGCCGCACCTGGGCGACCTGCAGCAGAGCGCCAGCGCGCTGGCGGAGCTGGACGTGCTGGTCAATCTGGCAGAACGCGCTGAAACGCTGAACTACACCTGCCCAACCTTTACCGACAAGCCCGGCATTCGCATCACTGAAGGCCGTCACCCGGTGGTAGAACAGGTGCTGAACGAACCGTTCATCGCCAACCCGCTGAGCCTGTCACCGCAGAGAAGAATGTTGATCATTACCGGTCCGAACATGGGCGGTAAGAGTACCTATATGCGTCAGACGGCGCTGATTGCGCTGCTTGCGTATATCGGCAGCTACGTCCCGGCGCAAAACGTGGAGATTGGCCCCATCGACCGTATCTTTACCCGCGTCGGGGCAGCGGACGATCTGGCGAGCGGTCGCTCAACCTTCATGGTCGAGATGACCGAAACGGCAAACATTCTGCATAACGCGACGGAGCACAGCCTGGTGCTGATGGACGAGGTCGGGCGCGGAACGTCAACCTATGACGGTCTGTCGCTGGCATGGGCCTGTGCGGAAAGCCTTGCGAATAAAATCAAGGCCATGACGCTGTTTGCCACCCACTATTTCGAACTGACGCAGCTGCCGGAGAAAATGGAAGGGGTTGCGAACGTTCATCTGGATGCGCTGGAGCACGGCGATACCATTGCCTTCATGCACACGGTGCAGGATGGCGCGGCGAGCAAGAGCTATGGCCTGGCCGTCGCGGCGCTGGCAGGTGTGCCGAAAGAGGTGATCAAGCGCGCGCGTCAGAAACTGCGTGAGCTGGAAAGCCTGTCACCGAATGCGGCAGCGACGCAGATTGATGGTACGCAGATGTCGCTGTTGGTGCCTGCGGAAGAGACGTCGCCTGCGGTGGAAGCGCTGGAGAACCTCGACCCGGATTCACTGACGCCGCGTCAGGCGCTGGAGTGGATTTACAGGTTGAAGAGTCTGGTTTAGTTTTCTGCGGTCTGTTTTGTCGGGTGGCGGCTTCGCCTTACCCGACCTACAAAACCGTAGGCCCGGTAAGCGCAGCGCCACCGGGCAAAAGACCGCACGATGTTATCGCCCGGCAAGCGCAGCGCCACCGGGCTTTTTTTTACAGCAGCGGCGGGATCGTCGGCACCTGCGGCGCCTCGTCAATATCCTTCTGCGTCATGCGAAACGCTTCCGGGTAATGCTCGCGGCTGGTACGGCGCAGCGGTTCAGTATTACGCCAGGTATACAAACAATGCTGGCACTGGTAAACGGTCCAGACCCCTTTTACCGGCGAGGTCGCCATCACTTCAATATGCTCATCGGCACAACGTGGACAAATCATCTTTTCCTCCTTATTGGCGTGCTGCCAGCATCGCGGTCAGTTTTTCGGCCCAGGCTTTGGTTTCAGGCAGATCCTGTACCGGCTGGCTGTAGTGGCCTCGGGTGTCCGGTGCAACCGGGGTGGTGGCATCGATAATCAGCTTGTCGGTAATGCCCGCCGGGCTGGAACCGGGATCGAGTTCAAGGACCGACATGTTCGGCAGTTGCACTAGATCCCCTGCCGGGTTCACTTTCGACGACAGCGCCCACATCACCTGCGGAAGGTTGAACGGATCGACATCCTCATCCACCATGATTACCATCTTCACGTAGCCGAGGCCGTGCGGCGTGGTCATGGCGCGTAAACCGACCGCGCGGGCAAAACCACCGTAGCGTTTTTTGGTGGAGATAATCGCCAGCAGACCGTGGGTATACATTGCGTTCACCGCCTGCACTTCCGGGAATTCCGCTTTAAGCTGCTGGTAGAGCGGCACGCAGGTAGCCGGTCCCATCAGGTAGTCAATCTCGGTCCACGGCATGCCGAGGTAAAGGGATTCGAAAATCGGTCTGGTGCGGTAAGAGACTTTGTCGATACGGACCACCGTCATGTTACGGCCACCGGAATAGTGCCCGGTAAACTCGCCGAATGGCCCCTCGATTTCACGCTTGCGGCCTTCAATCACCCCTTCAAGGATCACTTCAGACCCCCACGGCACATCGAAGCCGGTCAGCGGCGCGGTGGCAATCGGGTACGGGCTTTCACGCAGCGCGCCGGCCATTTCATACTCGGACTGATCGTATTTCAGCGGCGTGGCGCCCATCAGGGTGATGATCGGGTCGTTGCCCAGCGTAATCGCAATCGGCAGGTCTTTACCGCGCTCTTCCGCCTTGTGCAGATGCAGGGCGATATCGTGCATCGGAACAGGCTGCAGGCCGAGCTTGCGCTTGCCCTTCACTTCCATACGGTAGATCCCGACGTTCTGCTTGCCGAAGTTGTCCGGGTCGAGCGGATCGCGCGAGACAACGCACGCTTTATCGAGATAAAAACCGCCGTCACCGTCGTTCAGGCGAAACAGCGGCAGGATATCGAAAAGGTTAATGTCTTCACCGTCCACCGTATTCTGCGCCCAGGCCGGGTTGGCGCGACGCTCCGGCGTGACGGGGAATTTATCCCAGCGGCGGATAAACTCGTCGATCTGTTTTTTTACCGGAGTGTTCGCAGGGAGCCCCATCGAAATGGCGTGGTTCTGCCAGGAGCCGATGGTGTTCATCACCACGCGGGCATCGGTAAAGCCACGAATGTTGTCGAACCACAGCGCGGGCGCGCCGTCACCAATGCGGCCGGTCGCGTTGGCTGCCGCCGCCAGATCGGGCTCGGCGTTAACCTCTTCCTCAATTTTCAGCAGCTGCCCTTGCTCATCGAGCGCCTGCAGGAAGCTTCTCAAATCATCAAATGCCATCTTTATTCTCCTGTGAAAAATGTTTCGCCTCCCGCAGCCCGTTCCAGCGGCGCGCCTTTTTATGCTCCAGCCCGAACTGATCGAGCACGCGGGTCACGATGTGCTGGGTAATGTCATCTGCGGTTTGTGGGTGGTTGTAATACGCAGGCATGGGCGGCACCATCGCCACGCCCATGCGGGAAAGTGCGAGCATGTTCTCAAGATGAATGGTGCTGAGCGGTGTTTCACGCGGAACCAGCACCAGCTTGCGCCCCTCTTTTAGCACCACGTCAGCCGCGCGTCCCACCAGCCCTTCGGCGTAGCCCGCGCGGATCCCCGCCAGCGTTTTCATGCTGCAGGGAATGACGATCATGCCGTCGGTGCGAAACGAGCCGGAGGAGATGGTGGCGGCCTGGTCAGCCGGACTGTGGACAACGTCAGCCAGAGCAGCAACGTCCTGCGCGGTGTAGGGCGTTTCCAGCTCAATGGTGGTTTTTGCCCACTTAGACATCACCAGATGCGTCTCCACCTCCGGCATTTCCCGCAGCGCCTGCAGCAGCGCCACGCCCAGCGGTGCACCCGTTGCCCCCGTCATTCCCACTATCAATCTCATTCATCACCTCAATATTTTGTTCGTGTACGAACATTATAAATAAGCTACTCCAGGATCGTTTACCTGACAAGATCGTTCGCATACGATCACACGAATGACTAAATGATGCCGCGTTAAAATTGAGAGCAATAGCGGCTATCATAGGGGGAGATTTTTTCCGTCGGAGTGTTCATGGAACTAAGACAAGAGGCGTTCCACCTGTTACGTCAGCTTTTTCAACAGCATACCGCGCAGTGGCAACATGCCTTACCGGAACTGACCAAGCCACAGTATGCGGTGATGCGCTCTATTGCCGAGCATCCGGGTATTGAACAGGTGGCGTTGACCGAAGTGGCGGTCAGCACGAAAGCGACCCTGGCGGAGATGCTCAGCCGCATGGAGGCGCGCGGTCTGGTCAAACGCGAGCACGATCCGGCCGATAAGCGCCGCCGGTTTGTCTTCCTGACGCCGGAAGGAGAAGCCCTGCTTGCAGGCTGTAAACCGGTTGGCAACGAGGTGGATGAGGCGTTTTTAGGACGTCTTAACAAGGCCGAGCGGGAGCAGTTCTCCGCGCTCATCAAAAAGATGATGCACGATTAATTCACGCTGGTGCGCATAAAATCGATAAACGTGCGCACCTTCGCCGACACGTGCCGGGCATCGGGATAAACCGCATAGATGCCCTGCTGCGCAAAGGTATATACCGGTAAAACCGGGACCAGTTTTCCCGCATCAAGCGCATCGCGCGCCAGCCATTCCGGCAGTAACGCCACGCCTCCGCCCGCGAGTGCAAAGGCCATAAGAGCCTGTGCGCTGTCGGCAAACAGGCGCGGCGCTTTTTTTATCTCCAGCGTTTCGGGCGCACCGCGGGCATCCTTCACCTGCCAGCGCAGCGGCGAGGCCAGGCGCTCGTGAATAATCCAGTCGGCGTTGGCAAGGTGCGCAAGCGTTTCGATCGGATGGTTAACGAGCCACCCGGGCGTCGCGACGGGGAGAATCGAGAAGTGCGAAATCAGCGCGGCGTGGTTGCGCGAATCGGCAAGCGTTCCCAGCCGGATAGCTACGTCAAAGCGCTCCGAGATAAGGTCGGCGTGCAGGGAGGACGAAACGTGCCGCACGCGAAGATCCGGGTGTTGCTGGCTAAACCTGGCCAGCAGCGGCACCACCACCTGTGAACCATACTCGGGCGTCGTCGTGATCCGCAGTTCGCCAGTAAGCCCCGCATGATTCGCGCGGACATCTTCCTGCAGCCGTTCCGCATCCTTCAGAAGCGCCACGCTGCGTTGATGAAAAAGCGCGCCCGCCTCGGTTAACGTCAGACGGCGGGTGGAGCGCAGCAGCAGCGTAACGCCCAGCTCATCTTCAAGCTGGCGAATATTGAAGCTGACCACGGCTTTTGTCAGCCCCATTGCCTCGGCTGCGGCAGTGAAACTGCCGGTATCGGCCACCGCGACAAACATCTGCGCCCGCTGCAGGTTAATCATCATCACGCCTTTTACTGTCAAAATATTTTTGACAGTATATCGCGCTTTGTCAGGTTTATCCGTTCTTCCCGGATCGATACGATACGCCACCTCACCGGAGGATCCACCATGACGTATCGCAGCAAAGTCGCCGTTGTTTACCTGCTGGGCTTTTTTCTTGATTTGATCAACATGTTCATTGCCAGCGTCGCCTTCCCGGCAATGGCTCACGCCTTTAACACCACGCTTTCAGCCCTTGCCTGGGTCAGTAACGGGTACATTGCCGGCCTGACGCTGGTGATCCCGTTTAGCAGCGTGCTCACGCGCCGCATCGGGCCAAAGCGAGTCATCCTGCTCTCGCTTTTTCTGTTCAGCGCTGCCTCCGCTGCGGCGGGCCTGTCTGCAACGCTTGAAAGTCTGATCGCCTGGCGAGTACTCCAGGGCGTGGGAGGGGGCTTACTGATCCCCGTCGGACAGGCGCTGACCTGGCAACAGTTCAGGCCTCACGAGCGGGCCCGACTCTCCTCGGCGGTGATGCTGGTGGCGTTGCTTGCCCCGGCCTGCTCTCCTGCGATAGGAGGCCTGCTGGTGCAGACGTTCAGCTGGCGATGGATATTTTTAGCCACGCTACCGGTCGCTATCGTGACCTTTGTTTTGGCCTGCCTGTGGCTTAAACACGAAATGCCCGCGATGAAAGCGGCCAGACTGCTAAACCTGTCGTTGCTCGCGGACCCGCTTTTGCGTTTTTCCATGCTTGTCTATCTCTGCGTACCCGGCATGTTTATTGGGGTGAACGTCACGGGCATGTTTTATCTTCAGCATGTGGCGAACATGAGCCCAGCCGCAACGGGGATGCTCATGCTGCCGTGGTCCGTGGCATCCTTTATCGCCATCACGGCAACGGGACGCTATTTTAACCGTATCGGCCCCCGACCGCTGATCGTCATCGGCTGCCTGCTGCAGGCGACGGGTATTCTGCTTTTGATTAACGTCAGTTCGGCTACGCTGCTGTCTGCCGCTGCGTTTATCCTGATGGGCGCGGGGGGAAGCCTGTGCAGCAGTACGGCTCAAAGCAGCGCTTTTCTGGCGACGCGCCGGGAAGAGATGCCGGATGCCAGCGCGCTGTGGAATCTAAATCGGCAGCTGAGCTTTTTTGCCGGTGCCCTGCTGCTGGCGCAGGCGCTGAACCTTGCGCAGGTCTGGCTGCCGCCGCTCGCGGCCTGGCATGGGATGTTTATTTTTGCCGCAGGCATGACCTTGCTGCCTGTACCGTACGTTTTTCGTCTTAACAATACGCAGGTGCTCACCCAGCTGCGACAGGAGAATTCATGACGCCTTTCGAACACGACATTATCGACCTCCACATTGCGCTTGAAAACTGGTTAGGCAAAGGTGAAGGAGATCCCGACGCCCTGCTCGCCCGCTTCAGCCCGGATTTTCTGATGATCCCGCCGGGCGGCGTTCAGATCGACTATATCGGTCTTGCCAGTTTTCTGGAAAACCAGCGCGGAAGCCGTCCAGGACTGAAGATCGTCATTGACGAATTGTCCACGATCCAGCGCTGGGATCGTGGCGCGGTGCTCCACTACCAGGAGACGCAAACCCGGCCGGACCTGCCCGTCAACGTGCGCTGGTCAACCGCGGTGCTCAATCAGGAAGGCGATCGGATAGTGTGGCGTCTGCTGCACGAAACGGCTAAGCCGTAGCGCAAAAGAAAAAGGCCCGTCTCACGACGGGCCTTTTTTGACGAAAGGTTGCTTATTCGCGGAACAGCGCTTCGATGTTCAGACCTTGCCCCTGCAGGATTTCACGCAGGCGGCGCAGACCTTCAACCTGAATCTGACGAACACGTTCACGGGTCAGGCCAATTTCGCGGCCGACGTCTTCCAGTGTCGCAGCTTCATACCCCAGTAAACCGAAACGACGTGCCAGCACTTCACGCTGTTTGGCGTTCAGCTCGAACAGCCATTTGACGATGCTCTGCTTCATGTCATCGTCCTGCGTGGTGTCTTCCGGACCGTTGTCTTTTTCATCGGCCAGGATGTCCAGCAGCGCTTTTTCGGAGTCGCCACCCAGCGGGGTGTCAACGGAGGTAATGCGCTCGTTGAGACGCAGCATACGGCTTACGTCATCAACCGGTTTATCGAGTTGTTCGGCAATTTCTTCTGCGCTTGGCTCGTGGTCCAGTTTATGGGACAACTCGCGCGCGGTGCGCAGATAAACGTTCAACTCTTTGACGATGTGAATCGGCAGGCGGATCGTACGGGTCTGGTTCATAATAGCCCGTTCGATGGTCTGGCGAATCCACCAGGTCGCGTAGGTTGAGAAACGGAACCCGCGTTCCGGGTCAAACTTCTCAACTGCGCGGATGAGACCTAAGTTGCCCTCTTCAATCAGATCCAGCAGAGCCAGACCACGATTGCCGTAACGGCGGGCAATTTTCACGACCAGTCGCAGGTTACTTTCAATCATGCGACGACGCGAGGCGACATCACCACGCAAAGCACGACGTGCGAAATAGACTTCTTCTTCGGCCGTTAGCAGTGGGGAGTAACCAATCTCCCCAAGGTAAAGCTGAGTCGCGTCCAGTACACGCTGTGTGGCGCCCTGCGATAACAGCTCTTCTTCAGCCAAATCGTTATCACTGGGTTCCTCTTCTACTAAGGCTTTTTCGTCAAAAGCCTCTACTCCGTTCTCATCAAATTCCGCGTCTTCATTTAAATCATGAACTTTCAGCGTATTCTGACTCATAAGGTGGCTCCTACCCGTGATCCCTGAACGAGACACCCTGGCTGGCATGCCCCGTCAAATTATCGCTGCGGCAAGTACTGCAGCGGGTTTACGGATTTCCCCTTGTAACGAATTTCAAAATGCAAGCGTGTAGAACTGGTTCCGGTGCTACCCATGGTAGCGATTTTTTGCCCCGCCTTAACTTCTTGTTGTTCCCGGACCAGCATTGTGTCGTTATGGGCGTAGGCACTAAGGTAATCATCGTTATGTTTGATGATAATAAGATTACCGTAACCGCGCAGAGCGTTACCGGCATACACAACGCGCCCGTCTGCGGTCGCGATGATAGCCTGTCCTTTACTCCCTGCGATATCGATCCCTTTATTTCCCCCTTCGGAGGAAGAGAAGTTCTCGATAACCTTGCCGTCAGTTGGCCAGCGCCATGCAGAGATTGGCGAACTGGAGGTCATACTGCTGGCAGTCGGTTCAGTAGAGCTAACCACAGGTGCCGTTACCGGTGCTGTGACAACAGTCGCAGTACCTTTATTATTCGGCAACATTTTGTTAGCAGTCTGATCACCTGAATCCTCAGAATACGTAATTACAGGTTGTGAAGCAACCACCGTGGTGGATTTTTGTGCAGGCTTAACGCTGTTATTTTGAGCCGTCACATCGGCCGCTGAAACGGTGTTGCCAGGCGTAAGCGGCGTGCCCGTCGCGTTGCCAACCTGGAGCGTTTGCCCGACTTCCAGACCGTATGGGGCCTGGACGTTATTGCGCTGCGCGAGGTCACGGAAATCGTTCCCGGTAATCCACGCAATGTAGAACAGCGTATCCCCGCGTTTCACGGTATAGGTGCTGCCACCGGTATAGCTGCCTTTCGGAATGTTCCCATACTGACGGTTATAGACTATGCGGCCATTCTGGGTCTGAACAGGCTGTTCCACTGGCTGAATCTGCGTCGGCTGCGTCATTGGACGCTGAACCGGCTGGATTGGCGGATTTTGTTGCGCCGTAGAGGTACCCATTTTAGGCGGAGGAGTGATCAACATTCCGCCGGACGTGTTACCCGAGCCGCTGTTTCCGCCGACAGAACTGACGGGCGCAGGCGCGTTATTAGAACTTGTACAGCCTGCCAGCCAGAGCGAAACCAGTGATAATGCCGCAACACGGCTGATGGTGAATTTAGGGCTTCCCGCGCTCATTTATCCCCCAGGAATGTGTTAACTACCAGTGACTTAAAATTTACCGTGATGGCACGAATCTTTCGCGCCACACCATACGCTGAATTTGCCTTAATAACCCTGGATAATTCCGAGTCTCAGGCCAACTCCCCCTTTACCAGAGGCACAAAGCGCACGGCTTCCACGGTGTCGATAATAAACTCGCCGCCGCGCCGACGAACGCGCTTCAAAAGCTGCTGCTCGTCCCCGACGGGCAGAACAAGAATGCCCCCCTCATCCAGCTGCGACAACAGGGCCGCAGGAATTTCAGGCGGGGCCGCCGTCACGATGATCGCGTCAAACGGCGCGCGCGCCTTCCAACCCTGCCATCCATCACCGTGTCGTGTCGAAACATTATGTAAATCAAGTTGTTTCAGGCGACGACGCGCCTGCCACTGTAAACCTTTAATCCGCTCAACGGAGCATACATGATGAACCAGATGCGCCAGGATCGCGGTCTGATACCCCGACCCGGTGCCAATCTCCAGCACGCGGGAGTCAGGCGTCAGCTCCAGCAGCTCCGTCATGCGCGCCACCATGTAAGGCTGCGAAATCGTCTGGCCCTGTCCGATGGGCAGCGCCACGTTTTCCCACGCTTTGTGTTCAAACGCCTCGTCTACAAATTTCTCACGCGGAACCTGAGCAAGCGCTTCAAGCACGTGCTCGTCGCGGATCCCCTGCGCGCGGAGT
The DNA here is from genome assembly GCF_034106085.1 of Enterobacter sp. 302C9. Taxonomy (NCBI): domain Bacteria; kingdom Pseudomonadati; phylum Pseudomonadota; class Gammaproteobacteria; order Enterobacterales; family Enterobacteriaceae; genus Enterobacter; species Enterobacter sp. 302C9. The sequence goes on from NZ_JAWNBW010000009.1 coordinate 58,284, forward strand.
TGTTCCAGAAGAGTTTGTACACGTTTGTTTACCATTGCGCGTTCACTCCTGCGCGATCCAGCCAGCCCGACACCACATCATGCGCGCTATACGCGGTTAAATCTACGTGCAGCGGGGTAACCGAAACATAGCCTTCATCCACGGCGGCAAAGTCGGTATCCGGACCCGCATCGCACTTATCGCCGGGAGGGCCAATCCAGTAAAGCGTGTTGCCGCGAGGATCCTGCTGCGGGATCACCTGATCGGCAGGATGTCGGCTTCCGCAACGGGTGACGCGAATGCCTTTAATTTCATCGAGAGGAAGATCCGGCACGTTGATGTTGAGGATGCGCCCGGTACGCAACGGCTCGCGGCCGAGCGCCCGCAGGATCGAACAGGTCACCGCGGCGGCGGTGTCGTAGTGCGTGTGGCCGTTTAACGAGACCGCCAGCGCCGGGAACCCCAGATGGCGCCCTTCCATTGCGGCCGCCACGGTACCGGAGTAAATCACGTCATCGCCGAGGTTAGGACCGGCGTTAATGCCGGAAACAACGATATCCGGACGCGGCCGCATCAGCGCGTTCACGCCCAGAAAAACGCAGTCGGTTGGCGTGCCCATCTGCACGGCAATATCGCCATTTTCAAAGGTAAAGGTGCGAAGCGACGACTCCAGCGTCAGTGAGTTAGACGCTCCACTGCGGTTACGATCGGGCGCCACGACGTGCACGTCCGCGAATTCGCGGAGGTGTTTCGCCAGGGTCTGAATGCCTGGCGCGTGGATACCATCATCGTTACTCAGCAATATTCGCATAATCACCCGAGGTGTTGATAAGTTCCCTGACAACACTGGTGGCAAAGCTACCTGCCGGTAGCCAGAAGCGTAACTCGACGGTCACGTCATCCCACCAGTTCCAGCTTAACTGCTGCGGATAGAGCAGCATCGCGCGGCGTGCCGCTTCGACTTTTTCCCGCACCAGCAAGGATTGCAATTCTGGCGCATCCGCTACGGCTAGCTGCTCGGCAGCCAGCGCGTCGCCCTGCGTTCCCCAGTCGCCCGTACCGGGCAGCGCGGCGGTAATCATCAGCGCTTTTGCGTCCACGCGCGACTGCACATCGGCCATTTCTTCGGCCGTTGCCACAAACCAGCTTCCGCGTCCCGCTAATTGTAGCGCATCGCCAACAACAACTTGATTCGCGTCCGGTTTTTTCAGCCTTTCGCTCACAATCTGATTAAACAACGCGCTGCGGGCCGCCGACAACCAAAAACTGCGTTTATTCCTGTCGCGCACCGGGGTATCGCTTTGCGCCCAGCGCAGCGCACCCTGCAGGTTGCTGCCGCCAATGCCAAAGCGCTGCGCGCCAAAGTAGTTCGGTACACCGCGTTCACTGATAGCGTTCAGACGTTTTTCAACATCTTCGCGGTGGGACACTTCACGCAGCACCAGCGTAAAGTCGTTCCCCTTCAACGCCCCCAGACGCAGTTTGCGCTTGTGGCGGGCGAATTCCAGTACCTTACAGCCTTCAAGCTCAAATTTGCTTAAATCAGGCATCGTATTGCCGGGAACGCGCGCGCAGAGCCACTGTTCCGTGACGGCGTGTTTATCTTTCTGTCCGGCAAAGCTCACTTCGCGGGCATGAATTTTGAGGAATTTTGCCAGCGCGTCGGCCACAAAGCGGGTATTGCAGCCATTTTTCAGAATACGCACCAGGATATGTTCGCCTTCGCCATCCGGCTCAAAGCCCAGATCCTCCACCACGAGGAAATCTTCCGGGCTGGCTTTCAGCACCCCGTTCCCCTGCGGTTTACCGTGCAGGTATGTCAGGTTGTCGAAGTCTGTCATTTGCTCGCCTTCAGCAGCAGCGCCACGGCTTCACAGGCAATTCCTTCGCCACGCCCGGTAAAGCCCAGCTTCTCGGTCGTCGTCGCTTTGACGTTCACGTCGTCCATATGGCAGCCCAGATCTTCTGCAATAAACACGCGCATCTGCGGAATATGCGGCAGCATTTTCGGGGCCTGGGCAATAATCGTCACGTCGACGTTGCCGAGGGTGTAGCCCTTCGCCTGAATGCGGCGCCACGCTTCGCGCAGCAGTTCGCGGCTGTCCGCGCCTTTAAATGCCGGGTCGGTGTCCGGGAACAGCTTGCCGATATCGCCCAGCGCAGCAGCGCCCAACAGCGCGTCGGTCAGCGCATGCAGTGCCACGTCGCCATCAGAATGCGCCAGCAGTCCTTTTTCATAAGGAATGCGCACGCCGCCAATGATAATTGGGCCTTCTCCGCCAAAGGCGTGTACATCAAAACCGTGTCCAATTCGCATTATGCCTTCTCCTGATGGGTCGAACGGGTAAGATAAAATTCCGCAAGCTGTAAATCTTCCGGACGCGTCACTTTAATATTATCAGCGCGTCCTTCAACAAGCTCAGGGTGGAAACCGCAATACTCCAGCGCGGAGGCTTCGTCCGTGATGGTCGCACCTTCTTTAAGCGCTCGAGTTAGGCAGTCATGGAGTAATTCGCGGGGGAAAAATTGTGGCGTCAGCGCGTGCCATAAATCGACGCGATCGACGGTGTGGGCGATAGCCTTTTTGCCCGGCTCGGCGCGCTTCATGGTGTCGCGCACCGGTGCGGCCAGAATCCCACCGACCTTGCTTGTTTCGCTCAGGGCCAGCAGGCGCGCAAGATCGTCCTGATGCAGGCACGGACGCGCTGCGTCATGTACCAGCACCCACGACGCGTTTCCGGCGGCCTGAATGCCCGCCAGCACGGAATCGGCGCGTTCGGCGCCACCGTCAACGACGGTAATGTGTGGATGATTTGCCAGCGGCAGCTGCGCGAAGCGCGCATCGCCAGGGCTGATAGCGATGATCACACGCGTCACCCGCGGGTGCGCCAGCAGCGCCGCCACGGCGTGCTCGAGGATCGTTTTATCGCCAATAGAGAGGTACTGCTTGGGACATTCTGTCTGCATGCGCCGGCCAAAACCTGCGGCCGGCACCACGGCGCATACGTCCGAAAAAGTTACTGCCATGTCGTAATCCTGGGCCTGATTATCGATTGTTTTGTGCTGAGCCCTGATTGCGTTTAGACGCATCCGGAACCAGACGATAAAAGGTTTCGCCCGGCTTAGTCATACTGAGTTCATTGCGTGCGCGTTCCTCAATCGCCTCTTGCCCGCCATTGAGGTCATCAATTTCAGCAAAGAGTTGATCGTTTCGCGCCTTAAGTTTGGCGTTTGTTGCCTGCTGAGCCGCGACGTCATCGCTCACCCGGCTATAGTCGTGCAGTCCGTTCTTACCGAACCACAGCGAATATTGCAGCCAGATTAGCAAAGCCAGCAACAGCAGCGTTAGTTTACCCATCCTGCCCCCTGAAAAACGGCATCATCATCCCAAGACTTCCCCAGAGCACTACGCCGGGGTAACAGAGATGCCGCAACATCGCGGGCAAATGTACCACATTTTTTCCGCAGAATCGTCCTGCACAATATCGTTACACAGTTGGTTACGGTTTGAATTATGGCTGAAGTTAGCCCATGAGCCACAAAAATAACAGACCAAACATGAGAACCACCGTCACAATCGTGACCACGGTGCTGTACAGGAGCTTACCGTTGAGCAGCGAGTGCAGCGCAATGCCGACGACAACCGCCACGGGCATCAGCGCCAGAAAGAAAGGCCAGGTGTAGAGAAAGAAGAACAGCGTGTTGCCGCCGTAGATGAGAAACGGAATGCCAAGCGCCAGCAGCCATGAGACGAAGCCAATGATGGCCCCAGGAAATGACCAGGTCGTTTCGTCGTCGGTCGCTAGCGGCTCCGACCCGGTGGTGGTGATGTAATGTTCACTGTTGCGCATAGCTAGTCCTGTGACCGTGACTCATCGTTCGGGAAGACAGCTCCCGAACGATACCGCCTCAGGATCTGATAATATCGTCCCGTCTGAGGAGGTCTAATAATTGGCTTACTAAATTTGTTACCAATTGTTGACCTTCCAGGTGAATTTCAGGCGATTCAGGCGCTTCGTATACCGCGTCAATTCCGGTGAAGTTGCGCAGTTCTCCGGCACGCGCTTTCTTGTACAGCCCTTTCGGGTCGCGCGCTTCGCAAATCTCCAGCGGCGTATCGACAAACACCTCGATAAAGCGATCCTGGCCCACGCGTTCGCGCACCATCTGGCGCTCGGCGCGGTGCGGAGAGATAAACGCGGTCAGCACCACCAGCCCGGCGTCAGCCATCAGGCTGGCGACTTCGCCCACCCGGCGGATGTTCTCTTTGCGGTCATCGTCGCTAAACCCTAAATCGCTGCACAGGCCGTGACGCACGTTGTCGCCATCCAGCAGGTACGTGCTTACGCCCTGCTGATGCAACGCCTCTTCCAGCGCGCCGGCCACCGTCGATTTGCCCGAGCCGGACAGCCCGGTAAACCACAGCACAACCCCACGATGACCGTGGAGCTGTTCGCGCTGGGCGACGGTGACCGGATGAGGATGCCAGACGACGTTCTCATCATGGGCGGCCATTACTTGCCTCCCAGCAGATCGCGTGCGCCCCAGTGCGGGAAGTGTTTACGCACCAGCGCGTTCAGTTCCAGCTCGAAGGCGCTGAATTCAGACGTCGCGGCAGCCTGTTTAATCGGTTCGCGAACCATACCGGCCCCGACGGTAACGTTGGTCAGCCTGTCGATAAAGATAAGACCTCCCGTGACCGGATTCTGCTGATACGGATCCAGCACCAGCGGTTCGTCGAAGGTCAGATCGACCAGACCAATGCCGTTCAGCGGCAGCTCGGTGACGTCACGCTGGGTCAGGTTGTTGATATCCACCTGGAACTGAATACCGTCCACGCGGGCGCGGGTTTTCTTGCCGGCAATTTTGATGTCATAGCTCTGGCCAGCGGTTAGCGGCTGTTCGGCCATCCACACCACGTCCACGGAAGCCCCCTGCACTGCCGCCAGCGTTTCCTGCGCGTCAACCAGCAGGTCGCCCCGGCTGATATCAATTTCGTCTTTCAGCACCAGCGTTACGGCTTCACCGGCGCCCGCTTCCTGCAGGTCACCGTCGAAGGTGACGATGCGGGCGATAGTCGATTCCACGCCGGATGGCAGCACCTTGACGCGCTGACCTACCTTCACGGAGCCTGACGCGAGGGTGCCTGAGAAGCCGCGGAAATCGAGGTTTGGACGGTTCACGTACTGCACCGGGAAGCGCATCGGCTGGGTATCGACCACGCGCTGAATTTCAACGGTTTCCAGCACTTCCAGCAGCGTCGGACCGCTGTACCACGGCATGTTCGCGCTCTGGGAGGCGACGTTATCCCCTTCCAGCGCCGAGAGTGGTACAAAGCGAATATCCAGGTTGCCCGGCAGCTGTTCGGCAAAGGTCAGATAGCTCTGGCGGATCTCCTCGAACTTCTCTTCGCTGAAGTTGACCAGATCCATCTTGTTGACCGCCACCACCAGGTGTTTGATCCCCAGCAGCGTCGAGATAAAGCTGTGGCGACGGGTCTGATCCAGCACGCCTTTACGCGCGTCCATCAGCAGGATCGCCAGGTCGCAGGTAGACGCGCCGGTCGCCATGTTGCGGGTGTACTGCTCGTGCCCCGGGGTGTCGGCGATAATAAATTTGCGCTTCTCGGTAGAGAAGTAGCGGTAGGCCACATCGATGGTGATGCCCTGCTCGCGCTCCGCCTGCAGGCCGTCCACCAGCAGCGCCAGGTCGAGTTTTTCACCCTGGGTGCCGTGACGCTTACTGTCGTTATGCAGGGAAGAGAGCTGATCTTCGTAAATCTGGCGCGTATCGTGCAACAGGCGGCCAATCAGGGTACTTTTCCCGTCATCCACGCTGCCGCAGGTCAGAAAACGCAGCAGGCTTTTGTGTTGTTGCGCGTGCAGATACGCTTCCACGCCGCCTTCGTTGGCAATTTGTTGAGCAATAGTAGTGTTCATGGCGGCTCCTTAGAAATAACCCTGACGTTTCTTCAGCTCCATGGAGCCTGCCTGGTCGCGGTCAATCACGCGCCCCTGTCGCTCGCTGGTGGTGGACACCAGCATCTCTTCGATGATCTCCGGCAGCGTCTGCGCGCTGGATTCCACCGCCCCGGTCAGCGGCCAGCAGCCGAGGGTACGGAAGCGCACCATCTGTTGTTTGATCACTTCGCCCGGCTGCAGGTCGATACGATCGTCGTCGATCATCATCAGCATGCCGTCGCGCTCCAGCACCGGGCGCTCGGCGGCCAGATACAGCGGAACGATTTCAATGTTTTCCAGATAGATGTACTGCCAGATATCCAGCTCGGTCCAGTTGGAGAGCGGGAAGACGCGAATGCTTTCGCCTTTGTTGATCTGGCCGTTGTAGTTGTGCCACAGCTCCGGACGCTGGTTTTTCGGATCCCAGCGGTGGAAGCGGTCGCGGAAGGAGTAGATACGCTCTTTGGCGCGGGATTTCTCCTCGTCACGGCGCGCGCCGCCGAAGGCCGCGTCAAAACCGTATTTGTTCAGCGCCTGCTTAAGCCCTTCGGTTTTCATGATATCGGTGTGCTTGGCGCTGCCGTGCACGAACGGGTTAATGCCCATCGCCACCCCTTCCGGGTTTTTATGCACCAGCAGCTCGCAGCCGTAGGCTTTCGCGGTACGGTCGCGGAACTCGTACATTTCGCGGAATTTCCAGCCGGTATCCACGTGCAGCAGCGGGAACGGCAGCGTGCCCGGATAAAACGCTTTACGCGCCAGATGCAGCATGACGCTGGAATCTTTACCGATGGAGTACATCATCACCGGGTTAGAAAACTCGGCGGCCACTTCGCGGATAATATGGATACTCTCCGCTTCGAGCTGCCGCAGGTGTGTAAGACGTTTTTGGTCCATAACCGTTCCTTAAGCCAAATTTACGACAGAAGAACCAAAGCCTTCTGTATCGGTTGTGTGTTGGAACCAGGCGAGCGTGCTGTGCAGCTGCACCACTTCACCCACCACGATCAGGGCGGGCATCGGGGCGTCTTTCGCCAGGGTTGCAAGATGTTCCAGCGTGCCCGTCGCAACGTGCTGATCGACGCGCGTGCCGCGAGAAATGACGGCAACGGGCGTCGTCGCCTCGCGACCGTGCTGAATAAGCTGTTCGCTGATGTCCGCGGCCTTCATCGTGCCCATGTATATCGCCAGCGTCTGGCGGCTCTGGGCGAGATGCGACCAGTCGAACGGCGTGCTGTCGGCCTTGTAGTGGCCGGTCACAAAGGTCACGCTCTGGGCGTAATCGCGGTGGGTCAACGGGATACCGGCGTAGGCCGTTACCGCAGAGGCCGCCGTGATGCCGGGCACCACCTGGAACGGTATGCCCGCTTCGGCTGCCGCCTGCAGTTCTTCGCCGCCGCGACCAAAAATGAACGGATCGCCCCCTTTCAGGCGCACCACGGTTTTACCCGCTTTGGCGGCGTCAACCAGCATCTGGTTGGTGTCGTGCTGCGGCACCGAGTGCTCGCCAGCCCGTTTGCCGACGCAGATTTGCTCCGCGTCGCGACGGATCAGCTCGCGCACGCCGTCGGTGACCAGATGGTCGTAGAACACCACGTCAGCGTCCTGCAGCACCTGCAGGCCGCGCAGCGTCAGAAGCCCGGCATCGCCCGGCCCAGCCCCCACCAGAATGATCTCCCCGCCCGTGCTGCCGGGGTTATCCAGTTCGTCCTCGAGAATTTTCTGCGCTGCCGTCTCATTACCGGCATGCATCAGGCTGGCAAAGCGGCCGCGAAACACGCGCTCCCAGAAGCGACGGCGTTCCGTTACGCTGGTCAGGCGCATTTTCAGGTGGTTGCGCCAGTAGCTGGCTTTTTCCGCCATGCCCCCGAGGCTGGTCGGCAGCAGCGCTTCGATTTTTTCACGCAGCACGCGCGCCAGCACCGGTGCGGTACCGCCGGAGGAGATCGCCACCAGCAGCGGAGAACGGTCAACGATCGACGGGAAGATGAACGAACATAACGGCTGGTCGTCCACCACGTTCACCAGGCGGTAACGGGCCTGAGCGGCGTCGGAAATCCGCCGGTTCAGGTCGCGATCTTCGGTCGCCGCAATCACCAGCACGACGCTGTCGATTTGTGATTCGTCAAAATCCGCTTCTGCCACTACCCGCACCTGCGCCCCTGCGCGTTGCAGAAACGCGATTTTGCGATCGGCAATTTCACCCGTGCCAACAACCAGCACAGGCTTCTCTTTTATCGCGGCAAATAAGGGCAGATAGTCCACAAGCAACAACTCACTAACAACGAGGAATAAAGGGACTATAGGGGGCGGCTTAGACCGAATGAAATTACGAATTGGAATGAGTAGTTACTCAATGGAATAACGCCGTGAAAAAGCTAATACCAAAAAGTGCTTAACACGCGAAATTTCGGGCATTTAAGACCAATTCAAATTGTGTATGGACGATCACAGTTTCATACTAGGCGGGTTATTATTTTGCTCAGTTTTTAAGGACTCACTATGTTTTCCGCAACGCGCCACCGTATTGCTGCCCTGGCGCTCGGCGTTTGCTTTATTCTTCCTGCCCAGGCAAAAAACCAACCTTATGGTGAAATCGCCACTATGCAGGCGCGGCATATTGCCACCGTCTTCCCTGGCCGCATGACCGGCTCGCCTGCGGAGATGCTCTCTGCGGACTATCTTCGCCAGCAGTTTGCCGGGATGGGCTACCAGAGCGATATCCGGTCGTTTCACAGCCGCTACGTCTATACCTCACGAAATAAAACGAAAAACTGGCATAACGTGACCGGCAGTACGGTTATCGCGGCGCATGAAGGTCGCGCGGCTGAACAGATTATTATCATGGCGCACCTTGATACCTACGCCCCGATGAGCGATGCCGATACGGATAACAACCTCGGCGGGCTGACGCTGCAGGGCATGGACGACAACGCGGCGGGCCTGGGCGTGATGCTCGAACTGGCCGAGCGGATGAAGGATATTCCAACCCAGTATGGCATTCGTTTCGTGGCCACCAGCGGGGAAGAAGAGGGCAAACTCGGCGCTGAGAATCTCCTTAAACGCATGAGCGCTGAGGAGAAGAAAAATACGCTGCTGGTGATCAACCTCGATAACCTGATCGTCGGCGATAAGCTTTATTTCAACAGCGGGCAGAGTACGCCGGGACCCGTGCGGAAACTGACGCGCGACCGGGCGCTGGCGATTGCCCGCAGTCATGGCGTTTTTGCCACCAGCAACCCTGGCGGTAACCCGGATTATCCGAGAGGAACGGGCTGCTGCAACGATGGGGAAGTGTTCGATAAAGCGGGCATTCCGGTGCTGTACGTGGAAGCGACAAACTGGGCATTGGGCAAGAAAGATGGCTATCAGCAGCGGGCTAAATCGAAAGCCTTCCCGGACGGGACAAGCTGGCACAACGTGATGCTGGATAATCAGCAGCACATTGACAGCGCGCTGCCGCAGCGGATTGAGCACCGCAGTCGTGATGTGGTGAAGCTCATGCTGCCGCTGGTGAAGGAGCTGGCGAAAGCAGGGAAAGCCTGAGGTTTTTAAGGCCTGATGCCCTCACCCCAACCCTCTCCCACAGGGAGAGGGAGGATAAGCCTTTGTAGGCCCGGTAAGCGCAGCGCCACCGGGCAAAAAGGTTATCACCCTTCGTGCAGCCCGCACTCGCGCTTCAGCCCAAAGAATCGTGTCTCTTCCTCCGCCATTCCCGGTTCCCATTTGCGCGTGGTGTGGATGTCGCCCACTGACAGATAGCCCTGGTCCCACAGCGGATGGTACTTCAGCCCGTGTTTTTGCAGATACTGATACACCGTCCGGTTATCCCAGTCGATAATCGGCAGCACTTTAAATACCCCGCGCTGGACCGCCAGCACCGGTAAGGTTGCACGGCTGCCGGACTGCTCGCGGCGCAGCCCCGCAAACCACGTCTGCGCATTGAGCTCTTTCAGCGCCCGGTTCATCGGCTCGACTTTGTTGATCTCATTGTATTTCTCAATGCCCTCAACGCCCTGCTCCCACAGCTTACCGTAGCGCGCCTCCTGCCAGGCCGCACTTTCCGTCGCGCGGTACACTTTGAGGTTCAGCTTGAGCTTGTCCGTCAGCTCGTCAATAAACTGGTAGGTTTCCGGGAACAGGTAGCCGGTATCGGTGAGGATCACCGGAATGTCCGGACGGATCTGATTCACCAGATGCAGGCTGACCGCCGCCTGAATACCAAAGCTCGACGAGAGCACATAGTCTCCCGGCAGGTTTTCCAGCGCCCACGCCACGCGCCCTTCGGCATCCAGCTTTTCAAGGCGGGCATTGGTTTCTGCCAGCGCCAGAATGCGTTCGACTTTAGGCAGATCGTTAAGGGCGTTTAGATCGAGTACGGACATAATTACCTCTCGTGGTTACTCCCAGAAATCCCTTGCGGGATCGAGCACCGGGCGAATGATGCCCGCACGCACCGTAAAGTCGCCGAAGCCTTCACCCGCTTCGCGCTCTTTCGCCCAGCGCCCGACAAGCTCGTCGATGGAATCAAGGATTTCCGGCTCGGTAATGTTCTCGCGGAACATACGCGGAATGCGCGTGCCGATACGGTTACCGCCCAGGTGCAAGTTGTAACGACCCGGCGCTTTCCCCACCAGACCCAGCTCGGCCAGCATCGCGCGGCCGCAGCCGTTCGGGCAGCCGGTGACGCGCATAACAATATGCTCGTCCGGAATACCGTGTTTTTCCAGAATCGCCTCCACTTTGTCAGTGAATGACGGCAGGAAACGTTCCGCTTCGGCCATCGCCAACGGACAGGTCGGGAACGACACGCAGGCCATGGAGTTTTCACGCTGCGGCTTAACCGCATCCATTAACCCGTGATCGCGCGCCAGCTTCTCTATCTTCGCCTTCTGGCTCTCCGGCACGCCGGCAATAATGAGATTCTGGTTAGCGGTAATGCGGAATTCGCCTTTATGGATCTTAGCAATTTCCAGCAGACCGGTTTTCAGCGGACGGCCCGGATAATCCAGAATACGGCCGTTTTCGATAAACAGCGTCAGGTGCCACTTATTATCGATACCCTTCACCCAGCCAATGCGATCGCCGCGACCGGTGAATTCGTAAGGGCGGATCGGCTCAAATTTGATCCCCGCACGACGCTCCACTTCCTCTTTGAACGTCTCAACGCCCACGCGCTCCAGGGTGTATTTGGTTTTCGCGTTTTTACGGTCGGTACGGTTGCCCCAGTCGCGTTGGGTGGTTACTACCGCTTCCGCCACGGCCAGCGTGTGCTCCAGCGGCAGGAAGCCGAACTCGCTCGCGGTACGGGCGTAGGTTTTCTTGTTACCGTGCTCAATGGACAGGCCGCCGCCCACCAGCAGGTTAAAGCCAATCAGCTTGCCGTTTTCGGCAATCGCCACGAAGTTCATGTCGTTGGCGTGCAGATCGATATCGTTCTGCGGTGGGATCACGACCGTGGTTTTAAACTTACGCGGCAGATAGGTCTGGCCAAGGATCGGTTCTTCGTCCGTGGTCGCGACTTTTTCCTGATCGAGCCAAATCTCCGCATAGGCGCGGGTGCGCGGCAGCAGATGCTCAGAGATCTTCTTCGCCCACTCATAGGCTTCGGCGTGCAGCTCGGACTCATACGGGTTCGAGGTGCAAAGCACGTTACGGTTCATGTCGTTGGCGGTCGCCAGCGCGTCCAGCCCGACCGAGTGCAGCATCTGATGCACCGGCTTGACGTTCTTCTTCAGAATGCCGTGGAACTGGAATGTCTGACGGTTGGTCAGGCGGATGCTGCCATAAATCGTGTTTTCACCGGCAAACTTGTCGATGGCCTGCCACTGTTTGGTGGTGATCACCCCGCCCGGCAGACGGCAGCGCAGCAGCATCGCATGACGCGGCTCCAGCTTCTGTTCGGCACGCTCGGCGCGGATGTCGCGATCGTCCTGCTGGTACATGCCGTGGAAGCGGATCAGCAGGAAGTTGTCGCCTTTGAAGCCGCCGGTGAGACCGTCATTCAGATCTTCAGCAATGGTGCCGCGCAGATAGTTGCTTTCCAGCTTCATGCGCTCGGCGTCTGTCAGTTTACCTTCGACCACCAGTGGCCCTGGATGTTTTTCGCTCATTAGTAGACATCTCGCTGATAACGGCGCTCAACGCGCAGCTCACTTAAAAATTCATCCGCCGTTTCGGCATCCATACCGCCGAATTCGGCAATCACTTCCAGCAGTGCCTGCTCAACGTCTTTCGCCATGCGATTGGCGTCGCCGCAGACATAAATGTGGGCACCGTCATTGATCCAGCGCCACAGCTCTGCGCCCTGTTCGCGCAGTTTATCTTGTACGTATACTTTTTCTTTCTGGTCGCGGGACCAGGCCAGATCGATGCGGGTCAGTACGCCTTCTTTCACATAGCGCTGCCACTCAACCTGGTAGAGGAAATCCTCGGTAAAGTGCGGGTTGCCGAAGAACAGCCAGTTTTTACCCGGCGCTTCATCTGCCGCGCGCTGCTGCATGAAGGCGCGGAACGGCGCAATGCCGGTGCCTGGGCCAATCATGATGACCGGCGTTTCCGGGTTCGCCGGCAGGCGGAAGTTGTCGTTGTGCTCGATAAAGACGCGCACTTCGCCCTCTTCTTCCACGCGATCCGCCAGGAAGCTTGATGCCCCACCCGCACGGGCGCGGCCTTCGATGTCGTAGCGCACCACGCCGACGGTAATATGCACTTCACTCTCCACTTCGGCCTGCGAAGAGGCGATGGAGTACAGGCGCGGCGTCAGCGGTCGCAGCAGGCCGATCAGCGCATCGGCATCCAGCTGAGCCGGAGAGAAACGCACCATATCGACAATTGGCGTCGTCGCGGCGTAATGCTGCAGCTTCGCCTTGTCGCCCACCAGCGGCAGCAGGGATTCGCTGCGCGTTAAGGTGGCATAATTTTCGACGATATTCGGGGTGTTCACCGTCAGCTCGAAATGCCACTGCAGCGCCTCTGCAAGCGGCTGGATTTTGCCGTCAACGGTGACGGGCTCGTCACCCTTCAGCCACAGCAGCTCAACCAGCTCTTTCACCAGAGCCGGATCGTTCTGATACCAGATACCCAGCGCGTCGCCCGGCTGATAGCGCAGGCCAGAGTCGCCGAGATCGATCTCGATATGGCGCACGTCTTTTTCCGAATCGCGGCCGGTGATTTTCTGGTTCACCGACAGGCTCGCCGTCAGCGGCGCCTCTTTGGTGTACGGGCTGGTGTGGATGTCGTTGACGGCACCCGTCGCGGTGAACGCGGCCTGCGCCGACGTCTCTTTCGGCACGCGCGCTTTCAGCACCTCAACGATGCGCGCACGCCATTCGGCGGCGGCGGTCTGGTATTCAACATCCGCGTCAACGCGGTCCAGCAGGCGCTCCGCGCCCAGCTCCGCCAGCCTGCTGTCGAAGTCTTTACCGGACTGGCAGAAGAATTCATACGAGGTATCGCCAAGGCCAAATACGGCAAACGCCGTGCCATCCAGCTTCGGCGCTTTTTTCGAGAACAGGAACTTATGCAGGGCCACCGCTTCTTCAGCAGGTTCACCTTCACCCTGCGTAGAGGCGACCACCACCAGCAGTTTTTCTGACGCGATTTGCTTAAATTTATAATCCCCGGCGTTGACCAGGTTCACGTTCAGTTTGGCGGCCAGCAGGTCGTCACGCAGCGCTTCGGCCACGCGGCGCGCATTGCCCGTCTGCGAGGCGGAAATCAGGGTAATGGCCGGAATTTCAACGGCCGTTACCGGTGCACCCGCCACAGCGCCAGGCTGCTGATTGAGCATTCCCCAGAAATAACCGGAGACCCAGGCAAGCTGAGTGGGAGAAAAATCAGAGGTGGCAGCCTGAAGGCGCGCCAGTTGCTCCGGGTTCAGGGGAAGCAAATTTGAAGGTGGGGCCTGTGTTGTCATGCGTCGTTATGTTCCAGTAGCCAAGCGGACTTTAAGCGAATAAATCCAAACTGAAGATAAGGTTAACGGCGAGGATAATAACAATTAAAGAAGGGATGGAAATAATAAATAACCAAATGGACTAACCTGTTTTAGTTGTCATACTTAGCGATAAAACCGATTAATTAACCCTCTGAAAATTATCGATAAAAGCATCAAAAAACGCCTGTTAACGAGACGCCAGGCTTCAGAGCCGTTTTAGTTAATGCTAAAAATTGTGCTTTCCGGTACTATGCGGCGGTTTTTTCCGCATTACTGAGAGCGATCATGTCCACCACACTGTTTAAAGATTTCACCTTCGAAGCCGCCCACCACCTTCCGCATGTCCCTGAAGGGCATAAATGCGGCCGTCTGCACGGGCATTCGTTCATGGTGCGTCTTGAGATCACCGGTGAAGTTGATCCGCATACCGGTTGGATCATGGATTTTGCCGAACTGAAGGCGGCGTTTAAGCCGACCTACGATCGTCTGGATCATTACTACCTGAATGATATCCCGGGCCTTGAAAACCCGACCAGCGAAGTGCTGGCGAAATGGATTTGGGATCAGATGAAGCCGCTGGTACCGCTGCTGAGCGCGGTGATGATTAAAGAGACCTGTACCGCCGGCTGTATCTATCGCGGGGAGTAAAAAAAGCCCGGCTAAACCGGGCTTTTTTTTAGGCAATATTCAGGTATTTGTGCGTCTGCATCGACAGGCGCCAGTTGCGCGCAATACAGGTTTCAATGCACAGGCGCGTCGCGTCGTCTTTCTGGCTGATCGGCTGTAGCGCAATGACGCGCTGCTTTTCATCCGTCAGCGTTGCCAGCAGTTCATCCAGCGCTTCGATATCACGCACGCGCCCAACCGGGTGCTTAATCTCATCCGCGCGTTCCAGCGCCTGAGACAGCACGTCATACCCGCCGCGCATATTCACTTTTGGCGATACCGTCACCCAGGTGGTGTGTGAACAGCGCACTTCATGGGTGCCGCTGGTCTCAATCTGGCAGCTGTAGCCGTTCTTTTCGAGCAACTCGGTCAGCGGCGTCAGATCGTGGATGCAGGGTTCACCGCCGGTGATCACGACGTGGCGCGCCGTCCAGCCCTGACGACCAATAATGGCCAGCAGATCTTCTGAACTGCCCGCGCCCCACTTATCGCTCTCTTTGGTTTTCGCCAGAATGCTAAACAGCGACACTTCCCGATCTGCGAGCTTATCCCACGTATGTTTGGTATCACACCAGGCACAGCCAACCGGGCATCCCTGTAAACGAATGAAAATAGCGGGAACGCCGGTAAAGTAACCCTCGCCTTGCAGGGTCTGGAACATCTCGTTAATCGGGTACTGCATAGTCATCTCAGTAAAGGGGATAAACGATAAGTATCGCAGATCCCCGCCGGATGGTCATGCTCCATCGGTGCTTTGCGCGCCAATCGCCGCCATAAAACGCTCGGTAATTTGCTGTGGACGGGTGATGGCGCCGCCGACCACCACCGTATGCGCGCCCAGCGCCAGGCATCTGGCCGCGCGTTCAGGCGTATCCACGTTGCCTTCGGCAACCACGGGAACCGTCACGGCAGCCAGCACGGCCTTCAGAAACGCGCAGTCATTTTCCGGAAGCGAATGGCCCGCCGTTTCCGCCGTATAGCCGTAAAGCGTGGTGCCGACACAGTCAAAGCCAAGCGCCTGCGCCGTCACTGCCTCTTCGACCGTGGAAATATCGGCCATCAGCAGTACTGAGGGGTAGCGCCAGCGGATGCGCGCGACCAGCGTTTCCAGGGATTCACCACCGGGGCGCTCCCGCGCCGTCGCATCGAGCGCTATGATTTCCGGAGAGGCGGCCATGAGCTCATCCACCTCTTTCATCGTGGCGGTGATAAACACCTCGCTTTCCGGGTAATCCCGTTTGATGATGCCGATAACAGGCAAAGAGACCCGCTGCTTAATGGCCTCGATATCCACCACGCTGTTGGCACGAATGGCGGCGGCCCCGCCCTGTGCCGCCGCCAGCGCCATGCGCGACATAATAAACGGGCTATGCAGCGGTTCATTTTCCAGCGCCTGACAGGAGACGACCAGTTTTCCCTTCAGGTTATCCAGTACAGTTTTCATTACGATAAAATCTCTTCCACTTCGTTTTTGATAATCGTGACGTGCGGGCCATAAATGACCTGAACCCCGTTACCGCGCACGATAACGCCGCGCGCGCCGGTGGCTTTCAGCGCCGCGTCATTCACTTTGCTGCCGTCCTTCACCGTGACGCGAAGACGCGTGGCGCAGCAGTCCACCTCTTCCAGATTCTCTTTTCCGCCTAATCCCGCGATCACCGCAACGGCGCGCTCGCTCTGCGAGAAGGTCACCTCATTGGCCATCGCCTCCTTTTCCCGACCCGGCGTGGCAAAATCAAAACGGTTAATCAGATAGCGGAAGGTGAAGTAGTAAAGGAAGAACCACGGCACGCCCACCAGGGGAACGAACATCCAGTTGGTTTTGGCCTCTCCCTGCAAAATGCCGAACAGCACGAAGTCGATAAAACCGCCGGAGAAGGTTTGCCCGATGGTGATATGCAGCATGTGCGCGAGCATGAACGCCAGCCCGTCAAACAGCGCATGAATGACGTAAAGCACCGGCGCAATAAACAGGAAGGAAAACTCGATAGGCTCGGTAATCCCGGTCAGGAACGAGGTTAGCGCCGCAGAGAGCAGCAGCCCGGCAACGCGCTTTTTGTTCTCCGGTTTTGCCGTGTGGTACATCGCCAGGCACGCGCCGAGCAGGCCAAACATCATCGTAATAAAGCGCCCGGACATGAAGCGCGACGTGCCTTCATAGAAATGCTGCGTGTTCGGGTCGGCCAGCTGGGCGAAGAAGATCCGCTGTGTGCCCTCGACGAGGTGACCGTTGACAATCTCGCTGCCGCCGAGCGCGGTGGTCCAGAACGGCAGATAGAAGATGTGGTGCAAACCAAACGGGCCCAGCATGCGTAAAATGAAGCCGTACAGCAGGGTGCCCAGATAGCCGGTGGCATCCACCAGCCCGCCGAGACCAAAAATCAGTTTCTGAAAATGCGGCCAGACCACCGTCATGAGCGCGCCGACGAGTATCGCCGCCAGCGAGCTGATGATGGGAACAAAGCGCGAGCCGCCAAAGAACCCGAGGAACTGCGGAAGCGCAATTTTATTAAACCGATGATGGAGCGTGCAGGTCACCAGACCAATCACCACGCCGCCGAACACGCCGGTTTCCAGCGTCTGGATCCCCAGCGTCATGCCCTGCCCCACAGCGCCCGGGTTCTCGTGCGCCAGTTTGCCGGTGAGGATCAGCAGCGCGTTGATGGTGGCATTCATCACCAGAAACGCGAGTAGCGCCGCCAGCCCAGCCGTGCCCTTATCGCTTTTTGCCAGCCCGACGGCTACCCCAACCGCAAACAGCACCGAGAGGTTCGCAAACACGATTGAACCGGCGCTGCTCATGATAGTGAAAATGGCCTGCAGCCAGCCCACATCTAAAAACGGATAAGCCGCCAGCGTATTGGGATTCGATAACGCGCCGCCTATCCCCAGCAGCAGGCCCGCCGCGGGCAGCACGGCGATAGGCAACATAAAGGATTTACCAAAGCGCTGCGCTTTTTCAAACCATCCCCCCGAAGAAGCACCACTGAACATTTGCATCATTTTTTCATCTCCCCGTTAAACGATGAAAATTTTTACCACATAAATATCGCTCAGTGAAAATTATCATCAAAAACCAGGAAGCCGATCATACTTTTTCAAAATGACTGGCATCTTTCCCCTCCTTTCCGCCACACTAGTCGCAGCGAAACACATTAAGGACGTGGCATGTCGGACCATGAAAATCTGCTGCTGAAGCTCCGCCAGGAGGCTTCCGGGTACAGCCCAACGCAACAAAAACTCGGTGAGTTTGTCCTCAGCGATCCTGCCCGGGTGCTCTACCTGACGATCACTGAACTGGCGCGCGAGAGCCACACCAGCGAAGCCAGCGTCACGCGCCTTTGCCGGACGCTGGGCTGCAAGGGCTATAACGAATTTAAAATGGCGCTTGCGCTGGATATTCAGCAGGGCCAGCCCGCGCGTCAGGCGGGGGATGAGATTGATAACGTCGTGGATGAGTCGGTGCAGGCTTTGCAGGATACCGCCAGACTCCTCGACCGCACGCTGCTTGAAAAAGCGGCGCTGGCGCTGCATCAGGCGCAATCCGTGCAGATTTATGGCGTCGCGGCCAGCGCGATCCTCGGCGAGTATCTGCATTACAAGCTGCTGCGGCTGGGAAAACCCGCACAGCTGTTTAGCGATATGCACCGCGCGGCCATGAATGCGACAACGCTTTCGAAAGATACGCTGGTTGTGGCCATCTCCAGCTCGGGTTCAACGCGGGATTTACTCCACGTGGTGAAGCTTGCCCGCAAGCGCGGCGTTAAGGTTCTGGCGCTCAGCAATACGCCCCGCAGCCCGCTGGCGTCTCTGAGCGACATGCAGCTGGTTGCCGCCAAACCAGAAGGCCCTCTAAGTGCAGGCGCGCTCAATGCTAAGGTTGGAGTGATGCTGCTGGTCGAGCTGTTGACCACGTCCATGATTGCGCTGGATGGTCATTACGGCGACGTTAGCCAGCAAACAGCCAGCGCCACGCTTCCCCTTTTGCTCTGAAAATCATTCGCAGGCTAAATAAATCGGCCTGCGATTTATGTTGTCTGATTTGAGTTAAGTGGTATTTAAAACATTTATTGAATAAATGTTTGGTGTAACAAATTATTATATTTATTACATTTTGAATTACGTTCACTATTAGGTACAGACTTCATAAAAACAATTAAATTCAATGAGTTAAAATTTAAATCTTAATAGAGTGAATTTTTACCCTTGCGATACTGTCCAATATATCCACCTGATTTCCTTTCCTTAAAATAAGCTTAAGACGCCATTGATTTCGGCGTTTTATTATTTAAATGCCGTTTACTTTTGCACGCCTACAATCCGCCTCATCAATCATAATGAGACGGTATTAATGAAGATGTTATTGATTACAGGCGTGACCGGATTTCTGGGTGGTGCAGTTCTTGAAAAAATCCTGACCAGCGATCAACCCGCAAAACTCCTTTTACTTGCGCGCGCCAGCGATCCGCAGAGCGGGCTGGAGCGCGTGCTGGAGAACATGCGCAAGTTCAACGTTCCCGAGGACAAACTGGCCTCCTTGAAGGTGGATAATATTCTGATTGGCGACCTCAGCCAGTCGGATGCCTTCCTGAACGATCCCCGTCTGGATCGGGTCACGCACGTGGTTAACTGTGCGGCCGTGGCCTCATTTGGTAATAACCCGCTGATCTGGAAGGTCAACGTTGAAGGTACGCTCGCGCTGGCGCGCCGTATGGAGCAGGTCACGGGCCTGCAGCGTTTCCTCCACGTCGGCACCGCAATGTCATGCACGCCGGAGCAAGATTCACTGGTCGCCGAAAGCGCTGAATTCAGAGAGAATGCTGAACACCTGGTGGAATACACGTTTTCGAAGTCAACCATCGAACAGCTGATGCGCCAGGAGTGCCCTAACCTGCCGCTGCTCATCGCCCGTCCGTCCATCGTCGTCGGCCATACCCGTCACGGCTGCACGCCGTCGAGCAGCATTTTCTGGGTCTTTAGCATGGGCCTGATGCTGCAGAAGTTTATGTGCTCAATGGAAGACCGGATTGACGTTGTTCCGGTGGATTATTGCGCCGACGCGATGTTAATGCTGCTCAACAGCAACGCTCGTCCGGGAGAAGTGGTGCACATTTCTGCGGGAGAAGAGAACAGCGTTCGCTTTGCGGATATCGATCAGGCAATGGCGCAGGCGCTGGAGAAAGCCCCCGTCGGGGATAAATATGCGCAGGTCAGCTACGAAACGCTGGTCAGAATGCGCCGCGAGCTGAAACATATTTTTGGGCCGTGCAACGAACGTCTGATGCTGAAAGCCATGCGTTTATACGGTGCATTTGCCACGCTTAACGTGCGCTTCAGCAACGATAAGCTGCTGAGCATGGGGATGCCGAAGCCGCCCCGGTTTACGGATTATATCGCCCGCTGCGTGCAAACCACCCAGGGGCTGACCATTCCGGAGCAAATGGCGGTCGATTTTAAATAGCCAAAAAAAATGCCAGTCATTCGACTGGCATTTTCATTTTAAGGCTTAAGCAATTATGCCTGGCCTTTGATCTCTTTCAGACCGTTGTATGGTGCTTTTTCGCCCAGCGCTTCTTCGATACGAATCAGCTGGTTGTATTTAGCAACACGGTCAGAACGGCTCATAGAACCGGTTTTGATCTGGCCTGCAGCGGTACCTACAGCCAGGTCGGCAATGGTAGCGTCTTCAGTTTCGCCAGAACGGTGAGAGATAACAGCGGTGTAGCCAGCGTCTTTCGCCATTTTGATCGCAGCCAGAGTTTCGGTCAGAGAACCGATCTGGTTGAATTTGATCAGGATGGAGTTAACGATGCCTTTCTCGATGCCTTCTTTCAGGATCTTGGTGTTGGTTACGAACAGGTCGTCACCAACCAGCTGGATTTTGTCGCCCAGTACTTTAGTCTGGTATGCGAAGCCAGCCCAGTCAGACTCGTCCAGACCGTCTTCGATAGACACGATTGGGTACTGTTTGGTCAGGTCTTCCAGGAAGTGAGTGAACTCTTCGGAGGTGAACGCTTTGTTGCCTTCGCCAGCCAGAACGTATTTACCGTCTTTGTAGAATTCAGATGCTGCACAGTCCATCGCCAGGGTGATGTCTTTGCCCAGCTCGTAGCCAGCAGCTTTAACTGCTTCTGCGATAACGGCCAGCGCTTCTGCGTTAGAACCCAGGTTTGGCGCATAGCCACCTTCGTCACCAACAGCAGTGTTCATACCTTTAGCTTTCAGAACTTTAGCCAGGTTGTGGAACACTTCAGAACCCATACGTACCGCTTCTTTCAGGGATTTCGCGCCAACTGGCTGAATCATGAATTCCTGAATATCAACGTTGTTGTCTGCGTGCTCACCACCGTTGATGATGTTCATCATTGGTACAGGCATGGAGTATTTGCCTGGGGTGCCGTTCAGTTCAGCGATGTGCTCGAACAGTGGCATACCTTTCGCAGCAGCAGCCGCTTTGGCGTTCGCCAGAGAAACAGCCAGGATTGCGTTCGCACCGAAGTTAGATTTGTTTTCAGTACCGTCCAGATCGATCATGATCTTGTCGATGCCAGCCTGGTCTTTGGCGTCTTTGCCAAGGATTGCCTGAGCAATCGGACCGTTTACAGCGCCAACCGCTTTCAGTACGCCTTTGCCCAGGAAGCGGGATTTGTCGCCATCGCGCAGTTCCAGCGCTTCGCGAGAACCAGTAGAAGCACCTGATGGAGCAGCAGCCATACCAACGAAACCACCTTCCAGGTGAACTTCGGCTTCAACGGTCGGGTTACCACGGGAGTCGATGATTTCACGACCGATGACTTTAACGATTTTGGACATTAGATTTTCCTCAGTACAAGTTAAACTAAAACTCCAGACAAACAACGCGTACCAAAGGTACGCGTTGCCGTTCTAACTTTTTTTACTTCGCCTGACGCTTCTGGTAGTCGCTGGCGGCCTTCACGAAGCCTGCAAACAGCGGATGTCCGTCACGTGGCGTTGAAGTAAATTCCGGGTGGAACTGGCAGGCGACAAACCACGGATGGTTTGGCACTTCAATGATCTCGACTAACTGATCATCCCCGGAGCGGCCCGCAACACGCAGGCCCGCGGCTTCAATAGGTTTCAACAACATGTTGTTGACTTCATAGCGGTGACGATGGCGCTCGGTGATGACCGGCTCGCCGTACAGCTTGCGAACCACGCTATCGTCAGACAGCTGGCAGGCCTGTGCGCCAAGACGCATGGTGCCACCCAGATCGCTCTTCTCGGTACGGACTTCGACGTTACCTTCTTCGTCACGCCATTCAGTGATAAGCGCCACAACAGGGTACTTACAGTCTGGCACAAATTCCGTAGAGTTCGCGTTTTCCATTCCCGCTACGTTGCGCGCAAATTCGATCAGCGCAACCTGCATACCCAGACAGATGCCGAGGTATGGAATATTGTTTTCACGCGCATAGCGCGCGGTGGCGATCTTGCCTTCTACACCACGGTAGCCGAAGCCGCCAGGGATGAGGATAGCATCCAGATCTTTCAGGATTTCAACGCCACGCGTTTCAACATCCTGCGAATCAATCAGCTTGATGTTCACGGAAACACGGTTCTTCAGACCACCGTGTTTCAGCGCTTCGATCACTGACTTATAGGCATCCGGCAGTTCAATGTACTTGCCGACCATACCGATAGTCACTTCCCCTGCCGGGTTGGCTTCTTCATAAATAACCTGTTCCCATTCAGACAGGTTCGCTTCCGGACAGTTCAAGCTGAATCGTTTACAAATATAATCGTCCAGGCCCTGAGATTTCAACAGGCCCGGGATTTTATAAATGGAATCGACATCTTTCATTGAAATAACGGCTTTTTCAGGCACGTTACAGAACAATGCAATTTTCGCACGTTCGTTCGCCGGAACCGCGCGATCGGAGCGGCAAACCAGGATATCTGGCTGAATACCAATGGAGAGCAGCTCTTTCACAGAGTGCTGAGTCGGCTTGGTTTTCACTTCACCTGCGGCGGCCATGTACGGCACCAGAGTCAGGTGCATGAACAGCGCGTGCTCACGGCCGATATCTACCGCCAGCTGACGAATCGCTTCCAGGAATGGCAGGGATTCGATATCACCCACGGTACCGCCGATTTCAACCAGCACCACGTCGTGGCCTTCGCCACCCGCAACAATGCGTTCTTTGATTGCGTTAGTGATGTGCGGGATAACCTGAACGGTTGCACCCAGATAGTCACCACGGCGCTCTTTACGCAGAACGTCGGAGTAGATGCGGCCAGTCGTGAAGTTATTACGACGGGTCATTTTGGTGCGGATGAAACGCTCGTAGTGGCCAAGATCCAGATCGGTTTCAGCGCCGTCTTCAGTAACGAACACTTCCCCGTGTTGGATTGGGCTCATGGTGCCCGGATCGACGTTGATGTACGGATCCAGTTTCATCATGGTCACATTGAGGCCACGGGCTTCAAGAATGGCTGCGAGGGAGGCTGCGGCAATGCCTTTACCCAGAGAGGATACGACCCCGCCGGTCACAAAAATATAGTTCGTTGTCATGCTGAACCTGAGAAGTTAGGGTGAAACGATGGAATAACCAGGACGGGAAAGTAGTATACCCGAACACGGCGAGCGCCACAAACTTTCATTCTCCGTCTCCATTCCAGGCCATGACAAACATAAGGAGTGAGAAAATAGCCCCTTTTGGGTAAATGTTTTTGACGCAAATCAAGCGCTTGTCATTTAAAAAATCACACAAATTGCGCTTGATCGCAAAATCTCGTTAGAGATCAGATTCCTGGCGCTTTACTTCTTGCCAGACTTCTTCCATCGCTTCGAGGTCAATTCCGCTCATTTCCAGGCCTCGCGAGGCGACAATCCGCTCAACTTCGCGAAAGCGTCGTTCGAATTTTATATTGGCTTTTTGCAGGGCGGTTTCCGCTTTTACACCCAGATGGCGAGAAAGGTTGACGGTCGCAAACAGCAGGTCGCCCATCTCTTCCTCAAGCTTTGCTTCATCCACCACCGCCTGCTGCGCTTCGTGCATGACTTCGTCAATCTCTTCGTGCACTTTATCCAGCACCGGGCCGAGGGAGGTCCAGTCAAAACCGACGGCGGAGCAGCGTTTCTGGATTTTATGCGCGCGCATCAGCGCGGGCAGGCTCAGCGGAATATCATCCAGCGCCGAGTGCTGGGATTTTTCCGCTCGCTCGGCGCTTTTGATCTGCTCCCAGCGGGCCAGCACCTCAGCGCTGTTCCCTGCGGTGGCATCGCCGAAGATATGGGGATGACGGCGCTCAAGCTTGTCGCTGATGGCAGCGCAGATATCGTCAAAGTTAAAGCGCCCCTCTTCCTGCGCCATTTGCGCATAGAACACCACCTGGAACAGCAGGTCGCCCAGCTCGCCGCGCAGGTCGTCAAAATCTTCGCGGGAAATGGCGTCCAGCACCTCGTAGGTCTCTTCGAGGGTATAAGGCGCAATGGTGGCGAAAGTCTGCTCTTTGTCCCACGGGCAGCCGTTTTCCGGGTCGCGCAGGCGTTTCATGATGCCGAGCAGGCGGTCGATTTGAGTCATAGTGTTTTCCATTAAAAAAACAAGCCGGGTGGCGGCAAAGCCTTACCCGGCCTACAGAAGAGTGTGTTTAACCGCCGTGCAGACGACGCGCGTCAATCACATCCGGCACCTGGTTCAGTTTGCCAAGCACGCGGCCCAGCACCTGCAGGTTGTAGATTTCGATGGTCATATCGATGGTGGCAAGCTGCTCGCGGGTATCGCTGCGGCTGGCGACGCCCAGCACGTTGACCTTCTCGTTGGCGAGAATGGTCGTGATGTCGCGCAGCAGGCCGCTGCGGTCGTTGGCAGTGACGCGCACCACCAGCGAGTAGCCGGCAGAATAGCTCTCACCCCAGACCGCTTCCACGATGCGCTCCGGCGCATGCGACTGCAGCTCGGCAAGCTGGTCGCAGTCGGAACGGTGAATCGAAATCCCGCGTCCCTGAGTGATAAAGCCGACGATATCGTCGCCCGGAATAGGCTGGCAGCAGCGGGCAATGTGGTGCATCAGGTTACCTACGCCCTCGACCACCACGCGGCCGTTGTCTTTGCTGCGCTGCTGCGGCGCATAGGTTTTCTGCTGCAGCTGCTTCAGCGCCGCCGCGTCCTGCTCTGCCGCGCTTGGCTTATTGAACTGCGCCTGCAGGAAGTTCACCATTTGATTCAGACGGATATCACCGCCGCCAATGGCCGCTAGCAGCTCGTCAAGCTCGTTGAAGTTGTAGCGCGGCAGCAGGAATTTCTCCGCCTCTTTCAGGCTTATCCCGATATGCTCCAGCTCGTCGTCGAGGATCTGGCGACCGGCAAGGATGTTCTTGTCACGATCCTGTTTACGGAACCAGGCGTGAATTTTCGAGCGCCCGCGGCTGGTGGTGACGTAGCCCAGGTTCGGGTTAAGCCAGTCACGGCTCGGGTTGGGCTGCTTCTGGGTAATGATTTCAATCTGGTCACCCATCTGCAGCTGATAGGTGAACGGTACGATACGTCCGCCAATTTTCGCCCCGATGCAGCGGTGCCCAACATCGCTGTGGATGTGGTAGGCAAAATCGAGCGGCGTAGAGCCCGCCGGCAGGTCGACAACGTCCCCTTTTGGGGTAAAGACGTAGACGCGATCGTCAAAGACCTGGCTGCGCACTTCGTCGAGCATCTCGCCGGAGTCGGCCATCTCTTCCTGCCACGCAATCAGCTTGCGCAGCCAGGCAATGCGGTCTTCGTGGCCAGAACGCGCTCCGCCGGAGGTGCCTTCTTTGTATTTCCAGTGCGCGGCCACGCCCAGCTCGGCGTCTTCGTGCATCTGTTTGGTGCGGATCTGAATCTCGACCGTTTTGCCGCCAGGGCCAAGCACAACGGTATGGATAGACTGATAGCCGTTCGGTTTGGGGTTGGCGACATAGTCATCGAACTCATCGGGCAGATGACGGAAGTGAGTGTGTACTATCCCCAGCGCGGCGTAGCAGTCCTGCAGACGATCCGCCACGATACGCACGGCGCGCACGTCAAACAGCTCGTCAAACGCGAGGTGTTTCTTCTGCATTTTGCGCCAGATGCTGTAGATATGCTTAGGCCGGCCGTAGACTTCGGCGCGCACGTTCTCTTCTTTCATCGCCTGGCGCAGCCCGCCGACAAATTCCTCGATATAGTGCTCGCGGTCGATACGGCGCTCATGAAGGAGTTTGGCAATACGTTTATATTCCGCCGGGTGCAGATAGCGGAAGCAGTAATCTTCAAGCTCCCATTTCAGCTGACCAATCCCTAAGCGGTTCGCCAGCGGCGCGTAGATATTTGTACACTCTTTGGCCGCCAGCACGCGCTCGTCTTCCGGCGCATCCTTCACTTCACGCAGGTGGGCAATACGCTCGGCAAGCTTGATGACCACGCAGCGGAAATCATCCACCATGGCCAGCAGCATCCGGCGAACGTTATCGACCTGCTCAGAGGAGACGGAATCGGTGTGCGCGGCTTTGAGCTGGCGAATGGCCGCCATATCGCGCACGCCGTGGATCAGCGCGACGACGGATTTCCCGACGCTGTCGCGCAGCACGTCTTCGCTGACCACGTCCGCATCCGCGAGGGGGAAGAGAAGCGCGGCCTGCAGCGTTTCAATATCCATGTTCAGCATGGATAAGATTTCCACCATCTCCACGCCGCGCCACAGGAGAAGATCGGCGTCGGGATGCCCCTGCGTGGTGCGCAGACAATAGGCCCAGGTTTCGGTTAAGCGTTCACACGACTGCTGGCTGGAAATTCCCAGACTTGCGATCCATTTTTGTGGGTCAAATTCCCCAGCTTTATTGAGATGTGCACTTCTTACCGCAACCATTGTCCTCTCCTTTAGGGACCTGGGCCTGTCGAAGTCGACAAGCCAAACAAATTAGATGTGCTCGAACAACACCATCGATTCCAGATGTCCAGTGTGCGGGAACATGTCCAGCATTGCCAGACGCTGAATTTGGTAACCCGCGCTGATTAATGCCTCGCTGTCCCGGGCAAGCGTTGCCGGGTTACAGGAAACATAGACCACACGCTTCGGCGCGAGTTTAATAATATGTGCCATCACACCCGGGGCACCGGCCCGCGCCGGGTCGAGCAAAATTTTATCAAAGCCCTGTTTTGCCCACGGCTGTTGGGTGACGTCTTCCTCAAGATTTTGATGAAAGAATGTCACATTTTGCAAGCCGTTCTGCTGCGCGTTCTCCTGCCCTTTAGCCACCAGCGCCTCAACGCCTTCCACGCCAACGACGCTGGTCGCTTTTCGCGCCAGCGGCAGCGTGAAGTTGCCCATTCCGCAGAACAGATCGAGCACCCGATCGCTTTTCTGAACATCCAGCCACGTCAGCGCTTTCTCAACCATCAGTTGGTTAACGCCGTCATTCACCTGAATGAAATCCCGCGGGCTGAACGTTAAGCGTAGCCCGTTTGACGCATACCAGGGCGCCTCACCGGTAACCTGCTCAAGTATCTCGCTTTGTGGGGCAAGGAAAAGCGCCAGGTCGTGGGAATGCGAAAAGCGTTCCAGTTTTTCGCGATCTTTTTTCGACAACGGCGCGGTATGGCGCAGGACCATCAGCGGTCCATTGTTGGCCATGACCAGTTCGACATGTCCGAGGTGGCGAACGCCGTCCAGTTCAGAGAGACAGGTGCGCACCTCCGGAAGCAATGCCTCAAGATGGGGCGCCAAAATGGGGCACTGCTGCACATCGACGATGTCACTGGAACCGGCCTTGCGAAACCCCATCTCCAGCCGCGCCGTTTTTGGCTGATAGCTGAGGCTCAGGCGCGCGCGTCGCCGATAGCCCCAGGGCGCATCGGCGAGAATTTCGTTAACGTCATGTTTAAGCTGACGCGCCAGCGCGCGGCTTTTGCTTTTTTGCTGTAATTCTGTGCTCGCATGCTGTTGCTGGCAGCCTCCGCAAACGCCAAAATGTGGGCAGCGCGGCTTCACGCGCTCCGGGCTATCGTTGAGGCGGCGCTTAACCTGTCCGCGCGCGAACTGGCGTTTATCTTCCGTCAGCGTAATTTCTGCTCGTTCTGTCGGCAGTAAACCTGTTATAAACAGAGCCTTACCGTTGTGACGTGCCACTCCCTGACCAAACGGATCGAGGTCCGTGGCTTCAACAGTAATGATTTGACGCGTCGTCACGCGTCGCTTTGCAGAGTAGAATTGCGCCATCGCCGAGATTTTTCTCACATAAACATAATTATCTTAATTGTCCCATAACGGAACGCCATGACCAACTACAGCCTGCGCGCGCGCATGATGATTTTGATCCTCGCCCCCACCGTTCTCATCGGTTTGCTGCTGAGTATCTTCTTTGTGGTGCACCGCTATAACGATTTGCAGCGGCAGCTTGAAGATGCAGGCGCCAGCATTATCGAACCGCTTGCCGTTTCCAGCGAGTACGGCATGAACCTGCAAAACCGCGAATCCATTGGCCAGTTAATCAGCGTGCTCCACCGCCGTCACTCGGACATCGTACGCGCCATTTCCGTTTACGACGAACATAACCGCCTGTTTGTCACCTCGAATTTTCATCTCGATCCGGCAGCCCTGAAGATCCCGGACGGTACACCATTCCCGCGCCACCTCACCGTCTTGCGGCGCGGCGATATCATGATCCTGCGCACGCCGATCGTGTCGGAAAGCTATTCCCCCGATGAGTCAGCGCAATCCGACGCCAAATCCAGCAACAATATGCTGGGATACGTGGCGCTGGAGCTGGATCTCAAGTCGGTCCGGCTACAACAGTACAAAGAAATTTTTATCTCTGGCGTGATGATGCTGTTCTGCATTGGCATTGCGCTGATCTTCGGCTGGCGCCTGATGCGCGACGTGACGGGCCCCATCCGCAACATGGTTAATACGGTTGACCGCATCCGCCGGGGACAGCTCGACAGCCGGGTGGAAGGGTTTATGCTGGGCGAGCTGGACATGCTGAAGAACGGCATCAACTCAATGGCCATGTCGCTGGCGGCGTATCACGAAGAGATGCAGCACAACGTTGACCAGGCCACGTCCGACCTGCGCGAAACGCTGGAGCAGATGGAGATCCAGAACGTTGAGCTGGATCTGGCGAAAAAGCGCGCCCAGGAAGCGGCACGTATTAAGTCGGAATTCCTGGCCAATATGTCGCACGAGCTGCGTACGCCGCTCAATGGCGTGATCGGCTTTACCCGCCTGACGCTGAAAAGCGAGCTCAACCCGACTCAGCGCGATCACCTGCACACCATTGAACGCTCGGCCAACAACCTGCTGGCGATCATCAACGACGTGCTGGACTTCTCCAAGCTGGAAGCGGGCAAGCTGATCCTGGAAAGCATTCCCTTCCCGCTGCGCAGTACGCTCGATGAGGTGGTGACGCTGCTCGCGCACTCGTCGCACGACAAGGGCCTTGAGCTGACGCTCAACATTAAAAACGACGTGCCGGATAACGTCATTGGCGATCCGCTGCGCCTGCAGCAGGTCATTACCAACCTTGTCGGGAATGCGATTAAATTCACCGAAAGCGGTAACATCGACATCCTGGTAGAAAAACGCTCCATCAGCAGCAATAAAGTGCAGATTGAAGTCCAGATCCGCGATACCGGCATCGGTATTCCTGAGCGGGATCAGTCGCGTCTGTTCCAGGCGTTCCGTCAGGCGGACGCCAGTATCTCCCGCCGTCATGGCGGTACCGGCCTGGGGCTGGTGATCACGCAGCGCCTGGTGAACGAGATGGGCGGCGATATCTCTTTCCACAGCCAGCCGAATCGCGGTTCAACCTTCTGGTTCCATATTAATCTGGACCTCAACCCGAACGTTTTGACCGATGGCCCGGTGACGGACTGCCTGAAAGGCAAGCGCCTGGCCTACGTCGAACCTAACGCGGCGGCAGCGCAGTGTGCGCTCGATATTTTAAGCACCACGCCGCTGGAGGTGGTTTACAGCCCAACCTTCTCAGCGCTTGCCGTTGAGCATTACGATATTCTGCTGATGGGGATCCCGGTCACCTTCACCGGCGAACTGACCATGCAGCAGGAGCGGCTGGCGAAAGCCGCGTCAATGACCGACTATCTGCTGCTGGCGCTACCCTGCCACGCCCAGATAAATGCGGAGGAGTTGAAAAACGACGGAGCCGCCGCATGTCTGCTGAAGCCGCTCACCTCGACCCGCCTCCTGCCCGCGCTCACAGAGTATTGCCGTCTTAGCCAGCATGCTCTCCCGCTGATTAACGACGAGCAAAAATTGCCGATGAGCGTGATGGCGGTGGATGATAATCAGGCCAACCTGAAGCTGATTGGCGCATTGCTTGAGGACCAGGTTCAGCACGTTGAGCTCTGCACCAGCGGCGCGCAGGCGGTTGAACAGGCGAAGCAGATGCAGTTCGATTTAATCCTGATGGATATTCAGATGCCGGGCATGGATGGCATTCGGGCCTGCGAGCTGATCCACCAACTGCCGCACCAGCAGCAAACCCCGGTCATTGCGGTCACCGCGCACGCGATGGCCGGTCAGAAAGAGAAGCTGCTGAGCGCCGGAATGAATGACTATCTGGCGAAGCCCATCGATGAAGAGAAACTTCATAACCTGCTGTTACGCTATAAGCCGGGTCACATTAGCGGGACGTACACGGTTTCCAGCGAGCCGGTTGAAATCAGCGTCAACCAGAACGCGACCTTTGACTGGCAGCTCGCGCTGCGCCAGGCGGCAGGTAAACCCGATTTAGCCCGCGAAATGCTGCAAATGCTGGTCGCGTTTCTGCCGGAAATTCGCAATAAGGTAGAAGAGCAGCTGGTGGGTGAAAATCCGGAAGCGCTGCTGGAAGCGATCCACAAGCTGCACGGCAGCTGCGGGTACAGCGGCGTGCCGCGGCTGAAAAATCTTTGCCAGCTGCTGGAGCAGCAGCTGCGTGCCGGCACGCCGGAATCGGAGCTTGAACCGGAGTTTCTGGAGCTGCTGGATGAGATGGATAACGTAACGCGCGAAGCGACGAAGTTGCTGGGAAGCTGAGATAAAAGCCCGGTGGCGCTACGCTTACCGGGCCTACGATTGCGGGTGCGGCCTGATGCCCTCACCCCGATCCTCTACCACAGGGAGAGGGAGAACTACATTCCCTGCCCCACTTTCAGCACCGCCGCGATATTCCTGGCGGCCATCCTGACGTTCTCGCTGGCATTTTCCAGCGCATCTTCCAGCGAGCAGATGGTGTAAATCACGCTAAACACCGCATCAATGCCGTGATCGTGTACCACGCCAACGTCCGACGTCAGGCTGCCTGCAATGCCGATGACGGGTTTGTTAAAGCGTTTCGCCACTTTCGCAACGCCCACCGGAACTTTGCCGTGGATCGTCTGGCTGTCGATGCGGCCTTCTCCCGTGATCACCAGATCCGCATCGGCCACCTGGTCGGCCAGGTGTAGCGCATCGGTCACGATCTCAATGCCCTGGCGCAGCTCCGCGCCGCAAAAGGCGTACAGCGCGGCCCCCATGCCACCCGCCGCGCCGCCGCCAGCAAGGTTTAGCACGTCGATATCCAGATCCCGGGCAATGACTCTCGCATACTGCGCCAGCGCGTTGTCCAGGGTGACGATCATCTCGGATGTGGCCCCCTTTTGCGGGCCAAATACGGCTGACGCGCCATCCTTTCCGGTGAGCGGATTCGTCACATCACAGGCGACCTCAATCCGGCACTCCGCCAGACGTCTGTCCAGCCCGCTCAGGTCGATACGCGCGAGTTTTCCCAGCTCGCCCCCGCCCTGCCCAAGGGGCTGCCCGCTGTCGTCCAGCAGCTTTGCCCCCAGCGCCTGCACCATCCCTGCCCCGCCGTCATTGGTGGCGCTGCCGCCAATGCCGATGATGATATGCTTAACGCCTGCGTCCAGCGCGTGACGAATAAGTTCGCCCGTGCCCCACGAGGTGGTTTTCAGGGGATTACGCTGCGAAGGAACGACCAGCTCCAGGCCGCTTGCCGCCGCCATTTCAATAAAGGCACTTTGCTCGTCACCGGATAAGCCATAAAATCCTTCCACGCGCTCACCCAGCGGGCCGGTCACCGGAACATGCACAATGCGTCCCTGCGTTGCCGCGATCATCGCCTCAACCGTCCCTTCGCCACCGTCCGCGACCGGCAGCTTGACGTAAACCGCCTCGGGAAAGATCTCGCGAAAACCACGTTCTATCGCTGTCGCAACCTCAAGCGCACTCAAACTTTCCTTATACGAGTCCGGTGCGATAACAATTTTCATAAGCCATCCTTACGCATAGTCGTTACGTTAAGCATACACCACGTAAAAGACCGCTTGTGGGAGCGGTCCCAATGCGTTTATCGTACCATGCACGGGCGTTTATTGTCGAATGTCCAGTCAGGGATCAGATACTGCATCGCCATGGCGTCGTCACGCGCGCCCAGACCGTGTTTTTGATACAGCTCATGGGCTTTCATGACCTGGTTCATATCCAGCTCAACCCCCAGACCCGGCGTGGAAGGCACCTGCACCATGCCACCTTTGATCTCAAACGGCTGCTTAGTCAGACGCTGGTTACCCTCCTGCCAGATCCAGTGCGTGTCGATAGCGGTAATCGTGCCCGGCGCGGCGGCGGCAACGTGCGTGAACATCGCCAGCGACACGTCGAAGTGGTTGTTAGAGTGCGAGCCCCAGGTCAGGCCAAACTCGTGGCACATTTGCGCCACGCGCACCGACCCCTGCATCGTCCAGAAGTGCGGGTCCGCCAGCGGAATGTCGACAGACTGCAAGGACAGGGTGTGTCCCATCTGACGCCAGTCGGTGGCAATCATATTGGTCGCGGTCGGCAGCCCCGTTGCGCGGCGAAATTCCGCCATGACTTCACGTCCTGAGAAGCCTTGCTCAGCCCCACACGGATCTTCCGCATACGCCAGAACGCCTTTCAGCTGATTACCGATCGCAATGGCCTCATTTAGCGACCATGCGCCGTTCGGATCCAGCGTCACGCGCGCCTGCGGGAAACGTTTTGCCAGCGCGGTGACGGCTTCCGCCTCTTCCTCACCGGCCAGCACGCCGCCCTTCAGTTTGAAATCGTTAAAGCCATATTTGTCGTACGCGGCTTCCGCCAGGCGCACCACCGCATCCGGGGTCATCGCCTCGTCGTGGCGAAGTCGGTACCAGTCGCATTGTTCATCCGGCTGGCTCTGATAAGGCAATGGCGTCAGCCTGCGGTCGCCGACAAAGAACAGATAGCCCAGCATTTCCACTTCGCTGCGCTGCTGCCCCTCGCCCAACAGCGACGCAACGTTAACGCCCAGATGCTGACCCAGCAGATCCAGCATCGCGGATTCAATCCCGGTCACCACGTGAATGGTGGTGCGCAGGTCGAAGGTCTGCAGGCCACGCCCTCCAGCATCGCGATCGGCAAAGGTATTGCGCACGGTGTTGAGGACATTTTTATACTCACCCAGCGTTTTGCCCACCACCAGCGGAATGGCATCTTCCAGCGTCTGGCGGATCTTCTCCCCGCCCGGAATTTCACCCACGCCCGTATGCCCGGAATTGTCTTTGATAATGACAATATTGCGGGTAAAGAATGGCGCATGCGCGCCGCTCAGGTTCATCAGCATGCTGTCATGGCCCGCAACCGGAATGATTTGCATGGAAGTGACGACAGGGGTCGTAAAAGTACTCATCGTGTAATCCTTTTATCAGTGACGTCCAAAAACAGGGCGCTTACGGTCAAATGTCCAGCCGGGGATCAGGTACTGCATCGGGCCCGCGTCGTTACGCGCGCCGCCCGGTAGCTTTTTATACGCCTCATGGGCTTTATGGATCTGATCCCAGTCAATCTCCACGCCCAGGCCCGGCGCATCCGGTACGGCAATCTTGCCGTTGATGATTTCCAGCGGATTTTTCGTCAGGCGGGCTTCCCCTTCCTGCCAAATCCAGTGGGTATCGATGGCGGTCGGGTTACCCGGCGCCGCCGCGCCAACGTGGGTAAACATCGCCAGCGAAATATCAAAGTGGTTGTTCGAGTGACAGCCCCAGGTCAGCCCCCAGTCATCGCACAGCTGCGCCACGCGCACTGCACCTGAAAGCGTCCAGAAGTGAGGGTCCGCCAGCGGAATGTCGACGGCGTTCAGCATCACTGCATGACCCATTTCACGCCAGTTGGTGGCGATCATATTGGTCGCGACAGGCAGCCCGGTGGCGCGACGAAACTCGGCCATGACTTCACGGCCCGAGAAGCCCTGCTCCGCGCCACAGGGATCTTCCGCATAGGTCAGG
The DNA here is from genome assembly GCF_034106085.1 of Enterobacter sp. 302C9. NCBI lineage: Bacteria > Pseudomonadati > Pseudomonadota > Gammaproteobacteria > Enterobacterales > Enterobacteriaceae > Enterobacter > Enterobacter sp. 302C9. The sequence continues at coordinate 92,087 of NZ_JAWNBW010000009.1, forward strand.
ACATCCCCCAGCCCTTTGCACAGGCTAATCGCTTCCTCCAGCAGCCAGGCGCCGTTGGGATCGACGGTGATCCGCGCATCAGCAAAGCGTTTTTTCAGCGCCCGGGCCGTATCAATCTCCTGCTCGCCGGGCAGCACGCCGCCCTTCAGTTTGAAATCCTTAAAGCCGTAGCGATCCTGCGCAGCCTCGGCCAGCCGCACCACCGCGTCGCTGGAGAGCGCTTCCTGGTGGCGCAGGCGATACCAGTCGTGATCGCCCGTGGATCGGGCCAGATACGGGAGATCGGTCTTATTGCGATCGCCCACGTAGAACAGATAGCCCAGCACGGTGACCGCATCACGCTGTTTGCCGGGCCCCAGCAGCTCGCAAACCGGAACATTGAGCGCCTTACCCAGCAAGTCGAGCAGAGCGGCCTCCAGCGCGGCGACCGCGTTGACCCGCAGTTCAAACGTCCAGGCACCTTTACCGAACGTATCAAAGTCTGCCGACTGATTGCCCTTATGCACCCGCTGAACCACCTTGTTCAGACGGGCGACCTCCTGGCCCACCACCTGCGGAATGGCATCGACCAGCGTCTGGTAGATCACCTCCCCACCCGGGGCCTCGCCCACGCCGGTATGCCCTGCGCTGTCTTTCAGCACGACGATATTACGGGTAAACCAGGCGCTATGCGCCCCGCCGATATTGAGCAGCATGCTGTCCTGCCCGGCCACCGGGATGACCTTCATCTCCGTGACGGTTGGGCTCGATTGCGTTGTCATTATCCACGCTCCGCAACAGGTTTAAGTTCGACGCGTTTGATATCCCCAACCAGCACCAGGTAACTCAGCACCGCCACCAGCGCATGCACACCTACGTAGATTAGCGCACCGTTGAAAGAGCCGGTGGTGCCGACGATGTAGCCGATAGCGATGGGCGTAACAATCCCGGAGATGTTGCCGAACATGTTGAACAGGCCGCCGCTCAGGCCGCTGATCTCTTTCGGTGCCGTATCCGCCATCACCGCCCAGCCCAGCGCGCCAATGCCTTTGCCGAAGAAGGCCATCGCCATAAAGCCGATAATCATCCATTCGGCGTTGACGTAGTTACAGAACACCATGGTCATGGAGAGCAGCATGCCGAGCACAATCGGGGTTTTACGCGCGATGTTCAGCGAGCCGGTACGGCGCATCAGCCAGTCGGAAATCACTCCGCCGAGCACGCCGCCGACGAAGCCGCAAATTGCCGGGACCGACGCGACAAATCCCGCTTTCAGAATCGACATGCCGCGTGCCTGCACCAGGTATACCGGGAACCAGGTGATGAAGAAGTAGGTTAAGGCGTTAATACAGTACTGGCCCAGATAGATGCCGATCATCATGCGCGAGCCGACGAGCTGCTTGATCTGCGCCCATTTCTGGCTGAACGGGACTTTTGCTTTTGCCGATTTCTGATCCATATTGATCAGCGCGCCGCCTTCCGCGATGTACTCCAGCTCTTTTTTGTTCACGCCAGGATGCTGGTTGGGTTCGTGGATCACTTTCAGCCAGACGAAGCTGATGACGATCCCAAGCCCGCCCATGAAGAAGAAGACGTGCGACCAGCCCACCTCATGCGTCAGCCAGCCCATGATTGGCGCGAAGATCACCGTCGCGAAGTACTGTGCGGAGTTGAAAATCGCCACCGCCGTTCCCCTCTCCTGCGCCGGGAACCAGGCAGCGACAATACGGCTGTTCCCCGGGAAGGAAGGTGCTTCCGCTAAGCCTACCAGGAAGCGCAGCGTGAAGAGCGCCACGATAATGCCGAAGCCGCTGAAGATATCGACGAAACCCTGCAACAGGGTAAACATTGACCAGATAAAGATGGACCAGAAATAGACGCGTTTAGATCCAAAACGGTCCAGCAGCCAGCCGCCAGGAATTTGCCCGATGACGTAGGCCCATGAGAATGCGGAGAAAACGTAACCCATGCCCACCGGATCAAGGCCGATATCTTTTGCCATTTCCGAACCGGCAATCGACAGCGTGGCGCGGTCACCATAGTTAAAGGATGTGACGATAAACAGCATCACCACTATCCAGTAGCGGGCATTAGTGCGCTTTTCAGCGCTGCTCGCTGCGTGGCTTAATGTACTCATTGTTGCACTCCTGAAACATAGCTTTCGCCTGGTTCATTCTGTACAGCACCGGTAGGGTAATCAGAATGAGATTGGTGTTTTGTCGTTTTGGTACGGCCTGACGCCGTTTTATAGTGACCGGAAAAGTATATGAAGGAGTGCCTCATCACCTCACCGTGCAGAAACACAGTATTAAAGGGTGTATGAGAGGTTGTTTATGGCATAAGCCCAGGGGAATGGAAGGTGGTTCACGGAATTGGCGTTTGGTGCGGGGTGTATCGCCGGGTGGCGGCTATGCCTTACCCGGCCTGAAAAACCCGCAGGCCCGCGCAAGCGAAGCGCCGCCGGGCAGAGTGTTATTTGAGAAGGGAGGCCCAGTTCTCCACCCACGGGTTCGATTCGCTTTCGGGTTCAGGATGCTCACCGGCATCAATCAGCAGCATCTCGCCGACGCGCTGGGCGCTCTGCTCCTGAAGGAGCGCATCGAACTGCTTGCCGCCGCCGCAGAAGTTGGCGTAAGAGCTGTCGCCCAGGGCAATGATGCCGTAGTGCACGTCTGGCTGATAGCCAAGCTGGTCTTTAATGCCCTGAAACAGCGGCACGATGCTGTCCGGCAGATCGCCCTGCCCGGTGGTGGAGGTCACCACCAGAATGTACTTATCTTTATACTTTTCCCAGTCTGCCAGTTCCGGGTCTTCATAGACCGTGGCTTTATGGCCCTGGCTGGCGAGTATTGCTTCAGCCTCTTCCGCTACCAGCAGCGAGTTGCCGTACATTGTGCCGACAAAAATGCCTACTTCAGCCATGATATTTTCCCATAATGAATGCGTTTACCGTTCATCCTGAACGTTGCCCGATACAAACTCAACCCTTTCATTTTCGGGGAGTTGTCCCAGCCAGCCAAACTGTGACAGCGCCTGCATCCAGACGTCGTCCAGCCCAGCACGGATAGTCAGCGGCTCGCCGGTAAACGGGTGCGTCAGGCTCAGCTCGCTGGCGTGCAGCATCAGACGATGGCAGCCAAAGTGTTCGGCCGCACTGCGGTTCTGGCGCAAATCACCGTGTTTGCTGTCACCAATAATCGGGTGGCGCAGGTGCGCAAGATGGCGTCGCAGCTGGTGCTTACGCCCGGTTTTAGGCAAAAGCTCAACCAGGCTGTAGCGTGTGGTCGGGAATTTGCTGGTTGCAACCGGCATTTCGGTCGTCGCCATGCCGCGATAATCCGTTACTGCGGGCTGCGGACCTTTGTCATCGCGGGCAAATTTATCGGCGATCTTGTCCAGCTCCTCCACCAGCGGATAGTCCAGCGTGGCGGCTTCCGTCAGCCAGCCGCGCACGATCGCGTGATAGCGCTTTTGCATCTGATGCTGTTCAAACTGCTGTGACAGCAGACGCCCCGCCTCGCTGGAAAGCCCCATCAGCAGCACGCCGGAGGTCGGCCTGTCGAGACGATGGGCGGTAAAAACATGCTGACCAATCTGGTCGCGAACGGTCTGCATCACCACCACTTTCTCATCGCGATCGAGCCAGCTTCGGTGTACCAGCCAGCCTGACGGTTTATTCACCGCCACCAGCCACTCATCCTGATAGAGGATCTCAAGCGTCATGCATCTTCACCGGTAAACAGGGCATCCAGTTTTTCCAGTTCGACCAGCATCACGTCGCGCGCAGGGTGCGTCGCCTCGAGCGCCATTTCATAGTAGGGAGAGACAGCAAACGCCTGCGGAAGCGGGTGACCGCCTTCAAGCAGGGCGTGCATGCGCGGAATTAACACCCACTGCAGCCATTCAAACGGGGCCAGCGTATCCAGGCAGAAGGGCTGAGTGCTCGCGAACGCTTCTGGCTGCGGCGCGGTCTCCTGCCACAGCTGATGTTGGCGCAAAAGGGCTTCGATGGCGTGCAACTGAGCACGAACGCTATCGTGTTGCGTCATAGTAACCTCAACTGAAAAAGTGAACGGCGCGCAGCATAGCATTGCGGAAGGCAGAAATAAAAAAAGGGAGCACTGTAAAAACAGTGCTCCCGGTTCGTTTCGCAGCATTCCAGCTACAATTCGTGCTCCCTGCTCATCCGTGACAACTTTTCCTGACGCCCGAAGGCCTGGTCATCCGTAAGCCGATGCATCCTGCACACATCCTCCTGACGTGTTTGTCTCATCCTGAAACGTCCTGGCCTTCCTGACCCACCGACCATCCTGACCGGCTCTCGTTCTCCTTCCTGGAGGTGTCCCTTACGCATCCTGCGTTATCCACTTCGCTTCATCCTGAAGCCTTCCTGCAGCGCCATCCTGACGAGTCCTGTGTGAGAAACGCCATCATCCTGATGTTCGTTTCTCGTGTCGGCGTCCTGTCGACAGAAATAGAATCCGCTATTCCGCTTCGTCTTACAACCCACCCTTTCTGGGTTGTAAGCCGTAAGAAATCCCTAAAAACAATACGATGAACAAGTAATTCGTTGAAAAATAGAGTGATATTAATCTGAATTAAATGAGGTAATACTGAATCTTCAGCGATCTCTCACAAACGTTGTAAGAGATCTCTCACACGCGCTATAGCATCAAGGATTACAGAAGTGGCTCAAGTCGGGTAAGGAAATCCGCAAGAGAGGGGGCGAGAGTCTCGCGATTGCGGGTGCCGATAGTCTCTTTAACCACTTCACCTGACAGGTTACAGACGGAGATAACGTCCAGTTCGCTGTCCAGCGTGGCAATAAAGAGCGTCGGAGAAAGCTTCAGGCGTTTTTGCGTGACCAGGTGACCAATCAGGTTTTCCTGAACACGCTGCAGATCGTCTTCGCTCCAGGTCTGCAACAGCGTCAGCGTGATATCAGCAAAGCGCGCAGGCATATCCCCTGCGAACTGCGTGGTATAAAACGCATGAACCGCTGGTTGTACCACAATGTCCATTGCCCGTTCAACCGCATTTACATTTTGCTCGCCGTCGAAAGGTTTTGGTTGCCAGATAACGTAATCGTCGACTGAAGAGATAATGCACGGCGAAGGTACGCCATACAAATCAGCACTTTGCGGCCATGTCTGGTCCTTTTCATGCCATGCGTCGCAATAGCGGGTCGTGAAGCTAGTGAGGGCATTTGCAGTTTCGATGTCCACCGATTTCTCTCTTCTTGTCAGACAGGATAAACTCAGGCCATAAGTGTACCTGTAAAGTGGCTATGAAACATGTCTTACGAAAATCATCAGGCGTTAACCGGCTTAACGCTGGGTAAATCGACCGATTACCGCGATACCTACGATGCAAGCCTGCTGCAGGGCGTGCCGCGCAGCCTGAACCGCGATCCTCTGGGCCTGCATGCAGACGCATTGCCGTTTGTCGGCGGTGACATCTGGACGCTGTACGAACTCTCGTGGCTTAACGCGCGCGGTCTGCCGCAGGTGGCTGTGGGCCACGTTGAGCTGGATTACGCCAGCGTTAATCTCGTGGAATCCAAAAGCTTTAAGCTCTATCTCAACAGTTTTAACCAGACAAAATTCAGCAGCTGGGACGACGTTCAGCACACCCTGGAACGTGATTTAAGCGCCTGCGCGCAGGGAAAGGTGAGCGTTTCACTGTATCGCCTGTACGAGCTGGAAGGGCAGCCGGTCGCCCACTTCAACGGGACCTGCATCGACGATCAGGATATTGAGGTGGAGAATTATGAATTCAGCGCCAATTACCTCGAAAACGCCGCGAGCGGAAAGGTGGTCGAAGAGACGCTGGTCAGCCACCTGCTGAAATCCAACTGCCTGATCACCCACCAGCCGGACTGGGGTTCGGTGCAGATCCAGTACCGCGGCCCGAAAATTGACCGGGAAAAGTTGCTGCGCTACCTGGTGTCGTTCCGCCATCACAACGAATTCCACGAGCAGTGCGTGGAGCGTATCTTTAGCGATATTCAGCGTTTCTGCCAGCCAGAAAAACTGAGCGTTTACGCGCGCTACACCCGCCGTGGCGGTCTGGACATCAACCCGTGGCGCACCAACACCGATTTTGTGCCAGCAACGGGGCGGCTGGTGCGTCAGTAATATAAATATTTTCACAATATGCGCGGTATCTTCCGCGCTTTAGGTTGTGAAACGCCACGCGCCAGGGCTATTGTAATCAACAGGGAAAGACGATAATCGTCCCGTAAGGAGCTCACTTGATTACACATATTAGCCCGCTTGGCTCAATGGATATGTTGTCGCAGCTGGAAGTGGACATGCTTAAGCGCACGGCCAGCAGCGATCTTTATCAACTGTTTCGTAACTGTTCACTTGCCGTACTGAACTCCGGAAGCCTGACAGATAACAGTAAAGAACTGCTGTCCCGCTTCGAAAGCTTTGATATCAACGTGCTGCGCCGCGAGCGTGGCGTGAAGCTTGAAGTCATCAACCCGCCGGAAGAGGCCTTTGTCGACGGGCGCATCATTCGTTCACTTCAGGCTAACCTGTTTGCCGTGCTGCGTGACATCCTGTTTGTTAACGGGCAGATCCACAACGCAGGCCGTTTCCAGCATCTCGACCTGGAAAGCTCGGTCCATATCACCAACCTGGTGTTCTCCATTTTGCGTAACGCCCGTGCCCTGCACGTTGGCGAAGCGCCAAACATGGTCGTCTGCTGGGGCGGCCACTCCATTAACGAAACCGAATACCTTTATGCGCGTCGGGTGGGCACCCAGCTCGGCCTGCGCGAGCTGAATATCTGTACCGGCTGCGGTCCGGGTGCGATGGAAGCGCCAATGAAAGGTGCCGCAGTGGGACACGCGCAACAGCGTTATAAAGAGGGACGGTTTATCGGCATGACCGAGCCGTCAATCATTGCCGCTGAGCCGCCTAACCCGCTGGTTAACGAGCTGATTATCATGCCGGATATCGAGAAACGTCTTGAAGCGTTTGTCCGTATCGCCCACGGCATTATCATCTTCCCGGGCGGCGTGGGGACAGCGGAAGAGCTGCTCTATCTGCTGGGTATTCTGATGAATCCGGCCAATAAAGATCAGGTTCTGCCGCTGATCCTGACCGGGCCAAAAGAGAGCGCCGACTACTTCCGCGTGCTGGACGAGTTTATCGTGCACACGCTGGGCGAATCCGCGCGTCGTCACTATCGCATCATCATTGACGATGCCGCGGAAGTGGCGCGCCAGATGAAAAAAGCGATGCCGCTGGTAAAAGAAAACCGCCGCGATACCGGCGATGCGTACAGCTTTAACTGGTCAATCCGTATCGCGCCGGACCTGCAGATCCCGTTCGAGCCAACGCACGAAAATATGGCGAACCTGAAACTCTACCCGGACCAGCCGGTGGAAGTCCTGGCTGCCGATCTGCGTCGTGCCTTCTCCGGGATTGTGGCGGGCAACGTGAAAGAGATGGGCATCCGCGCCATTGAACAGTACGGTCCGTACAAGATCCACGGCGACCCGGAGATGATGCGCCGCATGGACGACATGCTGCAGGGCTTTGTCGCTCAGCACCGCATGAAGCTGCCGGGCTCAGCCTATATTCCTTGCTACGAAATCTGCACATAACGCTCAACAGCATCTCATCAAAGCCGGGTCGCCCTGTTGCGTGTCCCGGCTTTTTTATTACCGAGGTAATTCATACGCATCACTTATGTCTTTTACAAACTATGCGCAAACGCAAACGATTACCTTGTTTTTTCAACCGTAAATTATCAGCCTTAATCCAAATTACCTGCCAGAAAATACTAAAAACCCATTTCTTTACAGCTAAAGACACCTATATCACGGGCCAGTCTTTCAGCTCACATGTCGTTGGTGGTAGCCTTCGCGCCCGTAAATTCTCTTTGACGTTTTTTTAACAGATAAATGGTCTAAAGATGCCCACATCATAAGTGGATTATTGCATTTGGGATCAGGATCACTGATAGATTCATAACTAGAATGTATCTTTCCGCCCGCCAATAGTTACGGGCGAAAATTATTAAAAAACCGTCACTGAACGAATTTCATATTACCGTCAGGCACTTTTTCATCGGATTTGACTAAAAACCTGACAATTTGCTTCCTCCAGGAGATACAGATGGAAACCACTCAAACCAGCACCGTTGCTTCGATTGAATCCCGAAGTGGTTGGCGCAAAACGGATACCATGTGGATGCTTGGCCTTTACGGCACAGCAATCGGCGCTGGTGTACTGTTCCTTCCTATCAACGCAGGCGTCGGCGGTCTGATCCCGCTGATCATCATGGCTATCATTGCTTTCCCGATGACCTTCTTCGCACACCGCGGTCTGACCCGCTTCGTGCTGTCCGGTAAAAACCCGGGCGAAGACATCACTGAAGTTGTTGAAGAGCATTTCGGCGTTGGCGCAGGTAAACTGATTACCCTGCTCTACTTCTTCGCGATTTACCCTATTCTGCTGGTCTACAGCGTGGCGATCACCAACACCGTTGAAAGCTTCATGATGCACCAGCTGCACATAACGCCGCCGCCGCGTGCGATTCTGTCGCTGATCCTGATCGTGGGCATGATGACCATCGTTCGCTTCGGTGAGCAGATGATTGTGAAAGCAATGAGCGTACTGGTCTTCCCGTTCGTTATTGCTCTGATGGTACTGGCTTGCTACCTGATCCCACAGTGGAACGGTGCAGCGCTGGAAACCCTGTCCCTGAGCAGCGCATCGGCAACCGGTAACGGCCTGCTGATGACCCTCTGGCTGGCGATTCCGGTAATGGTGTTCTCCTTCAACCACTCCCCAATCATCTCTTCTTTCGCTGTGGCGAAACGTGAAGAGTACGGTAATGGCGCAGAGAAGAAGTGCTCCAGCATCCTGGCACGCGCTCACATCATGATGGTACTGACCGTAATGTTCTTCGTCTTCAGCTGCGTACTGAGCCTTTCCCCGGCGGATCTGGCGGCAGCGAAAGAGCAGAACATCTCTATTCTGTCTTATCTGGCGAACCACTTTAACGCACCGGTCATTGCGTGGATGGCACCAATCATCGCGATTATCGCCATCACCAAATCCTTCCTGGGCCACTACCTCGGCGCGCGTGAAGGCTTCAACGGTATGGTGATTAAATCTCTGCGCGGTAAAGGCAAGAGCATTGAAATCAACAAGCTGAACAAAATCACTGCGCTGTTCATGCTGCTCACCACCTGGGCGGTAGCAACGCTGAACCCAAGCATCCTGGGCATGATTGAAACCCTGGGCGGCCCGGTCATCGCGATGATTCTGTTCCTGATGCCGATGTACGCGATTCAGAAAGTCCCTGCTATGCGCAAGTACAGCGGTCATGTGAGCAACGTCTTTGTGGTTATCATGGGTCTTATCGCAATCTCTGCGATCTTCTACTCCCTGTACACCATGTTCTGATTATCACCCGCGCCGTCTTCGGACGGCGCACTCCTCCCTCTCTGACTGAAAGCAATGGACGCATCATGATTAGCGTATTCGATATCTTCAAAATCGGTATTGGTCCTTCCAGCTCTCACACCGTCGGACCAATGAAAGCCGGTAAGCAGTTCACGGATGACTTGATTGCACGCGGCATCTTGCATGACATTACCCGCGTGGTTGTCGATGTATACGGCTCGCTTTCCCTGACCGGGAAAGGCCACCATACCGACATCGCCATTATCATGGGCCTGGCGGGAAACCTGCCGGACACCGTTGATATTGATGCGATCCCTGGCTTCATCCAGGATGTGAACACCCACGGCCGCCTGCTGCTGGCGAACGGTGAGCATGAGGTTGAATTCCCGGTTGACCACTGCATGAATTTCCATGCGGACAACCTGTCGCTGCACGAAAACGGCATGCGCATTACCGCGCTGGCCGGCGACAAAGCGGTATACAGCCAGACGTATTACTCTATCGGCGGCGGTTTTATCGTCGACGAAGACCACTTTGGTCAAACCAATACCTCTTCTGTAGAAGTGCCGTATCCGTACAAAACGGCGGCGGATCTTCAGCGTCACTGCCAGGAGACGGGCCTTTCCCTCTCCGGCCTGATGATGAAAAACGAACTGGCACTTCACAGTAAAGAAGAGCTCGAACAGCACTTCACTAACGTCTGGGAAGTGATGCGCGGCGGTATTGAGCGCGGGATCACCACCGAGGGCGTTCTGCCGGGCAAGCTTCGCGTGCCGCGTCGCGCTGCTGCGCTGCGCCGTATGCTGGTGAGCACCGACAAAACGACAACGGACCCGATGGCCGTTGTAGACTGGATCAACATGTTCGCCCTGGCGGTAAACGAAGAGAACGCCGCTGGGGGCCGCGTGGTCACCGCGCCGACCAACGGCGCCTGCGGTATCGTTCCGGCGGTGCTGGCGTACTACGACAAGTTTATCCGTGAAGTGAACGCGAATTCGCTGGCGCGCTACCTGCTGGTCGCCAGTGCGATTGGTTCGCTGTATAAGATGAACGCGTCTATTTCCGGTGCGGAAGTGGGCTGTCAGGGTGAAGTCGGCGTGGCGTGCTCCATGGCGGCAGCGGGTCTGGCCGAACTGCTGGGTGCAAGCCCGACACAGGTGTGCATTGCTGCGGAAATCGGCATGGAACATAACCTTGGGCTGACCTGTGACCCGGTTGCCGGACAGGTACAGGTACCGTGCATCGAACGTAACGCGATTGCCTCCGTGAAGGCGGTGAACGCGGCACGTATGGCGCTGCGCCGCACCAGCGAACCGCGCGTCTGTCTCGATAAGGTTATCGAAACCATGTACGAAACCGGTAAAGATATGAACGCCAAATACCGCGAAACCTCTCGCGGCGGCCTGGCGATGAAGATCGTGACCTGCGATTAAGCCCCTCAGGAAGCCTCGTTTTGCGAGGCTTCTTCCTGTTTTCCCCACCATTCATAGTTTCACGCTGCTGACAGTGTTACCCTTCACGCATGAGATAGAAGGGAGATTATCTGTGGCCGTTCATTTACTTATCGTCGATGCTCTTAACCTGATCCGCCGTATCCATGCGGTACAGGGGACGCCTTGTAAAGACACCTGCCTGCACGCGCTGGAGCAGCTTATCCGCCACAGTGAGCCCACCCACGCGGTCGCGGTATTTGATGACGAAGCCCGCAACACGGGCTGGCGTCACCAGCGTCTGCCCGACTACAAAGCCGGACGCGCCCCGATGCCGGACGATCTTCACGCTGAATTGCCCATGCTGCGCGCTGCATTTGAACAGCGTGGCGTTCCATGCTGGGGTGCACAGGGAAATGAAGCCGACGATCTCGCGGCCACTCTGGCCGTAAAGGTGGCAAGCGCCGGGCATCAGGCCACTATCGTTTCAACTGACAAAGGCTACTGCCAGCTGCTCTCGCCGACTATCCGCATTCGCGACTATTTTCAAAAACGCTGGCTGGACGCGCCGTTTATTGCCAGCGAGTTCGGCGTCTCGCCTGAGCAACTGCCGGATTACTGGGGGCTGGCAGGCATCAGCAGCTCTAAGGTTCCGGGTGTCGCCGGTATTGGACCGAAGAGCGCCGCGCAGCTGCTGACGGATTTTCAGAGTCTGGAAGGGATTTACGCCCGTCTGGATGAGGTGCCAGAAAAGTGGCGCAAGAAGCTGGAGGCGCATAAAGAGATGGCGTTTATCTGCCGGGAAATCGCAACGCTACAGACGGATTTACAGCTGGACGGGAATTTACAGCAGTTGAGATTAGAGCGTTAACGCTTTTCTGTAGGCCCGGTAAGCGTAGCGCCACCGGGCAAAACAAAGCACGTACTATCGCTCGTCGCGACGTCCGCCGACCGCAGCCCACCAGCGACGAATATGCACCGTCACCTCTTCACGGTCGTGATACAGCTGACGCGCCTGGATCTCCACGTTAATACCGTGCTCGTCCATCTGCTCCTGAATGTAGGCCAGGTTCTGCGATACTTCCTCATAGCGCTTTTTCATCGGCAGCTTGAGGTTGAAAATGGTCTCACGACACCAGCCGTTCACCAGCCAGGAGGCCATCAGCGCGGCCACTTTTGCCGGCTTCTCAACCATATCGCACACCATCCACGAGATGTTGTTACGGTTCGGGCGATAGCGGAAACCGTCTTCACGCAGCCAGGTGACCTGCCCGGTGTCCATCAGGCTTTGCGCCATTGGGCCGTTATCAACGGACGATACCCACATATTGCGTTTCACCAGCTGATAGGTCCAGCCGCCCGGGCACGCGCCAAGGTCGACGGCGTACATGCCGTTTGCCAGACGTTCATCCCACTCATCCGCCGGGATAAAGACGTGGAACGCCTCTTCCAGCTTGAGCGTGGAACGGCTTGGCGCATCGGACGGGAAGCGCAAACGCGGAATGCCCATAAAGAAGGGAGAGTTGTTGGTGGTGTACGAATAGCCTGTATAGCAGCAGCCTGGTGCGATAAAGAAGATATGCACCACCGGACGCTTCGGCGTTTCGTAGTTCGTCAGCACGCCTGCATCACGCAGCGCCGCACGCAGCGGCACGGTGAACTTACGGCAGAACTTCATCAGCTCTTTACTTTCGTTGGTATCCGCCACTTCAACGCGCAGATCGCCGCCCTTCTCCACCACGCCCTGCAGCATGCCGACAATTGGCGTGATGCGGTCTTCAGGCGGAAGATCCTTCAGCAGCTCACCCGCGACAAACATCTGGCGAGCAAAGATCAGCGAGCTGAACGGCAGCTCGCGCGCCAGCTTGTCTGCGTCTTCAGGCTGATAGCACTCGAATACCACATAGCCCGCGTTTTCTTTTACGCGGGCAAAGCCGAAGACTTCGCGCTTCGCCGCTTTATCGGTAATTTCCGAGGCGCACTCTTTCTCAAACCCCGGGCGACAATATAAAACAACCTTATTCATGAACAACGCCCTTGCGTTTCAGACGGATAGCTCCGATAAACATTAATACCCAACCCGCCAGGAAGCTGAAGCCGCCGACAGGTGTAACGAACGCCCACAGGCGCAAATGTGAGAGCGCAAGGCAGTACAAGCTACCGCTGAACAACACGGTACCCAGCGCCATAAACACGCTGCTCCAGTAAAACCAGATACTGATACGACGCTGCATCGCCACCGCCAGCCCAAAAATAGCCAGCGTGTGGAACGCCTGATATTCAAGGCCGGTCTGGATCCAGCCCATCTCTACTGCGCCTAAAGACTTGCTTAATACATGTGCGCCAAAGGCGCCCAGTGCAACAAAAATAAAGCCACTCACCGCGGCAAAAATCAGCATGAATCGGCTGGTCATGTTTAAGTCCTGAGTTGATGCGTGCCCGGCACACAAACGTTATTGCTCATACCTGAAGCGGAATTTTTCTTGCTCGGTTGCCGCTTTCGCCAGTATCCACTGCCGGAAGGCGGCTATTTTACCCAGTTCTGCCTGACTGTCATGACAAACCAGATAAAACGCATTCTTGCTGACCAGTACATCATTAAAAGGGCAAACCAGGCGGCCTGCCTCAATTTCGGACTGCGCCATGACGTTGTTCGCCAACGCCACGCCCTGCCCGTGAATGGCAGCCTGTAACACCATCGCACTGTGGCTAAAAATGGGTCCCTGCTGCACGTTAATATGTGTAAGACCTAATTGACGGGTATAAGTTTGCCAGTCGCGGCGAGAGGCATCATGCAAAAGCGTATGCTGAGCCAGGTCAGCGGGTGACTTCAGCGCCTTCTCACCTGTTAACAGCAGGGGAGAACAGACCGGCAGGAGATATTCTGCGTATAATTTTTCAACGCGCAAGCCCGGCCAGTTACCGCGACCATAAAAAATGGCGACATCTACGTCATCGGCCAGCTTGTCCTCCTGACGATCTACCGCCTGGATTCGAACGTCGATCCCCGGATAAGCTGAGTTAAAGCTTGAGAGTCTGGGCACCAGCCAATGAATGGCAAAACTGGGCAATAAACTGACGGTCAGAGCACCTTTTGCACTGCGAGCCTGCAGCTTACGCGTGGCTTCCGTGAGCTGGGAAAAAATCTCTTTAATATCCTGAAAATAGCTCTGCCCCTCTTCGGTCAACAGCAACGAACGGTTGCGTCGACGAAACAGCTTAAGGCCCAGAAAATCCTCCAGAGACTTGATTTGGTGACTTACTGCGGCCTGTGTCACAAAAAGCTCATCTGCTGCGCGGGTAAAGCTCAGATGACGTGCTGCTGCATCAAAAACTCGTAATGCATTAAGAGGTGGCAATCGCTTTGACATGGTTATCTGGCTTAGATGTTAACGGGATTTAACAAACAGGAAACAACGTTTAACCTATTAGTTTTTTTTATCTGAGCCATTATAATTTGTCCGTTGAGGAACTACCAGCAAATACCTATAGTGGCGGCACTTCCTGAGCCGGAACGAAGAGCTTTTTTCGGAATGCGTGTTCTGAAGGGCTTTTGGCTTACGGTTGTGATGTTGTGTTGTTGTGTTTGCAATTGGTCTGCGATTCAGACCACGGTAGCAACGCTACCAATTTTTCACTTCCTGTACATTTACCCTGTCTGTCCATAGTGATTAATGTAGCACCGCCAATTTGCGGTGCTTTTTTTTCGCCTGCGATCTGTTAATGCTCGATCTCTTTCATCTCTTTAACGTCCGTGCGGTTGATCTGCTGCTTGTTCCCGTTAGCATCTTTGTACGAAATCATCCCGGTATCATTATCGGTAGTCGGTTTCCCTTCCGAAACGATAGAACGACCATCGTTGGTGTGCATCACGTAGTTATTACCGGAACAGGCGCTCAGGGCAAAAGTAAACGCACAGGCAGAAATGATTGCAGCTGTCTTATTCATGATTATTCTCCTTTAGCAATTAATGCTATTCAAACCTCGATTTATAACAGGCTAAAACATCCGCCTAACAGTATTTAGCATAACCTGCTTTTTTGAGGCCGTAAGGATAAGCAGACAATTCTGATAGATATCAACCTCCTTGCCCTGCCGCTGAAATTGCGCGACGATCGCTATATTGAAATGAGGAATCCCATGAACGCTTTCAGTCCTGCGCAGTTCCGCGCACAGTTTCCGGCCCTGGCCGATGCCGGTATTTACCTGGATAGCGCCGCCACCGCCCTTAAGCCACAGGCGGTGATTGAGGCCACGCAGCAGTTCTACAGCCTGAGCGCCGGGAACGTGCATCGCAGCCAGTTTGCCGAAGCGCAGCGATTAACCGCGCGCTATGAAGCCGCACGCGATCAGGTCGCACGCCTGATCAATGCCGAAAGCGGGAAAAACATCGTCTGGACGCGCGGCACGACCGAAGCCATCAATATGGTGGCCCAGTGCTACGCGCGCCCGCTGCTTCAGCCGGGCGATGAGATCGTCGTCAGCGAGGCGGAACATCACGCCAACCTGGTGCCATGGCTGATGGTGGCAGAGCAAACGGGTGCACGCGTGGTGAAGCTTCCACTGGGTGCAGACCTTCTTCCCGACGTTGCCCGTCTGCCAGAGCTGATTACCCCCCGCAGCCGCATTCTGGCGCTCGGACAGATGTCGAACGTCACGGGTGGTTGCCCGGACCTGGCTCAGGCTATTCGCATAGCCCATGCCAGCGGGATGGTGGTGATGGTCGACGGCGCTCAGGGCGTGGTGCATTTCCCCGCTGATGTGCAGGCGCTTGATATCGATTTCTATGCCTTCTCAGGACATAAGCTCTACGGGCCAACCGGTATTGGGGCGTTGTACGGCAAGCCAGAACTGCTGGCAAAAATGACGCCGTGGCTCGGTGGCGGCAAAATGATCACCGAAGTGTCGTTCGATGGCTTCAAAACTCAGGATGTTCCCTATCGCCTGGAGGCCGGTACGCCGAACGTGGCGGGGGTGATTGGCTTAAGCGCAGCGCTGGAGTGGCTGGCAGAAACAGACATCGTTCAGGCAGAAAGCTGGAGCCGGGGGCTGGCGACGCTGGCAGAGGAAGAGCTCAAAAAGCGCCCGGGCTTCCGCTCGTTCCGCGTTCAGGATTCAAGCCTGATGGCCTTTGATTTCGCGGGCGTTCACCATAGCGACATGGTGACGCTGCTGGCCGGGTACGGCATTGCCCTGCGTGCCGGACAGCACTGCGCCCAGCCGCTGCTGGCGGCGCTTGGCGTTAACGGTACGCTGCGCGCCTCGTTTGCGCCGTACAATACCCAAAGCGATGTCGACGCGCTGGTTGCCGCCGTTGACCGCGCCCTTGAAATACTGGTGGATTAATGACTAGCGCTGCTTTAGCCGGACATCCGTTTGGCACGGTCATCACAGAAGAGACCTTAAAACAGACCTTCGCCCCGCTCCAGCAGTGGGAAGATAAATATCGACAGCTGATCCTGCTGGGTAAACAGCTCCCGGCCCTTTCAGACGATCTTAAAGCACAGGCGAAAGAGATTGCAGGCTGTGAAAACCGCGTCTGGCTGGGCGTGAGCGTCTCCGGCGGGAAGCTGCACTTCTTCGGCGACAGCGAAGGCCGCATCGTCCGGGGCCTGCTGGCCGTATTGCTGACCGCTGTGGAAGGGAAAAGCGCGGCGGAATTGCTGGCACATTCGCCGCTGGCGTTATTTGATGAGCTGGGGCTGCGCGCGCAGCTCAGCGCCTCGCGCGGTCAGGGGTTGATCGCGCTCAGCGACGCGGTACTGGATGCCGCACGTCAGGCTCAGGCCTGACGTTCCGCCTTCGCCAGCATTTTCTTGAGGGCGTGAGACACCGCCACAAAGCCGAAGGAGGCGGTCACCATGGTGGCCGCACCAAAACCTGAGGCGCAATCCATTCGTTTTGGCCCTTCCGCCGTGCTTTTCATCGCGCAGACTGAGCCATCCGCCTGCGGGTAGACCAGCGCTTCGGTCGAGAACACGCAGTCGACGCCGAGCTTGCCTTTGCTGTTCTTCACCACGTTAAAATCGCTCTTCAGCCGCTCACGCAGCTTGGCCGCCAGCGGATCCTGGATCGTTTTCGCCAGGTCGGTCACCTGGATCTGCGTCGGATCGATTTGCCCGCCCGCACCGCCCGTCGTGACCAGCGGCACCTTGTACCGACGGCAGTAAGCGATCAACGCCGCTTTTGGCCGCACGCTGTCGATGGCGTCAATCACATAGCTGTAGCCTTTGCTCATGTACTCCGCGACGTTATCTGCCGTCACAAAATCATCAATCACCGTGACCCGACATTCCGGGTTGATCAAACGGATACGCTCCGCCATGACCTCAGACTTCGCCAGTCCGACGTTATCGCGCAGGGCGTGGATTTGACGGTTGGTGTTGGTGACGCAAACGTCATCCATGTCAATCAGCGTGATTGCGCCAATACCGGTTCTCGCCAGCGCTTCTGCCGCCCACGACCCCACACCACCAATGCCCACGACGCAGACGTGCGCATCCGCAAACAGCTGCAGGGCTTTTTCACCATATAAACGTGCCGTACCGCCAAAACGCTGGCGCCAGGCGTCGCTGATTACCACAGACATAAAACCTCAAATGTAAAAAGGGTGAGGTTTTCCTCACCCTGAACAGTAATCCGTATTGCGCTCAGAATACCACAATCAGCCGCTGAATACGTTTCCAGCTCCCGGAGCTGCCTTCAGTACCCACACGCGTCCGTAGTGGTTATACCAGCCCGCGCGATGGCCTGCGTCAGGGCCAATACCCTGATAGATGTCGAAGTGCTGGCCTTTAATTGCCCCGCCAACGTCCAGCGCCACCATCAGACGCAGCTCATACTGACCGTTGAACTTGCCGTTATTGTCCAGCAGAGGAACCTCAGCCAGCAGCGTGGTGCCTGCAGGAATAATCGAACGATCCGATGCTACCGACGCGCGGCCAATCAGGGGAACTGCACTCGCCCCTTTCACCGGCGCGAAGTTTTGCGGTTTGAAGAAGACGAACGACGGGTTCTGCTCCAGCAGCTCGCGCACCTCGGCTTCGCTGTGTTTCTCGCCCCACTCGCGGATCGCCTGCATCGACATATCTTCTTTCTTCACTTCACCGCGGTCGATCAGCACCTTACCGATACTGCGATAGGCGTGACCGTTTTTACCGGAATAGCTGAAGAAGTTGAGCGGCGACCCGTCGCCAAAATCAATGTAGCCGCTGCCCTGAACGTCCATGATGAAGTTATCCATCAGGGAGTTGCTGTAGGCCAGAACGTAATTTTCGCTCAGCGCACCGGCGTAGATCTCAGCGCGAGACGGCAGACGACCGCGTTTTGGTGGCATACGGTAGATAGGATACTGGAACTCGCCCTGACGCGAGTGTCGTGCCTGGATAACCGGGGTGTAGTAACCGGTAAACTGGACGTTGCCGTAGTTATCGGCCCCTTCCATCTGCCAGGCGTCGATACCAAACTGGCGCATGTTGCGCGTATCGCCGCCTGCTTTAAGCCAGTCCTGGACCGCGTTATACACGCTACTCTGGGCGCCATACAGACGCGGCGACGCGTTGCGGATCTGGTAGACCTGCTCGGAGAAATCACCGGCATTAATCGGTGCGCCGACGGCATCAGGCTGATTAACTAAAGAGAAAGGCTGGGATAACTTCCCGTCTTTATACTGTTGACCGCGATCGGTCGGTTTGGAAGAACAGGCCGCAAGAATCGCTACCATTGCGCCCGCCATCAGATACTTCGCCCAACGTCCTTTCATTATATCTCGTCTTTAAGTTGCCCATTTCCGCGTGATGAAGATAACAAACCGCCAGGGCTAATGAAATGCGATCGCATGCCCTTTGGCAAATTTTGCGCAAAAAATAGTCCGAACAGAGCCATGTCGTTCAATTTGCATACAAAATCATGATTTATGTGAAAAAGGGGTTGCATCACAAACCTATCCGAGTATAGTGCGCATCCACGGACGCGGGGTGGAGCAGCCTGGTAGCTCGTCGGGCTCATAACCCGAAGGTCGTCGGTTCAAATCCGGCCCCCGCAACCAACACTTCTAAAACAATAAACACCCTCAAGGGTGTTTTTTTGTATCTGTCGTTTGTGAATTTGCCGGGCGTTTACCCGGCTGAAAGCGTTATCCGCGTCGCGCCAGCGTCGCCCCGTCAGAGAAATACGCCCGTATCCCCGCCAGAATCGACTCCGCAACCTCCTGCTGGAATTTTGCCGTCTTGAGCTTGCGCTCCTCTTCAACGTTACTGATAAACGCGGTTTCGACCAGGATGGACGGGATATCCGGTGCCTTGAGTACCGCAAACCCGGCCTGTTCAACGCTGTTTTTATGCAGCTTATTGATGTTCCCCAGCTTGCCCAGCACCGCTTTACCAAACTTCAGGCTGTCGTTAATGGTCAGCGACTGCACCATATCGAACATAGTGTGGTCGACGTAGCGGTCGCCGCTTTTGCTCACGCCACCAATCAGGTCAGAGGCGTTCTGGCTGTCTGCCAGGAATCTTGCTGCGGTACTGGTCGCGCCTTTGGTTGAGAGCGCGAACACCGACGAGCCGCTTGGCTGGCGGCTGGTAAAGGCATCCGCATGGATCGACACGAACAAATCGGCGCGCTGCTTCTGCGCTTTCGCCACGCGGACCTTCAGCGGAATAAAGATATCTTCATTGCGCGTCATATAGGCGCGCATATTGCCTTCTTTATCAATCAATGCCTTCAGGCGGCGGGCAATTTGCAGCACCACGTCTTTTTCACGCGTGCGGTATTTCCCCACGGCGCCGGAGTCTTCGCCGCCGTGGCCGGGATCGAGCATGATCACAATCGGACGATCCCGGCCTGCTTTTCCGGGCTGCGGGCCACTTTGCGCAGGCGGCACCTGACGCTGCAAGTCGCCCTTGTTGTAATCCTCCAGCAGCGCAAGCAGCGGATCCTGAATGTCCGTCGCATTGGCCGGGTAGAGATCCATCACCAGACGCTCTTTAAAGGTCGCGACGGGCGCCAGGGCGAACAGCTGCGGCTTAACGTTCTGTTTAAGCTCAAACACCATGCGCACGGTTTGCGGATCAAACTGCCCGACGCGAGCCGATTTAATAAACGGATCGTCGCCGCGGATCTGCGCCGCCATCCCTTTCAGCACGGAGTTGAGGTTAACGCCTTCGAGATCCACCACCACGCGTTCCGGGTTGCTGAGGGCAAATTGCTTATATTTCAGCACGCGATTGGATTCAACCGTCACGCGCGTATAGGTCGACGACGGCCAGACGCGCACCGCTACCACCTGACTCGTGGCGGCAAGACCGACCTGACTGACGCTAAGCAACCACATTGCCCCGGCCCCTTTTAACAAACGGCGGCGGCTTATTGCTGAATTGGATCCCGACATGCTTCTCCCGAGCAAGAACACTGACTGATATACAAAATGTCCAAATTGACCGAAAACTTTAACGAATGACGCATAAACTGTCATCTATAAAAGGGTAAACAATCATACGCTAACGCACGGATTACTTACCAATTTCTGTGGGTCGCGGAAAATTTGCGCTTGCACACGCGGCCACAATCGAATAAAAATACAGAAATTACGAATAAACATTCATTAAGGGTTGTGCCATGGTGAAGGAACGTAGAACCGAACTGGTCCAGGGATTCCGCCATTCTGTTCCCTATATCAACGCCCATCGGGGAAAAACGTTTGTCATCATGCTTGGCGGCGAAGCCATTGAGCATGAAAATTTTTCCAGCATCGTCAATGATATTGGCCTGCTGCACAGCCTCGGGATCCGCCTGGTCGTGGTGTATGGCGCGCGTCCGCAGATCGACGCCAACCTGGCCGCTCACCACCACGAGCCGATTTACCATAAACATACCCGCGTCACCGATGCCAAAACCCTGGAGCTGGTGAAACAGGCGGCGGGTCTGCTGCAGCTGGATATTACCGCGCGTCTCTCCATGAGCCTGAACAATACGCCGCTGCAGGGCGCGCATATCAACGTCGTGAGCGGCAACTTTATCATTGCCCAGCCGCTCGGCGTGGACGATGGCGTGGATTACTGCCACAGCGGCCGTATCCGTCGTATTGATGAAGAAGCTATTCACCGCCAGCTGGACAGCGGTGCCATCGTGCTGATGGGCCCGGTCGCCGTTTCCGTGACCGGCGAAAGCTTTAACCTGACGTCCGAAGAGATCGCCACGCAGCTGGCGATCAAGCTGAAGGCGGAAAAAATGATTGGGTTCTGCTCCTCCCAGGGCGTCGTGGACGGTGAAGGAACAATCGTACCGGAACTCTTCCCGAATGAAGCCCAGGCCCGCGTGGAAGCGCTGGAAGCCGAAGGCGATTACCACTCCGGCACCGTCCGCTTCCTGCGTGGCGCCGTGAAGGCCTGCCGCAGCGGCGTGCGCCGCAGCCACCTGATTAGCTATCAGGAAGACGGGGCCCTGCTGCAGGAACTGTTCTCCCGCGACGGTATTGGTACGCAGATTGTGATGGAGAGTGCGGAGCAGATCCGCCGCGCCACCATCAATGACATCGGCGGCATTCTGGAGCTGATCCGCCCGCTGGAACAGCAGGGCATTCTGGTACGTCGCTCACGCGAACAGCTGGAGATGGAGATCGACAAATTCACCATTATTCAGCGCGATAACCTGACCATTGCCTGCGCCGCGCTCTATCCGTTCCCGGAAGAGAAGATCGGTGAAATGGCCTGCGTGGCGGTGCATCCTGATTACCGTAGCTCTTCACGCGGCGAAATGCTGCTTGAACGCGTGGCGGCACAGGCGCGCCAGATGGGGCTGAGCAAGCTGTTTGTCCTGACGACGCGCAGCATTCACTGGTTCCAGGAGCGCGGATTCACGCCGGTGGATATCGATTCTCTGCCGGAAACGAAGAAAGAGATGTACAACTATCAGCGTCGTTCAAAGGTGCTGATGGCTGACCTGGGATAATACAACGCTTGCCGGGACGCGCTGCGCGTACCCGGCTTATAGGTCTTGCCCGGTTCAGAGGGACTCAAATATCGCGCCCAGCCCGCTTCGGCGTTCCGTTCGGGTGGCGATCGCCTGCACCAGCACCCGCTCATCGGTATAGAGCGAAAGACGCTGACGCGCGCGCGTAATGGCGGTATAGATCAGCTCGCGGGTAACGACGGGTGAAAGCTGCGTGGGCAGGATCAGCGCCGCATGGTTAAACTCGGAGCCCTGGGATTTATGCACCGTCATCGCCCAGGCGGTTTCATGCTCGGGCAAACGACTGGGCTGGAAGGACTTCACGCTCCCGTCCGGCATCTGGAACCAGACGCGCAGGCCCTGACCACAATCGAGCGCAATCCCGATATCCCCGTTAAACAATCCCAGCGCGCTGTCGTTGCGGGAGATCATCACCGGTCGCCCTTCATACCAGCGCGAGTGCTGGGTACGGTTAATTTTGCGTTTTTGCGCCAGCAGCTGTTCCAGCCTGTCGTTCAGACCCCGGACGCCAAAGGGGCCTTCCCTCAGCGCACAGAGCAGCTGGTATTCGCCAAACGCGGCAATGACCTGCTCCGGCGTACTTTGCTGTTGTACGCCCGTCAGAAAGTGCTGATACCCCTGCAGGGCGTCGTCCAGCATCGCCTGATACTCTTCCCCACTTTGCAGCGATTTTTTCTCAATATCCGTAAAGGTACCGTCAAATACCGCTGTGGTGGTGCGCCGGTCGCCCCGGTTCACCGCCGCCGCAAGCTGGCCGATGCCGGAGTCGCTGCCGAAACGGTAGCTTTTTTGCAGCAGACACAGGCTGTCGCGCAGCGCCCCTGCAAGCGAATGGTTTTCAGACGTGAGCGAACATCCGGTGAGACGGGCCAGCTCCTGCGCGCGTTCCGCGGTATATCCCAGGCTGGCATAGGTGCAGATATCCCCCAATACGGCTCCCGCCTCTACGGAGGCAAGCTGATCGCGATCGCCGAGGAAAATGACGCGCGCGTGCGGCGGTAGCGCATCGATCAAACGCGACATCATCGTCAGGTCAATCATCGACGCTTCATCCACGACCAGCACGTCAAGATGCAGTGGGTTACCGGCATGATAGCGCAGACGCTGGCTACCCGGCTGTGCGCCAAGCAAACGGTGCAGCGTGCTCGCCTCATTGGGGAAAAGCGCAAGCTGCTCCCCGGTTAGCGGCAGTTTTTGCAGCGCGCCGCCTAACGACTCCGTCAGACGTGCCGCCGCTTTACCGGTGGGGGCGGCCAGGCGAATACGGCACTTTTTCTCACCCGATAGCTGAATCAGCGCGGCAAGCAGTTTCGCCACAGTGGTCGTTTTCCCGGTGCCCGGGCCGCCAGAAATCACCGAGATCCGTCGCGTTAAGGCCACGGCTGCCGCCACTTTTTGCCAGTCTGTCGCGTCGTCAGAGGTAAACAGCGTATCCAGCGTTTGCCGGAGCTGCGCTTCATCGCAGGGAAGCGGGGCGTTGGTCTCGCTGAAGAAGCGCGCTACCGTCAGTTCGTTACGCCACAGCCGGTTAAGATACAAACGCTCGCCGACAAGGATCATCGGCGTCCCGGTATCGGCTCCGCTTACGGCAGGCGAGCCGAGTAATATCTCCTGCCAGTCCACTTCGTCACCCAGCTGCGCGAAACACGCCTGTAAAGCCGGAGGCATTTTCTCATCCACAGCCAGACGCGACAGCGGCAGACATACGTGGCCTTCCCCCGCGTCTTTACTCAGAATGGCCGCGGCCAGCATGACGGCAGGCTCCTCGCCTGCCACCATCATGGCGAACTGCACATCCAGGTGACGCAGTAACCGTTGTTCAACCGCGTCCAGCAGTAGCGCCTGCATCGTCATGCTACCTCCTCCGTGCTTGCAGCAAACAGGTTATCCATTTTTTCAATCAGTTCCGCAGCCGGACGCGTGCAAAAGACGCCGGAACGCGGGTCGTTAGCATCCACTCCGCGCAGGAACAGGTAAATGACGCCGCCAAAATGATCTTCGTAGCGGTAATCGGCCATGCGATGGCGCAGGTAACGGTGCAGCGCAAGGGTGTAAAGCTGGTACTGCAGATCGTAGCGATGCATTTGCATTGCCGATGCCATCGCGTCCTGGGTGTAGGCTTCGCTGCTTTCACCCAGCCAGTTCGATTTGTAATCCAGCAGGTAGTAGCGCCCTTCGTGGCGGAAAACCAGGTCGATAAAGCCTTTGAGCATCCCCTGCACCTGGCGGAAGTTCAGCGGCGGGCACCCGGCGGATAACGGATCGTACTCGCGGATCAGCGCATCAAGCGCCTCGGCCCTGAGCGGGCTGGCGATGGGGAGATAAAACTCCATCTCCACCTGCTTATCTTTGGCAGTCAACTGGTTCAGCGAGATCCCCTGCGTCGTGAGCGGCGCGTGCAGTACCGCGCGGATCCAGTCGGTGAGAACCGGCTGCCACTGCGCGTCGTAGCCGCCACTCTGTAACATTTTCAGCACCCACTCTTCGGAAACCGGCTGGGTAAAATCCAGCTCTTCAAACAGGCTGTGCAAAAACGTGCCCGGCGAGGCGCCGCGCGGGAACTGGTGCGGCGTGAGCACCGGCTCAGCGGGTACGCTACCGGCTCCTGCGGCGTCCACGTCCAGTTTTGGCATCAGATCCTGCGCAATACTCTGCCCGTGCTGCTGTAAACCGGAGTAGCTGGTGACGCGCCAGTCGTCGGCAATGGTACGTACAACCTGGCGGGCATGGAGCGCTGACTCACGCAGCTCCGGCATCTGCCAGCGGCTGTTGTCGGGCTGCGACGGAATATGCAGGGCAACATGCTCCGTGCAAAGCGATTCGATGCACTGGCGCAGGCCCGCCGCGTCTTTGGGTTCGCCGTGCTGAATAAGCCGCCCCAGCGCGCTCAGATGAAAATCACTCTCCCCGCTCTTTTCGCCACGGCGACGGAACAGAGGCGCAACGCCCAGGCTGCAGTGCCAGACCGAACGGGTCAGCGCCACGTAAAGCAGGCGCAGGTCTTCCGCCAGACGCTCGGCTTCGGCCAGCTCAACGCTGGACTCCGCGTTGCTGAGATCGAGCACCGCCTCAAAAGACTCGCGATCGTGGTAAAAGGCCTGATCCTGCACGCGATAATTGGCGATAAACGGCAGCCAGACCAGCGGATATTCCAGGCCTTTCGACTTGTGAATGGTGACGATCTGCACCAGATGTTTATCACTCTCTAGTCGCATCTGCTGGCTGGACGAATTACTGTTCGGATCGGCAATCTGCTGCGCCAGCCAGCGTACCAGAGCGTGTTCGCTCTCCAGCTGCGTACCGGCTTCCTGCAGCAGTTCGCTGATATGTAAAATATCGGTCAAACGGCGCTCGCCGCCTGCTGTCGCCAGCATATTCTCCGCAATGTGGCGCTGCGCCATGAGCTCGCGCACCATCGCCATGACTCCACGCTTCTGCCATTTTTCGCGGTAGCGAACAAACTCTTCTACGACAGAATCCCACGCGGCTTCGTCATTGTTCAGCGCATCAATATCCCGCGCGTTCAGCCCGAGCATCGCGCTCGCTAATGCGCTACGCAGCGTGCTTTCCCGCTCCGGAGCCAGCACGGCCTGCAGCAGCCATAGCATCTCCTGCGCTTCCAGCGTTTCAAAGACGCTATCGCGGTTCGAGAGATAGACGGAGGGAATATTCAGTAACGTCAGAGCGTCGCGGATGAGCGCGGCCTCCTGACGGCTGCGCACCAGCACCGTGATATCGGATGCCTTTACCGGGGTTGGTTTATCCCCCTTCCACAGCAGCGCTTTACCGTGCGCGCCCGCACTGAGCCAGTCGCGGATTTGTGCGGCACTGTGCTGGGCCATGGCATTTTGATAGTCGGCAACGCCGCAGCCTTCCCCGTCCAGTAGCCAGAAGTTCATGGCAGGCTGCGTCTCGCCGTTGAACTCGAAGCGCAACGAGGCATTTTTCTCGGCGAACTTTACCGGCTGAAACGGGATCTCCCGGAACATAAACGCCGTATCCATGCGGCTGAAGAGCGCGTTGACGCTTTCCACCATGCCGGGAGAGGAGCGCCAGTTAGTATCAAGCGTGTAGTGCGCGTCAACTTCGCTACGGGCTTTCATGTAGGTGAAAATATCCGCACCGCGGAAGGCATAAATGGCCTGTTTCGGATCGCCGATTAACAACAGAGCGGTGCCGGGCTGCTGGCGCCAGATACGGCGGAAAATGCGGTATTGCTGAGGGTCGGTATCCTGAAATTCGTCAATCATCGCCACCGGGAACCGTGTGCGGATCGCGGCGGCAAGCGCTTCGCCATTTTCACTGCACAGCGCCGCATCGAGGCGGCTCAGCATATCGTCAAACCCCAGTTCACCCCGGCGGCGTTTCTCACGCGCGACGGCGTCGCGAATTTCCGTCATGGCGCGGGTAATCATCAGATCGTTGAGCGTTAAGGGCTCAGCCAGCAGGGTTTCAATCGCCACAAACAGAGGATGCTCAGGCACAATGCCGTCGGCTTTGGTCCGCTCAGCCAGGAAACGTTGGGAGAATTTCTCCAGCGCATCCGGGAGCTGGTAGCCTCGCGTCTCTTCCTGCGCCCAGGCGCTGATCTTGTCGATCCATTTCCCCTGATTGCCGCGGTTAAACTTGCGTCGATCAATCCCGGAATTTTCGATGATTGCGTCAATCTCGCCAACGGACTCAATCCATTTTTGCTTGATATCGGCAATTCTCGCGATGATTTTTTCATGGCGTGAGGCCAGGGTTTCATCCGCAGGCGGCGGGGATTTGATGACCGGCGCTTCACCCTGCAGATAACGATCGATAGCGCGCAGCAGCGCCTCCGGGCCCTTCCACAACGCATGTACCGCTTCGGCAATATCGCGCTGTAACGGGTAGCAGTGGCGACGCCAGAAATCCGCGCAGGCCTGATAGCGAAGCACGGATTCATCTTCAATGAGCTGCTGTTCAAACAGCATTCCGGATTCAAACGCATTCAGGCTCAGCATACGCTGGCAAAAACCGTGAATGGTGAAGACGGACGCTTCATCCATCTGCCGTTCAGCGAGGAGCAGCCACTGGGCTGCCTGTTGCTTATCGGCAATCTCTTCCAGAAGGCTCGCGTAGAGAGGGTTATCCGTGCTCTGACGCAGACAGGCGATGCGCAGCTCGTGGATATTGCTGCGAATACGGCCCCGCAGCTCAGCGGTGGCAGCCTCGGTGAAGGTCACCACCAGCAGCTCCTCCACACTCAAAGGGCGTGGAAAAGCGGCGTTGCCGCCAAGCCCCAGCAGCAGACGCAGGTACAGAGCGGCAATGGTGAAGGTTTTTCCCGTTCCCGCTGAGGCTTCAATCAATCGTTCACCCTGCAGAGGTAAACGTAAGGGATCAAGGGACTCAGCGGTATCGGTCATTCTTTCTTACTCCAGGGCATCGATTGCTGCAGCGCGCTGACGCTCTTCCAGACTTTCCAGCCTTTCGGGTTCACGTACTCCGTTTTCCCGTTCTGGCTACCGGAAACCTGAGACAGGATGGTGATTCCCTGCGGCTTAATGACCGCCTGATGGAAGAAGTCGGCAACCTTCTGCGGCGTCAGCTGTTTTATCTCGGCCACTACTTTATCACGCGAATCAAATTTCAGATTACCGCGATCGAAATCTTTGCTCAGCTGCGAGGCTTCTTCACCCAGCGTCTGCGGCGGCTGCATCACCTGTGCGATGACGGCCTGCTGGATTTGCGCAAACTCTTCCGGCTTCATGGCGCGCAGTTTTGCTTCCACCTGTGGGAAGAAGGCCTGGTAACGCTTCCAGAGATACGCCGGCTGTTTATCGCTGCTTTGCAGCAGGAAACCCAGCCCCCACTGTCGGCCTACGTTCATGGAGAAGGCAAACACCGCGTAGCCAAGCTGCTCCTCTGTGCGTAACTGGTTATAAAACCACGGCTGAATAATTTGCCCCAGTACGGCACTCTGCGCCGAGCTGGCGAATTCATCATAGCCCGTTGGCACAAATACCGCGGCCAGCGCGGAATCCGTGCTGTTACCCGCCTTTTCAAAAATCACATTCTGTTTTTTCTCAACCAGCACGTCCTGGTTGCGGCACCACTCGTCGCCTTTCGAACCGAGCTGAGTGCGTACATTCTCTGCCAGGGTTTTGGCCTGATCCTCACTCATGTTGCCGACGATCAGGAACTCCGGACGCGTGTTGGTTTTCAGCGCATCACGGTAAGCCAGCACGTCTTTTAAGGTGATCGAAGGCAACAGCGCGCGGCGATCCTCTCGCTGGAAATAAGGAACTTGCGACAGCATTTGCGCCGGCATAAGCGCCATATCGTAAGCTTTGCCCTTCTCCGCAGAATCCATCATCTGCGCATACCACGATTTAGCCTGTTCAAGCTGCTCTTCCGTCGGCGTATAGCTGAAATAGCCCTCCAGCAGTGCCTGGAACAGCTGAGGCAAACGCTGGGTATAGCCGTTTGCATTGAGCATCAAACCGTTGTTGGCGTTGGTGGAGAAGCTGATCCCGCCCACGGCCGCCTGGTTGCTGAGCTGATCGAGCGCAATCCCGGCGAGATAGTCATTGAGCGCGAACATCACCTGATTTTTGGCGCTGTTCATCGCTTTCGGGTTACGCAGCACCACGCTGACATCGGCCTTTGGCTCGCTTGCGAAGTAGCGGCTGGGGGTGTAAACCACGCGCAGCGTCGGTTCATCAACGATGAGCGCCGGGTGCGGGTAATCTTTAGTCGTTTTGGTCAGCGAGAAGTCATCCGGAATATAGGGGTTCAGCTCCGGCAGCTTCAACGCAATCTCCCCGGCCTTCTTCTGCCAGTCGGCGAAGGTCTGCGCGCTGATTTTGTCCACCTGATAAGGAGCATCGACAAAATACGCCGTCTTGTTATGCGGTTCGTTCGGGCTGATGTACCAGATGCGGGCATTCTCCGGCGTCATCATCGCCAGGCGGGCTTTTACCGCATCGGCATCATAGCGGTCGGCAATATTGACCGCATCGAGGGTGTGTTCCACCGGCACGCGGATCATGGTATCCGCCAGCCACTCAACGTAATCCATATCGCGGGTAATGGACGGGTAACGGAAATCGAGATCCAGCACGTGGGCGAGCTCATCAAAGTAGCGCTTATTGACGCCTTTCTCACGCAGTAAAGAGAGGTAGCTGAAGATCGCCGCCACCACTTCGTCACGGTTTGCCAGGCCCTTGTCGGTCAGGGTGGCGGAGATCGCCAGCACGCCGCTATTGCCGTTCACAACCGGATCGGAGTCGGCGCGAATACCTTCCACCAGCCCCTGTTTTTGCAGCCAGTCAGAAAGCGTACCCGGGCTACGGTTACCTATCAGATAGGTCACCAGCTCATCGGTTTTACTGCGAAACTGTGCGGTGTTGTTATCGATGCGGAATTCCACGCGCAGCACTTTGCGCGGCAGCGCAGGCACGTAGTGGATCACGATGCCCTTTTGCGCATCCGTGACCACCGGTACGTCTATCTGCGGCAGGTCGATATTTTTATTCGGCACCCGGCCAAACGTTTTAGCCGCCATGCCTGCCAGTTCTGGCAACGGTTTATTGCTGTAGATGACCGCTTTCATCAGGTTGGCGGAGTAGTATTTATCGCGAAACGCGTGCAGGGCATCAAGCACCGGGCTGTTCGGTTTGTCACTTAACGTCTCAAGGTTACCGCCGGAGAAGCGCGAACCCGGGTGCGCAGGGTTGATGGTTTCGGCGCTGACCTGGGCCATGCGCATACCGTCTCGCGTGCGGGCAAGGGTCAACTCAGCATTGACGGCATTGCGTTCACGGTCGGCATATTTTTTATCCAGCAGGGGGGCGGCGATGGAATCAGCAAGGCGATCGACCGCGCCTTCCAGCGCATCATTTTCGACTTCAAGATAAAAGGCCGTGCGGTACGGTGCCGTACTGGCATTGTGGCTGCCGCCATGCATTTTCAAAAATTCGGACAGGCTATCCGGCTGCGGGTATTTTTTTGACCCCATCAGCGTCATATGTTCCAGATAGTGTGCAAGCCCAGGATGCGCGTCAGGATCTTCCAGCGATCCAACCGGCACCACTAATGCCGAGAGGGACTTCACCGCCTGCGGATCGGAAACCAGCAGTACGGTCATGCCGTTATCAAGACGAATAGCCTGATATTGACGGGTATCTTTTTCGCTTTTACGAATAGTTTCCTGAACGGGTTGCCAACCGGAGTCTGCCTGAGTGACAGGTACCCAGAGGGCGAAAAACAAAACAAACGCTTTAAACAAGGTGCTACCTCTTTATCACGGCTACATCATTAACACATTGCGTGCTGGACACGCCAACATCTCTTTATTGGGTACATCAGTCCGTGATAAGAAGTGCATCATAAATGAACACCCCATACTGCGCAATTTTTATACAGCGCTCAGGACTGATTAAATTTAAACAACGGCAGCAGGTAGCGCTGCGCCTCTTCCGTGATGGCCTCAAAGTACTCTGGCTCAAGCGTTCGCCATAAGCGCTGATACCAGACATCTTCACCTTCGCCCCGCACCATCATGTTACCTTCGTAGGCCTGCATAAATTTACTGCGCGCTTTCTGCAGTGACGCCTCATCCGTTAACATCGCATCATTCTGTGCGTCATAACAGGCTTTTATCCAGGCCCCGCCACTTTCCGGCAGTACCAGGAGCGGTTTGTTCATTCCCTGACGGTAGCCCTCAATGTACAACGACAGATACCGTAACGCCTGCTCAGACTCCATCGGCGGGAAGCGCCATTCACCCTCTTTGCGCACGAAAATCCGACTTTCACCTTTATGACCATCCGCACTGTAGACAAGATGTTCCAGCCAGAGTTGCAAACCCTGTGAAACGCTCAGCATAGAAGGCCGCCAGCGCAGCAGCCCGTCCGGCTGAACCTGGGTTAACCAGCCCGTAAGCTGTACACCATTGCAGTTGAGATCGATTTCAATGCTTTTCCCTGGCTGTCGGCACTCTCTTACGCGCTCTGCCAGGGCGGTCATCTCCTGACACTGCGCCTCCCACACAATTTCTCCGAACGCCCCATAGGGCAACTGTCCTGCAGCACGGTAGCGGCGGTAAAGTTTGTCCGCATCTTCCTCGTCAACCAGCGCATTCAACAGCTGCAGGTTTAACTGGTAGCGCTCCAGCCCTTCCAGCGTAAAAGGCTCTGCATCAGGAATTTCACTCTCTTCAGAACGGAAGTTGACCTGCAATCGCTGCTGGAAGAAGGCGCGCACCGGATGCGCCCAAAACCGCTGAAGCTGTTCGAAGGTCAGGGTGTCGACAGGGCGCGGGTCAAGCTCCTGAATGAAATCGGTATGCGCACTCCCCTCCTTTTTCGCCGCCGGCAGCCACTCCTGCGCATAGCTCTGGCGCTCGCTGGGCGTGTAGTTCACCGGGTCAAACGGCATGCGGCTGTGGAAACAGGTGATATGGGCTTTCACCCTCTTCTCGCTTTCATCGCAGTTGCGATCTTCATCCCCCGGCAGATAGTGACTCTGGCCGATATAGTCCACCAGCTCCTGCACCAGTACGGAGGGAAAACGCTCGCTGTTGTCCTGAATGGAACGGCCGATATAGCTGATATAGAGCTTACTCTGGGCGGAAATGAGCGCCTCAAGGAAGAGGTAGCGGTCATCATCGCGGCGGCTACGGTCACCCCGCTTGGGATCTGCGCTCATCAAATCGAACCCCAGCGGCGCCAGTGCGCGCGGATAAACGCCGTCGTTCATGCCAAGCAGACAGACCACTTTAAACGGGATAGAACGCATTGGCATCAGGGTGCAGATATTGATGGGGCCTGCCAGGAAACGCTGGCTGATTCGCTCCTGATCGAGCCGCTGCGTCAGCTCATCCCTCAACAGCGACAGCGGGATGGCCTCCTGATAGTGGGAATTCACGCCTTCATCGACGATCGCCTGCCACTGCGTTTCAATCAGTGCCATTGCCGCTTCGGTGTCACTGTCTGGCAGGAAGAAATCATTAAGCAATGCCCTGCAAACCGGAAGCCACGCTTCAAGCGGACGCGGCTGCATCAGCTCGTGTCGCCAGCGGTTGAGCTGCATCAGGAGTGACGCTAAATGCCCCACCAGTTCAGCAATTAACCCGCTGGACTCATCGTAAGGCAGCACCTCATTCCACTCGCCCTGGCTGCTCTCCATGGCGTAGCCCAGCAGCATACGCGTCAGGCCAAAACGCCACGTGTGCTGCCCGGTTGGAGGAAGTTCGAACTCCTGAACGTTATCGTCATCGATCCCCCAGCGTACGCCAGATTCATTCACCCACTGGCGAAGGTAGCGCAGCCCCTCTTCATTGATGTTGAAGCGTGCAGCCAGCACGGGAACATCCAGTAACGCCAGGACATCTTCGGAGATAAAGCGGCTATCCGGCAGTGAAAGCAGAGTGATAAAGGCCTGCAATGCCGGATGCGACTGACGGGCACGACGGTCAGAGATAGCGTAAGGCAGATATCGCTCGCCCGTCGCACTGCCAAAAACGGCCTGAATGAAGGGACTGTAGCTGTCGATATCCGCCACCATCACCACGATATCGCGCGGGGTGAGTTCGGGATCGTCCTGCAGCATCGCCAGCAACTGGTCGTGAAGCACTTCGACCTCACGCTGAGGGCTATGGCAAACATGGATCGTGACGCTGCGATCGTCAGCATCCAGCTTACGCTTGCTGTCGCTGCGTTCGAATTCTTTCGCCGTCACGCCCATCACGGCACGGTTTTCCAGATCGAGGATATCCAGCTGAATATGATGCAGCAGGCTATCCGGGGCAATATCGACAAAGGCATCCACATCGCCTTCGCCTGATGAAGTGATGTCTGAAAGCATGTGAATGTAGTCACGCCCCAGCTTCCCCCACGAGGCAAGCAGTGGATTGGGCAGGTTCTGGATACCGTCTTCATCAAAAAGCTGCCCGGCAGTCGAGCCGTCTTTAAACAGCGGGACGGAACGTTCTTCAAAAAGGCGCTTTCGTTGGCGAGTCACCAGCCGCGCAAGCCAACGTTCGTCGAGGATATCCCCCCAATACTGTCGGCAAGGGTTGGTGAACAAAATATGAATATCAATATGTTTACCCAGCGCGTTCAACGCCTTCAGATAAACAGGCGGTAATGCGGATATCCCGCAGATAAAAACGCGTGACGGCAGTCGGGCCGGGCGCTCCGACGCATTCTCGAGTATGGAGATAAACCGATCGTACAGGTTGGCACGGTGCCACTTAGGCTGCCCAAGTTTCTCCGTATGCTCTACCAGCGCTTTCCACAGCGGTGCCTGCCATATTTGCGCCTCCGGTAGCCCTTCAACCAACTCGCCCGCTTCCCAACGAATTAACCAGTCAGAACGGTAAACAA
Source organism: Enterobacter sp. 302C9 (assembly GCF_034106085.1). Lineage (NCBI taxonomy): Bacteria > Pseudomonadati > Pseudomonadota > Gammaproteobacteria > Enterobacterales > Enterobacteriaceae > Enterobacter > Enterobacter sp. 302C9. Next base: position 125,249 of record NZ_JAWNBW010000009.1, read on the forward strand.
GGTATTGATCGTAGAGATCGGCGGTGCGCGACGCCAGTTGGAACAGCTTGCGCTTATCGGTATCGTCATTGAGGTAGTGGCGCAGCATGGCGAATTCATCGTGCTGCAGCATTTCCGGCAGCAGCGCCATGAGCTTCCAGCTCATGCCTTGTTTATTGAAGGCGCTCTGCTCCGGGATGTCCGGCAACACGCGCACAAACATCTCCCAGATAAAACTCGCGGGCAGCGGGAAATCAATATTTGCGGCTATGCCAAATTTACGGGAAAGCGACATTTGCAGCCACTGTGCCATACCGGTGCTCTGCACCAGCACCATTTCAGGCTCAAAAGGATCGTCAAGCCGCTCGCGCTCAACGATAAATTCCATCAGCGCTTCCAGCACATCCAGACGATTTGAGTGGTAGACCCTTAACATAGACGCTCCCGACTACTGGCTAACCGGGCAATGCAGGCGCGTTATCTCACCGCGCCGCCCCAGAGGAGAAATAAGTGTGACCGTGATGCTGACACATCCTGCGTGCGTTGTCTGCCCCCGACTGGCCTGCCAGCCAGCCGGGAGAACATTTGTTGAGAGCTGAGACTGATTCCAGGCATGATGCCAGAGCTGTCGATACTGGTTAAACAGGGTAAACCGAGCCGCCAGCGCCCGATGATAACCGGACAAAGCCGTCACGACGATCACCAGCAGCATCATCGCCAGCAGTACCTCAACCATGCTAAACCCTTTTTCTCTGTTCACGGCAGCTGGCATAACGCGCTCTCCTTAAGGGGACAAAAATCACTCCAGCCGTGAGGCGAAAAGCGAACGTTCCCGTCGACAATCTCTCCTGCGCGCCAGAGCAGCAGGTCGCTGTCTCCGGCAATCAGCAGCACACGCGCACCACTCAGCGGGCGCAAACACGCTCGCAACGCAGGAGTCTTCTTGCACTGAACCTGTGGCTCTGACGACCAGCTCTGAACCCGTCCCCACTCAAGCGCGGACTGCACCGTCGCCTGCTGCTGAAGCGAACGGCTCTCACCGCCGACGAGCGCGCTAAACGTTGTGAGCTGCTGATTGAGACCGGTGAGGATCAGGGTACCGAGCACCAGTAAAAGCAGAACCATCGCCAGCGAAGACATGCCGCGTTGACGATTCACAGGTTGTACCCCGTGACCGTATACAACGCCTGCCAGGGCTCCCCCTTCTCGCCTTTACGAATCGCCGCCAGTTCGATATTCACCTCTGGCGCAAAACCGGCATGTTCCACTGTCCTCACCACAAAATGCGCGATAGTAAGCCTGTCCGGGTCCGTGAGCTTTTCCCATCCTTTTCCTTCACATGAGGTCGCTCCACGCTGGGTTTCAAGCGCACCAGACTCCAGTCGAAAACCGGTGCTGTCATTTTCTGATGCGCTGTTATCCCAGCTGCCGTTACTGTTGGCATCCCACCGCACAATGACGCAACTTCCTTGCCTGGCTGTCACCAGCGCCTGTCCCTGACAGTTTCCCGCGCAGTACCCCGCACGCTGGAGCTGTTTGCCCAGGGCGAACAGGTGGTGCCAGACCTCTTCCTCCAGTTGTCTCTGGCCAGACTGCGCTAAGACCGCCCGCTGCAAGCCGGGTAAAAAACGCGATGCGCTTATCAGCAGGAGGCTGCTAATCGCCGTTGCAATCAGAACTTCAGTCAGTGAGAAACCTCGCTGCTTCATCGACATGAACCTCCCGCAGAGACCTTACACATCCTGATGCGTCCTCCATTTGAGACAATAATCAGCCATTCTCCTGCACGACTTTGAACGCGTATCCGCCCTGCCCATGCCGTATCCTTTAATCCATAGAACGCGAGCGACGGCGTTACCTCGCCGATCGCGACCTCAGGCCAGAGTGGTATCAGCACAAAGGGATTGCCCTTTTCACAGCCTTGTGCGGCAGAGCTCAGCAGACAATCCATGCCTCCCACCCGCTGATGGATAATTTGATGGTCGCGGTTGTAGCGGTTGGCATGATTGCGCAGAAACAGCAGGTAATCTCGTACCTGACTGGCGGTTTGCCACAGCCGCTGCTGCCGCTGCCAGCTGTCCCAGCCGTAAAGACCTGAGGCGCTGAGGATAACGACAAGCGAAATCGCGACCAGCGTTTCGATAAGCGTAAAACCGTTCTCTTTTTTCATATCGGGAGTGTGGCGAAGCGCGGTGAACATGACGAGCGACGGATCCTCGTTTTACGAGGCGTTATCCGGAGAATCAGGAGTGTTGCAGCGCGTTGCACGCTTTCTGGATAGCGCTTCGGGAAACGAGATAAAGGCGAAAAAAAACCGGCGCTAAAGAGCACCGGTTGTGTCACGCTTTATCGCATCAGATAGCGACGGGCGCTTTGATGCCCGGATGCGGGTCATAGCCCTCAATCTCGAAATCATCAAAGCGATAGTCGAAGATTGATGCCGGTTTGCGTTTGATAATCAGCTTCGGCAGCGCACGCGGTTCGCGGGTCAGCTGGAGATGCGTCTGTTCGATATGGTTGCTGTAAAGATGGGTGTCCCCACCGGTCCAGACAAAATCACCCACTTCCAGGTCGCACTGCTGCGCCATCATGTGGACCAACAGCGCATAGCTGGCAATGTTAAACGGCAGGCCGAGGAACACGTCACAGGAGCGCTGGTAGAGCTGGCAGGAGAGCTTGCCGTCAGCGACATAGAACTGGAAGAACGCGTGGCAAGGTGCCAGCGCCATTTTATCCAGCTCGCCGACGTTCCAGGCGGAAACGATGATTCGGCGCGAGTCCGGATCGTTTTTCAGCTGGTTCATCACGGTGGCGATCTGGTCAATATGGCGGCCATCAGGCGTTGGCCAGGCGCGCCACTGCTTGCCGTAAACCGGGCCCAGGTTGCCGTTTTCATCTGCCCATTCGTCCCAGATTGAGACGTTATTTTCGTGCAGATACGCAACGTTGGTATCGCCTTGCAGGAACCAGAGCAGTTCATGAATGATCGAGCGCAGATGGCAGCGCTTTGTCGTCACCAGTGGGAAGCCTTCTTGCAGGTTGAAGCGCATCTGGTGGCCAAAAATGGAGAGCGTACCGGTGCCGGTGCGGTCGTTTTTCGGCGTGCCCTCGTCGAGCACTTTTTTCATCAATTCAAGATACTGTTTCATGGTTCCTCAGGAAATTTGTTGCTGTGGACGACGACGATACGCCCAAATCATCATAATGGCACCCGCGACAATCATCGGAATGGAGAGGATCTGCCCCATGCTGATGTACTGTACCCATTCGCCGGTAAACTGTGCGTCTGGCTGACGGAAGAACTCGACGATAATACGGAATGCGCCGTAGCCAATCAGGAACAGGCCGGAGACAGCGCCCATCGGACGCGGTTTGCGGATAAACAGGTTGAGGATGATAAACAGCACCACGCCTTCCAGTGCCAGCTCGTACAGCTGAGACATATGGCGCGGCAGAACGCCGTAGGTATCGAAAATGGACTGCCACTCCGGGTGTGATGGCAGCAGCGCGATATCTTCTGCGCGGGAGCCCGGGAAGAGCATCGTGTACGGCACGCTCGGGTCGACGCGACCCCACAGCTCACCGTTGATAAAGTTACCCAGACGGCCAGCGCCCAGCCCAAACGGGATCAGCGGTGCGATAAAATCTGAAACCTGGAAGAAGTTGCGTTTGGTGCGTTTGGCAAAAATCACCATCACCAGGATCACCCCAATCAGGCCGCCGTGGAAGGACATGCCGCCGTCCCACACGCGGAACAGATAGAGCGGATCGTTCAGGAATACCGGGAAGTTATAGAACAGCACGTACCCAATGCGGCCACCGAGGAACACGCCGAGGAAGCCCGCATAGAGCAGGTTTTCAACTTCGTTTTTCGTCCAGCCGCTGCCCGGACGACTGGCGCGACGGCCAGCGAGCCACATGGCAAAAATGAAGCCCACCAGGTACATCAGACCGTACCAGTGAAGCGAAACAGGTCCTACTGAGAAAATGACCGGATCAAATTCCGGAAAATGCAGATAACCACTGTTCATCTGTCACCACAAGATGTTGTTATTCCGCTGAAAGTGGACAGCGGTAGAAATGCGATTCTGCCGTAAGCAGAGGCTCCAAAGTTGCGAATCATAGCACAAGGCGGGCGCGGAGGATGCGCCAGAGATGTAAAAGATGTGTATAGGGTTTTATGCGCGCTGGAGCCCTCTCCCGGAGGGAGAGGCAGAAAGATGATTAGCGGCCGCCGCGGATCAGGCCGCCCATACCGCGCCGTTCCATAAACGCCGCGACCTGATGACGAACCTCAGCGGCCAGCTGCGCGTCAAGGCTGCGTTCAGCCAGCTCGCGGGCATCGTTGATGTCGATATGCCGCAGCAGGTACTTCACGCGGGCGACAGCGCGACCGTTCATCGACAGATGGCGGTATCCCAGACCAATCAGGATCGCAACGCACATTGAATCCCCGGCCATTTCACCGCACAGGCGTAAATCAATGCCGTACTGTTCCGCTTCACGGGCAATCATCGCTAACGCGCGAATGATCGCCGGATGCAGGCTGTCGTAGATACTGGCGACGCGGGTATTGTTACGGTCGACGGCCAGAATATATTGCGTCAGGTCGTTCGTGCCGACAGAGATAAAATCAACACGGTTTGCCAGCTGCGGCAGCATAAAGACCATAGACGGCACTTCAAGCATCACCCCGATCCGCGGTTTCGGGATCGCATAGCCGATCATCTCTTCCACTTCACGGCCTGCACGCTCGATCAGCCGCCGGGACTCGTCGATCTCATCAATGCTGGTGACCATCGGGAGTAAGATGCTGAGATTGCCCGTCGCCGCGTTGGCGCGCAGCATCGCACGCACCTGGATCAGGAAGATCTCCGGCTGATCGAGCGTAATGCGGATCCCACGCCAGCCCAGGCACGGGTTTTCTTCGCTGATCGGCATATAGGGCAGCTGTTTATCCGCGCCGACATCCAGGGTTCGCAGGGTGACAGGTTTGTCGTTAAACATCTGCAGCATCCCCTGATACTGCGCCACCTGCTCCTCTTCGGAGGGGAAACCGCTCTGCAGCATGAACGGGATTTCAGTACGGTACAGGCCAATACCGTCGATGCGGCTGCCAAGCTTTTCTTCATGCTCAGGGCTTAAACCGGCATTGAGCATGACTTTGATCCGCTCACCGCTCTTAAGCTGTGCGGGCAGGTTAACGTCATCTTCCGCCAGCTTGCTTAATTCATTCTCTTCGCTGATAAGACGCTGGTATTCCTGGAGCAGAACCGGCTCAGGATCGACCAGCAGCTCACCACGATAGCCGTCCACTACCAGCGTACGGCGATGCAGTACCGACGGCTGGATATCCGCGCCCATAACGGTTGGAATACCCAGCGCGCGCACCATAATGGCGGCATGCGAGTTGGCTGCGCCATCGCGCACCACCACACCGGCCAGCCTGTCCTGAGGCAGTTCAGCCAGCGTCGTTGCCGAGAGCTCATCGGCGACCAGAACAAACCGTTTTGGCCAGGCATTCGGCCCCTGAATGGTGTCATCGAGATGGAACAGCAGACGCTGTCCCAGGGCGCGGAGATCGCCAGCCCGTTCTTTCAGGTAACCGTCGGTCAGTGCCGCAAATTGATCGGCAAATTTTTCGATGACCTTCTTAACCGCCCACTCTGCGACCGAGCCTTTATCCACTTCCGCAAACAGCTCACGACGCAGACGCGCGTCGGAGAGCAGGTGCGAATAGAGGTCGAAGATGGCCGCCGTCTCTTTCTGTGCACCTGCGGCAAAGCGCTTGCTGTAACGACGAAATTCATTCGCCGCCTCTTCCAGCGCGGCGGTAAGACGCTCTCGCTCAAGCGCTTCATCAAGCGTTGAGGCTTCGTAAACCTGCTCCATCAGCGGCAGCGTGGCGTCCATCCAGCCTTCAGCAATTGCTACGCCTGGCGATGCCGGAAGGGCACGAATGCGCGTATGGCGATATTGACCAAAGAGCGCGGCAAGCTGGGACTGGGAGAGGATCGCCGCCATCTGCGTGGCCAGCGTGACGAGGAAAGACTCTTCGCTTTCATCGTACTGACGTAGCTCGCGCTGCTGGACGACCAACACGCCGAGCAGCTGACGACGCTGGATAATCGGCACGCCAAGGAAAGCGCGGAAGCGCTCTTCTTTTACGGAAGGGATGTATTTAAAGCTGGGGTGTTTTTGCGCGTCAGCAAGGTTGATGGGTTCAGCCAGCCGCCCAACCAGACCCACGATACCTTCATCAAATGCGAGCGTGACGGTGCGTCCACGTGGTTTTTTTAAACCACGGGTCGCCATCAGGTAATAGCAGCGCCGATCGTGGTCGGCCAGATACACCGAACAGACCTCGGTCTCCATCGCAAGGCAGATGTCAGTGACCAGAATATTCAGCGCCTCGTTCAGACGCGGAGCACTGGCCACCTTCTCGACTATTTCTCGCAAGCGGGTGAGCATGATTTGCGTAGCTTAACCTCTTTTACGTCGCCAGGCAGGTGCGCTCTGCGGCTTAGGCGGGATCTCCTGAAGCTGCATTACCACACTTGCAAACTCTTTCATCACCCTACGGTAAACATCGCGTTTAAATGACACGACCTGACGAACAGGATACCAATAGCTCACCCAGCGCCAGCCATCGAACTCCGGCGTACTGCTGGTTTGCATATTGATGTCTGAATCGTTGCCCACCAACTGCAACAGAAACCACTTCTGTTTCTGGCCGATACAAACCGGCTTTGTGTCCCAACGCACCAAACGTTTCGGTAACTTGTAACGCAACCAGTTGCGGGTCGAAGCCAGGATGCGAACATCTTTTCGGCTTAAACCGACCTCTTCAAAAAGCTCCCGGTACATCGCTTGTTCTGGGGACTCTCCCGGATTGATCCCGCCTTGCGGGAACTGCCAGGAGTGCTGACCATATCGCCGGGCCCACATTACCTGGCCCTGACGATTACAAATTACTATTCCTACGTTCGGGCGGTAGCCATCGTCATCAATCACCGGACTACCCCAAACTAAACCTTATATATGAATGATTGTTTCACACTACAGGGAGGCGGTAAACCACTCTCTTACAGGGCTGCAACCTAATAACATTTGAATAACTCACAAATAAGTGCTGAGTTATAAACAGATGAGAGGTGGTGAAGGGAATTTTATTCACCTTTTCTGTGGATATAGTTGTGAAGAAGTGTCTGATTACCGATGAACAACCTCAAACGATGCAGTCTCCCCTTTTTCACCTTAATTAGATAATGCAATTATTTTCAAATAGTTAAATGTATTTCCATGAGCACAAAACAGAATATCGTGACGATCGTCACATCTGGGATCGTCGTGCTGATGAAAGATCGAACAGCGTCGGTTTTATCCACAGATTGTGCCAATAAGTTAGTCACAATTTGTTTGAAAATTCGATTTTCATCGCACGTCAAGGCTGTAAATTGAAACAGTAGTCAGGGTTATGCCCAGTTATCCCATTTTTCTGTGGATAACATGGTGTAAGATCCTGTTCATTGTCAGTGACCAGATTTGAACAACCGGTTTTCTGAGTCTGGTGAAACGATTTCAAACCAATAAAAAAACCTATAAATCATAGACATGGAATATTGGTACAGAAATAGTTAAACTCTATCCACAGGGGACAATTTCTTCGTTTATTTTTTAATCAAAAGGTTACCTTCATGCATCCGCTTACACCCTTGCTCTCACCGCCGTCCAGCGAAGGTCAGTTGCTACAGCAGGCACGGCGTCTTGCAGGCTTTTCGCTTGGCGAGCTGGCGGCAATGGCAGGGCTTCAGATCCCGAAGGATCTGAAACGGGATAAAGGCTGGATCGGCATGCTGCTTGAGCTGTGGCTGGGTGCCAGCGCAGGAAGCAAACCCGAGCAGGATTTTGCAGCGCTTGGCGTGGAGTTAAAAACCATCCCTATAGACAGCCAGGGCAAGCCCCTTGAGACCACCTTCGTCTGCGTTGCGCCATTAACCGGCAACACCGGCGTAACGTGGGAAACCAGCCACGTTCGCCACAAGCTGAAGCGCGTGTTGTGGGTACCGGTCGAAGGTGAACGTCAGATCCCCCTGGCTGACCGTCGCGTTGGCGCGCCGCTGCTCTGGAGCCCGAACGACGATGAGGAGCAACAGCTGCGTCTGGACTGGGAGGAGCTGATGGACATGATTGTGCTTGGGCAGGTAGAGCGCATCACCGCCCGACACGGAGAAGTTTTACAATTGCGCCCGAAAGCGGCCAACAGCAAAGCGCTTACCGAGGCAATCGGCGCGAAGGGTGAGCCGATACTGACGTTACCGCGCGGTTTTTATCTCAAAAAGAATTTCACCGGCGCGCTACTTGCCCGTCATTTCCTGTTAAAAACATAGTTTTTTACTTATTTTGCGAGCTCTCAAACATAATCGACTGCTTTTTAAGATTTTACCGCTTCCTCAAGTCGCCATATCGGGTTAATACTAGATTATGATTTGATACGCGCCAGATGAGGACGATAACGATGAAAAAATGGGCAGTGTTAGTTTCAGCAGTCGGTTTAGCGTTTGCCGTATCGGGCTGTAGCAGCGATTACGTCATGGCGACAAAAGATGGTCGAATGATCCTGACCGACGGTAAACCCGAAGTCGACGATGATACCGGTCTGGTCAGCTACCGTGACCAGGAAGGCAATAAAATGCAGATCAATCGCGACGAAGTATCGCAAATTATCGAGCGATAAACAGTTAAAGGTCAGTCGCTTGCTGGCCTTTTTGATTTTTTTCTTCCCCTTTTGCTTCCCCTCTGCCATGTTTATATTCCTTTGTCGGGCACGCCCTGACGCGGTCTATAAGTCTACTGAGGAAGCCGGCTATGCATTATCACCGTATCCCCCACAGCGCTCTGGAAATAAGCCAACTGGGGTTGGGCACGATGACATTTGGTGAACAAAACAGCGAAGCCGATGCCCATGCACAACTCGATTACGCCGTCAGCCAGGGGATTAACCTGATTGATGTCGCAGAGATGTACCCTGTTCCGCCACGTCCGGAAACGCAGGGACTTACCGAAACCTACGTCGGTAACTGGCTGGCAAAACGCGGCAACCGTGAAAAGCTGGTGATTGCCTCAAAAGTCAGTGGCCCCGCGCGCAACAACGATACCGGGATCCGCCCGAATCAGATCCTCGATCGCAAGAATATCCGCGCCGCACTGGACGCCAGCCTGAAGCGCCTGCAAACCGACTATCTCGACCTGTATCAGGTGCACTGGCCGCAGCGGCCAACCAACTGCTTTGGTAAGCTCGGCTACAGCTGGAATGAGAGCGCCCCCGCCGTAACGCTGCTGGAAACGCTGGAAGCGCTGACCGAGTGCCAGCGCGCGGGAAAAATCCGCTACATTGGCGTCTCTAACGAAACGGCCTTTGGCGTAATGCGCTATCTGCACCTGGCAGATAAACACGATCTGCCGCGTATCGTCACCATCCAGAACCCGTACAGCCTGCTTAACCGTAGCTATGAGGTGGGTCTGGCCGAAGTGACGCAATATGAAGAAGTGGAACTGCTCGCCTATTCCTGTCTCGGCTTTGGCACGCTGACGGGGAAATACCTGAACGGCGCGAAACCGGCCGGGGCGAGAAATACCCTCTTTAGCCGCTTTACCCGCTACAGCGGCGAGCAGACACAGAAAGCCGTTGCAGCCTATGTGGATATCGCAAAGCGTCACGGTCTTGACCCTGCACAGATGGCGCTGGCCTTCGTGCGTCGTCAGCCGTTTGTTGCCAGTACCCTGCTGGGCGCGACAACGATGGAACAGTTGAAAACCAATATTGAGAGTTTCCATCTGAACCTGAGTGAAGAGGTATTAGCGGAGATTGAAGCGGTGCATCAGGTTTATACGTATCCTGCGCCGTAATAAAAGCAAAACGGCAACGCACGTTGCCGTTTTTAGGGTTTGCTCCCTCTCCCTGTGGGAGAGGGCCGGGGTGAGGGCATCAGGCCGCACTTATCAACGCCGACGCTGCCAGATCCACAAACCCGCAATCGCCAGCGCAAACAGCCCGCCAAACCCGACGCCAATCCCCACCACCGGCACACCCACTTTTACCGCCAGCGAGTAGAGCCCCAGCATTAACAGCATCGCCAGGTTTTCACCCAAGTTTTGTACCGCAATGGCGTTCCCCGCCCCGACGGTCTGCTTGCCACGTTCCTGCAGTAACGCGTTCAGCGGCACCACGAAGAAACCGCCCAGAATACCAATAAGGATGAGGAGGACATACGCAGGCAATAATGCATGTTGCAGCGAGAAAATCAGCACCACAACGCCAATCAGGATCCCTGCGGGCATGCAGCGTGCTACCGTCTCGAGCGTCACCAGCTTCGCCGCCGCACCGGCCCCCACCACAATGCCGATGGCCACCATCGCGTTAAGATAGGTCGGCGTCGCGTTGTCGGTAATTCCCAGCGCCACCGGCACCCACAGCACCAGCAGGAAGCGCAGCGTGACGCCCGCGCCCCAGAACATACTGGTCCCCATCAATGAGAAACGCGTTTCACCGTTACGCCACAGCACGCGACAGGCGGTAAAGAAACTGCCGGTCATCGGTTTAAAGCGCCAGGATTGCCCCGGGCGAGCCACCGGCAGTTTGGGAATAAACAGGTTCGCCACAACCGCCCCGCCATACACCACCGCGCAGATGCCCAGTGCCGCCAGGACATGCCAGTCGGCCAGTACGCCGCCCGCGACGGATCCGAGCAGGATTGCGGCAATGGTTGACGACTCCATCAGGCCGTTGGCTTTCACCAGCTTATCGCCCGTGGTCAGCTCTCCGAGAATGCCATACTTCGCCGGGGAGTAGGCGGCAGCGCCGATGCCCACCAGCGTGTAGCCAATAAACGGGTTGAAGCCAAAGCAAATGCTGGCGGCACCCAGCAGCTTGAGGCCGTTGGCAAACATCATCACCCGGCCTTTCGGGAAACTGTCCGCCACCTGCCCGACGAACGGAGCAAAGATAATGTAAGCGCCCACAAACACCATCTGCAGGATCGGCTGGCTCCAGTCGGGGTAAAACTCGGCCTTCAGCAGCGCCAGCGTGGCAAACAGCAGCGCGTTATCACCGAACGCAGAGAGAAACTGTGCGGCGATAACGGCCATCATGCCTTTCGACCTGAGCGATGTGTTAGTGTGTACTGACTCACGCATTTTGCTGTTCCGCCTCTTCAACCATGCCTTTCAGGGTCACGAAATCGGGCTTCCCGCTACCCAGCACCGGGAGCTGCTTCAGGTAGCGAATATCGCGCGGCACCGCCAGTTCAGGAATACCGTGTTCACGCGCATAGCTTAGTAACCTGTCGCGCTTAAGCTCAGCGTCGGTCGTAAACAGCACCAGCGCCTCGCCTTTGCTGGCATCGCTCTTCACTACCGTCGCATGCATCTTATCCGCGGACACGGCCGTCGCCAGTTGCTCAACCATTTCCAGCGAGACCATTTCACCGGCGATTTTGGCGAAGCGCTTCGCACGTCCCTGAATCTGTACAAAGCCTTGTTCATCAAAACGGACAATATCACCGGTGTCGTACCAGCCTGTTTCAACCTCGCCGTTGACGTTTTCAGCCGTCGGCACCTCAAGCACGCCTGGGTTTTCCACGCGCAGATAACCGTTCATCACGTTTGGCCCTTTCAGCTGCAGACGGCCACCGTCTTCAATGCCCGGCACGGCCAGCAGACGCGCGTCCATCCCCGGCAGAATTCGGCCCACCGTACCCGGCTTCGCCGCCATCGGAACGTTAATCGAGACCACGGGAGCACACTCGGTAACGCCATAACCTTCGAGAATGCGCAGGCCAAACTTGTCCTGCCAGATCTGACGCGTGCTCTCCTGCAGTTTTTCCGCACCGGCCACCACATACCGCACGCGATAGAAGTCATACGGATTGGCGAAGCGCGCGTAGTTGCCGAGGAAGGTTGAAGTGCCGAACAGGACGGTGCAGTTACGGTCATACACCAGCTCCGGCACAATGCGATAATGCAGTGGACTTGGGTAGAGGAACACTTCTGCGCCGGTCAGCAGCGGCGTAAACAGCCCCACCGTCAGGCCAAAGGAGTGGAACAGCGGCAGCGCCGACATAAAACGGTCATTCGCGGTAAAGTCGGCAATGCTTTTGATCTGCTCAACGTTCGCCAGAATGCTCTTGTGGCTGTGGACGACGCCTTTCGGGTTGCCCTCCGAACCCGACGTGAAGAGAATGATCGCGTCATCTTCCGGCTGCTGTTTGACCTGCGCCAGACGCGGCATCATCAGGTGAGCAAAAATCCACAGCTTATCACCCGTGGTCACGTCCGCTTTCAGATCCTCCAGGAAGACCCAGCGCACCTGGGTGAGCTGCTCGGGAAGATGCCAGAGCTTGCCTTTGTCCAGGAACTGACGGGAAGTAAAGACGGTATTAATCTGGGCAGCGGTGATGGCGCTGGTCAGTCCTTTCACCCCCGCCGTGTAGTTCATCATTGCCGGGATGCGCCCCCGGGAAACCGCACCAAAAATCACCGCCGCGCTGATGCCCGCGTTAGGCAGCATCAGGCCAATCTTTTCGCCCTTCTTGCTGTACTTCTCCAGAATACGGCCCACAAACAGGGTCTTAGTCAGCAGCTTGCGATAGGTATCCGGGGTAAAGTTGATGTCTTCGATGCAGTTTTTCTTCGCACCATAGCGGTGCTGCGCGGAAAGCAGAGACTCGTACAGCGTTTCGCGCGGGCGCACGGCCATGCGCGCTTCCATCATAATCTGATGCAGCATTTCCCCGGCGATTTTACGGCGATCGCGGGCACGCGGCGCGTCCGGCATAGGTAACGACGTGGGCGGCAGAATATGCAGCGTGATTGTTGGGAACAGACGCTGCTTCACCAGCCCCTTCAGGCGGCTGAAATGGGTCAACTCTGCGCCTTCAATGCGCAGCGGCACCACGGTCGCTTTTGATTTCGCGGCAACAAACCCCGCGCCGTCGTAAATTTTCATCAGCGAACCGGTCACTGAAATACGCCCTTCCGGGAAAATAACCACCGGACGCCCCTGCTCAACCAGACGCACCAGATGCTTAATCATCATCGGCTTTGTCGGGTCGAGCGGCACAAAATCAATCAGCGGCGTGAGCCAGCGCATGTACCACTGCTGGCTGATAGAGGTATAGACCGCAAACACCGGGCGCACGGGTAAAAATAGCGCCAGCAGAATGCCGTCTATAAAGGAAACATGATTTGGTGTGATAAGAACGCGTTCACCGCGAAGCGCCTGGGCATCGCCAGTGACGCGGATGCGAAAAAGAATACGGAACAGTGTACGGAAGAACCCAAATAGCATCTCAACTCCCTTTGCCAGCCAGTGTGGAGGGTTGATAGTAAATGGTGGCAGATTACACGAGAAGTGATACGGGAGCGACAGCAAAAGTGGAGGCGAAAAAAAACCTGCGCATCCGCGCAGGTTGGTGCAAGAGATGAGTACGAAACCGTACTAAGAATTCTCACCAATCAATACCTCTGGGATCTTGATTGTGGCCGTTCGCCCTGCGCTTCGCCAGCAGGAAAACGCAAGGGAATGAGCCTAAGTGCAACCAGGTGTGAATATTCTCTGTTGCTGTTACAGATTGAACTATCAGGCAAAAAAAACCTGCGTAAAAACGCAGGTTGGTGTAAAGCGTGTTAATCAACCGGAGTTGATTCCACCTATCAATACCTCTGGGACTTTGACTGTATCAACCTCTTTGACCACCTCGCCATCGGCCAATCGCAACAGCCTGACGCAAAGTGTAACCAAAGGTTCAGATTGACATTCTTCAGACATGAATGCGCGTGTAACGATTACACTACCAGGGTTGTCCTGCGTCACGTTTGTGGAGCGCGGAAATCCGCTCCCCTTGAATGCGCGTCGCTTTTCCGCAACACTATTTGGTGTGTAAACGCTTACCCCCAATAAGAAGGTAATGAATGGCGACAATAAAGGATGTGGCCCGTCTGGCAGGTGTGTCGGTGGCAACCGTCTCTCGTGTGATTAACGACTCCCCAAAAGCCAGTGACGCATCGCGCCAGGCGGTACAAACCGCCATGGAATCCCTGAATTATCATCCCAATGCCAATGCCCGCGCGCTCGCCCAGCAGTCCACCGAAACCATTGGGCTGGTAGTGGGTGATGTTTCCGACCCCTTTTTCGGCGCCATGGTGAAAGCGGTTGAACAAGTTTCTTATCAGACGGGCAATTTTTTGCTGATCGGCAACGGCTATCATAATGAGCAAAAAGAACGCCAGGCCATCGAGCAGCTGATCCGCCACCGCTGCGCCGCGCTGGTGGTTCACGCCAAAATGATCCCGGATGCCGAGCTGATTCACCTGATGAAGCAGATGCCCGGAATGGTGATCATCAACCGCATTATTCCCGGGTTTGAAAAACGCTGTGTGGCCCTCGACGACCGCTACGGCGCCTGGCTTGCGACCCGTCATCTGATTCAACAGGGCCATACCCGGATTGGCTATCTCTGTTCCAATCATCCGATTTCTGATGCGGAAGACCGCCTGCAGGGCTACTACGACGCTCTGCGCGAAAACGGCCTGCCGTGTAATGACCGTCTGGTGGCCTACGGTGAACCGGATGAGAGCGGCGGTGAACAGGCCATGACCGAGCTGCTGGGTCGTGGACGAAATTTCACGGCGGTTGCCAGCTATAACGACTCGATGGCCGCAGGGGCAATGGGGGTGCTGAATGACAACGGGATTGAGGTACCGGCAGAAATTTCGCTGATTGGCTTCGATGACGTGCTGGTCTCTCGTTACGTGCGCCCGCGTCTGACCACCGTGCGCTACCCGATTATCACCATGGCAACGCAGGCCGCCGAGCTGGCGCTAGCGCTGGCTGAACAGCGCCAGCCGCCGGATATTACGCATCTGTTTAGCCCGACGCTGGTTCGCCGTCACTCCGTTGCATCGCCTGCGGAAGCGCAGAGCGAATAACGATAGAGGTGAACCCGGGTGTTGGGGTATTCCAGCCCATCACCGATATACTGCCAGCCGTAACGTTCGTAGAAGTCGCGGCAGGCAGACCAGAGGTGCAGCTCTTCATATCCCGCCTGCGCGGCCCAGGAAATAACGTGCTGCTGTAGCTTTCCTGCCAGCCCCTTGCCTCGCGCCGCGTCGTCAACGTAGAGCGCCGCCAGCCACGGAAAGAGATCCTGACGGGTGATCAAATCGCAGCGCCAGAGCCCTACCGTACCAACAAGCTGTTCGTCTTCTACCGCGATAAAGGTCAACGGTAATGCTCCCGGCGTCTGGCTGTGCTCAACAATGCTGTGGAAAAATTCCCGAGAAAGCCCTTCGCCAAAGGCCTGCCAGAGCCAGTCGGTGACCTGCTCCGCATAGTGCGGTGCCTGGTAAAGCGGGAGGATGGCTATGTTTTTCACGTTTCACCTGCGTTTTCTCATGTATTTGCTGGCCTGTCGCCCCAGCTCGGTTCGGCGATTACTTTACCAGAGTCAGACTATTTAGTTTTACTTCACGCAGGCCAGACGAATCGTGACCAAAAAGCGTGATCGTGGCAGAAGTTTTGCGCTTCCCGCATCGCTTATACGCCGTGAGGTCTGTGTTAAACTGCAAATCATTACGTGGAAGCAGGAATGTAGAATGGCAACAATGCTGGATGTCTCACTGCGTGCGGGCGTGTCGAAGGCTACCGTCTCGCGCGTGCTGAACGGCACAGGTCAGGTTAAAGAGAGTACGCGTCAGCAGGTCTTTGCTGCGATGGAAGAGCTGGGATATCGCCCGAACTTTCTCGCGCGTTCGCTGGCTAACCAGACCAGCAACAGCATTGGCCTGGTCGTCTCGACCTTCGACGGCTTTTACTTTGGTCGTCTTCTCCAGCAGGCGTCGCGGCAGACGGAAACTCACGGGAAACAGCTGATCGTCACCGACGGTCACGACGCGCCGGAACAGGAAGAACAGGCGGTGCAGATGCTGGCCGATCGCCAGTGCGATGCCATCGTGCTTTACACGCGCTATATGAGCGAAAAAGCGATCGTCAAACTGATGAACACCGTGAAAACGCCGCTGGTGGTCATTAACCGTGAAGTGAGCCAGGCGCCGGATCGCTGCGTGTTTTTCGAACAGCAGGATGCCGCATTTAAGGCCGTGGATTACCTGATCGCCCAGGGCCATCGGGAGATCGCCTGTATCACCGTTCCGATCCATACCCCAACCGGGAAAGCGCGGCTGATGGGCTACCGTAAAGCGCTGGAAAAGCACGGCATTCGTCTGGACGAGCGTCGGATAAAGTACGGCGATGCGGGAATGACGCGGGGATACGAGCTGTGCAAGGAGTTGATTGCCGACGGTGTGCCGTTTAGCGCCCTGTTTGCCTGTAACGACGATATGGCCCTGGGTGCGTCCAAAGCGTTACACCAGGCGGGGCTTAAAATTCCGCAGGATATTTCACTGTTCGGCTTTGACGATGCCCCAAGCGCGAAATGGCTGGAGCCTGCGCTCTCATCGGTTTATCTGCCCATCGACAATATGATTGTCACGGCCATCGATCAGGCGATCCGGCTGGCAAAAAACCAGCCGGTCGATGCTATCCCGCCGTTTACCGGCACGCTGGTGTTACGCGATTCGGTTACAACGGGGCCGTACTTTCATCAGATGAGTTCTAAAGCCAGCAGTTCCTGAATGGTCTGGCGACGACGGATCAGCCGTGCTTTGCCGTTATCAAACAGCACTTCCGGCAGCAGCGGGCGGCTGTTGTAGTTAGATGACATCGACGCCCCGTAGGCACCGGTATCATGCAGCACAAGATAATCACCCGGTTTGACCTCTGGCAGCGCGCGGGTCTCCACTTTGCCGCCTTCCTGCTGGGTAAACACGTCACCCGACTCGCACAGCGGGCCCGCAACGACCGTCTCAACGCGCGGCGTCTGCGTTAAATCACGGCCGTCGGCGGCCAGGGCGGTAATGTGGTGATAGCTGCCGTACATGGACGGACGCATCAGATCGTTAAAGCCTGCGTCAATCAAGACGAAGTGGCGAGACCCCATCTCTTTGACGCTGCGCACCTGCGAAACCAGCACGCCGGCTTCCGCCACCAGGAAACGACCCGGCTCAATTTCCAGTTTCACCGCGTGGCCCAGATGCGCGGCAATTTGGTCACGCGCGGCGCTCCACAGACCGTAATAGTGATCGGTATCGATCGCCTCTTCGCCTTCGCGATAAGGAATGGAGAGGCCGCCACCGGCTGAGATCGCCTCCAGATCCTGACCGAAGTCGACAACCTGGCGCACCATCGCGCCGCACACCTGCTCCAGGTGGCCATAATCCACGCCAGAGCCAATGTGCATATGAATCCCCACCAGCTTCAGGCCGTAGCGCTGTAATACCTCCAGCGCGGCAGGCATATCGGCATACCAGATCCCGTGCTTGCTGTTTTCACCGCCGGTATTGGTTTTTTGGCTGTGACCATGACCAAAGCCTGGATTCACGCGCAGCCAGACGCGATGGCCGGGAGAAACCTGGCCCAGCTGCTCCAGCATATCTACAGAACCGGCATTCACCGGGATCTGCAGTTCGTGGACGCGCGCAAGCGTCGCATCGTCGATCACATCGGCGGTGAAGACGATCGCGTCGCCGTCGGCTTTCGGATCGAATCCGGCCGCCAGCGCGCGCTCGATTTCGCCAAGCGAAACGGAGTCGACCTTCACGCCCTGCTCACGCATCAGGCGCAGAATATGAATATTGGAGCACGCCTTCTGGGCAAAACGCACCACGTCAAACTGATGCAGGGCGGCGATCTTCTCGCGAACGATCTGCGCGTCGTAGACCCACACCGGGCAGCCAAACTCGGCAGGCAGGCGCAGCAGGTTGTCGGCGTTCAAATCGGTCTCAGTCTGGTTCAGCGGGCGTGGCATGGTCTTCTCCGGGTAAATGCGTTTTGAAGATTACGCCACAGCGCGAAGAGAATAAAAAATATCGTTTTATCGCGAGTCTATGCAAAAATGATATGGACAGTTATCTGCTTTCAGGTGCCCTATGCCCGCCGTCAATTTACGCCACATCGAGATTTTTCACGCCGTGATGACCACCGGCAATCTCACCGAAGCCGCACAGATGCTGCATACCTCACAGCCGACGGTGAGCCGCGAGCTGGCGCGCTTCGAGAAAGTGCTGGGGCTGAAGCTGTTCGAGCGTACCCGGGGCAGGCTTCACCCGACGGTGCAGGGGTTACGCCTGTTCGAGGAAGTTCAGCGCTCCTGGTACGGACTGGACAGAATAGTGAGTGCTGCGGAAAGCCTGCGCGAGTTTCGCCAGGGCGAGCTGTCGATCGTCTGTCTGCCCGTCTTTTCGCAATCCTTTTTGCCGATGCTGCTGCAGCCCTTTCTGGCCCGATACCCGGAGGTCAGCCTCACTATCGTTCCTCAGGAATCCCCCCTGCTTGAAGAGTGGCTTTCGGCCCAGCGCCATGATTTAGGCTTAACCGAAACCCTTTCCACGCCAGCGGGAACGGCGCGTACGGAGCTGATCTCGTTAGATGAAGTGTGCGTTTTGCCCGCCGGACATCGGCTTGCCGGTAAGGCAGTGCTCACGCCGGAGGATTTCCACGGGGAAAACTACATTAGCTTTTCGCAGACAGACAGTTACAGACAGCTGCTGGATACGCTGTTTGCCGAGCATCAGGTCAAACGGCGAATGGTGGTGGAAACGCACAGTGCGGCTTCGATTTGCGCGATGGTGCGTGCAGGCGTCGGCGTCGCGGTGGTGAATCCGCTCACGGCGCTGGACTATGCCGGAAGCGGGATCGTCATCCGCCGCTTTAGCGTCTCCGTCCCGTTCACCGTGAGCCTGATCCGCCCGCTGCACCGTCCGGCTTCCGCGCTGGTGGACGCTTTCACCGAACACTTAATGGAGCACGCGCGTCAGGTGGCCCTTCGTTTACCTGACCTGCAAAACCCCTTATGACAGCATAAACGCCACGGCATCTGCCGCGTGAATGGCGGTGGTATCAAATACCGGGACGGGGCTTCGCTCGGCCGGCACCAGCAGGCCAATCTCGGTGCAGCCGAAGATCACCCCTTCCGCCCCCTGCTGCGCCAGCTTTTCAATCACGCTGACGTAATACGCCCGGGAAGATTCGCTGAAGGTACCGAGGCAGAGCTCGTCAAAGATAATCTGATTGATGCGCGCCCGATCGTCTTCATCCGGGATCAGGCTCTCGATCCCAAATTCACTGTGCAAACGCCCGCGATAAAAATCCTGTTCCATGGTGTAGCATGTGCCCAAAAGCGCTACGCGGCGCATACCGGATGCGGCAATCGCACGACCGGTCGCGTCCGCGATATGCAGAAACGGCAGCGAGCAGCGGTCCTCAATATGCGGCGCCACTTTGTGCATGGTATTGGTACAAAGCACGATACCCTCGGCGCCGGCACGCTCCAGTCCCAGCGCCGCCTGGGCCAGGATCTCTCCGGCTTTATCCCACTCCCCGCTCGACTGGCAGGCTTCAATTTCATGGAAATCAACGCTGTGCAGCAGCAGGCTTGCGGAGTGCAGCCCCCCCAGACGCTGCTTTACCCCTTCATTAATCAGGCGGTAGTAAGGGATTGTCGATTCCCAGCTCATTCCACCTAACAGGCCGATCGTTTTCATCATCCCTCCTTTTCTTTGTTTCATTTTTAACACAACCGAAGTACATAAAAAAAGGCGCTGTATTCAGCGCCTTTTTAAACTGCAGAGCTTATTTCGCCATCGGCTCTGGCGGCGAAGTACGGGTGAGCATCGCCTCGCGCAGTAAAACGCTACCGCAGGCAAACATCCCCCCCAGAAGCGCCGCCAGAACAACAATCAGAGCCTTGCCCGGGCCATCCTTTTTCACCGGCATGGAGGGAGAAAGCTGGTACCTGAATGGCTCAAGTTTAACATCGGCGAAGGAGAGCTTTTTCAGCTGTGCGAGGTAGTATTCCCTGTTCTGGAAATCCGCATTCAGCTCGGTTACGTCCTTCAAATTTTTTTCAATCTGCAGCTTTTGCGCGATACCGTCAGCACCGAGCGCAACGGAGTAATCCGGATCATCTTTTACGGCCTGCCCGTTGCTGTAAACCGGCCTCTTGATGCCTGCGGCATTTGCCACTTCCAGCGAATAATTCAGTCGCTGCAGGTTGGTATTGTGAATATTGGTCAGACGAACTCGATCCAGTTCCAGCTGCTGCTCAACGACGTTCGTTTTTAGGGCGATCAGGTTGCGGATATTCTGCACCGTCTCTTTTTCTACAATAGCCGCGATATAATCAATGTACCCCGCCAGGACGGCTTGCGCATCGTCAGCTGTCGGCGCAGTAAAGCTCAATGTCCAGGAAACATAAGGCGTTTTATCCGCCTCTTTTCCCTGAGCGTTATTCACCGCTTTCATTCGATCTGAAATGTTGACTATCGCGCGATGCAGCTCAAGCGGATCCACCGTGGTGCCTTGCAGCTTCGATGTTACGTAAGGAGAGGTTGTCATATACTCTTCGAGCAATGACTGTGACTGGAACTTTTTAATACACAGGTCAAAAATTTGCGGACGGGTGATCTTCACGTCCACATCAAGCACCTGTAACGCCACCATAATCTGGCGCAGTGGGTTCCACTGCAGCTGTTCTGCCGGGGTGATCACCGCTTTACTGGTCCATTTCTGCGGCAGTAAAAATGAAACGGCCAGCCCCACCAGCGCGAAAGTAAAGATAATGGCGGCGATACGTTTTTTCGCCGCCAGAAGGACCTCAAACAATCCCAGAAGATCTATCTCTTTTGCGCTTACAGCCGGGGCGGCAAAACGGGGAAAGTCGAGGTCCGTGCTTTTTCTTAAATCCATTTCTGACATAGTGATTCTTCTTTTTCCGGATGCAACGCGTCTTTGCTCAATTGATAGCGGTGGCCCGACAATTCAACAATCTAAGAAAAATCCTAATGCCAGTTCCCTCTCTGTGTCTACTCCCTACCAGAGTTAGTAGTGATCTTAGTCACATTATTATTGTGGCTAAGCCACCTTTTTCTTTTCCAGTTACGGCATAGAGTGAAGCCTTCGAACAGGCAAAACAATCACACGCCGATGTTCCGCAGTTTCTCTCCTGCCATCAGCTTGCGCTCGATATGTTCCAGCGTCACGCCTTTGGTTTCCGGGATCAACCAGAACGTAACGCCAATAAACGCCACGTTCAGCACCGTGTAGAGCCAGAAGGTTCCGGCAGCGCCAATCGCGTCCAGCAGCGTCAGGAACGTCGCGCCGATGATCATGTTCGACACCCAGTTGGTGGTCGTGGAACAGGTGATGCCAAAGTCACGGCATTTGAGCGGCTGAATTTCGGAGCACAGGATCCACACCACCGGCGCGGCGCTCATCGCGTAACCTGCGATACACATCATGGTCATACCGACAGAAAGCCAGGAAAGCCCGCTTGAGGCCGTGCCGTTATCAAACTGCATCAGGCAGTAGCCCAGGATCAGCGTACCGAGCGCCATCACGCTGAAGCCAATTTTCAGCGCCGGCTTACGCCCGGCTTTGTCCACGGTGAATACCGCAATAAAGGTGGCGAACATGAAGGTCAGCCCGACCACCAGAGTCGCAATCATCTGCTGTTCCGTGGTGGTGAACCCGGCCATTTTGAAAATGCGCGGCGCGTAATACATGATGATGTTCATGCCGGTGAACTGCTGCATTGCCTGCAGCAACATGCCGAGGAAGACCGCGCGGCGCACGTTGCGGTTGATCTTAAACAGCGCCCAGCCGCCCTGCTTTAGCTTCAGGCTTTCGCGGATTTCATTCAGCTCTTCGCGCGCTTTTTCCGAGGTATCGCGCAGCATGCGCAGAACCTCTTCTGCCTCCACGTGACGCCCTTTTTGCGCCAGCCAGCGCGGGCTGTTTGGCAGGAAAATCACCAGGACGATCAGCACCAGCGCCGGTAAGGCCAGCACGCCCAGCATCGCGCGCCAGTTGCCGCTGTAGCTGAAGTAGGTGTCAGACAGGAACGCCAGCACAATACCCAGCGTGACCATCAGCTGATACATGCTGATCATCTTGCCGCGCACGTTTTCGCTCGCCATTTCGGAGAGATAAAGCGGCGCGGTGTAGGAGGCAATCCCCACCGCCACGCCCAGCAGCACGCGGGAGAGCAGGAGGATTTCAACATTAGCGGCAAACGCCGAGCCAATGGAGCCGGCAACGAACAGAATCGCCCCGACCATCAGGCTATATTTGCGCCCCAGGCGGAACGACAGCCAGCCGTTGAACAGCGCGCCGATGGCCGCGCCGAGCATCATGCTGCTCACCACCCACTCCTGCAGGCGACTGCTGAGGGTAAAGTGATCGGTAATAAACGGTAGTGCGCCGGCAATGACGCCGATATCCAGTCCAAATAACAGGCCCGCCACGGCGGCGGCAATGGAGACAAACTGGTTCATGCGGCGAGTATCACGCAGCGCAGCGGGCATTAGGGTAGAGTCATTTATCGATGTCATATTTTTCCTGCCTCAACAGCAAAATTCGTTAACTGAAATTACGAGAAAGCGAGGAAAAGTGTCAGGCAGGAAATCGCGAAGTTATGGATTATTCCGCTACGGCATACGGTTCTGTGATGGACATTACAATTTCAACTGGTGGCGAATAATCACGTATTTTTACTAATCAGTTAATATTTAAGCAATAAAAGTGTGATTGCCGTCATTTGCGATTTTTTAGTATGGATTTTTCATCTTTATCGATATGGACTAAGCCAATTATTGCGCAAAAAAAACCTCCGCCCACGGGCAGAGGTTCTTAATACAGGTGGAATTAACGCGCCAGCCAGCCGCCGTCTACAGCCACGGTGTAACCGTTGATGTAATCCGATGCGGAGGAGGCCAGGAAGACAATCGGCCCCATCAGATCGCTCGGCAGACCCCAGCGTCCCGCAGGGATACGCTCCAGGATCGCCGCGCTGCGCTCTTCGTCAGCACGCAGCTGCTGCGTGTTGTTGGTCGCCATGTAGCCCGGCGCAATCGCATTCACGTTGATGTTATGTTTCGCCCATTCGTTTGCCAGCAGGCGGGTCACGCCCATTACGGCGCTTTTGGACGCGGTGTAAGACGGCACGCGGATGCCGCCCTGGAACGAGAGCATAGAGGCAATGTTAATGATCTTGCCGCCTTTCCCCTGGGCAATAAAATGCTTCGCCGCCGCCTGGGACATGAAAAATACGCTCTTGATGTTCAAATCCATCACGTCATCCCAGTCGCGCTCGCTGAAGCCGATCGCGTCTTCGCGGCGGATCAGCCCGGCGTTGTTCACCAAAATGTCGATATGACCGAATTCAGCCACTGCGCGGTCCAGCAGTTCAGGAATGGCATCGATTTTACGCAGGTCAGCGGTCAGGCTCAGGAAACGGCGGCCCAGGGCCGTCACGCTTTCGATGGTCTCAGTCGGTTCAACGATATTAATTCCGACGATATCGCAGCCCGCTTCAGCCAGGCCTAACGCCATCCCCTGACCCAGCCCGGTGTCACACCCGGAAACCACAGCCACTTTCCCCTGCAGAGAGAATGCATCCAGAATCATGTTTATTCCTTACTCTTTCAGAGCCTGTCACTCACAGGCAGGTTTATGCTTCACCGCCCGCGACTAGCGCAGATCGCTGACCGCAACGTGGTCCATATCATCAAAGACCTGGTTTTCACCCACCATTCCCCAGATAAAGGTGTAGGCTTTCGTCCCTACGCCGGAGTGAATGGACCAGCTCGGTGAAATCACCGCCTGCTCGTTGTGCATCACGATATGGCGTGTTTCCTGCGGCTGTCCCATCATGTGGAACACGCAGGCGTCCTCATCCATGTTGAAGTAGAAGTAGACTTCCATGCGGCGCTCGTGGGTATGGCACGGCATGGTGTTCCACAGGTTGCCCGGCGCGAGCTCGGTCAATCCCATGCTGAGCTGACAGGTCTCCAGCACGTCCGGCACGAAGTATTTATTGATGGTGCGGCGGTTGCTGGTGAGGTTGTCGCCCAGCGTCACGGGTGCGACGTCTGCGGTGGTCACTTTTTTGGTTGGGTAGGTGGAGTGAGCCGGCGCGCAGTTGTAGTAAAACTTCGCAGGCCTGCTGCCGTCGATGCTGGCAAAGACCACCTCTTTCGCCCCTTTACCCACGTACAGCGCCTCGCGATGGCCAATCTCATAGCATTTTCCGTCTACGGTGATGGTGCCCGGCCCGCCGATGTTAATCGCCCCCAGCTCGCGACGCTCGAGGAAGTAGCTCACGCCCAGCTGTTTACCGACCTCACCGCCCACGGAGACGCTTTTCGTGACCGGCAGAATCCCGCCCACAATAATGCGGTCGATATGGCTGTAAACCATGGTGTACCTGTCGGCCTCGAATACCTGCTCGACTAAAAATGCATTGCGCAGCCCCTGAGTATCCAGCGTTTTGGCGTGCGCACTGTGGATGCTTTCTCTGACGTCCACGGTAACCTCCAGATGTGGTCATGCCCGAAGGCGGAAATAAACGAAACAGCGTTCCGTTTTTCATAATGAGCACATACTATCGGCATAAAGTGGGCTTTTCAATTGCATTTAAAACAACGTTTCATTTTTATTTTTGTTTATAGCGAAAATGATGCTCGGATCACAATTAAGCCGCCGGGAGAAAAAAAACGCGAAAAAAAACCTCCCGGAGGAGGTCATTTTTAATGAGAAGAGGTTAGCGTTCGATGGCCAGCGCCACCCCTTGCCCACCGCCTATACAGAGTGTGGCAATCCCTTTGCGGGCATTGCGCTTTTTCATTTCGTGGACCAGCGAAACCAGGATTCGGCAGCCGGACGCACCGATAGGATGGCCCAGCGCGATCGCGCCGCCGTTAACGTTGACCCGCAGAGGATCCCACTCAAGCATTTTTCCGACGGAGATCGCCTGCGCGGCATAGGCTTCGTTCACCTCGATCAGATCCACATCCGAAAGCTGCCACCCCGCGCGCTCCAGGCAGCGGCGGGTCGCGTAGACCGGTGCGATCCCCATTAACGCAGGATCAACCCCTACGCTGGCGAACGCCTTAATGCGGGCCAGGACCGGAAGATCGAGTTCAAGGGCTTTGCTTTCGCTCATCATCATAACGGCGGCAGCGCCGTCGTTAATGGAAGAAGCATTTCCCGCCGTCACCGAGCCCTGCATTTCAAACGCGGGGTTCAGCCTCGCCAGGCCTTCTGCGCTGGCGTCAGTGCGCGGCTGTTCATCGGTATCCACGAGGATACGCTCGCCGCTCTGACGCTGCGTGCTGACCGGAACAATCTCGTCGCGAAAGCGACCGGAATCAATTGCCGCACGCGCTTTTTGCTGCGAGCTTAGCGCATAGGCATCCTGCACCTCACGGCTGATGCCGTACTCGCGCGCCAGGTTTTCCGCCGTCACGCCCATATGATAGTCATTGAACGCATCCCAAAGCCCGTCATGCACCAGGCTGTCGAGCAGCTGACTGTTGCCAAGCTGTGCGCCGGTCCGGCTGTCGGTCAACACGTGCGGCGCGCGGCTCATATTCTCCTGCCCGCCCGCGATGATCACGTCCGCTTCACCACACTGAATGGCTTGCGTCGCGAGATGCAGCGCTTTTAATCCTGAACCACAGACGTCGTTGATGGTGATGGCCGAAACGGTATTGGGCAGCCCGCCCTTCAGCGCCGCCTGACGCGCAGGGTTTTGCCCGGCACCGGCCGTGAGAACCTGTCCCAGGATCACCTCATCAACTTCATGTGCTGCGATCCCGCTGCGTTCCACCAGCGCTTTTACCACCACGCTGCCCAGGTCAACCGCCGAGTGACGCGCGAGCGCTCCCTGAAAACAGCCGATAGCTGTACGCAACGCACCCACTATTACGACATCTTTCATCACGACCTCTGTGTTAAATGACATGACGATAGTAGAGGATTGTTACTGGCAATTATCTTAATTGTTTAAAAATAGTGAGTTTAATCACAAGGATCAGCGCGCATCCTGCAGATACTGCCGCAGCCAGCTCCCGGCAACGCCGGGAGGGGATCGTTTATTCCACAGCAGATCGATGCCGATCGCCCGCGGCCAGCCGGGAACACTGAGCTGTACCAGGGATTTCGCGGCGGCAAATTCATCCACCAGAGCGCACGGCAGCACGCACCAGCCAAATCCCTGTACCGCCATACTCAAGAGTAACAGGTAATTCGGTGCTGACCAGACGGGCCCGCGCGCGATCTCAGCCTCGCGCTCAAGATAGGTGCTGAGCCGCAGCTCTCGCCAGCCGTGCAGCTCGTCATGCTGAACGTCATGTTGTCCGGCCAGCGGATGCGTGGTCGCGACGTAGATCGCCATGCGGGTCTGCATCGGCAGGCGGGTGACGCCAATATCCGTAGGGTAACTGTCGCGCGCTTCCGTCAGGCCAATCTGCGCTCGCTCCTTTTGCAGCAGATCGATCACGTCCTCTTCCTCGCCAATCAGACATTCGAATTCCGTATGGGGAAAATGCCCGTCAAACTGCTTCATCATATCTTCCAGCACGTCCGGGTTGAGGGTATCGGAAAGGACAAACGTCAGGCGCGCCTCCGTTTGCGCCGTTAGCGACACCGCCAGCTCATCCAGCCGCGTGCTGGCGGCCAGGATCGCCTGCACGTAGCCCAGCACCTGTTCTCCCTGGACCGTTAACACCGGCTGGCGCGCCGAGCGGTCAAACAGCTCAAAACCCAGATCGGCTTCAAGATTGGCAATTGACGTGCTGATCGTCGACTGGCTTTTACGCAGCCTTCGCGCGGCAGCGGAAAAAGAGCCCGCCGCAACGGTCTCGACAAACGCCTTAAGGGCTTCGGGTGAATAGCGCATAACCTATCTATTTTAGCGATGGATACTATCTTTAATATATCAGCTTTAGCGATGAAAATAGGCTGCATCAACGCCCATACCGGCGAATTAATGAGGTCTATGACTATGCAACATCAGGAT
The DNA here is from genome assembly GCF_034106085.1 of Enterobacter sp. 302C9. Lineage (NCBI taxonomy): Bacteria > Pseudomonadati > Pseudomonadota > Gammaproteobacteria > Enterobacterales > Enterobacteriaceae > Enterobacter > Enterobacter sp. 302C9. Next base: position 152,203 of record NZ_JAWNBW010000009.1, read on the forward strand.
GCACTCCAACGTAAACTGCCGGAGCGGATCTTTCATGCTGTCTGCTTCGAAGGGATTGCTACGGCTATCCTCGCCCCTACGGCGGCGTGGCTGATGCAGCGTTCCGTGGTGGAGATGGGTGGGTTGACCATTATCCTGGCAACTACCGCCATGCTCTGGAACATTCTTTATAACTTCGGCTTCGACCGTTTCTGGCCCGTTCAGCGCGTCAAACGTACCGCAAAAGTGCGTGCGCTGCATGCGCTGGGGTTCGAATGCGGGTTTATTGTGATTGGCGTGTCGATTGTCGCCGCCGTGCTGGGCGTTACCCTGCTTCAGGCATTCACGCTGGAAATAGGTTTCTTCCTGTTCTTCCTGCCGTACACCATGTTCTATAACTGGGCATACGATAGCCTGCGCGAGAAATTTCTTAAGCGTCGCCAGCAACGGCGCGCCCTGGCAGGCTAAACCGCCTCTGGCCGGACGCCCGTTCCGGCCAAACTCCGTCGAAGCAACTGCGCTCTTCAGGCATAACTATGGTAAATTGCACGCCATTCCGATGGTTTGATAGTTGATACGTTGCTCTAATGTCGAAAATTTGGTCAAAAGATGAGACTCTCTGGAGTTTCGCTCTCTATGGCACGGCCGTGGGCGCAGGAACGCTGTTCTTGCCCATTCAGCTGGGCTCCGCAGGCGCTATCGTCCTGTTTATTACCGCCCTCGTGGCCTACCCCTTAACCTACTGGCCGCACCGGGCGCTGGCGCAATTTATCCTGTCGTCGAAAACAAAAGGCAACGAAGGGATCACCGGCGCCGTCTCGCACTATTACGGCAGGAAGATTGGCAACCTGATCACCACGCTCTATTTCATCGCCTTCTTTGTGGTGGTGCAGATTTATGCGGTGGCCATCACCAACTCGCTCACGGAGCAGCTGGCGAAACACCTGACGGTGGATACTGCCGTTCGCGTGCTGGTCAGCCTGGGGGTGGTGCTGGTTCTGAATCTGATCTTCCTGATGGGCCGCCATATCACGATAAAAGTGATGGGCTTCCTGGTATTTCCGCTGATTGCCTATTTCCTGTTTGTCTCGCTCTATCTGACCGGAAGCTGGCAACCCTCGCTGCTGACCAGCCAGATGGCGTTCGATCGCCATACGCTGCATCAGGTGTGGATTTCGATTCCGGTGATGGTGTTTGCTTTCAGCCATACCCCGATTATCTCAACGTTTGCCGTTGACCGTCGCGAGAAGTTTGCCGACGGCGCCATGGATAAATGTAAGAAAATCATGAAGGTGGCGTACCTGATCATCTGCCTGAGCGTGCTGTTTTTTGTCTTCAGCTGCCTGCTCTCAATTCCGCCGTCGTACATTGTGGCCGCCAAAGAGCAAGGGGTAACGATCCTGTCCGCGCTGTCGATGATGCCTTCTTCTCCGGCGTGGCTGGGCATTTCCGGGATTATCGTGGCGATTATTGCGATGTCGAAATCGTTCCTCGGCACCTATTTTGGGGTGATTGAAGGGGCGACGGAGATCGTGAAGTCGTCGCTCAATCAGGTGGGCGTGAAAAAGAGCCGCGCCTTCAACCGCGCGATTTCCATTATGGGGGTGTCATTAATCACCTTTGCCGTCTGCTGCATTAACCCGAACGCCATTTCGATGATTTACGCCATCAGCGGCCCGCTTATCGCCATGATCCTGTTTATCATGCCGACGCTGTCGACGTATCTGATCCCGTCACTGAAACAGTACCGCTCCATTGGCAACCTGCTGACGCTGATCGTCGGCGTGCTGTGCGTGTCGGTGATGTTTGTCGGCTAAACGCCCTGCATGCCCGGCGTTCTGCCGGGCATGCCTCTCAGTCTCGCCCTGCTGATTCCAGCGGAAAAGGTCTGTCCTGCACGACCGTTTTCATCACAAGCGTAGAGCGAAGGTGCTGCACGCCGGGCATGGCGGAGAGCTTCTCGTCGTAGAGTTTCTGGAAAGCGGACAGGTCGCGGGTCACGACGTGCATCAAATAATCGGGATCGCCAAACAGACGCTGCGCCAGCACGATCTGCGGAATTTCCTCCACCGCCGCTTCAAACGCGCTAACCGCCTTTCTGTCACCCTCCTTCAGCGTCGCAAACACTATCGCCAGGAAGTTGAATCCCATTTTGGCGGGGTCGAGGCTGGCACGGTATCCCGTTATGGCCCCGCTTTGCTCCAGCGCCCGCACGCGACGATGGCACGGCGAGAGGCTCAGATTCACTCTTTCTGCCAGCTCGGTCAGGGATAAACGGCCATCAGACTGTAGCTCAGCAAGAATTTTTCGATCGATGCTATCCATGTGGAAGATTTTCTCAATTTCACGGTGTTATGAGCATAACATTGAAAGCCTATTTCGCAGGGTTAGCGATATTCTTTTTCTCAACATTTGACGCACTGCGGGAGTTTTCAGAACGATGGAAATGAGTATTGTGGCCGGCTTTTGGGTGGTTTCTTTTCTGCTCATCATGACGCCGGGCGCCGACTGGGCCTACGCCATTAGCGCCGGGATTAACGGGCGACGCGTGGTACCGGCGGTGATGGGGCTAATGTCCGGGCATCTGTTAGCTACGCTGATTGTGGTGGCTGGCGTGGGCGTAGTGATTGCTCAGCATCCGCTGGCGTTAACCGGGCTGACCGTTGCGGGGGCCGTGTATCTCCTCTGGCTTGGCATCGGACTGTTGCGTCACCCGGCCGCACCGGAAAAGGCCACCCACCATGCGGAAAACTGGAAACAGTGGGCGGTGAAAGGGCTCTGCATTAGCGGCCTTAACCCGAAAGTGTTTTTACTTTTCCTGGCGCTGCTTCCGCAGTTTACCGACCCGACCGGAAGCTGGTCGATAGCGATGCAGATGTCCGCGCTTGGCGTGATGCACCTTATCACCTGTACGCTGGTCTATCTGCTGGTGGGGTATGGTTCGAAAGCGGTCCTGGCGACCCGGCCACAGGCGGCGCGTATGGTGAGCATGGCGTCAGGAGGGATAATGGTGCTGATCGCGATGGTATTGCTGTTTGAGCAGGTAAGATAAAAAAACACCGGCCATCGCCGGTGTTATTTACGCCCGAATATCGTCATATTCCCGCGTTTTATCAAACTCATGCTTCGCGAACGGGCACAGCGGGATAATTTTACGGTTCTCACCGCGCATCTTCTCCACCACTTTCGCCACCAGCTGTTTACCGACGCCCTGCCCTTTCAGGCTCTCATCCACATCGGTGTGCTCGATAATGCTCAGGTGCTCGCCGGTCGGTACAAAGACAATCTCCGCAACCTGGTTGCCGTTCGCATCATTGACGTAAAACTTGTTATGGCCTTCCAGAATATCCATGGTTCCTCGCTTATTTTTGGCGATACTTCAGCGCACCGCTCGGGCAGGTATCAATCACGCGTACAACCGTTTCAACGTCCACTTCATCGGGAATGATCCACGGCTTACGTTTCAGATTAAACAGCTTTGCGCTCCCACGCACGCAGTTACCTGAGTGTTTGCAGATCCCGGTATTGAAGTAAACGTCAATTTTCTCGCCGGTATAGGCCCGGTAACCCGCATCCAGTAGTTCTTTGTCCATGACATTGCCTCTGTAATTATTATCGTGCTGAATGAAGCATAGCCTTACGGGATCCTGATGGCTATAACGCCGAAAACGAAAAGCCAGGTCACAACTCTTTTCTCGCCAGATTGCGTCCGCTATTGGCCCATGTCAGGCTCGGCAAATGTCACTTTTACATAACTTCCGCAGGTTGAATGAAACGCAGACTCTCTTTTCAGGTAAAGCTGTTTTTAGCGCTGGTGTGCTTCTCCTGCCTGCTGTTAGTTCTGCTGGGAACAATCCTGTTCCATTTTATTGACCGACAGCTCCATCACGATCTCGGCCAGCGCGCCCGGGTTCAGGCCAGCCAGATCGCGCTGATGCCGGGTCTGGCGACAATGGTAGCGGCCAGAGATATTCCGGGAATAGCCCGGTTAATTCAGCCGCTGCGCGCCGAAAGCGATGCCAGCTACATTGTGATTGGCGATACCGAGGAGCAGCACCTTTATCATTCGGAATCGCCGGAGCGTATTAATTTACCGATGATCGGCGGCGATAATGCGGAGGTGTTAAAGGGCAAAACCATTATTTCCGTGCGTCAGGGCGGGATTGGCGTGTCGCTACGCAGCAAAGCGCCCATCTTCAACGCGCAGCATCAGGTGATTGGTATTGTCTCGGTCGGCTATCTGACCTCGTATATTGCCAATATTAACGCCCGCATTCTCTGGCAGTCCGGACTATACGGCGCAGCGCTTCTGCTGCTGCTTTTTATTTTCTCCTGGCTGTTTACCCGCAATTTAAAAAAACAGATGTTCCGGCTGGAGCCGAAAGATATCGCTCAGCTGGTTTTGCAGCAGCGCGCGCTATTAGAAGCCATGTACGAAGGGGTATTTGCCGTTAATGGCGAGAAGCAGCTGATTTTAATTAACCGCGCGGCACGCGAAATGCTGGATATTCGGCAAAGTGAGAATGAACTTATCGGGAAACCGCTGGAAGACATTCTGCAGACGGCGCCGGGATTTTTATCCCAGCGCTACGCCTCGGTGAGCGCTGGCAGCCACGACCAGATTGCGGTGCTGAACCAGCGCGAGGTGATCGTCAACCGGGTAGCCATTGAGGTCGAACCGGGCGTTGAAAGCGGTTGGGTATACAGCTTTCGCGACAAAAATGACATCAACACGCTCAGCAGCCAGCTCAGTCAGATCAAACGCTATGCGGATAACCTGCGCATTATGCGCCACGAACAGCTGAACTGGACCGCCACTCTCGTCGGGCTACTACAGATGAAACACTATGACGAGGCGATCCGTTACATTCAGGTGCAGTCAGAAGGCGCGCAGCGCGTGCTAGACTTTGTCTCAGCCCATTTTGTCTCCCCGGCGCTGTGCGGGCTGCTGCTCGGAAAATACGTCAGCGCGCGCGAAAAAGGCATCGAGCTGCTGTTTGACCCCGCCTGCCAGCTCACCCGGATGCCTGCAGCGCTGAGTGAAACGGAGCTGATGTCCATTATTGGTAATCTGCTGGATAACGCCGTGGAGGCGACACTCAACGCCCCGGTCCACGCGCCGGTAGAACTCTACATTTCTGACCGTAACCAGGAGCTGCTGATCGAGGTGGCTGACCGGGGCTGCGGGGTGAACGATGCGTTGAAGCCGCACATTTTCCGCCAGGGATTCAGCAGCAAGCCGGACAGCGAAAACGACATTGTGGGTACCGAGCACGGTATTGGCCTGTTTCTGGTGGCAGGATATATCGACAAGGCCGGCGGCAGCATTGAGATTGCCGACAACACGCCGCAGGGCACTATTTTTTCTGTGTTTATTCCGAATGGGCGACAGCATGACCCGACCACTTGACGTTGTGATAGTTGAAGATGAGCCGCACCTGGCGGAGCTGCATCGCGAGTATATCGAGCAGAATTTCCATCTGCGCGTGGTGGGCATCGCCGCGTCGATTGAGCAGGCATGCAGCCTGATTCGTCAGTACCAGCCGCGACTTATCCTGCTGGACAACTATCTCCCGGACGGTAAAGGCGTGGAGCTCATCGATAATCCGCTGCTGAAAAGCTACGAATGCTCGGTGATCTTCATCACCGCCGCCAGCGATATGCAGACCTGCAGCCACGCCATGCGCAGCGGCGCGTTTGACTACCTGATTAAGCCCGTCTTTTTCCAGCGCCTGCACGCCTCGCTGGAACGGTTTATGCGTTTCATCCACACCGTGCAGCAGGTGAAGGTGGTCGACCAGCATGCGCTGGATCGCCTGTTTAATCTTCCCGCCGCGGAAGCCTCCATTACGCCGTCGACGAAGGGCATTGAACCCCAGACGCTGGAACGGATTAAAAACCTGTTCGCCGAGCATCCCGATACCGCGATGTCGGTTGAAGAGGTGGTGGAAAACGTGGGGATCAGCAAAACCACGGGGCGTCGCTACCTTGAATACTGCGTGGAGAGCGGGTTAATCAGCGTCGAAATGCTGTATGGCAATATAGGTCATCCGCGAAGGTTATACCGCAAAGCGCCCGATAAACCGTAATCCAGAATCGTTCACAGCCTAACGTTCGCGGATTTTATGGTGTTAATTGCTGAAACGACGGCGACAATCACACTTCGGAATCATTGCCCGCTTCACCCTCTTGTGGGTGGAGCCCGATACGCTATGTTGACAATTAGTTCCTCAAATGTAACTAAAAGGTTAACTATAATGTCGAACACGTTCCGAATTTCTCTGCTTACCGCTACTGTACTGTTCTCTGCTTCTGCACTCTCTGCCCTGCCTCAGGGCTATCCTGCTGAGTATCAAAAAGTTGTTGATGCCGCAACGAAAGAGGGCAAGGTTGTTATTTACTCCACCACCGACATCAAGGCCGCGGGACCGCTGATCCAGGGCTTCGAAAAAACCTACCCGGGCATTAAAGTCGAATACAACGACATGAACAGCACCGAGCTGTACAACCGCTTCATCAGCGAACAGGCCTCCGGTGGCGTGAGCGGCGACGTGGTCTGGAGCTCCTCTATGGACACCGGCCTGAAGCTCGCCACCGACTACGCCATGGAGTATAAATCACCGGAGCAAAGCCAGCTGCCGAAATGGGCGGTCTGGAAGGATAAGGCTTATGGCACTACCTATGAGCCGGTGGTCTTTATCTACAACAAGCGCCTGATCCCGGCTGGCGACGTGCCGGATTCTCACGCCGCGCTGGCGAAGCTGATTGCCAGCCAGACGGACAAATTCAAGGGCAAAGTCACCACCTACGACATCGAAAAATCGGGTCTGGGCTTTATGCTCTCGGTTCAGGATCACAACGCCGATCCTAATTACTTCAAAACCCTGGCCGACGTCGCCAAAGGTGGCTTATCGGTGCAGTCGTCTACCGGCACCATGATGGAGCGGGTCTCCTCCGGTGAAAACCTGATCGGCTTCAACATCCTCGGGTCCTACGCGGAAGCGCGCGCGAAGAACGATCCTTCGCTCGGCATTTCCTATCCAAAAGATTACACCCTGGTGCTGTCGCGCGTGTCGTTCATCAGCCAGCAATCGCAAAACAGCAACGCCGCGAAGCTGTGGCTGGACTATGTGCTGTCTGAACAAGGGCAAAACATTCTGGCCAATCAGGCGGATATTCCCTCCATTCGTAACGATATCGAAGGGAAAAACGATATCGACGGCCTGACCAAAATCCTCGGCAACGCGCTGAAGCCAATTCCGGTTGATGAAACGCTGCTGGAATACCTGCAGCCGAAAAAACGCCTGGAGTACATCAAAGAGTGGCGTACCGCCGCCGGTAAATAAGCGTCTGAGCGCGGCGCAGGCCGCCGCGCTCCCTTATCGACTGAGTTCGTTTTTCTGGGCCGCAACACCAGGGATACCCCATGAATACATTACGCAGAAAGTGGCAAAGCCTGCCGCGAGGCATCGTCGTGCTGATAACCGCCCTGGTTATCTATACGCCGCTGTCGTTTATCGTGATACAGAGCTTCCTGTCCGCCCCGTTCTTTTCGCCGTCAAAAGAGTGGAGCTTTGAATCATTTGAATTTATTTTCACCGACCCTGATTTTTATAAGGCCCTGAAAAGCGGCTTTATTCTTGCTTTCGGGCTGGTCTTTATCTCCATTCCGCTGGGCGGCGTGCTGGCGTTTCTGATGGTGCGTACCGACCTGCCCGGCCGCCGGCTGATTGAGCCGCTGATCCTGGTCCCGATCTTCGTTTCACCGATGGTGCTGGGCTTTGGCTACGTGGTGGCCGCCGGTCCGGTGGGCTTTCTCTCCCAGTGGGCTCAGGCGCTGATTGGTTTTGTGCCGTGGAATATCTACGACATGTCGAGCATTGTGGTCATCGCCGGCCTGACGCACGTCCCGCACGCCTATCTGTATATCTCGTCAGCGCTGCGCAGCGTGGGCTCCGATGTGGAAGAAGCCGCACGCACCGCGGGCGCGTCGCCCTGGCAGGTCATGACCTCCGTCAGCCTGCCGATGGTGCGCCCGTCCATTCTGTACGCCACCGTGCTGCTGTTCTTCCTCGGGCTGGAAGTGTTCGGCCTGATGCTGGTCCTCGGCGACCCGGAAGGCAACATGGTGCTGGCGACCTATCTCTATAAGCTGACGAACAAGATGGGCACCCCATCCTATAACCTGATGGCGGCGGTTGCCGTGGTGCTGATCTGCATCACCATCCCGCTGGTGATGCTCCAGCGTCGCCTGATGCGCACCGCCAACCGCTTCGTCACCATGAAGGGCAAGGCTTCGCAGGCCCGCGCGCTGCCGCTGGGTAAATGGCGCTGGGTGGCTGGCGGAGTGATTGCCTTCTGGCTCACCGTCACCATCGGCGTTCCGCTGCTCGGCGTGGTATTGCGCGCGTTTATCTCCAACTGGGGCGTGGGCGTTTCGCTGTGGGACGAGCTTTCTCTGAACACCTTCCGCACCATCTGGGCGCAGCCCAACCTGCTGCGCGCCATCGTCAACTCCATGGCGATTGGCGTGATTGGCGGCGCGCTGGCCGTGGTGTGCTACCTGTTTGTCGGCATTGCCATGCACCGCAAGCCGGACAACACCACGCGTTTTCTGGACTACAGCGTGCTGGTGCCGCGCGCCGTGCCTGGCCTGCTGGCGGGTCTGGCGTTCCTGTGGGTGTTCCTGTTCCTGCCGATGTGGCTGGATAACTCGCTGAAATCCGGCTGGCTTTCCGGGTTCGCCTGGACCGACTGGATGCGTGAGAACGTCATCGTCTGGCTGCGTTCGCTGCGCAGCACCATTTTCAGCGTCTGGCTGGCCTATACCGTGGTGTGGATGGCTTACGGGCTGAGGCTGATCTCTTCCACGCTGCTGCAGGTAGGGCCAGAGCTTGAGGAAGCGGCGCGCAGCACCGGGGCGACGCGCGGGCAGATCACCCGCCACGTCACCATCCCGCTCTCCCGCTACGGTCTTATCGGTTCGTGGCTGCTGATGTTCCTGATCTTTGAGCGCGAATATTCAACGGGTGTGTACCTGCTTTCACCCGGCACGGAGACCATCGGCTCGATGCTGGTTTCCCTCTGGGCCGCGGGTGCCATCGATATCGTGGCGGCGCTCTCTTTCATTAACATCCTGCTGGTCGTGGTAGGTCTGGGCATTGCCCTTCGTTTCGGAGTGAAAATACATGATTGAATTAGCGGTTGACGATCTGCACTTAACCTACGGCGACAATCCTGTTTTAAAAGGTGTCTCCATGAACCTGAAGCGCGGCGAAGTGGTCTCCCTGTTAGGCCCCTCCGGCAGCGGTAAAACCACCCTCCTGCGCGCCGTTGCGGGTCTGGAAAAACCGACGCAGGGGTCGATTGTCATTGGCAATAATAAAGTTTACGACGGCACGCCGCGCAGTGAGATCCCGGCGGAAGAGCGTAACCTTGGGCTGGTATTCCAGTCCTATGCCCTGTGGCCGCACAAGACCGTGTTTGAGAACGTGGCCTATCCGCTCAAGCTGCGTAAAGTCCCGGCCAAAGAGATCCAGCAGCGCGTGCAGGACGTGCTGGACCAGCTGGGTTTGGGCCATCTTGGCAAACGCCACCCGCACCAGCTCTCCGGTGGGCAGCAGCAGCGCGTGGCGATTGGCCGTGCGCTGGTGTACAACCCGCCGGTGATTTTGCTGGACGAACCGCTCTCTAACCTCGACGCCAAGCTGCGCGAAGAGGCCCGCGTGTTCCTGCGCGAGCTGATTATCAAGCTCGGGCTATCCGCGCTGATGGTGACGCACGACCAGAACGAAGCGATGTCGATTTCCGACCGCATCCTGCTGCTTAACAACGGCAAAATTGAGCAACAGGGCACGCCGCAGGAGATGTACGGCTCGCCGAAAACGCTGTTTACCGCCGAGTTTATGGGCAGCAACAACCGCCTGCACGGCAAGGTCACCGAAGTGCGCGACGGCAAAGCGCGTATCGAGGGGAAAGGCTGGGTGCTGTGGGGTCAGGCCGGTGAAGGGGTACAGAGTGGTGATGAAGGCACTGCGGTGATCCGCGTCGAGCGCGTGGCGGTGGTCGAGGGACCAGGGGAAAATCAGCTTGAGCTGCCGCTGCTCACCAGCATGTATCTCGGCGACCGCTGGGAGTACCTGTTCCGCACGGTGGGAGATGATTTTGTGATCCGCGCGTATGGGCATGAGGTTCGGGATCCGCAGCACTGCCATCTTTCGTTGCCTGAGAAGCATGTTTGGGTGTTCCCGAAAGGGTGATGAGTCAATATTAATCTGCCATGGCCCGGTGGCGCTTCGCTTACCGGGTCTACAAAACAAAGAAATGCACAGATGCCAGGATTGGTGGCGCTAGCCATTATTATTAAGGCATTCTCATTAAAATAGTCACCTGACACTTCTTTCCGTCCGTACGCATAACGGGTTAAGGCTTCATATCAAAATATTATTACAGAGCATATAAAGAAAATTTATGCATCATATCCAGCATTTTTGAAAACTGATTGAACATGCTCCGTCAGTCCAACAAGATCTTCATAGGCGATTGGGCCAAAATCAGGATAATGGTTTTCAATATACTCGTTAACATCCTCCATACCTTCACTGACTCTGAGATTCTTAACAAATGTAGGCAAAATACGATGATTAACACCAGTACCATACTCTTTCGGATGATGGGTCATACACCACTCAACTTTACCTTTATATGATTGAATCGCATCTTCCAGTAAGGTAATAACTTCTGGAACCTCTTTTTCAAAACGAAAACTGGTATAAGGAGGGTACTTAGAGCGATCAATTTTTTCAAAATGGTCATTTATCCATTCATCTTCGATACGGCTCTGATAATGTAACCACTCCAGTTTTCCAAGAGAACCAATGAAGTCCAACAAGATAGTTTCTTTCTTACCTATCGGAAACATTATTTTAACCCCTGTAATTTATCAGAGATCGTAACACTTCCCTGATTTATAGATTTGATATGTTTTTCCCAATCTCCTTTAGGAATCGGTTTTAAGGACACTCTTGGATCGTAAACATACTGACCATCGGTATAAACCTGATGGAAAGCTTGTTCATGTACAATTTTTCCATTTTCATACACATTTAAATTGTACGGAGTCGTCGGCCTTGCTTCAATAATTTTCCCGTGCCCGCCAGCTGCATCGAGAAGCTTAGGTGCGATATCTGAGCAATCCGTACAATCTGTATTGCCTATCCAGGCAATAAACTTAGGTTCGTTCATTTTTTCAATAACACTCTGATTGGCTGGATAACCGGGATTTTCAGGGCGAACATTTTCAAGGCCGGGGATCTTCTCGTTCTGATAGAAAAGATCATCCATTGAAGGAGAATCCGGAACCGGCGTAGTTGTCGTCCAGCCATTATTGTTTGACGCTCCATCACCGTTGGTATTACCAGTATGATTTATCCCTCCGGTTGCTACACTATCATTCCCTGTGTTGGAGGGCGTATTTCCGGTTACAGTCTGGTCTCCACCAGTGTTTGATGGTCCCGGGTTGATGACCTGCGTACCACCAGTACTGGTGATCGTCTTACCTGTCAGGGACTCATAGGCCGCTTTCTGAGCATCATTTAACTGACTGAGCTGGGAAGGATCATTGAGCGAGGCCACATAGATCAGATGCAACTGCTCATCTTGTGACAATGTATCCATTGCTGATGTGGATGCACCAATCCCCAGTAAAGCACCCAGACCACTGGCAACCAGGCGATCACGGCAAGCAGAAATTTTCAGACATCCCTGTGCAGCCAGTTTACCGCCCTGTATAACGACACTCAGCGAGTTATTCTCAACCTCCACCTTCGCCGTTTCCGACGCCATCGCCGCCATGGAGACGCTACCATCCGTCACCGCAGCGCCCGCCAGACCACCCGCGATACTCACGAGACTTACTGACCAGCCGTTTCTCCTCTGGCGTCAGGTCACTGGATTTTTTATCTCCATACAGCGCACTGACCAGATGGTCGGTCATCGCCGAGGCCGTAATGGCCCCTATAGCACCGGCCTTCAGGCCATCCGTACTGCTCCCGCCACTCAGCTGCGTCAGCGCCGCCGCCACAATACCGTGCAGCGCGGCACGGGCTGTCGGGTCTTTCTGCTCCTTGACCAGGGTCGCCAGCAGAGGGGCCGCCCCCGCTGCCGCGCCTGCCTTCAGGTTACCGCCAAGCGCACCTGCCAGTAATCCTGCCGCTGCGCTGCCCTTCGTCCAGAAGGCACTCCCCGGGCCGTACTCGGTATTCTGATATCCGGGCTGCGTCTTCAGGAACGCTTCCTGCTCCTGCGGCGTATCGCCCTGCAGTTTTCCTTCAGATGCCAGCTTCGCGCCCAGCGCCGCATTGGATTCCCGCGCTTTCTGCTCCGCATACTTGCCGTAAGCATCCAGCGCAGAGGTAGCCAGGGCCGCGCCTTCGCTCTGGACCGCCAGGTTATCCCTGACCTTCTGCACATCACCGTTCACGTCCACGCCGTGGTGGGCGTCAGCCGTATCACGGCTCAGGTCAGCAATATCCTGTTTCTGTCCCGCCGGGTTGCGAATGACAATGCTACCGCCACTCACCGCTGATGAGGTCGTGCCGGTGTGGCTCTCTTCTGCCTGGCCCGTACCGATGGCCGGTGCCAGGTTGCGGTTTTCACCGTTGCCGCTGCCGCCCGCGCTGCCGGAAAGCGCCACCATGTAGCCGTTGCCGCTGGTCTGGCTCTCGTTGTGGAGATTACTGAAACCCAGCGTGGTGCAGCTCGAGGGGCTGAGCGTCGCCAGTATTAACAGGCCAAAGATGTTACGGTAGCTGGAAGGGTTTCCGGGAGTGCTGAACGATACCGGCGATGTGCTGGTGATGAAGCACCGGGACGGGCATTTTAGGTGAGCCTGACGGCTAAAAGAAGATCCCGGTGCGATGGCCGGGATTCTTTTTAAGCGATCATATTGTCTAAAATACAGCCTATTTGACTAAGTAATGTACAGACCTCTTCTTTCGAAGCCCCTATTCTGGTTTCAAACTCAGGAACAGAGATACCATTACAAATCTCATTCAAAGCTGAATTCAGGATTAATAACTCATTCTCACCAAGAGTTAATTGAGCTTGTTTCCCTGCAACAGATATTACATCCATTCATCACCTCAAATTATCAAAGTATGTCCTACCGTTTACCGGTCTAAAAGACGTTCTGCCATCAGATGCTTTCTGATAACGAATTACAACAGTACCTGTAGACTGTTCCCAATAAGCCGAACGACCACGTACTATTCCCGCATCCCAGCCTGCGCCTTAATGATAACTGGCTGGTAGAGGCGGGATTCAGCACCGACATGCCGGTCACGGTCAGCGTGGAGCAAGGACGGCTGGTGATCAAACCGACCAAGGGCTGACAGGTAAAAAGATCCCGGCTCGAAAGGCGGGATCTTTTTGCTATTGAGAATAAAAAACCTTTAGCTCTTCCGGATCACGTTCAAGTATCCCAACGTAATGTGAGTACGACCTTATCAGCTCAAGATATCCACAGATTGAATGAATCCCAAAAGCCTCAGATAAATCGGCATACCCTTCACTTCTTTCAGTAAGGACACATCCCCACCCGAGAGGAATTTCATCTTCTACAACATCAAATAGGTTTGATGGAACCCACATCGGACCACCTGATGGAGGGCAAACTAAAAAATCTATTCTGGATGCGAAGAACATCAACCCATAAACCTTATATTGCTGGTCTGGTTGCAAAGGTGAGAAGTCAGTTTCATCCGTTTCCCCCATAATTCTTACATTTTCAGGTAATGCTTTTCCTGAAATTGAGCGACATAGAACTAACATTTATAAGGTCCTATTTAAATTTGAAGTCATCAACCTGTCCTGTTTTTGTATTACGAACATAATGAACTTCAACTCCATTGACGTTTTGAGCCATTTTTACCCAACCATCAGCTCTTGGCCATCTTGGGTCCGTCATAATTACAGGCAATTGATGACCTGCAGCAGGATTAGACATAGCCTGCTCCATAGACAATTTCTCCCCTAAAGAGTTTGGTGTGGTCCTTCCGGTTGAACCTCGACCCAGTGGGATAATATCTTTACCGACCCCACCACCATTTTTAATAGGAACTGCCCCAATGCCAAGACCAGCAGTTCCAGGAAGCGGCTTGCCATCTTCGTCAAACAACACCCCGGGCCTGGCAATGTTATGAACTTTTGGCAACCGGTCGCCGTGCTCTTTTTCAAGCTCTTCCTCGTCATGGCCAGGACTCAGCGAGTTATTCTCAACCTCCACCTTCGCCGTTTCAGACGCCGTCGCCGCCATGGAGACACTGCCATCCGTCACCGCAGCGCCTGCCAGCCCACCCGCGATACTCACGAGGCTACTGACCAGCCGTTTCTCCTCTGCAGTCAGGTCACTGGATTTTTTATCTCCATACAGCGCGCTGACCAGGTGGTCGGTCATCGCCGAGGCCGTAATGGCTCCAATGGCACCAGCCTTCAGGCCATCCGTACTGCTCCCGCCACTCAGCTGCGTCAGCGCCGCCGCCACAATACCGTGCAGCGCGGCACGGGCTGTCGGGTCTTTCTGCTCCTTGACCAGGGTCGCCAGCAGAGGGGCCGCCCCCGCTGCCGCGCCTGCCTTCAGGTTACCGCCAAGCGCACCTGCCAGTAATCCTGCCGCTGCGCTGCCCTTCGTCCAGAAGGCACTCCCCGGGCCGTACTCGGTATTCTGATATCCGGGCTGCGTCTTCAGGAACGCTTCCTGCTCCTGCGGCGTATCGCCCTGCAGTTTTCCTTCAGATGCCAGCTTCGCGCCCAGCGCCGCATTGGATTCCCGCGCTTTCTGCTCCGCATACTTGCCGTAAGCATCCAGCGCAGAGGTAGCCAGGGCCGCGCCTTCGCTCTGGACCGCCAGGTTATCCCTGACCTTCTGCACATCACCGTTCACGTCCACGCCGTGGTGGGCGTCAGCCGTATCACGGCTCAGGTCAGCAATATCCTGTTTCTGTCCCGCCGGGTTGCGAATGACAATGCTACCGCCACTCACCGCTGATGAGGTCGTCCCGGTGTGGCTCTCTTCTGCCTGGCCCGTACCGATGGCCGGTGCCAGGTTGCGGTTTTCACCGTTTCCGCTGCCGCCCGCGCTGCCGGAAAGCGCCACCGTATAGCCGTTGCCGCTGGTCTGGCTCTCGTTGTGGAGATTACTGAAACCCAGCGTACCCGTGTCGAGGCTATTTTTATCTGCAGACGCCGTGGATGCAATCACCGCGCCGTCAAGCTGGGTATGATTTCCGGTGGTGACAGCAAAGCCGCCCTTGCCTGCGAATATCCCGCTCTGTTCAGCGACGCTCTTACCATTCTGGGTGATATTCTCACCCGATGCACTGACGCTACCGGAAGACGCACCATAACACAGCGGCGGTATGCACAGGCTGAGGGACGCGCCTGACGAAGACTGCTTGCTGTCATAACTGGCCGTATCCTGCACGCTGCTGATGGTGAGATCGCGCCCGGTGTTGACCACCACACGGTTACCTTCCAGCTCCGCACCTTTCAGGGTGGTGTCGCGTCCGCTGTTCACCGTAAGCTGTTCATCAGCATGGACAACGCTGTTCGTATTGCGCTGCGACTGGCTGTTTTCCTTGCCCTTATGCTGTGACGCTCCCAGTTCCACCGAGATGCCGTTTTGCGCACCAATCAGGCTCACACCGACACCGACGCTGAACTGGCTGCCGCTGTTTTTACTCTCAGAGTGGGTTGTGTTCTGGGAGGCAGACAGCAGAATATCCCGCCCCGCATCCAGCGCCACGTGTTTACCCGCGATCTGTACCCCCATACCGGCAATGTCATTTCCGGCACGAACTGAGACATTCTCGCCGGCATTAATGGTGGTGCCCTGCGTGTCGGTACTGTGGTAACGACTGTCCTGAGATGACGTCCCCGCCGTTAAAGACACTTTAGCCTTGATGAGCGACGAGTCCGACATAGCGCCCTGCGCCGCGGTTGCCGCCGACTGGCCTGTTCTGATGGCGGTCAGCCGTGGATCATCGCCGTTTTCTGCGCTGCGGGCAGCCGTCTCAGCGGCTTTAGCAGCCTCAACAGCCCAGCCCCCAGCAGATGCCGTCACACCATACTGGGCGCTGCTGCTGTGGTTTTCACCGTCACGGGTATCCCGGCTCACCCCCATGAGGACATTTTCGCCACTGAGTGAGACCGATTTACCAGCACGGATATCCGTACCTGACAGGGAGAGATCGTTACCGGCCTGCGCGACAACGCTACCGTTTTTGCTGCTTAGCTGGCTGCGCAATCCGTTTTCGAGGCTGCTATCTTCCCGACTGCTGTTTTTTTCATGGCGGTAGCCTGCCGTGGCGCTGTAACCATCGCCTCCCAGAGTCCCCAGCAATTTGCTGCTGCCGCTGCTCTCACTGCGCGATGTATCGCGTCCGGCAGAAACGGAGATATCTCCATTTGTGGCTGACAGCAGAAGATCGTCCGTGGCGGTCATCAGGCTGCCGCTGATATTCACGCTGCCGTCACGACTGTTAACGTAAATATCTGAGCCCTGAATGACCGACGCGTTTTGTGTGGTCCGGGTGCCGCTACTGTTGCTCTCCGCCTTGCTCATCCCACCCGGCAGGAGCTGATTGCCGTGGGAACCCCCACCCGAGATGGCGCGAACAGCACTTCCGGCGCTCAGGTCGCTCGAAAGATTCCAGCCGCTATTTTTAGTGCTGCTGCCGTATTTCTCGCTGTCTGTGGAGGTGGTGATATCAACGTCGCGTTTCGCATCGAGGATCACCGTTTCACCGGCCTTAGCCTGGCTTCCGGCAATCAGGATATTGCCGCTATTGCTGCCTCCCTGTTTACCGGTGGCAGTCATCTGGATATTGCCTGCGGCGGCAAGATGGCTGCCGCTGTTAAACTCGCCCTCGTAGTGCGACTCAGAGGAAGAGCGGGTGCTTCCTGCGGAAATGGCCATCATCTGGCCTGGTCCGTCAAGCGCGAGCGCACCGCCTTCCGCCCCCAGCCCCTTCACTTTATCGACGGTGCTGTTGCCACTGTTGCCCTTACCACGAACGATATCGCGCACGTTACGCACAGTGTCTTCAAATGGCGCTTTCACACTGACCGTGACGCCAGACGATTTGGACTCCTGCTTCATGGACTCAGTGGTCGTATCCCGTCCAGGAAGGATGGCAATGCTGTCGCCAGTGATATCGATATGGCCGGTTTTGCGGGAGGAATCATCCTTCGCTCTTCCGGCAACCACATCTGCCGCGCTCAACTGGACGTCATTTCCGGCGCTGATGATGACATTACCGCCAGCAGTGCCCACCGTGCTGCGGGCATCGCTCTGCGTTGTATTTGCCCCCTGTCGGGTGCTTTTTGAAGACTGCGACCCGATGGTGATACCCAATCCCGACCCGCTGGAGAAAACGCCGGATTTCTTCGTCTTTTTCATGTCGTAGTACGTGTCGGTGTTGGTTGCTGCCTCCACGGTCAGATCATTTCCAGCCTTCAGGGCCACATCGCGCTCAGCGGCAACTGATGAGCCCTGCACCGTCAGGTTGTTACCAGCCCGGAGAGCAACGTTGTCACCGGAAAGCTGCGTACCTTTCTCACGCGTATGCGTCTCTTCGTGGATGGTGTGAGTGGTTTTCTTGCTGAGGAACCCACCGGACGTCTTTTTCTCCTCCCGGTACGTATAGTCACTTTCCGTCGCAGTGGAAAGGGTGATATCCCGCCCGGCGGCCACGGCTGTATTGCCTGCGGCATAGACATCTGCAGCCTGTGCCGTTACATCCCGTCCGGCGATAACAGTCACATTCCCGCCCGCAGTGATGTCGGTTCCCGACTGGCGAACCGACTCGTTAATCACTTTTTTACGGCCTGATTTATAACTGTCGCCCTGCGTGGTCTCTTCCGCAGCCAGATTCACGTCGCGACCCGCCTGCAGCCCGACGCTTTTCTCCGCCGCCAGCGCGGCGGCCCGGGCGTTGATATCCTGCCCGGCCTTCAGGACCAGGTTATCGCCTGCGGAAATCGTGGTGCGGTCGAGCCCGGTGCTGTGGGACTCGCTTTTCCCTTTCCGGCTGCTTTCACTGGTTTGCTCCGCGTTCAGGTTCAGATCGTTGCCCGCGCTCAGCCCCGCGCTGCCGCCCGCCTTCAGGTCGCTGGCGGTCACGTCAAGGTTGTGCCCGGCATTCACCAGCAGGTTGCCGCCCGCACTGACGTTACTTCCCTGATACGTGACGGAGGAACGGCTGGTTTTCTCCCGGCTGGAGCTGAATGCGTCGTTGATCTGATTCGCGTTGACGGCAATATCGCCCCACGCGTTCAGCAGCATATCGCCGCCGGAGGCCAGGTTCGCCCCGGTAACGGTGATGTTTTTACCCGCCTCAAGCGACAGGCCATCCTGCGCGGTAATCGACGCAGCGTTCCCCAGCAGGGTGTCCTTCAGGCCGATGTTGCCGTACTTCCCGCCGGCGTTGATATCAATCTGCTCA
>NZ_JAWNBW010000010.1:0-139458 GCF_034106085.1 Enterobacter sp. 302C9
TTGTTAAAGAGCAGTGCAACGCGGCTTTCGCTCACCGTTGCGAGGTGGCGTATATTACGCTTTCCTCTTTCAGAGTCAACCCGTTATTTCAGAATTTTTCTCTTCAACCGACCGGGTTGTCTGTGAAGTGATTCACATCCGCCGTGTCGATGGAGGCGCATTATAGGGAGTTCTCGGCTGGCCGCAACCGCTAAATGTCAGAAAAATGACTGACTGCTGCATTCCACAGCAAAACCCCGCCTTATACCCTTTTATGCACAAAGTTATCCACAATCATGAGCGAATCGCGATGCGATCCTACGAATTGAGCGGGAAGATCAACTATACTAGCGGCAAATAATCTCCCCTGTGCAGGCCCCCCTCATGACCACACAACGCCTCGCCCGCGACTGGCGTCTCCCTACCGCAGGTTTGATGCTGCTGGCAATCCTCTTTGCGGGTTTTACCCTGCATGCGCACTGGAACGCCTTTATCCAGTGGTGTCTCGCCACGCAAATTACGCTGCACCGCTATCTGGTGATGTATCTGCTGCAGCTTAATAACCACCAGTACAGCGGCGGATTATGGCTGTTAACGGGGGCTTTCCTTTATGGTGTTCTCCACGCCATTGGCCCCGGACACGGAAAATTCATCGTGACGACCTATCTGACCACCAATAAGGAAAGCGAGCTGGCCGCCCGGGTTGTCCCCTTCCTGGGTAGCCTGATGCAGGGCGTCAGCGCCATTCTGTTTGTCTTTATTCTGGCGGTGGGGTTTAACCTCGCCTCCGGGGATATCAGTACCAGCCGCTGGTACGTGGAAAAGATAAGCGCAGTGCTTATTGGCGCATTCGGTGCTTTTGTCATTTACCAGGCGCTGAAGAGCCTGCGCCCGCGCAGAATGACTATCTCCGCCATCAAGCCGCTTCATCAGCATGATGAACACTGTGGCTGCGGCCACCACGGCGTGGGGGTAAACCTGACACAAGGCGACTGGAAAACGCGCCTGGGCGTCATTCTGGCGATTGGCGCACGCCCGTGCAGCGGGGCGATCATGATTCTGATGTTTTCGAACGCGCTGGGCATTGTCACCTGGGGAGTGGCTGCGGTCATGACCATGTCTTTGGGCACCGCACTTTCTATTGTGGGGCTTTCCCTGGCTGTACGTTACGCCCGCGAGCGCACGGTGACCTGGTTCGGAGAAAGCGCCTCATTGAGATGGCTGGTACCGGCAGTCAAAATAGCTGGAGGGATAGTCCTGATCCTGTTTGCGACGGTGCTGTTCCTGACGGTGATCCCCGTCAGCGCCAATGGCGACTACATCGCTGCCGGATGCTAATAAAAGAAAACCCGCCGTTGGCGGGTTTCTTTATTACTCGTTGATGCGTGGATGCTGGTCCACCAGTCGGGAGCGTTTTTTCTGCAGCTCTTCAATCTCTGCGTCAATATCCTCAATCTTCTGCTCTACGTTATCGTAGTGCTCGCGCAGGATCTCTTTCGCTTCCTGGATGTCAGACGCCGCAGGCGTTGCGCCTTTCAGAGGGCGATTCGCCGTCTCCTTCATGGTAAGACCTGTAATCAAACCAATCACCGCAATCACCATCAGGTAATAAGCAGGCATCATCAGGTTCTGCGTGCTCTCGACCAGCGAGGCGGCAAGCGTCGGGGTCAGACCGGCAATCAGCACCGAGATGTTAAAGGCCGCGGCCAGCGCGCTGTAGCGAATATGCGTCGGGAACATCGCGGGCAACGTGGAGGCCATCACCCCGATAAAGCAGTTAAGGATCACCGCCAGCATCAGCAGACCAGCAAAAATCAGCCCCAGCACATCACTGTTAATCAGAATGAATGCCGGAATTGCCAGAGCAAACAGCGCAACGCTTCCCAGGATAATGAACGGTCGACGACCAAAACGGTCACTCAACAGGCCCATAATCGGCTGGACAAACAGCATACCCACCATGATGGCGATAATAATCAGCACACCGTGATCTTCCGAGTAGTGCAGGTTATGCGACAGATAGCTCGGCATGTAGGTCAACAGCATGTAGTAGGTCACGTTGGTCGAAATCACCAGACCAATACAGGTCAGCAGGCTGCGCCAGTGCTTAGTGGCAATCTCTTTGAACGACACCTTCGGACCATCCTGCAGCCCTTCGCGGTCACCCTGTTCCAGTTTTTCGACGTGCTGCTGGAAAGCAGGCGTCTCTTCCAGCGCATGACGCAGGTAAAGACCAATAATCCCCAGCGGTAATGCCAGGAAGAACGGGATACGCCAGCCCCAGTCGAGGAAGTTATCTTCGCCCACCACGGTTGAAATCAGTACCACTACGCCCGCGCCCATGACAAACCCGGCAATCGAGCCGAAGTCCAGCCAGCTCCCCATAAATCCGCGCTTACGGTCCGGGGAATACTCGGCAACAAAGATTGAAGCACCGGTATATTCACCGCCCACGGAGAAGCCCTGCGCCATCTTACATATCAGCAGGAGAATCGGTGCCCAAATGCCGATGGTGGCGTAAGACGGTATAAGGCCGATACAGAATGTACTGATCGACATAATGACGATGGTGATGGCCAGGATCTTCTGACGACCATATTTATCGCCGAGCATACCGAAGAACAGACCACCCAGCGGGCGAATCAGGAAGGGAACGGAGAACGTACCCAGTGCGGCGATCATCTGCAGGCTGGGATCGGCCCCGGGGAAAAACACTTTACCTAACGCATAGGCCACAAAGCCGTAGACACCAAAATCGAACCATTCCATCGCATTACCGAGCGAGGCTGCGGTAATGGCTTTACGCAGCTTTGCGTCATCAATAATGGTGACGTCGCGAAGCGTGATGGGTTTAATCTTTTTCCTTCTCAGCATAGCTATCCTCGTTGACTCGGCCCTGTCTGTTTCACAGTTCAGTTAGCGTTCTGTGAACCATGGGATCCGCTCCATGCGAATCGCCTTATTCAAGCGTAGCAGGTTTACTTACATTGACGTTTTACGTCGATACAACCGAACCTGTTGACGCCTGCCTGGGCAGTTAATGACCTTTTTACCCTACCAGCGTTTATATTTGTGATCAACTTCACACATATTTTCGTGTCTGGTCAGCTCAGGCAAATTTTTGTCAAGGAGTGCCAATAAGTACTTCCTTATCCCACCTAAAGAACATCCTCCCGCACGTCATTATTTCTTTCGTAACAGAAAAACAAACCACGTTAATTCACATCAGGTTTACATAAATTTTCATCAGCAGGAACCGGCCTCAGGTTTTACATTGAATATGTGATAAAGATAACTAAAACGATGTTTTATTTTCATTGAATCAATATTCCAATGATCGCATCATAAATCCGAATTCAGCGTTTTACGTGTTTAAGGAAAAGGTTAATTGAGAGCACGCATTTAATTTTGTTGCAGGGCTTTCGAAAAAACACCACAAGCAATACGAGCAATCAATTGAATTTATTGACTAATTTTTAACGCCTATCCCCCGTACTGCGGGATCCGATGTGAGGTTTGTCTATGAAGATTAAAGCCACGATAGAACGCATACCCGGCGGCATGATGCTGGTTCCGCTGGTGCTGGGCGCGATCCTGAATACCCTTGCTCCCAATACCGGAGCTTATTTTGGCGGTTTCACAAAAGGCATGATAACAGGCACGGTTCCCATTCTTGCCGTCTGGTTT
The DNA here is from genome assembly GCF_034106085.1 of Enterobacter sp. 302C9. Lineage (NCBI taxonomy): Bacteria > Pseudomonadati > Pseudomonadota > Gammaproteobacteria > Enterobacterales > Enterobacteriaceae > Enterobacter > Enterobacter sp. 302C9. The sequence continues at coordinate 3,667 of NZ_JAWNBW010000010.1, forward strand.
TTTTGTATCGGCGCATCCATTAATTTACGGGCAACGGGGACAGTATTACGGAAATCCGGCACGCTGGTGATCACCAAAATAGCCGTAGCCTGGGCAGTGGCAATGATATGCGCGATGTTCATTCCGGAGAATGGAATTCAGACCGGGTTCTTTGCGGGTTTATCGGTCCTGGCGATTGTCTCGGCGATGGATATGACCAACGGCGGATTGTACGCCAGCCTGATGAATCAGTACGGGACGAAAGAAGAGTCCGGCGCATTTGTGTTGATGTCTCTGGAGTCCGGCCCATTGATGACGATGCTGATCCTGGGGTCTGCTGGCCTGGCCTCGTTTGAACCGCACCACTTTGTCGGCGCAATCCTGCCCTTCCTGGTCGGTTTCGCCCTTGGCAATCTCGATCGCGATCTGCGTGATTTCTTCAGCAAAGCCACGCCGGTGCTGATTCCGTTCTTCGGTTTCGCACTGGGGAACACCATCAACCTGAAGGTCATTCTTGATACCGGCCTGCTGGGCATTGTGCTGGGTGTCGCCGTGATCGTCATCACCGGTATTCCGCTGATTATTGCCGACCGCGTTATCGGAGGAGGAAACGGCACGGCCGGCGTCGCCGCCTCTTCAGCCGCGGGGGCTGCTGTTGCAAACCCGGTGATTATCGCCCAAATTAACCCGGCCTTCGAACCGGTCGCCGCTTCAGCGACGGCACTGGTTGCCGCGAGCGTAATTGTCACCGCGATTCTGGTCCCTATCATCACGGCGCTGTATGCGAAACGCTACGGGAATATGCAAGAGACCCTGCCTGAACCGAAGCCGATAGAAATGAATCATTAACACACCGCACCATTCCCTCTCCCAACGGGGAGAGGGTGAGGGATTTACCCAAAAATCTCTTCCACCATCCCGTCCACAAGCCGTTTTGCCGAACAAAGCCTCGGCATACCCAGCGCGACGGTCTGCCAGTTTTGCGTCACTGACCAGCTCACCGGATGTTGATCCGCCTGACACCAGTCCCCCAGCCAGCCCAGCATGTCTTTATGATCGATTAAACCCGGAGAGGCCGGCGTTGTCAGCCACTGGTGATAGAAATGGCGGGTCGTGGGGGACGCATTGATGCCCTGTGCCAGATAGTTAGCCGCCATGCTGCGCAGGTTATCCTTAAGCATTGCCGCCACATCTTCATTCGCGAGGCGGCATGCGTCACCAAATGCCCCCCAGCGCAGCTCTTCCAGGACGATAAAACAGCGCCCGGCCAGCGACCAGCCATCATAATGCCCGGCCCGCCAGCGGGTAAAAATCTGCTCGCTGTGCTCGCCCGCCTGCACCGTCAGCCCGCGCTGGGTTAGCGCCTTCTCTTTATAGGCGGCGCGTTGGGTAAAATGAGAAGCAAGTTCAGCGTACTGCTGCATCAGCCCGGGGGACTGCTGGGCGCGCGGGTGCGTCTGCTGGCGCAAAGCAATCAGTTTCTCTGCCATCAGAGTCAGCGCGAGATGACCCGGGTCAAGCATGCCGGCCAGTTTTTCCGCCAGCCCCAGGCGCAGCGCCGCATTTTCATTGAGCATACCCGCCATCGCCCAGGGGCGCAGCCGGGTATGCGTCATGATTTCTTGAGTCAAACGCTCACGAAACTGAAGCTGTTGTGGTCCCAGGTGAGGATGACGCGCCGCGTCCACTCCCTGAACCAGATCGACCATAAATTTTGGATTAATACACTCCAGCGTTCGCCCGGGGCCGTCCAGTAGTGGTGTTGTCATGGTTGCTCTGCCGCGAATAGAGTTTGAATATCATCGCGTAACAGTCGGGTATCTTCCTGTATCCACGCCGCAGTCGTAATACTTTGCTTCAACAGCTGGCAGAGCGCTCGGGTTGAATGCTCATTCTGTTGACGCACTGCGAGGCTATCACGCAAGCTTTCCTGTAACCCGGTCAGGCACAGCGAGAATTCTGCAAAGAACGTCGCCATTCCTGCCGTAACAGAGACATCGACCTGCGCGGACAAAGCTTTACGTATTTGTTCACAAAACAGCTCAATATGTTGCTTAAATTTGTCATGTAGCTGCGCAATATCGATAACATATCGCGTGCGCGTTTCCACATACTCATCCCAGCCCCAGCCCGGATTATTGAGCCAGCGAGAGACCGTTTCTCGCATGCTGCTCCCGCCTGATGACGGGCCTGCCTGGCTGTCATCCTGCGCTATCGCGTCGTTAAACAGCGCCCGCGTATTGAAGTTGAGCTGGTGAGCCTGAAACGCCGGGAAACTGATTCGCGCCCGAAAACCCGCATGGCTCAGATGCTCTTTAATACGCGTTTCGATGGGGCGCATGGCTTCGTTCAGGGAACGCGCCAGCGTAGATTCAAGCTGGTCGAAGCGTAACGCCAGCTCCCGGCAGATTTTCGTCTGTGCATCCAGCATCACCAATTCGCAGGAGGAGCGAATTTTACTCAGCGCGATCTGCGCCTGCCCTTCATCGTCCAGAACCAGCTGCTTCAGCTCGTCACCGTGAGGGTTCTGCCGATCGATGCCTGCTAAATCAAGAATATGCTGAGCGCTGAACACCTCGCCAATCGCCTGGTTAAGCGCGGTTTTTTGCGCTCCCATAAAGTCCGCGGTGGCGTTCAGCGCCTCCTCAACTTCATGTTTCACCTCATCGCTCACCACGCTCTGACGCGTCTGGAGAAGCGCCATGTCCTCTTCCAGACGTGCGATATTCAGTTCCAGAGCCTCAAAGGCAACCGTCAGCCCCTGATAGCGGAAGTCGAGGTACTCCCGGGCATTTTGTGCGTAGTTGAGCAGCTTGTGCGAGGCCGAACGCAGCGCGTAAAGCGAGGCATTGGCATAGGCGGCGTAAATCAGTTTGCGTATCGGTTGTTCGAAAAGCGAATCTTCCCAGAGCAAATCGGCAGCATGACGAATATGGTCTATATCGTCCAGGTCCGCCGTACGCCAGCGTCGCCCAAGCGCCGCTTCGGCAAAGTCCTGTACCCAGGGTTGCTCCTGATGATCCGGCAGTTGTCCGTGGGTACTCATCTCGTAGCGAGCGCGGTTCGCCAGATAGGCCCACATGGACGAAACGGGGTAGATCTGGCCAGGCGAAATATTGCCTTTCATTAAGGTGCCGGAGATCATCGCCCGGATCTGCTCTTCATCGTCGCTATTGCGATCTTTCTGATCGAATTTATTGACCAGCGCATACAGCGGCACGGATTTTCCCGCCGCGGAAATGGCCTGGCGGACTTCTTCATCAGAGATGGATTTAAGCTGGGTATAATCCATCACGGCCAGCACCGCCGACGCGCGGGACAACTGCTCGCTTAGCATTTTTTGCAGGTGCGGCTGTCCGGCCTCATTCGGCCCGGGCGTATCGAGCAGCGTCAGCTGTCCGAGATGAGCATCCAGACCCGCAAGATGCACGAACTCCACTTCAATCACCGGAATATGTTCGATAGCCGCATACTCAGAGAACGGAAACTCCACCCCTAACGCCTGGGAAAGCCTCACCAGGTCGTTGAGGCTTTTCAGACAATGAAATATCGGCTGCGCGCCCAGGTGATGCTTCTCAAAAGCCTCTCCTTTTTCAATGCGCTCCAGCAGCGTATTCATGTCTTTATCAATTTCCAGATGCTGGGCCAGCTTTCCGCGATCGTAATCGCATAGCTTTTTCTGAAGCAGTTGGATCAATTCATCAATGGGCGAGGCATGTGAGAAATGCAGCACCGGCTCCTTCTGACCCGGCGTGTGGCGAATCAGGGTAGGAAGCGCCGTCATCGGACGATTGCGGTTCGGCAACACTTCGGTCCCCACAATCGCATTAATGGTGGTCGATTTCCCCGCTTTCATAGTGCCAACAATAGCCAGGACCATTTCCAGCCGGGTTATTTTTCGTAATTCATTATTCAGCATCGCCTGCTGCGCTTCGACACCGCGCGCGCTAAAATGCAAAGGTAAAACGTTGTTCTTTTCACCCGTAATAGCAGCCGCGGTGCTCTCCAGCATCGCAGTCGGCATTGATTTCAACGTATCAAGGTTTTGCCGGGCGAGCTGTAGCAAACGCTCAGCTTCCTGGCTTAATTCAAAAATGGTCTGTGTGTGCATGATAAAAGCCTTTCCTTAACGCAAATTTATTACTTTTATTAAGCCACTGGTATTAATTATGTTGTTCAGGCTTATATGATCACGTGTGGAAAACATGTCCGCCGAAATATAACTGATTGATGATAATCAGAAATAATTCGCTATCCTTGCATGGCGTGTATAGCTCCCCTCCTGGCCTGACGGCCAAAGGAAAAAAGCGTAGCCCAATTTTAAGAAACTTCAGGATATATCATCATTATTTACCCACCTAAAAAGAGAGGTAATACGCCCCTGCCAAAAGATATGGATGGCAGCGAAGTCAGGAGATAAATAACAATGTGTCGCTTCACCTTATCCGAAATGAAGGAGCGTAGCAATTTGCTGCAATAAAATATTCGATATATTTAGCGTCATTTCTTCCCAACGTGTTAATGAGGTAAGCATCGCTTAACTGACTGACAGGAAGTGTCACTCCCGATACGCTTTTTGCATTTTTTTAATTCACAATGTCACCGACAAACGTGTGGATTTGCGCTATACTTGCCGCCTTTTTCGGCACGCTGCCGTCATTTAGCTGGCACTTTCCAGCGCGTTTACACTTTTTGAGGATACCGATATGTCACTCCCACACTGCCCAAAATGCAATTCTGAATACACCTATGAAGATAATGGCATGTTCATCTGCCCGGAATGCGCTCACGAATGGAACGATGCCGAACCATCACACGATGCTGATGCACTTGTCGTAAAAGATGCGAACGGCAATTTGCTGGCGGACGGCGACAGCGTAACCGTGATTAAAGATCTGAAAGTGAAAGGCAGTTCTTCCATGCTGAAGATCGGCACCAAAGTGAAGAATATCCGTCTGGTTGAAGGCGATCATAATATCGACTGCAAAATTGACGGCTTCGGTCCGATGAAGCTGAAATCAGAGTTCGTGAAAAAGAACTGATTTACCCGCCCGGTGGCGCTTCGCTTACCGGGTTTTCGGGAACTACACTTAACGGGCTTTTCTTACGTGAGGTAAAGATTATGCCGTTAAGTCCCTACATCTCTTTTGCCGGCAACTGTGCAGAAGCCACTTCTTTCTACCAGCAAGCCGTCGGCGCAGAGCTTCTCTATAAAATCACCTTCGGCGAAATGCCAAAAAGCGATAACAGCGAAGAAGGCTGTCCGTCCGGTATGCAATTTCCGGATTCGGCTATCGCTCACTCCAACGTCCGCATTGCGGGCAGCGATATCATGATGAGCGACGGGATGCCGCCGGGCAGCAACGCGCAGTACGCGGGCTTCACGCTGGTTCTCGACACCCAGGACGTTAATGAAGGCAAACGCTGGTTCGACAACCTCGCCGCGGGCGGGAATATCGACATGGCCTGGCAGGAAACCTTCTGGGCACACGGTTTCGGTAAAGTCACCGATAAATACGGCGTGCCGTGGATGATTAACGTCGTTAAGCAGCAGCAAACGTCTTAGGCCGGATAAGCGCAGCGCAGCCGGCAACAGCGCCCGGTGGCGCTGCGCTGACCGGGCCTATGGTGACTGTCATCGCTTTCACTTCAACTCTTCAAACTCCCGCAACCCAGACTTAACCCAAATGTCACATTGATGCGCCAGCATGAGGCCACATTTATCGTGAGGCCCAGCACATGCAAACCGTCATCCGCGTCGAGAAACTGAGCAAGACCTTCCATCACAATAAGGCTCTGCATGCCGTTGATCTGACCGTCCAGCAGGGCGAAATGGTGGCGCTGCTGGGGCCATCCGGTTCCGGTAAATCCACCCTTCTGCGTCATTTAAGCGGTCTTATCACCTGCGATAAAACGCCGGAAAGCCACGTCGAGCTGCTGGGCAATACCGTGCAGCGCGCGGGGCGTCTCGCCAGCGATATCCGCAAGAGCCGCGCCCAGACGGGCTACATCTTCCAGCAGTTCAACCTGGTGAACCGCCTGACGGTGCTGGAGAACGTGCTGATTGGCGCGCTCGGCAGCACCCCGTTCTGGCGCACCTGTCTGCGCTGGTTCTCTCCTTCACAGAAGCAGGAAGCCTTGCAGGCCCTGACCCGCGTCGGCATGGCGCATTTTGCCCACCAGCGCGTCTCCACCCTGTCCGGTGGGCAACAGCAGCGCGTGGCGATTGCGCGCGCGCTGATGCAGAAAGCGCAAATCATTCTTGCAGACGAACCCATTGCCTCGCTGGACCCGGAGTCCGCCCGCATCGTGATGGAAACCCTGCGCGACATTAACCAGAACGACGGCATCACCGTAGTGGTCACGCTGCATCAGGTGGATTACGCCCTGCGCTACTGCGAACGCATTGTCGCCCTGCGTCAGGGACATGTGTTCTTTGATGGCGCGAGCCATCAGTTTGATAACGAACGTTTTGACCATCTCTACCGCAGCATTAACCGCGTCGAAGAGAACGCGCAGGCTGCTTAATTAAACCCGATCCGAGGAAAGTACATGAGCTACAAAGCCGTTGCCGCGCTGGCCTTTACCAGCATGTTCAGCCTCAGCACCCTGTTAAGCCCGGCGTATGCACAAGAGCAGGAAAAAGCGCTGAACTTCGGCATTATTTCGACGGAATCACAGCAGAACCTGAAGCCTCAGTGGGAACCGTTCCTGAAAGATATGGAAACTAAGCTGGGGATCAAAGTGAACGCCTTCTTCGCCCCGGACTACGCGGGCATCATCCAGGGGATGCGCTTTAATAAAGTGGACATCGCCTGGTACGGCAACCTCTCCGCCATGGAAGCGGTGGACCGCGCGAACGGCCAGGTCTTTGCCCAGACCGTCGCGGCAGATGGCTCCCCGGGCTACTGGAGCGTGCTGATCGTCAACAAAGACAGCCCGATCAACAACCTCAACGACATGCTCGCCAAACGCAAAGAGCTGACCTTCGGCAACGGCGACCCGAACTCGACCTCCGGCTACCTTGTCCCTGGCTACTACGTCTTCGCCAAAAACAACGCCTCCGCCAGCGACTTCAAACGCACGGTGAACGCCAGCCACGAAACCAACGCCCTGGCCGTGGCCAACAAGCAGGTGGACGTTGCTACCAACAACACCGAGAACCTCGACAAGCTGAAAACTTCCGCGCCGGACAAGCTGAAAGAGATCAAGGTTATCTGGAAATCGCCGCTGATCCCGGGCGACCCGATCGTCTGGCGTAAAAATCTCTCCGAGAGCACCAAGGACAAGGTGTACGACTTCTTTATGACCTATGGCAAAACGCCGGAAGAGAAAGCGGTCCTGGCGCGTCTGGGCTGGGCACCGTTCCGCCCGTCAAGCGACCTGCAGCTGGTCCCGATTCGCCAGCTGGCGCTGTTTAAAGAGATGCAGGGCGTGAAGGACAACAAAGGGCTGAAGGACGAGGAGAAGACCAGCAAAGTGGCCGCAATTGAAGCCCAGCTGGAAGACCTCGACCGCCTGACCGCCGCGCTCGGTGCGATGACGAGCGTGAATAAAGCGGTGCAGTAGTGCCTTTCTCCCTCTCCCAGTGGGAGAGGGCCGGGGTGAGGGCATCAGCGCGCACATTTCCCCCTCACCCTAACCCTCTCCCTCAAGGGAGAGGGGACTAAACCCAAAGGAGCCAACATGCAAACCATCACCCTCCCGCCGCCGAAGCGCAGCTGGTTCTCGCTCATAAGCTGGGCCATCCTGCTGGCGGTGCTGGTTATCTCCTGGAAGGGCGCGGAAATGGATCCGCTGCTGCTCTTCAAAGACGCGGGCAACATGGCGACCTTCGCCGCCGACTTCTTCCCGCCGGACTTCAGCCAGTGGCAGGATTACCTCAGCGAAATGGCGGTCACCCTGCAAATCGCCGTCTGGGGCACCGCCCTTGCCGTCGTTCTCTCCATTCCCTTTGGCCTGATGAGCGCCGAAAACATCGTGCCGTGGTGGGTGTATCAGCCGATGCGTCGCCTGATGGACGCCTGTCGCGCCATCAACGAGATGGTCTTTGCGATGCTGTTCGTGGTCGCCGTTGGCCTGGGTCCGTTCGCCGGCGTGATGGCACTGTTCATCCACACCACCGGCGTGCTCTCCAAGCTGCTTTCTGAAGCGGTCGAAGCCATCGAGCCCGGCCCTGTGGAAGGCATCCGCGCAACGGGTGCCAACAAAATCGAAGAGATCCTGTACGGCGTCCTGCCGCAGGTCATGCCGCTCCTGATCTCCTACTCCCTGTACCGCTTTGAGTCCAACGTCCGCTCCGCGACGGTGGTCGGCATGGTGGGCGCAGGCGGGATTGGCGTCACCCTGTGGGAAGCGATTCGCGGTTTTCAGTTCCAGCAAACCTGCGCCCTGATGGTGCTCATCATCGTCACCGTCAGCCTGCTGGATTTCCTCTCTCAACGTTTGCGTAAGCACTTCATCTGAGAAGCGAGGCTTTGTTTTCTATGCACTTATCCAGACATCCGACCAGTTACCCGACCCGCTGGCAAGAGATTGCGGCAAAGCTCGAAGTGGAGCTGCGCACGCACTACCGCTGCGGGGACTACCTGCCCGCCGAGCAGCAGCTTGCCGACCGCTATGAAGTGAACCGCCACACCCTGCGTCGCGCCATTGACCAGCTGGTCGAGCGCGGCTGGGTCCAGCGCCGCCAGGGCGTGGGCGTGCTGGTGCTGATGCGCCCGTTCGACTACCCGCTGAACGCCCAGGCGCGCTTTAGCCAGAACCTGCTGGATCAGGGCAGCCACCCGACCAGCGAAAAGCTGCTCTCGGTATTGCGCCCGGCCTCCAGCCACGTGGCGGACGCGCTGGGCATTCAGGAGGGCGACGATGTCATTCACCTGCGTACCCTGCGTCGCGTTAACGGCGTGGCGGTATGCCAGATAGACCATTACTTTGCGGACCTCGCCCTCTGGCCCGTGCTCCAGCATTTCTCCAGCGGCTCGCTGCATGATTTTCTTCAGGATGCGACCGGCATTGCGCTCAAGCGCACCCAGACCCGCATCAGCGCCCGTCGCGCGCAGGCGAAAGAGAGCAAAGTGCTCGAAATCCCCAATATGGCCCCGCTGCTCTGCGTGCGCACCCTCAACCACCGTGACGGCGAGATCAACGCGACGGAATACTCCGTCAGCCTGACCCGCGCCGACATGATCGAATTCACCATGGAGCACTGAATGCACTTCGACACCGCCACCCGACAGCGCTGGATGCGCGTGCTGGCCCATAGCCAGCCTGCTGCGCTGGCTGCCCGCATGAACGCGCTCAGCCTGACGCCAGACTACGACACCCTTCGCGCCCCGGAGATCGGCCTCGTTCAGATCCAGGCGCGCATGGGCGGCACCGGAGAACGCTTTTTCGCCGGAGACGCCACCCTCACCCGCGCGGCAATCCGCCTGAACAGCGGCACGCTGGGCTACAGCTACGTGCTGGGGCGCGACAAAGCGCACGCCGAGCGCTGCGCGGTGATCGACGCGCTTTTACAAGAACAACCCTATTTCCAGACGTTAATGGAAACCCTTATTGCCCCGCTGGAAGCCGACCGCGCCGCGCGCATTGCCGCACGTCAGGCCGAAGTGAACACCAGCCGGGTCGACTTCTTTACGCTCGTTCGCGGAGACAACGCATGACGCTTCAACCTGCTTTTACCCTGGCCGTCCAGGATGCCCAACACAGTTTTCGTCGCCTGCTGAAAGCGATGAGCGAGCCGGGCGTGATCGTCTCGCTGCACCAGCTCTCCCAGGGCTGGCTGCCGCTGAACCTGGCGACCACCAGCGTGCTGCTGACGCTTGCCGACAACGACACACCGGTGTGGCTTTCGGGCGCGCTGTCGAACGATATCGCCAGCCAGAACCTGCGTTTTCACACCGGTGCGCCGCTGGTCGATCAGCCCCAGCAGGCGGTTTTTGCCGTGGCTGACGAGCAAATCAGCCATGAGCAATTGAACGCCCTGAGCGAAGGCAGCGCCGTCGCCCCGGAGACCAGCGCCACGCTGATCCTGCAGGTCTCCAGCCTGAGCGGCGGCCGCATGCTGCGCCTCACGGGGGCAGGCATCGCCGACGAGCGCATGGTCGCGCCGCAGCTGCCGGAGTGCATCATTCACGAGCTGACCGAGCGCCCGCACCCGTTCCCGCTGGGCATTGACCTGATCCTGACCTGCGGCGAGCGCCTGCTGGCAATCCCGCGGACCACCCACGTGGAGGTGTGCTGATGTACGTTGCCGTCAAAGGGGGTGAGAAGGCCATCGCCGCCGCCCATGCGCTACAGGCGCACAGACGACGGGGCGATGAACGGCTTCCCGAGCTGAGCGTCGCCCAGATTGAACAGCAGCTAAACCTCGCCGTCGACCGCGTGATGACCGAAGGCGGCATCGCCGACCGCGAGCTGGCGGCGCTGGCCCTGAAGCAGGCCAGCGGCGACAACGTGGAAGCCATCTTCCTGCTGCGCGCCTACCGCACCACGCTCGCGAAACTGGCAGTCAGCGAGCCGGTGAATACGGCGGAGATGCGCCTGGAACGCCGCATTTCTGCCGTTTATAAAGACGTTCCCGGCGGCCAGCTGCTTGGCCCCACCTACGACTACACCCACCGCCTGCTGGATTTCACCCTGCTGGCGAACGGCGAATCGCCGCAGCTCAGCACCTCCGACGCCGAACAGGAACCGTCTCCGCACGTCTTCAGCCTGCTGGCAAAACAGGGCCTGGCGAAGACGGAAGAAGATTCAGGCGCGCAGCCGGATGACATCACCCGCACGCCGCCGGTTTACCCGTGCTCGCGCTCGTCCCGCCTGCAGCAGCTGATGCGCGGCGACGAAGGCTATCTGCTGGCGCTGGCCTACTCCACCCAGCGCGGCTACGGGCGCAACCACCCGTTTGCGGCCGAAATTCGCAGTGGCTATATCGACATTGAAATCGTACCGGAAGAGCTGGGTTTTGCGGTGAACGTCGGCGAACTGCTAATGACCGAGTGTGAAATGGTGAACGGTTTCGTCGCCCCGGAAGACGAAGACCCGCACTTTACCCGCGGCTACGGGCTGGTGTTCGGCCTCGGCGAGCGCAAGGCCATGGCCATGGCGCTGGTCGACCGCGCCCTGCAGGCACCGGACTACGGCGAGCACGTTGCAGGCCCGGCGCAGGACGAAGAGTTTGTGCTGGCCCACGCGGATAACGTTGAGGCCGCTGGCTTCGTCTCGCACCTCAAGCTGCCGCACTACGTCGATTTCCAGGCCGAACTGGAACTGCTGAAACGCCTGCAACGGGAGCGCAAAAATGGCTAACTTAAGCGGCTACAACTTTGCCTATCTGGATGAGCAAACCAAACGCATGATCCGCCGCGCCATCTTAAAAGCGGTGGCCATTCCGGGCTATCAGGTGCCGTTCGGCGGCCGCGAAATGCCGATGCCCTACGGCTGGGGCACGGGCGGTATTCAGATCACCGCCAGCGTGATCGGCGAGGCGGACGTGCTGAAGGTCATCGACCAGGGTGCCGACGACACCACCAACGCCGTGTCGATCCGCAGCTTCTTCCAGCGCGTAACCGGCGTCAATACCACCGAAAAAACCGAAGACGCAACGCTGATCCAGACCCGTCACCGCATCCCGGAAACCCCGCTCACTGAAGATCAGATTTTGATTTTCCAGGTGCCGATCCCGGAGCCGCTGCGTTTTATCGAGCCGCGCGAAACGGAAACCCGCACCATGCACGCGCTGGAAGAGTACGGCGTCATGCAGGTGAAGCTGTATGAGGATATCGCCCGCTTCGGCCATATCGCCACCACCTACGCCTACCCGGTGAAGGTGAACGGGCGCTACGTGATGGACCCGTCGCCAATCCCAAAATTCGATAACCCGAAGATGGACATGATGCCCGCCCTGCAGCTGTTCGGCGCCGGGCGCGAGAAACGCATCTACGCCGTCCCGCCCTACACGCGTGTCGAAAGCCTGGATTTCGACGATCACCCGTTTACGGTGCAGGAGTGGGACGAGCCGTGCGCCATCTGCGGATCCAAACACAGCTATCTGGACGAAGTGGTGCTGGACGATACGGGCAAACGGATGTTTGTCTGCTCCGACACCGATTACTGCCGCCAACAGAGCGAGGCGAACAGCCAATGAAACCGCTGCTTTCGGTTAATAACCTGACTCACCTGTATGCGCCGGGCAAAGGCTTTAGCGACGTGTCGTTCGAGCTGTGGCCGGGCGAAGTGCTGGGGATCGTCGGCGAGTCCGGCTCCGGCAAAACCACCCTGCTGAAGTCCATCTCCGCGCGCCTGACGCCGCAGAAAGGCGACATTTTGTATGAGGGCGCCTCGCTGTACGGCATGAGCGAGGCCGGACGCCGCCGCCTGCTGCGCACCGAATGGGGCGTGGTACATCAGCACCCGATGGACGGCCTGCGCCGTCAGGTCTCTGCCGGGGGCAACATCGGCGAACGCCTGATGGCCACCGGCGCGCGCCACTACGGCAACATCCGCGCCACCGCCCAGCACTGGCTGGAAGAGGTGGAAATCCCCGCCTCGCGCATCGACGACCTGCCGACGACCTTCTCTGGCGGAATGCAGCAGCGCCTGCAGATTGCCCGCAACCTGGTCACCCACCCGAAGCTGGTGTTTATGGATGAACCCACCGGCGGGTTGGACGTCTCCGTGCAGGCGCGCCTGCTCGACCTGCTGCGCGGTCTGGTGGTGGAGCTGAACCTTGCGGTGGTGATTGTCACCCATGATTTAGGCGTTGCGCGCCTGCTGGCGGACCGCCTGCTGGTAATGAAGCAGGGCCAGGTGGTGGAAAGTGGGTTAACCGACCGGGTGCTCGACGATCCGCACCATCCGTACACCCAGCTGCTGGTGTCCTCGGTATTACAGAATTAAGAGGCCAACATGATCCACGTACAAAACGTAAGTAAGACCTTTGTGCTCCACCAGCAAAACGGCGTGCGCCTGCCGGTGCTGCAAAATGCCTCGTTAGAGGTCAGCAGCGGCGAATGCGTGGTGCTGCACGGCCATTCCGGCAGCGGAAAATCCACCCTGCTACGCTCCCTGTACGCCAACTATCTGCCGGATGAAGGCCACATTCACATTCGCCACAACGATGAATGGGTCGATCTGGTGCAGGCCCCCGCGCGCAAAGTGCTGGAAGTGCGCCGCACGACGATCGGCTGGGTCAGCCAGTTTCTGCGGGTGATCCCGCGGATCTCCGCTCTGGACGTGGTGATGCAGCCGCTGCTGGATCTGGGCGTGCCGCGAGAAGCCTGCGCCGCCAAAGCCGCCAGCCTGCTGACGCGCCTCAACGTGCCGGAGCGCCTGTGGCATCTCGCCCCGTCGACCTTTTCCGGCGGCGAGCAGCAGCGCGTCAATATCGCCCGCGGGTTTATCGTCGACTACCCGATTTTACTTCTGGATGAACCCACCGCCTCGCTCGACGGCAAAAACAGCGCGGCCGTGGTGGAGCTGATCGAACAGGCCAAAGCGCGCGGCGCGGCGATCGTCGGGATCTTCCACGACGACGCCGTACGCAGCCGCGTGGCGGACAGATTGCACCCGATGGGGGTCCACGCATGATTATCAATAACGTCAGGCTGGTGCTGGAAAATGAAGTCGTTAATGGCTCGGTTGAAGTTCATGAAGGCGTTATTCGCGCCTTTGCCGAAACCCAAAGCCGTACCCCTGAAGCGATGGACGGTGAAGGCGGCTGGCTGCTGCCGGGGCTGATTGAGCTGCATACCGATAATCTGGACAAATTCTTCACCCCGCGCCCGAAGGTCGACTGGCCCGCCCACTCGGCGATGAGCAGCCACGACGCGCTGATGGTCGCCAGCGGCATCACCACCGTGCTGGACGCGGTGGCGATTGGCGACGTGCGCGACGGCGGCGATCGACTGGAGAATCTGGAGAAGATGATCAACGCCGTGGAGGAGACGCAAAAGCGCGGCCTCAACCGCGCCGAGCACCGTCTGCACCTGCGCTGCGAGCTGCCGCACCACACCACCCTGCCGCTGTTTGAAAAACTGGTCGGGCGCGAGCCGGTGTCGCTGGTCTCCCTGATGGACCACTCGCCGGGGCAGCGCCAGTTCGCCAACATTGAAAAGTATCGCGAATACTATCAGGGCAAATACTCCCTCAACGACGCAGAGATGGCGCGCTACGAGGAAGAGCAGCTGGCGCTTGCCGCCCAGTGGTCGCAGCCAAACCGTCTCAGGATTGCCGCGATGTGTCGTGACCGCAATATCGCGCTGGCCAGCCATGACGATGCCACGCACGATCACGTGCGCGAATCCCACCAGCTTGGCAGCGTAATCGCCGAATTTCCCACCACGTTTGAAGCGGCTGAAGCCTCCCGCAGGCACGGCATGAACGTGCTGATGGGCGCACCAAACATCGTGCGCGGCGGATCGCACTCCGGCAACGTCGCGGCAAGCAGGCTTGCCTCGCTCGGCCTGCTGGATATTCTCTCGTCCGACTACTACCCCGCCAGCCTGCTGGATGCGGCGTTCCGGGTCGCCGACGACGAGAGCAACAGCTTTACGCTGCCGCAGGCGATTCGCCTGGTGACGAAAAACCCGGCCTCGGCGCTTAATCTTCAGGATCGCGGGGAAATCGCCGAGGGTAAACGCGCGGATCTGGTGCTGGCCCACCGCAAGGGCGAGCACGTTCACATCGACCACGTCTGGCGTCAGGGAAAAAGGGTGTTCTGATGGGAAGGCTCATCTGGTTAATGGGGCCCTCGGGTTCCGGTAAAGACAGCCTGCTGTCCGCCTTACGGCAGCGGGAACATCCGCAGCTGCTGGTCGCGCATCGCTATATTACCCGCGCGGCCCATGCCGGGAGCGAAAATCATATCGCCCTGAGCGAGCAGGAGTTTTTCATCCGCGCCGGGCAAAACCTGCTGGCGCTGAGCTGGCACGCCAACGGTTATTACTATGGCGTGGGCATCGAAATCGACCTCTGGCTGCATGCGGGGTTCGACGTGCTGGTTAACGGCTCGCGTGCGCATCTGCCGCAAGCGCGCGCCCGCTATGAGGCGGCCCTGCTGCCGGTCTGCCTGCAGGTTTCGCCGGACGTTCTGCGCAGCCGGTTGCAGAGTCGGGGGCGTGAATCAGCCCGTGAGATCGATCTGCGGCTTGAGCGTGCGGCCCGCTATGCCCCGTCGGGCTGCTACATCCTCAATAACGACGGAAGTTTGCTACAGTCAGTCGATACCTTTTTATCGCTTATCCGTCAGAAGGAGAAACAGCATGCCTGACTGCCAGCTTCGCCCCGCCACAGCCGACGATGCGCAGAGTGTTTACGCCCTGATCTGCGAGCTCAAGCAGGCAGAGTTCGACCATCAGGCGTTCCACGCCGGGTTTCTTGCCAACCTGCAGGATCGCAACATGCGCTACCAGCTTGCGGAGAGAGAGGGACAGGTCATCGGCATGATCGGCCTGCACATGCAGTTTCACCTGCACCATGCGCGCTGGATCGGCGAGATCCAGGAGCTGGTGGTGATGCCGCAGGCGCGAGGGTTAAAGGTCGGAAGTCAGCTGCTGGCCTGGGCGGAAGAGGTAGCGCGACAGGCCGGCGCGGAGCTGACCGAACTTTCCACCAGCGTGAAGCGCACCGACGCGCACCGTTTTTACGTTCGTGAAGGATACACGCAGAGCCATTTCCGATTCACCAAACCGCTGTAGAGGTGCGCTATGAGTCTGACCATCACGTTGACGGGAACGGGTGGCGCCCAGCTGGTGCCGGTCTTTGGCTGCGACTGCGCGGCGTGTCGCCGGGCGCGCCTGCAGGATAACTATCGCCGTCGCCCGTGCAGCGCGGTGGTGAAATTCAACGATGCCGTCACCCTGCTGGATGCCGGTATTCCGCACCTGATGGACGATTGGCCGGCGGGCAGCTTCCAGCAGTTCTTGCTCACCCATTACCATATGGATCACGTTCAGGGGCTGTTCCCCCTGCGCTGGGGCGTGGGGGCGACGATCCCGGTTTACGGTCCGCCGGACGACGCCGGATGCGACGACCTGTTTAAGCACCCCGGCATTCTGGATTTCAGCCACACGGTCGAACCGTTTGTGATGTTTGAGCTTCAGGGTTTGCGGGTCACGCCGCTGCCGCTCAACCATTCAAAACTGACCTTCGGGTATTTGCTGGAATCGGCCCACAGCCGCGTGGCCTGGCTTTCCGACACCGCCGGATTGCCGGAAAAAACGGTGAAGTTCCTGCTCAACAGCCAGCCGCAGGCGATGATTATCGACTGCAGCCATGAGCCGCGCGAGGAAACGCCGCGAAACCATTGCGACTTAAATACCGTGATTGCGTTAAACGAGATAATTGGCTGCCCGCAGGTGATCCTGACGCATATCAGCCATCAGTTTGACGTGTGGATGATGGATAACCCGCTGCCGCAGGGCATAGAAGCGGGCTATGACGGGATGGTGCTGGTGCTGGATTAGCTTTTCTCCCTCTCTAGTGGTTGAGGGCAACAGGCCGCACTTAGCCTCGATCGTAATCGTCTTCTAACCTGCGCTCATCCTCTTCTAACCGACGGCGATCGTCATCCAGCTGACGCTGACGTTCATCTAAACGACGGCGTCTGTCTTCAAGCTGCCGACGACGATCGTCGTACTGTCGGCTGTCGATTTGACGGCTGCGGTCATAACGATCGTCGTCGTCATTGCTGCGGCTGCTGCTGGGGTTATAGGCATCGTTGATCGCCTGCTGAATGTTGCCAATAGCATCATCAACAATATCGGCATGAGCCAGTTGGCTGGTGAGTGACAGCAGACCGAATAACAGAGCAGTTGAGTAACGTTTCATAAGGCCAGACTCGCAGGTGAACTGGCCTTACGATAATGAACGGCGGGAAGCCGGGGTAGCGGAGGAATCTCAAATTACCATAACCTTGCGCAGCGCCTGCGCCAGCTGCACCCGCGTAAACGGCTTACGCAACAATTGGACGTCCGGCAGCTGAGGGTTATGCGCGGGCCGTAGGTCCTGGCCGCTGATCAGCAGCACCGGAAGCTGCGGGTAATGGCTGCGCACATGGTTAATCACCTCGGCGCCGCTGAGGCTGCCGGGCAGCATCAGGTCGCTGATAAACATGCCAATATCCGGTGCAGCCTCCAGCATATTCAGCGCCTGCTCGCCGTTGTCCGCTTCCAGCGTCAGGTAGCCGAGCTGATGCAGCTGCTCGCACAGGGTTTGCCGAACATCGGCTTCATCTTCCAGCACCAGCACCAGCCGCTCGCTATCGACGGAGGCGGTGGCTGACAACGCTTCATCGTCTGCCGCAGCAGGCAGCACCGAGCGCGGGAGGTGAAGCCGAACGGTCGTTCCCTGCCCCGGCACGCTTTCAATTTCCACGCGGCCGCCGGACTGGCGCACAAAGCCGTAGACCATCGACAGGCCTAATCCGCTCCCGCTTCCGGTCTGCTTGGTGGTGAAGAACGGTTCAAAGACCCGGGATTTCACCTCCTGCGACATGCCGCTGCCGCGGTCAATCACCTCCAGCGCCACCATATCCTGCCTGCGCCCGTCGCTGCGGGTGACGCGCTGATTCCAGGTCCGGATTTTAATCACCCCGCTTTGCCCTTCCATCGCATCGCGCGCGTTCATCACCAGGTTGATGATGGCGTTTTCCAGCTGGCTAACGTCAATCCACGCGGGCCACGCCGGGGTTTGCGCTTCAATCTCCAGGGTGAGGGTAGCAGGCAGGGAGTGGCGCATCAGCTCCCGGAGGTTCTCCAGCAGCGGCAGCATCTCTACCGCATGCGGCGTCAGGGACTGCTTGCGGGAAAACGCCAGCAGGCGCTGCGTCAGTAAGGCACCCCGCTCGGCCGCCTTCAGCGCCCGGGTAATGCGCGGCGCGTCTTTTGATTCGGGGTCGGTGAGCTCAAGGCTGCCGATGATTACCGCCAGCAGGTTGTTAAAATCATGCGCCAGCCCGCCGGTCAGCTGTCCGACCGCCTTCATCTTCTGGCTGTGCAGCAGCGCCTCTTCCAGCCCCTGACGCTCAACGCGGTCGATCTCCATCTGCGTGGTTTTCTCTTTCAGCAGGCGCGTGGTGTGCTCAAGCGAGGCGGTATTGCGGGCAAACACGTTAAACGCGCGCGCCAGCTCGCCCAGCTCATCGCGCCGCTGGAGGGCGGGAACGGAGACATCCTGCTCGCCGTGAGCAAGGCGCGACATTGCCCGGGAAATAGCCGTCAGGTTAGAGGCCAGATTGCGGTAGATATACCAGCAGGCGCACCCGGTGATGATCAGCGCCAGCACGGCGAAGAAGCTGATAAACACGCTGATGGACTGCAGCTCGTGATGGCTCTGGGCCGTGCGAAGCCGGGAAGCCTGCGCCACCTGCCCGACGTACTGATTAATGTCGCTGTTGAGGATCGCCACCAGCGCCTTGATGTGGAACATATACCAGCTTATCGCCAGATCGCTCTCTTCCAGCTGCTTCGACAGCGGGGCGAGCTTGCCTAACTCGGCATTAAAATCAGGCAGAACTCCCTTCACGACCGGCTGTACGGCACTCCGGGGCAGCGCTGCGGCCACGGCGTCCAGCTGCTGAACGGTCGCGCGCGGCGAAGGGGTGTCGATGGCGGCAGCGATCAGCCGGTCCATCTCCATCAGCTGCTGCGCATCCGGCACGTTGCTGTCGTAACGGCGGTTGATGTCCTGCAGATGACGCAGGTAGCTCTGGCTTTGATACAGCGAGCTCAGCAGCGCGTTACGCTCCAGATGGCGCCGCTGTCCGCGCTCAAGCATCTCCGTCACGCTCTGCTGTAGCTCATTGCTTCGTTGAATAATACGCGCCACCAGCGCCGGCTCCTGCTGCGCCAGCGGCGCTTCCGCAAGCTGTTCCAGCGAGCGGCGCAGCGCCATTTGCGTCTGCTTCAGGCGCTCGGCTTCGCCTTTGTACTCCAGCGCCCCGACGACCTGCGAAAGCCGCACCGCCGCCGTCGCCACGTTGGCGGTATCGCGGGCCAGGTTCATGCTGCCGGTCATATCGTCCAGCGTTTGCTGCTGAACCTGCTCCTGGATTTGACTGGCGTGACGAAAGCCGAGCACCGCCACGCCGCTCACCATTAGCGTCACGGCGACCACCAGCAGATTAAAAATCAGCAGGCGGCCTCGGGCGCTGGCGAAAAAGGGCGGACGGCGTGATGGCATGGGCTTGGGCTCCTGTGCGGTTTGGTGTCCCCTCACCCTAACCCTCTCCCCAAAGGGGCGAGGGAATGATTTGCTCCCTCTCCCTTTCAGGGAGAGGGCCGGGGTGAGGGTAGTTCAATAACTGTGATCTACATTAGCTATTCATAACTATGACAAATATGAACAGCTTCTGACATTTTGCATTTACGCACCTGTGATGAAGTGCAGATATCGGCATTCGCAGGAGATCCGCCATGAGCAGAACCCCGGTATTAGAGATGCGCAGCATTGCCAAAACGTTTGGCAGTTTCCACGCGCTCAAGGGTGTGGATTTGACGGTCTTTCCCGGAGAGATCCACGCGCTGATGGGCGAAAACGGCGCGGGAAAAAGCACGCTGATGAAAATCCTCGCGGGAGCCTATACCGCCACCAGCGGTGAGATCCTGATCGACGGTCAGCCGTTTCACATTAAAGGGCCGAAAGATGCGCTGGCCGCAGGCATTACCCTGATTTATCAGGAGATGCAGCTCGCGCCCAACCTGACCGTTGCCGAAAATATTTTTCTTGGCAGCGAGCTGTCGCGCGGCGGGATGGTGCAGCGCAAAGAGATGGCCGCCCAGGCGCAGGCGGTGATTGAGCGCCTCGGCGCACAGTTCAATGCCACCGACCTGGTGATGAAGCTGACCATCGCCGAGCAGCAGCAGGTGGAAATCGCCCGCGCGCTGCACCGCAACAGCCGCATTCTGGTGATGGATGAGCCCACCGCCGCCCTCTCCTCGCGGGAAACGCATCGCCTGTTTGAACTGATTTTGCGCCTGCGCGATGAAGGGATGGCGATCATCTATATCAGCCACCGCATGGCGGAAGTGTATGAACTTTCTGACCGCGTCAGCGTTCTGCGCGACGGGCAGTACGTCGGCAGCCTGACGCGCGACAAGCTGAACGCCTCCGAGCTGGTGCGCATGATGGTGGGCCGCCCGTTAAGCGATCTGTTCAACAAAGAGCGTGATATTCCCCTCGGCAGCCCGCGCCTCAACGTCCACCACCTCACCGACGGTAAAAAGGTACAGCCGTGCAGCCTGCAGGTCCGTTCCGGCGAAATCGTCGGGCTGGCGGGCCTGGTGGGGGCCGGACGCTCCGAGCTGGCGCAGCTGATTTTCGGCGTGCGTAAAGCCACCGGCGGCATGATTGAGGTCGACGGCGAGCCGGTGGTGATCCACTCCCCGCGTGCGGCCATCGAAAACGGCATCGGTTTTCTCACCGAGAACCGCAAGGAGCAGGGGCTGTTTCTGGAGCTGGCGGCGCAGGAGAACATCACCATGGCGACGCTGGAGCGCGACGCCACCTTCGGTATGTTAAACCGCAAAAAAGCCCAGTCGATTTCCGATGACGCCATTGCCCTGCTTAACATCCGCGTACCCCATTCGCAGGTGCGCGCGGGCGGGCTGTCCGGCGGCAATCAGCAAAAGCTGCTGATCTCCCGCTGGGTGGCCATCGGTCCGCGCATTCTGATTCTGGACGAACCCACGCGCGGCGTGGACGTCGGCGCGAAAAGCGAGATCTACCGCATCATGAACCAGATGGCGCGCAAAGGGGTGGCGATTTTAATGATCTCCAGCGAGCTGCCGGAAGTGGTGGGCATGAGCGACCGGGTGTACGTGATGCGGGAAGGCAGCATTGCGGGTGAACTCCACGGGCGCGACATCTCTCAGGAAAACATTATGACGCTGGCAACCGGCGTGAACGACACTCATCATCAGGCGGTGCAATCATGACAACTCCAACCCATCCGCAGCAGGTGGCGAAATCCGCCTCCGCCAAAAAAATGCTGATGAGCGATCTGATGCAAACGGTCGGCATCCTGCCGATTCTTATCCTGATTGTGGCGGTATTTGGCTTTATCGCCCCGAACTTCTTCACCGAGAGCAATCTGCTCAACATTACCCGTCAGGCGTCGATCAACATCGTGCTGGCGGCGGGAATGACCTTCATCATTTTAACCGGCGGGATTGACCTCTCCGTGGGCTCGATTCTGGGCACCACGGCGGTAGCGGCGATGGTGGTCTCGCTTATCCCTGAATTTGCGATGCTCTCCATTCCGGCCGCGCTGATGCTCGGCATGGTGCTGGGCCTGTTCAACGGCGCGCTGGTGGCCTTTGCCGGGCTGCCGCCCTTCATCGTGACGCTCGGCACCTATACGGCGCTGCGCGGCGCGGCGTATCTGCTGGCGGACGGCACGACGGTCATTAACTCCAACATCAGCTTCGAGTGGATCGGCAATAACTACCTCGGCCCGATCCCGTGGCTGGTAGTCATTGCCCTTGCGGTGATTGCTATCTGCTGGTTCATCCTGCGCCGCACCACGCTAGGCGTACATATCTATGCAGTGGGCGGCAACATGCAGGCGGCGCGACTGACCGGCATCAAGGTCTGGCTGGTGCTGCTGTTTGTCTACGGCATGAGCGGCCTGCTCTCCGGGCTTGGCGGCGTGATGAGCGCCTCGCGCCTCTACAGCGCCAACGGCAACCTCGGCACGGGCTACGAGCTGGATGCGATTGCGGCGGTGATCCTCGGCGGCACCAGCTTCGTCGGCGGGATCGGCACGATCACCGGCACGCTGGTCGGCGCGCTGATCATCGCCACCCTCAACAACGGCATGACGCTGATGGGCGTCTCCTACTTCTGGCAGCTGGTGATCAAAGGGGCGGTGATCATCATAGCGGTGCTGATCGACAAATACCGTACCCGACACCATCAAAGTGCATAACAACAAAACCCTACAGCTTCGAGGAAAACAACATGCGTTTGAAACCGTTAGTGACCGCGCTCTGTGCTGGCGCGCTGCTTGCCGCAACGCCGTTTGCGCAGGCAAAAGATCTGAAGTCCATCGGCGTGACGGTGGGCGACCTGGCCAACCCGTTCTTCGTGCAGATCACCAAAGGTGCCGAGCTGGAAGCGCGCAAGCTGGCTGGCGATAACGTCAAGGTGACGCTGGTCTCCAGCGGTTACGATCTGGGCCAGCAGGTGGCGCAGATCGATAACTTCATTGCCGCGAAGGTGGACATGATCATCCTCAACGCCGCGGATTCCAAAGGGATCGGCCCGGCGGTGAAGCGCGCGAAGGACGCCGGGATCGTGGTCGTTGCGGTTGACGTGGCGGCGGAAGGGGCGGATGCGACCATCACCTCCGATAACACCCAGGCGGGCGAAATGGCCTGTAAGTACATTACCGATCGCCTGAAAGGCAAAGGCAACGTGGTGATCATCAACGGACCGCCGGTCTCTGCGGTGCAAAACCGCGTGGAAGGCTGCCAGACGGAATTCAAAAAACATCCGGATATCAAGGTGCTCTCGGATAACCAAAACGCCAAGGGCAGTCGTGAAGGCGGTCTGGAAGTCATGACCTCCCTGCTGGCGGCCAATCCGAAGATCGACGGCGTGTTTGCGATTAACGATCCGACGGCGATCGGTGCCGATCTGGCCGCGAAACAGGCTCAACGCAACGAGTTCTTTATCGTCGGCGTGGATGGCAGCCCGGACGGTGAGGAAGCGCTGAAGCGCGAAAACTCCCTGTTTGTCGCGACCCCGGCGCAGGATCCGCAGGTGATGGCGGCAAAAGCGGTGGAGATCGGCTATGACATTCTACAGGGCAAACCTGCGCCGAAAGCGCCGGTGCTGATCCCGGTGACGATGATCGATAAAAAGAACGTCGGGACCTATAAGGGCTGGACGGTTAAGTAACCTCGTTGCGGCCTGATGCCCACACCCTAACCCTCTCCCACAGGGAGAGGGAACTTACTCCCCCTCCCCCTTGAGGGTGAGGGCTAGGGTTTTGCAAAAAAAGCCAGGAGTCCCCATGAAACGCTCCGACATCAATGAAATTCTCGGCCACACGCGACAGTTTTTTTCCATGCACGACGTGCACCTCCCGCCGTTTGCCAGCTTCCCGCCCACAAAATGGCAGCAGCTTGACCAGGCCGCATGGCAGGAAGTGTTCGACCTCAAGCTCGGCTGGGACGTGACGGCGTTCGGCGGCAACAGCTTTGCCGCTGAGGGCCTGACGCTGTTTACCCTGCGCAACGGCTCGCCCAACGGCGTGCCTTATGAAAAGTGCTATGCCGAAAAAATTATGCACGTGCGCGACGGCCAGGTGACGCCGATGCATTTTCACTGGCGCAAGCGGGAAGACATCATCAACCGGGGCGGCGGGAATCTGATTATTGAGTTATGGAATGCCGGGGCGTATGAAGAGACGGAAAACACCGACGTGACGGTCACCGTCGACGGCTGTCGTCAGACCCACGCGCCCGGCAGCCAGCTGCGCCTCACGCCAGGGGAAAGCATCTGCCTGACACCCACTCTGTACCACAGCTTCTGGGGCGAACGCGGCTTCGGCGACGTGCTGGTTGGGGAGGTGTCATCGGTAAACGACGACGAGCACGACAACCACTTTTTGCAGCCCGTTGCCCGCTATAACAACATCGAAGAAGACGAACCGGCGCTGCTGGTGCTGTGCAACGAGTACAACCTGTTCCGGATATAAGGAGTAAATGATGCCATTGATCTCTCTTGCCGACGGTCTGGAGCACGCCAGGGCGCATCGCTACGCGCTGGGCGCGTTTAACGTGCTCGACTCCCACTTCCTGCGCGCGCTGTTCGCCGCCGCGAAGCAGGAACGCTCGCCGTTTATTATCAACATCGCCGAAGTGCATTTTAAATACGTCTCCCTGGATTCGCTTGTCGAAGCGGTTAAGTTCGAAGCCGCCCGTCACGATATTCCCGTGGTGCTCAACCTCGACCACGGCCTGCATTTCGAGGCGGTGGTGCGCGCCCTGCGCTTAGGGTTCAGCTCGGTAATGTTCGACGGCTCTACGCTGAGCTATGAGGAGAATATTCGCCAGACGCGGGAGGTGGTGAAGATGTGCCACGCGGTCGGCGTGTCGGTGGAGGCGGAGCTGGGCGCGGTCGGTGGCGATGAAGGCGGCGCGCTGTACGGGCATGCGGATGAAGCGTTCTTTACCGACCCGCAGCTGGCGCGCGAGTTTGTCGATTCAACCGGCATTGACGCGCTGGCGGTTGCCATCGGCAACGCGCACGGCAAATACAAGGGCGAGCCAAAACTCGATTTCCCACGCCTGGACGCCATTCGCCAGCAGACGGGCCTGCCGCTGGTTTTACACGGCGGCTCCGGGATTAGCGATGCCGACTTCCGCCGCGCCATCGAGCTCGGCATTCATAAAATCAACTTCTACACCGGCATGTCGCAGGCCGCACTCGCCGCCGTTGAGCAGCGCATGGCGAACCGCCAGCCGCTGTACGATGAATTTGCTGAACTGCTGCTGGGGATAGAAGAGGCGATTGCCGATACGGTCGCCGAACAGATGCGCATCTTCGGCAGCACGGGGCAGGCATAATGGAACGCAAAGGCATCATCGCCGCAGGCAACATGCTGGTGGATCACGTCCACCAGATCGTGCAGTGGCCGGAGCGTGGCTGGCTGGCGGAAATTACCCACAGCGAACGCTCCACCGGCGGCGCGCCGCTCAACGTGCTGCTGACGCTGGCGAAAATGCACGTTGGCCTGCCGCTGCAGGCGGTGGGGCTGATTGGCGAAGATGCCGACGGGGATTACATTCTGGCGATGCTCGACCAGTACCACGTCAACCGCCAGCGGGTTCAGCGCACCACCTTTGCCCCGACCTCCATGTCGCAGGTGATGACCGATCCCAGCGGACAGCGCACCTTCTTCCACTCGCCGGGCGCCAACCGCCTGCTGGATCTTCCCGCCTTCGATCGCTTAGACGGATCGATGAAGATCTTCCATCTCGGCTACCTGCTGCTGCTCGACAGCCTGGATATGCCCGATGACGAGTTTGGCACCCGCAGCGCGCGCCTGCTGGCGCAGATGCGCGACCAGGGGTATGAAACGTCGCTCGATCTGGTTTCCCGCAAGGGCGACCCGCGCTATCAGCCGCTGGTGCTCCCAGCCCTGCGCCACCTTGATTATCTGGTGATTAACGAGCTGGAAGCCGGGGAGTTTAGCGGACTGGAGATGCGCGACGCCGACGATGCGCTGAATATCGCCCATATCGCCGATGCCGCGACGCAGCTGCTGGCGGCAGGCGTGCGTCAGCGGGTGGTGATCCACTGTCCGGAAGGCGCATGGGGCGAAGCACCGGGTGAGCAAGGCCGCTGGATCCCATCATGGTTGCTGGAGCAGAAAGAGATTGTCGGCAGCGTTGGCGCGGGCGATGCGTTTTGCGCGGGGTTTTTATACGGCTGCCATGAATCGCTGCCGCTCACGGAGAGCATTTATCTTGCACACGCCTGCGCGCGGGCCAGCCTGCTGGCCGCCAACGCGATTGACGGCGCGAAAACGCTGGCCGAGCTGCAGCTGTTTATCAAAGAGAATACTTAGGCCGCTTTCTCGCTATGGGAAACGTCGGTGGCAAACACATAGCCCAGCCCACGGATGGTTTTGATGAGCGCAGGCTGATGCGGGTTAGCCTCTATCTTCCGGCGCAGGCGCATGATCAACACGTCAATCGTGCGGTCGAACACGTCCGCGCTTTCGCTGTGGGTCAGCTCAAGCAGCTGGTCACGACTCAGCACCCGACGGGCATTTTGCGTAAGCGCCAGCAGCAGGCCGTACTCGCCCTGGGTTAAGGGGACAGGGTTACGCTGCGGATCGCTCAGCTCACAGCGGGTGGTATCAAGCGTCCATCCGTTAAAAGCAATGCCCGCTACGGGCGCTGCGGGGACTTCCGCCGCCAGTACGCCGGTACGGCGCAATACCGCTTTTACGCGGGCGACCACCACGCGCGGGTTGAACGGTTTGCCAATATAATCGTCGGCCCCCATCTCCAGCCCCACCACCACGTCTGACTCACTGCCCAGCCCGGTTAACATAATCACCGGTAGCGCCGGGCGCTGCTTTTGCAGCTGCAGCAAAACCTGTAAGCCGTTGATATCCGGCAGCATCATATCCAGCAGCACCAGCGCGATATTCGGCTCCTGTTGTACCTGCCGCAGTGCATCCTGGCCGTTATGGCAAATAAGCACGCTAAAGACGTGCTCGCTCAGCACGTCCTGAAGCAGTTCGCAGACTGCCGTATCGTCATCAACCACCAGGATCGCCGGTTTCATCGTATGCTTCCGTCAGGGGATTATGTTAAGTCTGAACCATTCTGCCGTCGGCTCCAGTCAAATGGTTTTTTCAGTGACGGAAATTCAACCCATGTCACATCCGCTGCCCTGTCGACACGTCAATTTTGACGATTGGCTGCTTTTTGTCAGGGTTTTCACCGCGAAGGGACCGTAAAGTCAGGGTATACCCATACAAAAAACATGGCATAGAAGCTGCATAGTGGGTGCGAATGATTCGATTAACTGGAGCAGACTGATGAAAAAAGTCGTCACGGTTTGCCCTTATTGTGCCTCAGGTTGCAAGATCCACCTGGTGGTCGATAACGGCAAAATCGTCCGGGCGGAGGCCGCACAGGGGAAAACCAACCAGGGCACGCTATGCCTGAAAGGTTACTACGGCTGGGATTTTATTAACGATACCCAAATCCTCACCCCGCGCCTGAAAACCCCTATGATCCGCCGCGAGCGCGGCGGCAAGCTGGAAGCCGTCTCCTGGAGCGAGGCGCTGGATTACGTCGCCACGCGTCTGAGCGCCATCAAGGCCAAGTATGGCCCGGATGCGATTCAGACCACCGGCTCCTCACGCGGGACGGGGAATGAAACCAACTATGTGATGCAAAAATTCGCGCGCGCCGTTATTGGAACCAATAACGTCGACTGCTGCGCTCGCGTCTGACACGGCCCATCGGTTGCAGGTCTGCACCAGTCGGTCGGTAACGGCGCAATGAGTAATGCCATCAACGAGATAGATAACACCGATCTCGTCTTCATCTTTGGTTATAACCCGGCGGATTCTCACCCTATCGTCGCGAACCACGTTATTCGCGCTAAGCAGAACGGGGCGAAAATCATCGTCTGCGATCCGCGCAAAATTGAAACCGCGCGCATTGCGGATATGCACATCGCGTTAAAAAACGGCTCGAACATCGCGCTGTTGAACGCAATGGGGCACGTCATTATTGAGGAGAACCTGTACGACCAGGCGTTTGTCGCGACCCGTACGGAAGGTTTTGAAGAGTATCGGAAAATTGTCGAAGGCTATACGCCAGAGTCGGTGGAAACAATCACCGGCGTCAGCGCGCAGGAGATCCGCCAGGCGGCACGGATGTATGCCGGGGCGAAAACCGCCGCCATCCTGTGGGGAATGGGCGTGACCCAGTTCTATCAGGGCGTGGAAACCGTGCGTTCTCTGACAAGCCTCGCGATGCTGACCGGCAATCTGGGTAAAGCGCACGTCGGCGTTAACCCGGTACGTGGTCAGAATAACGTCCAGGGCGCCTGCGATATGGGCGCGCTGCCGGACACCTACCCGGGCTACCAGTACGTGAAGTTCCCGGAAAACCGCGCTAAGTTCGCGAAGGCCTGGGGCGTGGAAAGCCTGCCGGAACACACCGGGTATCGCATCAGCGAGCTGCCGCACCGCGCGGCGCACGGCGAAGTACGTGCGGCCTACATCATGGGTGAAGATCCGCTTCAGACCGACGCCGAGCTGTCTGCGGTGCGCAAGGGGTTTGAGGATCTGGAGCTGGTGATTGTCCAGGATATCTTCATGACCAAAACCGCGGCGGCGGCGGATGTGATTTTACCGTCGACCTCCTGGGGCGAGCATGAAGGCGTCTACACGGCGGCGGACCGCGGCTTCCAGCGCTTCTTTAAGGCGGTCGAGCCGAAGTGGGACCTGAAAACGGACTGGCAGATCATCAGCGAAATCGCCACCCGCATGGGCTACCCGATGCACTACAACAACACTCAGGAGATCTGGGACGAGCTGCGCAATCTGTGCCCGGACTTCTACGGGGCAACCTACGAAAAAATGGGTGAGCTGGGATACATCCAGTGGCCGTGTCGCGATGAGTCCGAAGCCGATCAGGGGACGTCATACCTCTTTAAAGAGAAGTTCGACACCCCGAACGGGCTGGCGCAGTTCTTCACCTGCGACTGGGTCGCGCCGATCGATAAACTCACCGACGAGTATCCGATGGTGCTCTCCACCGTGCGTGAAGTGGGCCACTACTCCTGTCGTTCGATGACGGGTAACTGCGCCGCGCTGGCGGCGCTGGCGGACGAACCGGGCTACGCGCAAATCAACACCGCCGACGCAGCGCGCCTCGGCATTGAGGATGAAGCGCTGGTGTGGGTGAACTCGCGCAAAGGCCGGATCATTACCCGAGCGCAGGTCAGCGATCGTCCGAACAAAGGGGCGGTCTATATGACCTACCAGTGGTGGATTGGCGCCTGTAACGAGCTGGTGACGGAGAACTTAAGTCCGATAACCAAAACGCCGGAGTATAAATACTGCGCCGTACGCGTGGAGCCGATTGCGGATCAGCACGCTGCGGAACAGTATGTCATCGACGAATATAACAAGCTGAAAGCCCGACTGCGCGAAAGCGCAATGGGCTGAAGCCGTTAATTAATCAGTGAATAAAGGGAGTGAGATATTCACTCCCTTTTTATTTCCGATTAACTCATCAAATATATGAATTATTATTCTGGAAAGCGGCTCGCAGAAATAATGTAATTTTCGCGAAAAAGAATTACATCTTTGCATTTTAATTCAGAGGGATAAGATGTGCGGCGGGTGCTTAAGACTTTCTGTCTTGAGCATTGTTGAGGGACAGAAAGTAGAAAGCCCCGGGAAATTTTCATTTACCCGAGGCTACTCTCCCTCAACTCCGACAAGTTGAGAGTAGCCTCTTATTCTTTTTTTGACAAGGAGTAAAAGGCATGACGCCATTAAAAACTGCGTTAGGCATCGTCTTTATTATTTGCCTGACGATAGTGATCTTTACCTTTATTACTCGAGGTAAGTTATGCGAGTTTTCAATAAAGGGTGAACATCAGGAGGTGGCGGCAAAATTAGCCTGTAACGCAGGCTAACCTCTACGGGCGGAACCACTGTTCCGCCCGGCTTGCAGGATGCTGAGGTCTTAATGCACCCATTTTTTTCTTCTGTCGCCGCGATTATACTGCGCGGCGTGTACCCCGATGATAAGAACCCATGAAACATATTTTTCTGTTGTTGTTACTTTTTACATCGCTTGTCCGTGCCGACGAGATTGGCAGTCAGTACAAAGAACAGGCTGAAGCGGGTGACGCCCGTGCCCAGTATTATTTGGCCGATACATACTTTAGCTCCGGTGACAGCAAGCAGGCCGCGCTGTGGGCCGAGAAAGCCGCTAAAGGTGGCGATGTCGACGCCATGGGGCTGCTCTCTCAAATCCTCTTTACCCAGGGAAATTATGCGCAAGCTAAGGCACTGGCGCAGCAGGCAACCATCGCGGGCAGCAAACGCGGCGCGATCATGCTGGCGCGCGTGCTGGTCAACACTCAGGCAGGTACAACCGACTATCCCCAGGCCATCAAACTGCTGCAAACGGCGACCGAAGATATCGACAACGACTCTGCGGTAGATGCGCAAATGCTGCTGGGGCTGATTTATGCCAACGGCGTTGAAGTGGTCCAGGACGACGTACAGGCCGCCTCGTGGTTCAAGCGGAGCTCGGCACTTTCACGCACGGGCTACGCCGAGTACTGGGCGGGGATGTTGTTCAGGCAGGGTGAGAAAGGCTTTATCACGCCCAATAAACAGAAAGCGCTGTACTGGTTGAACCTGAGCTGCACTGAAGGGTTTGATACGGGATGCGAAGAGTTTGATGCGCTGAGCGGAGAGTAAAGCATTGCCCGGTGGCGCTGCGCTTACCGGGCCTACGGCTTGTGTAGGCCGGGTAAGGCGAAGCCGCCACCCGGCTTTTAACATTACTGGTCAGCCGTCTTATCAAAACGACCCAGCACCTCGCGTTCATACGCCAGCGCTTTTTTACGATCGAATTTGTGTTCCCACTTGGCGATAACCAGCACCGCCAGGGCATTCCCCACCACGTTCAGCGCGGTACGCGCCATGTCGAGGATACGGTCCACACCGGCGATAAACGCCAGACCTTCCAGCGGAATACCGACGCTGCCAAGCGTCGCCAGCAGCACCACGAAGGAGACGCCCGGAACGCCTGCAATACCTTTGGACGTCACCATCAGCGTCAGCACCAGCACGATCTCCTGCCACAGCGACAGGTCAATGCCGTACAGCTGCGCAATAAAGATAGCGGCGATGCTCTGGTACAGCGTCGAACCGTCCAGGTTAAAGGAGTAGCCGGTCGGTACCACGAAGCTGGTAATAGAGGCAGGCGCGCCGTAGGCTTCCATCTTCTCAATGATGCGCGGCAGCACGCTCTCAGAACTTGCCGTGGAGTACGCCAGAATCAGCTCATCTTTCAGGATGCGAATCAGGATCCAGATGCTCAGCCCGCACAGGCGCGCCACGATCCCCAGCACCACCAGCGCGAAGAACAGAATGGCGAAGTGCACCAGGAGCACCAGCTTCGCCAGCGGCCACAGGGAGGCAAAACCGAAGTTCGCCACGGTCACCGCGATAAGCGCAAACACCCCTACCGGCGCATAGCGCATCACCATGTGCGTCACTTTAAACATGGTTTCGGAGATAGAGCGGAACACGGTCACCAGCGGCTCACGGTGCGTCGCCGGCAGGGAAGAGAGCCCCAGACCAAACAGCACCGAGAAGAAGATGATAGGCAGCATCTCGCCCTTCGCCATCGACGCCACGATATTGGTCGGCACCAGCGACAGGATAGTGCCCATCAGGCCATGCGCATGGCTCTGCACGTCAGCGGTCGTACTTTGGTATTTCGAAATATCCACCGTTGCCAGCTGCGACATATCGATCCCGGACCCCGGCTGGAACACGTTCGCCAGCGTGATACCGAGGATAATCGCAACCGTAGTGATCACTTCGAAATAGATAATGGTTTTCGCACCAATACGGCCTAACTGCTTCGCATCGCCGACGCCCGCAATACCGACCACCAGCGTCGAGATCACAATCGGCACCACAATCATCTTGATCAGATGAATAAAGATATCCCCTGCCGGTGAAAGCAAGTTCGCAATCAGCCATTCGCGGCTGTCGCTATGATAGTGGAGGTAACTGCCCAGCAAGATGCCCAGCACAAGGGCGATTAAGATCTGCCAGGCAAGGCTGACTTTAACGTTTTTCATAGAAACTGACTTCCTCAATGAAGCGCCTTGTTCACTCAAACTGCATGAACAGGGAGACATACTGAAAGGGTATGAATTGTGTTGCGTTGGTTTATGGGATTTTTTAACGCGGCGTATGAGTATCATTTGCGCGACCTGTTGCGCAAGCCTTAAAGAACGACGCGTTTCACTCACAAAAGCGACGATGACGGGAGTTTGTTCTAATTCTGATAAATAACCTTTTGTTATAAAAACGCTTTTTTAAACATAAATGTGAATAATCGTCAGCATCAATTATTTTCCTTCAAAGTTTCATTCGCTCAATTTTCATACTATTCAAACAATGCGTGATCTGTAGCCCAAATAATAAACAAAGCTTGTAAAGCCCCTACAATTAACGTTTTTGCGACATATTATTAACATCTTACAAGGAGAAAAAAAGCCATGAGCCAAATACATAAACACGACATTCCCGCAAATATTGCGGACCGTTGCCTGATCACCCCGGAGCAGTACCACGAGAAATATCAGCAATCTATCACCGCCCCGGACACCTTCTGGGGTGAGCAGGGCCATATCCTTGACTGGATCAAACCTTATCAGAAGGTGAAGAACACCTCCTTTGCGCCCGGCAATGTCTCCATTAAATGGTATGAAGATGGCACCCTGAACCTGGCGGCGAACTGCCTCGATCGTCACCTCGCCGAGCGCGGGAATGAGACGGCCATCATCTGGGAAGGCGATGACGCCTCGCAAAGCAAACATATTACGTACAAAGAGCTGCACCGCGACGTGTGCCGCTTCGCCAACGTCCTGCTGGAAAAGGGCATTAAAAAAGGCGATGTGGTCGCTATCTATATGCCGATGGTGCCGGAAGCTGCGGTGGCCATGCTGGCCTGCGCGCGTATCGGCGCGATCCACTCGGTGATTTTCGGCGGGTTCTCGCCAGAGGCGGTTGCGGGCCGTATTGTCGATTCCAGTTCAAAACTGGTGATCACCGCCGATGAAGGCGTGCGCGCCGGACGCGGTATCCCACTGAAGAAAAACGTCGACGAAGCGCTGAAAAACCCGAACGTCAAAACGGTCAGTAACGTCATCGTCCTTAAGCGTACCGGCGGCAAAATCGACTGGACCGAGGGGCGCGACCTGTGGTGGAGCGACCTGATTGAGAACGCGAGCGACCAGCATCAGCCGGAAGAGATGAACGCAGAAGATCCGCTGTTCATTCTTTATACCTCCGGCTCCACCGGTAAGCCGAAAGGCGTCCTGCACACCACCGGCGGCTATCTGGTCTATGCGGCCACCACCTTCAAATACGTCTTCGACTACCATCCGGGCGACATCTACTGGTGTACCGCCGACGTGGGCTGGGTTACCGGACACAGCTACCTGCTGTACGGACCGCTGGCCTGTGGCGCAACAACGCTGATGTTTGAGGGCGTACCAAACTGGCCGACCCCGGCGCGTATGTGTCAGGTGGTCGACAAACACCAGGTCAACATTCTCTACACCGCGCCAACGGCGATCCGCGCACTGATGGCGGAAGGCGATAAAGCCATCGAAGGCACTGACCGCTCTTCATTGCGCATCCTCGGTTCCGTGGGTGAGCCAATCAACCCGGAAGCCTGGGAGTGGTACTGGAAGAAAATCGGCAACGAGAAATGCCCGGTGATGGACACCTGGTGGCAGACCGAAACCGGCGGCTTCATGATCACTCCGATGCCGGGCGCCACGCAGCTGAAGGCCGGTTCCGCAACCCGTCCGTTCTTCGGCGTGCAGCCTGCGCTGGTGGATAACGAAGGCAACCCGCTGGAAGGCGCCACCGAAGGCAACCTGGTGATCACAGACTCCTGGCCGGGTCAGGCGCGTACCCTGTTCGGCGATCACGATCGCTTCGAGCAGACCTACTTCTCGACCTTTAAAAACATGTACTTCAGCGGCGACGGCGCGCGTCGTGACGAAGACGGCTATTACTGGATAACCGGGCGCGTGGACGACGTGCTGAACGTCTCCGGCCACCGTCTGGGCACCGCTGAGATTGAATCGGCGCTGGTGTCGCATCCGAAGATTGCCGAAGCGGCGGTTGTGGGCATTCCGCACAACATCAAAGGCCAGGCGATTTACGCCTATGTCACTCTGAACCACGGTGAAGAACCGTCGCCTGAGCTCTACGCTGAGGTGCGCAACTGGGTGCGTAAAGAGATTGGCCCGCTGGCGACGCCGGACGTGCTGCACTGGACCGACTCGCTGCCGAAAACCCGTTCCGGCAAAATTATGCGTCGTATTTTGCGCAAAATCGCGGCTGGAGACACCAGCAACCTCGGTGATACCTCAACGCTCGCGGATCCTGGCGTGGTGGAAAAACTGCTCGAAGAGAAGCAGGCCATCGCGATGCCTTCCTAGTGTTTTCTCCCTCTCCCTGTGGGAGAGGGCTGGGGTGAGGGCATCAGACCGCACCTTCCTCCCCTCACCCTAACCCTCTCCCCAAAAGGGAGAGGGGACTAAAAACAAACCTACCTTACCTTTGGAGACTCTGTGATGAATAACGATATTTGTCAGCAGATAGAGAATAGTGCGCACTACAGGGAGCTCGTCGATAAGCGGCAACGGTTTGCCTTCATCCTTTCCATCATCATGCTGGTTATCTACGTCGGCTTTATTCTGCTGATCGCCTTTGCCCCGCACTGGCTGGGCACCCCGCTGCACGAGGGGACCAGCGTAACGCGCGGTATTCCGATTGGCATTGGCGTGATTGTGATTTCATTCCTGCTGACCGGCGTCTACGTCTGGCGCGCGAACGGTGAATTCGATCGACTTAATAAAGCGGTACTGCAAGAGGTAAAAGCATCATGAAGAGAGTTCTGACGGCGCTCGCCGCCACGCTTCCCTTTGCCGCCCACGCGGCGGATGCCATTACCGGCGAGGTCCAGCGCCAGCCAACCAACTGGCAGGCCATTGTGATGTTCCTGATTTTCGTCCTGCTGACGCTGTACATCACCTACTGGGCGTCGAAACGCGTGCGCTCCCGTAACGATTACTACACCGCGGGCGGCAACATTACCGGCTTCCAGAACGGGCTGGCGATTGCGGGTGACTTTATGTCCGCCGCCTCGTTCCTCGGGATCTCCGCGCTGGTGTATACATCCGGCTATGACGGCCTGATTTATTCCCTCGGCTTCCTCGTCGGCTGGCCGATCATCCTGTTCCTGATTGCCGAACGCCTGCGTAACCTGGGCCGCTATACCTTCGCTGACGTGGCCTCCTATCGCCTGAAGCAGGGGCCGATTCGCACCCTCTCCGCCTGCGGTTCGCTGGTGGTGGTGGCGCTGTACCTGATTGCGCAGATGGTCGGCGCGGGTAAATTGATCGAACTGCTGTTCGGCCTGAACTACCACGTCGCGGTGGTGCTGGTTGGCGTGCTGATGGTGATGTACGTGCTGTTCGGCGGCATGCTGGCAACCACCTGGGTGCAGATCATCAAAGCCGTCCTGCTGCTATTCGGCGCCAGCTTTATGGCCTTTATGGTGATGAAGCACGTCGGGTTCAGCTTCAATAACCTGTTCACCGAAGCGATGGCGGTCCACCCGAAAGGGGAAGCGATCATGAGCCCGGGCGGGCTGGTGAAAGACCCGATATCCGCGCTCTCGCTCGGTCTCGGCCTGATGTTCGGTACCGCGGGCCTGCCGCATATCCTGATGCGCTTCTTCACCGTGAGCGATGCGCGTGAAGCACGCAAGAGCGTCTTCTACGCCACCGGTTTTATGGGTTACTTCTACATACTGACCTTTATCATCGGCTTTGGCGCGATCATGCTGGTGGGGGCGAACCCGGCGTTTAAAGACGCGGCGGGCGCGCTGATTGGCGGTAACAACATGGCGGCGGTGCACCTGGCGGACGCGGTGGGCGGTAACCTGTTCCTCGGCTTTATCTCCGCCGTGGCCTTCGCCACCATTCTTGCGGTAGTTGCTGGGCTGACGCTCGCCGGCGCGTCTGCGGTGTCGCATGACCTCTACGCCAACGTTATCCGCAAAGGCGCGAGCGAGCGCGACGAGCTGAAGGTCTCGAAAATCACCGTGCTGGTGCTGGGCGTCGTGGCGATTCTGTTAGGCATTCTGTTTGAGAAGCAGAACATCGCGTTTATGGTGGGGCTGGCCTTCTCGATTGCGGCAAGCTGTAACTTCCCGATCATCCTGCTCTCCATGTACTGGTCGAAGCTGACCACGCGCGGCGCGATGATTGGCGGCTGGCTGGGGCTGCTGACGGCGGTGATCCTGATGATTCTGGGCCCGACCATCTGGGTGCAGATCCTCGGTCACGCAAGCGCTATCTTCCCGTATGAATACCCGGCGCTGTTCTCGATCGCCGTGGCGTTTATCGGCATCTGGTTCTTCTCGGCCACCGACAATTCGCCGGAGGGTAACCTGGAGCGAGAGAAATTCCGCGCCCAGTTCATCCGTTCTCAAACCGGCCTGGGCGTTGAGCAGGGCCGCGCGCACTAAGCCTTTCTCCCCGGTCATTCTGGCCGGGGAGCTTAAAACATCACCCACGCCACCAGCGGCGCAATCAGCACCATCACTACGCCTGAGAGCATCATTACCAGGCTTGCGACAACGCCCTCCTGCTGCCCCAGCTCATACGAACGTGCCGTGCCAGCCCCGTGCGACGCCGCGCCAAACCCCGCGCCTTTCGCCATCCCTTCCCGGATCGACAAGCGCAGGAACAACATATCGCCGACCGCCATACCGAACACACCCGTCACGACAACAAACAGCGCCACCAGGTCCGGCTGCCCGCCGAGCGGTTTAGCGGCCGCCAGCGCAAACGGCGTGGTCACCGAACGCACCGCCAGGCTGCGCTGAATTTCATCGGGCAGCGTAAACAGCCGCGCCAGCCAGACGGAGCTACACACCGCGACCACCGTGGCGGTGATCACGCCCGCGCTGAGCGACATCCAGTGGCGTTTGATAATCGCCAGGTTGTCGTAAACGGGGACGGCAAAAGCGATGGTCGCCGGGCCGAGCAGCCACAGCAGCCAGTGGGATTCGCCAATGTAGTTCTGCCAGGAGATATGGCCGAAGACCAGCATCAGCACCAGCAGGATCGGCGTGAAGACCAGCGGCATCAGCGGCAGGGCATGAAAGCGGCGATACAGCCGCTTGTTGGCAAAGTAGATCGCCAGCGTCGCAATCAGGCACAAGACGCTGACCTGAAAATTAGTCATGTTTGTGCCTGCTGATTTCAAAGCGATACACTTTATCCACCACCCAGGCGGTCGCCCCCAGCACCATCAGCGTGCTTAGCGCGATAACCGCAAAGATTCGCCAGCCGTCCACCATCAGCAGCTGCGCATAGTTCACCACCGCCACCACCGCCGGAACAAAGAACAGCAGCATCTCCGCCAGCAGCCAGCGCGCCCCGGCGCGCACCCAGTTAAGGGGGATCACGCGGCACAGAATAAGCGTCAGCATTAGCAGCATCCCGACAAGATTGGCGGGCAGCGGCAGATGCAGCCAGCCGACAAGATATTCCGCGAAAACAAACAGTCCCGCGTAGAGCAGTACCTGCACCGGGACCTGGAGTCGTTGCACAACGGCAGGCGTAACACGGCTTAACGCCACGGCCATGGGGGTTTTCCTCAAAAATGAGACGAGGCGCCAGTATAGAGAGCGCACGGTATGGACTGAAATGAATTAAAATCATCAAAGGTATAGTTTCGAGGAATAATCATGGACATAAGAACGCTGCGCTATTTTGTCGAAGTGGTTCGTCAGCAAAGTTTTACCCGCGCAGCGGAGAAGTTGTTTGTTACCCAGCCCACCATCAGCAAGATGCTGAAAAACCTCGAAGATGAACTGAACTGTACCCTGCTGATCCGCGACGGGCGCAAGCTGTTGCTGACCGACACCGGACGCGTAGTATTCGAACGCGGGCTGGCGATTCTGGCGGAGTTTCGCCAGCTGGAAGCAGAGCTGGGCGATATCAATCATCTGAAGAAAGGAGTGCTTCGCCTCGGCATTCCGCCCATGGTGGGGATGATGATGGCCGGGCCGATTAGCCTGTTTCGCCAGCGTTATCCCGGCGTTGAGCTGAAGATTTCGGAGTTTGGTGGGTTAACCGTCCAGCAGGCCGTCACCAACGGCGAGCTCGACGTGGCAATGACCGTCCTCCCCGTTGAGGAAGAGAGCGGTCTGGCGACGCTTCCGCTCTTTAGCCACCCGCTGTGCGTGCTGGTTCCCCGCTCCGGCGACTGGCTGAAGTTGGACTCGGTGAGACCTGAACTGCTCGGCGAGCACCCTCTGCTGATCTACAACGAAGACTTCGCCCTCAGCCGCCAGCTGATGACGCTGTTTAACCAGCATAACGTCAAGCCGCGCATAGCGGTGCGCAGCGGACAGTGGGATTTCCTGGCGGCGATGGTGCAGGCCGGCGTGGGGATTGCCATCCTGCCGCAGCCGATTTGCGAGCGTCTGGATAAAAACACGCTGCGCTGGATCCCGCTGGAGAGCGACCTGCACTGGCAGCTGGGGATGATCTGGCGCGAAGGGGTGTATTTATCGCAGAGCGCGCAGGCGTGGCTGCAGTGTTGTGAGGGGTTTTGGGTGCCCTCACCCTAACCCTCTCCCACAGGGCTGAGGAATCCCCAGTAATTTTTTGCCTGAAGCGATGAACACTTCTCCTGCAAAATTAATGGCTTACAGCGACACCCTGGTCCGGCTGTAAATCGCCGAAGCGTTTCCGTAAGGCCGGGGCGAGGCGCAGGGATGCGCCGAGAGGGCGTGGCCTGCAGGGATGCAGGCTCATGCCCGACCCGATAGCCTGAAGGAATAAGCTGAGGGCACCGCGAAGCGGCGATTTACCGCCGGGAGCCCGGGTCGCCAGGGTGGTGGCGATTGAGCCACCCTGGCACGTTCACCGGTCATGTCGTTACAGAGTAGCAAGGAACATAAAGTGAACGGAATGACCTCCACAGCCGTATGTTCCCCCTCACCCCAGCCCTCTCCCTCAAGGGAGAGGGGGTCGTCCGTGCAGGCATTATTTTGTGGGAAACCCGCAGCCCACAAGGAGAGGGAACCGATCGAGCACGCAGGCCCGGTAAGCGCAGCGCCACCGGGCAAAAACAGCGCTACTGATTCTCTATCAACAGCGCTTCCAGCAGGTCCAGATCGTGCAGCAGCTTTTGCAGCGTTTCGTTGCTGATCTGCCGCGTGGCGCGCAGATGGTACAGCTCGGCGCGCTCGGAGCGCAGCGCCGCCAGGCGGAACCGGCGCTCCAGGTTTTCCTCCTGCAGCGAGCTTTCCACATCGTTACGCCCGTCCGCGCGGCGGCGCAGGTTACCAATCACGCGGGAACTGACTTCCGTCAGCAGCTGATTGTCGATGTTCTCTTCCGCATCCGCGGCCAGACGCTCTTCCATTTTCTGAATCGCGACAATTGCCACTTCGGCGGTGGCCGCCCGGGCAATACGCTCCTCTTTATGCTGCTGGGTCGAATCACCGGCATCAATATGCTGGAGTAAAATCGGCAGCATAATCACGCCGACAAACAGGGAGAACAGAATCACGCCCGCCGCCAGGAAGACCAGCTCGTAGCGCGCCGGGAAGACGTCGCCCGTGGGCAGCAGCAGCGGAATGGAGAGTACACCGGCAAGGGTGATCGCCCCGCGTACGCCCGCAAAAGAGGCGATCAGCAGCTCACGCGTTGTCCACGAGCCGAACTCCATCGGCTTTTTCTTCAGGAAACGTACGCTGAAGTTTTTCATCGTCCACAGCCAGCCGAAACGCACCAGCATCAGCGCCATGTAGATCAGCACGATGTCGGTAAACAGCATCCAGACCTCAACGTTCGGATCGGCCTCCGCCGCCACCAGCGAGGATTCCATAATGCCCGGCAGTTGCAGGCCCAACAGCAGGAACACCATGCCGTTAAAGACAAATTCCAGCATGGCCCAGGTGCTGTTGGCACGCAGACGCATGGCCAGCGGCGCGCGACGCATTACGCCGGAACGGGTGATGGTCATCCCCGCCGCAACCGCAGCCAGAATGCCCGACACGCCGATATGTTCGGCAATCAGATAAGAGGCAAACGGCAGCAGGAACAGCAGTACGATCTGCGTTGCGGGCTCATCGCCGCCCCAGCGGCTGAGGAAGCGCAATGAGCGGCCGTACAGCCAGCTCACCACGAAGCCCGCCAGAATACCGCCAATCGCCACCTTGAAGAATTCCAGGGTTGCGCCGCCGATGGTAAAGACCATCGTGCCCATCGCAACGGCCACGGCAAACTTCAGGGCGACCAGGCCGGAGGCGTCGTTCATCAGCGCCTCACCCTGTAAAATCCCCATGATTTTCTTCGGAATACGACCTTCACCCACAATGCCGGACAACGCCACGGCATCGGTTGGCGACAGCACGGCGGCCAGCGCAAAAGCCGGTATTAATGGAATACCCGGTACCGCCCAGTAGATCAGAAAACCAATCCCGACGACGGTGACCACCACCAGCGCCAGCGCCAGGCCGAGGATCTCGCGCCCGTGCTCAAGGAATTCGCGGGTGGGCGTTTTCCAGCCATCGGCAAACAGCAGTGGCGGGATAAACAGCACGAGGAACAGTTCGGGGTCAAATTCCACGTGCAGGCCAAACGTCGGCCAAGCCAGCAGCGCGCCGATGGCAATTTGCATTAATGGCAGGGGGACCTGAAAGGGCAGTACGCGTGTAACCACCCCGGATAGCGAGACCACAAGGGTCATGATGAGTATTGTGAAGAAGATTTCCATGCGTTCCCTGTTTGCTGTGTTGCTTATGTACTCCGGAAGGCGTCGTGCCTTTTATTCTATCTTCTCCAGAGTAACGCAAAAGGCAACAGGATGAGTCCTGAAAATAAAAACGGGCGGCCTGAGCCACCCGTTTTCGCATCAATGGACAACTTAGATTGCCCAGCCGCCCGCGTAGAACGCTACCAGCGCAACGGCGATAATCACGGTGCCGACGTTCAGCTTGCGCCATTCACCGGAGACCAGACGACCAATCACCAGCGACGCGAAGCCGATCATAATGCCGGTCACGATGTTACAGGTCAGGACGATGAAGACCGCGGTAATCAGGCCAGACATCGCGTCCACGAAGTCCGCAAAGTCGATTTTCGCTACGTTGCTCAGCATCAGCAGGCCAACGTACATCAGCGCTGGCGCGGTCGCATACGCCGGAACCAGATAGGAGAGCGGAGAGAGGAACAGGATCAGCATGAACAGCACGCCGACGGTGATCGCCGTCAGGCCGGTTTTACCGCCTGCCGCCGTACCCGCTGCGGACTCGATGTACACCGCCGCAGGCGCCGCGCCCACCAGACCGGAGAAGACGCTGCTCAGGGAGTCAGTGGTCAGCGCTTTGCCGCCATCAATAATCTGACCGTCCTTATCCAGCAGGTTCGCCTGACCGGCCACCGCACGAATGGTACCGGTCGCGTCAAACACGGCGGTCATGACCAGCGCCAGCACGCTTGGCAGGATCACCGGGTTCAGCGCGCCAACGATATCCAGGCTGCCAATCAGGGAGTTGCCTTTGTCATCGCTCAGCGACGGCATGGCGAAGATACCGGAGAAGTGTACGGTTGGATCGAAAATCAGGCCGACAATAGAAACGCCGATAATGGTCAGCAGAATGCCGCCCGGGACTTTCAGTTTTTCCAGACCGATAATCACCGCCAGACCGATCAGCGACATAATCACCGGGAAGCTGGCGAAGTGGCCCAGCGCTACCGGCAGACCGTCCAGCGGGTTCTTGATGACCAGACCAACGCCGTTGGCGGCGATCAGCAACAGGAACAGGCCGATACCGATACCGGTACCGTGCGCCACGCCCTGCGGCAGGTTGCGCAAAATCCAGCTACGGATGCCGGTCGCTGAAATCACGGTAAACAGCACACCCATCAGGAACACGGCACCCAGCGCAACCGGTACGCTGATGTGCTGACCCAGCACCAGGCTGAACGCGGTAAACGCGGTCAAGGAAATGGCGCAACCAATCGCCAGCGGCAGGTTCGCCCACAGACCCATCACGATGGAGCCCACGCCGGCCACAAGACAGGTCGCCACAAAGACAGCCGCTGGCGGGAAGCCTGCTTTGCCCAGCATGCCCGGCACAACGATGACGGAATAAACCATCGCCAGAAACGTTGTCAAACCGGCAACAATTTCCTGGCGCACGGTGCTGCCGCGGGCCGAAATTTTAAACATGGCGTCAAGTGAACCGCCAGTACGCGCAGATGGCGTAGACATAGAAAACATCCCCTGAGAGTTTTTTAGGAAGTCCGTAAGCGAGGTGGAGACGCCACTGCCAGCTAAACGTCAAATCCTTGTGTTGCGTTTGTGACGAAAGGGCGTCACAAAAAAAGCAAACGTTTAGCTCCGCGCTTACAAACGGGTGGTCAAATTAAGGCAAACGATTATCTAGCGTAATCCCCGCCCTTTTCAACTGAACTTTCTCGTTTTTCGCTAAAATTCCCTTATGACGCTGAAGAAATAAACAGAGGATGCGCAAACGTTATCGTCTATGCGCAATTTGTTTACATTTCAGTCCTCGCCCGGGATAGATAACGGTCCCCCCTGTTCCAGGGTTCTTTGCCAGCCTGGGGTGTTCTCAACTTTTGTCTTCCACGCCTGAATATGCGGCAGATTAGCGATACCGCCGCGCGCCAGCAGCGCAAAGATCGGGAAGCTCATCTGGATATCGGCCATGCTGAGCGAATCCCCGGCAAACCAGCTGTTTTCGGCAAGATGTGACTCAATAAAGCGCGCATGGGTTTCCAGTTGACGGTTGAGATACGCTTTCTGCACCCCCTGCCCCAGCGCTTTGCCCAGGGTTCTGATACCAAACGGCACCGGCGGCTTGCCGAGGCTGTTGAAGACCAGCTTCATTAACAGCAGCGGCATCAGCGATCCTTCGGCGTAATGCAGCCAGAAGCGGTATTGCACCTTATGCGACGGGTCTAAAGGCTTAAGGCGTGACTCGGGATCGTACGTCTCCTGCAGGTACTCCAGGATGGCGCCGGACTCCGCAAGGATCAGTCCGTTATCTTCGATAACCGGCGATTTGCCCAACGGATGCACCTTTTTAAGAGCCTCCGGTGCCAGCATGTTCTTTTCGCGCTGGTAGTGAACGATCTCATAAGGCAGGCCGAGTTCTTCCAGCGCCCAAATCACGCGGTGCGAGCGCGACTGGTTAAGGTGGTGTACCGTGAGCATGGCTTTCTCCTGTTATTCATACTTTTTAACTATAGAAAATTGAACAACACCGCGAAAAAAATTCGTCGAAAAAACGGTCGAT
Organism: Enterobacter sp. 302C9; assembly: GCF_034106085.1. Taxonomy (NCBI): domain Bacteria; kingdom Pseudomonadati; phylum Pseudomonadota; class Gammaproteobacteria; order Enterobacterales; family Enterobacteriaceae; genus Enterobacter; species Enterobacter sp. 302C9. The sequence goes on from NZ_JAWNBW010000010.1 coordinate 46,323, forward strand.
GAGGCTGGCGAAAAAACGGGTCTTGCATAGAATTAAAGTGTCAGCACAATCCGGAACCTCCCCAACCAGCTCGACACTGAGGGGTGCTGATGTCGGGGGAAACCCTCCCGTGAACCAGCGGGATAGAGTGAAAGACAAAGACCGGGAAAAACTAAAGCGCCCTTATGTGGCGCTTTAGTTCTTTATAATGCTTTTGCCGGGTGGCGCTTCGCTTACCCGGCCTACGTTCCCGGTTTTGTAGGCCGGGTAAGGCGCAGCCGCCACCCGGCAAACCGGCCGCACAATCTCAATCCTCTTCCAGCAACCGCGCCCCCGTCCCCTGCTCGCCCAGCCTGTCGCCGGGGTTACGCAACGGACAATCGCTACGCGACAGGCAGCCGCAGCCGATGCAGCCATCCAGCTCGTCACGCAGCGCGACCAGCGTATGAATACGCCGGTCCAGCTCTTCACGCCACTGGGACGACAGCTCTTTCCACTCTTTCGGGCTCAGCGTATGCCCTTCCGGCAGCACGCCAAACGCCTCGCCGATCGTGGCCAGGGGAATTCCGATTCGTTGCGCAATTTTGATAATCGCCACGTAGCGGAGCACGTCGCGGGTATAGCGACGCTGGTTGCCCCCGTTGCGGATGCTTTTAATTAACCCTTTGCTTTCATAGAAGTGGAGCGCGGATACCGCAACGCCGCTTCGCTTCGCCACTTCACCGGGGGTTAACAGCGCTTTAATGCGCGGCAATCTCTTTTCCATAAAACCTCTTTACCTCAAGTTAACTTGAGGAATTATACTCGCCCGCAGAGAAAACGACGAATTAACCGAGATAGTTGTATCTACAGAGGGGCAACCTTATGTCGCATCAGCAGATTATTCAGACGCTTATTGAATGGATTGATGAACATATCGACCAACCGTTGAACATTGATGTGGTCGCTAAAAAGTCGGGCTATTCGAAATGGTATTTACAGAGAATGTTCCGCACGGTCATGCATCAGACGCTGGGTGAGTACATTCGCCAGCGCAGACTGCTGCTGGCGGCGCAGGCGCTACGCTCAACGCAGCGGCCCATTTTTGATATCGCGATGGATCTGGGCTATGTGTCGCAACAAACCTTTTCCCGCGTGTTTCGCCGCGAGTTTGACCGCACGCCGAGCGACTATCGCCACCAGTTGAATTAATCACCCTCAGTGCAAAGGCTGCTGCTGCCAGGTCATAAATTCCTGGGGCGGCATCGCTTTCGCGAAGTGCCATCCCTGACAAAACTGGACGCCGCGCTTCAACAGCCAGCTCACCTGCTCTGCCGTCTCTACCCCTTCCGCAATGGTTTTCAGCCGCAGGCTTTGCGCCATCTCGATAATATGCTCGGCGATCAGGTGGCTGGTACTGTTGGTCGTTAAGGTATCGATAAACGATTTATCGATTTTCAGAATATCCACGTTCAGCGAGTAGAGGTTGTGCAGGTTCGAGTAACCGGTACCGAAATCATCGATCGCGACTTCATAACCCGCCTGACGGAAAGCCTGAATCACCGGGGTGGTTTTTGGCACATCGATAAAACCGCGTTCCGTCACTTCTATTTTGATTTGCTGCGCACGGACGGCGTAGTGGCGGGCCTTGTCGGAAATCATGGCGATCAGCCGCGAGGAGTGGAAATCCGTGGCCGACAGGTTAATCGAAATATAGAGATGCGGATGCTCGGCCAGGAAATGGCCCAGATCGTTGAACACCTCCTCAACGACATAGTCCGTAATCCGCTCGCTCATCCCCTCATTTTCCGCCAGCGGAATAAACTCAGCCGGGCTCATCACCTGGCCGTTAAAGCCAGGCCAGCGTAACAGCGCCTCCGCGCCCACACACTGGTTATTCTTAATATCAATAATCGGCTGATAGTGTACGCAAAGCTGTCGTTTGTTCAGCGCGCGGTGCAGTAAGCGCCCCGGCGAATTGAGTTCACGATGGGTACGGGACCATACCAGCAAAATAATAATGCTGCAGATCATGCCCAGCGGTAGCGTCAACGTCGCCTGGTGATAAAGCGTTTCATAAAAGCGTTTATTTGATGTCGAGACAATGGCCGCAATCGGTCTTTTGGGAGATGTTACGATCGTATAAAAGCGGTTATCTTTTTGAAATACCGATTCCTTATCCCGAATCATCGAATTTAATAAAGAAACATTGGCTTTCTGGCTGACGGAAAAGAAAGCATTGGTTACCGTGTCGTACACACCCCAGGAGAGAGAATGATCCGCGGACATGACTTCGCTGTATGAAAGCGGATTGACGACCACCACATAATTTCCGCGCTGCATATATGTCATTTTATAGCCAGTATAAAATGGGGTATCGCGATAATAATAGATAGCGACGTCAGGTTTACGCGTGTAATTAGCGACAGGAATGGCGTAGGGGTGATCCGGTGTAAAAACGGTCGAACAAAGAAAATTCTGACCTTCAGCGTAAATTAAATCGGCGACAAACAGGCGACCACGAACAACGTTCAGCATATATTGACGGTGTCCCGGCGTGCAAAGCTCGCCCTGATATTTTACCGCCTCGTCCCTGGCAAGCTCAACCTGTTGAATAACCAGCTCTGTTTTGTCTAAAGCCAGTTCAGCAAATGTGCGTAGCTGGGCGCTTGTTTCAGACACGGCACGCAGTTGGGCAAACCATAGCGCAAGCATCACCGGCAGCATAACTACCATGATGATCCCTACCACCCTGAGCATTTTGCGCCGCGCGCTACGATTCATTTCCCGCCCTATATCCCTGCATGTTGTACGCCTGTAGTACTTAAGGCCGGATGCTTTGTTAAACAGGTGATTACGTTGCATGAATCATGCGAAGTTAGCAACTGACTTTTAGTATTAAAAATCTTAAATTTCGTTATGCCGATAATATTTTCCCGTAAGTTAAACTGTAAGTATTCGTTCCGTTTCAATTAAGGAAAATAATTATCCAGCCCGTCAGGCAGACGGGAAGATAACACAACAGACAATCGTTGATTAAGCCAAACGTCTGACAGCATGAAAAAAGTACAATTTCATCATGACGTTTTATGCTATTTGCTCTGAGGCATTGTGTTCGTTGATTTATAAATAGTCAGCCTACACCACAATATTTTGAGTATTGGCGGAGAATAACGCCCCTCTTATAAAAACTGAATTTGCGCTATCCCCACTTGCCCGAAGGGCATTTTCGGCAAGCTGTGGCTCCGCCTCCTCGTGCGCCGAAGGCAGGACCAGCCCGCGCAATCGCCTTTTCTGAGGAATAAAATCCTCTTTTTTGATCGTTCAGATGCTGGCGAATAAATCAACAAATGTGATATAGTTCACACATATTTTGTAACGAGAAACACCGTTTCATTCAGTTCGTCTGTTTTATAGAGGATGGGTTTTATGGCAACCATTACTACCAGCATGGTTCTCCTGCGCTGGCCTTTGTTGAGTGCGGTACTGATGTTTTTAGCCAGCACGCTGAACATTCAGTTTCGTAAATCTGACTATGCGGGTCTTGCTGTCATCAGCACCCTGCTGGGGCTGGGTGCGGCCTGCTGGTTTGCAACGGGCCTGCTTGGCATCACCCTGCTGGATATCGCCGCCGTCTGGGAAAATATTAAAGTGGTGATGGTTGAGGCGATGAGCCACACGCCGCCAGACTGGCCGATGGTGATTACCTGATCCCTGACGGAATAAAAAAACCCAGACGCTAGTCTGGGTTTTTTGTTTTCAGCACGCGGAAATCAGAACGGAATGTCGTCGTCGAAATCCATTGGCGGTTCGTTAGACGGCGCCGGAGCAGACTGCTGCTGCGGACGAGACTGTGCGCCGCCGCTGAACTGGTTGCCGCCCTGCGGCTGCTGAGGCTGACCCCAACCGCCCTGCTGCTGGCTCTGACCGCCACCTGCCGGTGCGCCACCGCCCTGACGGCCACCCAGCATCTGCATGGTACCGCCCACGTTGACCACGACTTCTGTGGTGTACTTCTCAGCGCCGGCCTGATCGGTCCATTTGCGGGTACGCAGCTGGCCTTCGATATAGACCTGAGAACCTTTACGCAGATACTCACCGGCCACTTCGGCCAGTTTGCCAAACAGCACTACGCGGTGCCATTCGGTCTGCTCTTTCATCTCACCGGTCGCTTTATCACGCCAGGATTCGGAAGTAGCCAGCGTAATGTTGGCAACTGCGCCACCACTCGGCATGTAGCGTACTTCCGGGTCCTGGCCCAGATTACCGACGAGAATCACCTTGTTTACGCCTCTGCTGGCCATGTTCGTGTCTCCTGAATACGTTTCTTAATAGTGTAAACGCGCGAGTGTACCATTTCCACGCGGCAATTTGCATAGTTGCGTAGTCGGTTCAGAAATCTCTCGCGGACTCTACATTGTTACACAGCCAATCAGAAAATGCATTCCAATACTGTATATTCAAACAGGTCAAATTGTGTCATAATTAGCCGTTTCTGACAGCCGTTTGTCCTTCAAACAAATCAGGCAATCCGTGTTCCAACCGGGAAAGGTGAATGGATAAGATCGAAGTTCGGGGCGCCCGCACCCACAATCTCAAGAATATCAACCTCATAATCCCTCGCGACAAACTCATTGTCGTGACCGGGCTTTCGGGGTCTGGCAAATCCTCACTGGCTTTCGACACTTTGTATGCCGAAGGACAGCGTCGTTACGTTGAATCGCTCTCTGCGTACGCGCGTCAGTTCCTGTCGCTGATGGAAAAACCGGATGTCGACCACATTGAAGGGTTGTCCCCTGCTATCTCTATTGAGCAGAAGTCCACCTCGCATAACCCGCGTTCAACGGTCGGTACCATTACCGAAATTCATGACTACCTGCGTCTGCTGTATGCCCGCGTGGGTGAGCCGCGCTGCCCGGACCACGACGTCCCGCTGGCGGCCCAGACCGTAAGCCAGATGGTGGATAACGTGCTGTCGCAGCCGGAAGGCAAACGCCTGATGCTGCTGGCGCCGATCATCAAAGAGCGAAAAGGCGAACACACCAAAACGCTGGAAAACCTGGCAAGCCAGGGCTATATCCGCGCCCGAATCGACGGCGAGGTGTGTGACCTGTCCGACCCGCCAAAGCTGGAGCTGCAGAAGAAGCATACCATCGAAGTGGTGATTGACCGCTTTAAGGTGCGCGACGATCTCGCCACGCGTCTGGCGGAATCTTTTGAAACGGCGCTGGAACTCTCTGGCGGCACGGCCGTGGTCTCCGATATGGACGACCCAAAAGCGGAAGAGCTGCTCTTCTCCGCCAACTTCGCCTGCCCGATTTGCGGCTACAGCATGCGCGAGCTCGAGCCGCGCCTGTTCTCATTCAACAACCCGGCGGGCGCGTGCCCGACGTGTGACGGCCTGGGTGTTCAACAATATTTCGATCCGGACCGTGTGATTCAGAACCCGGAGCTGTCGCTGGCGGGCGGGGCCATTCGCGGCTGGGACAAGCGTAACTTCTACTACTTCCAGATGCTGAAATCGCTGGCGGAGCACTACAAGTTCGACGTCGAAGCCCCGTGGGCGAGCCTGAGTCCGAACGTGCACAAAGTGATCCTGTTCGGTTCCGGCAAAGAGAACATCGAGTTCAAGTATATGAACGATCGCGGCGATACCTCCGTGCGCCGCCACCCGTTCGAAGGGGTGCTGCATAACATGGAGCGCCGCTACAAAGAGACCGAATCCAGCGCGGTGCGCGAGGAGCTGGCGAAATTCATCAGCAACCGCTCCTGCGCCACCTGTGAAGGTACGCGTCTGCGTCGCGAAGCGCGCCACGTGTTTGTGGAAAACACCGCGCTGCCGACCATCTCAGACATGAGCATCGGCCATGCGATGGACTTCTTCAACAATCTGAAGCTCTCCGGCCAGCGCGCGAAAATCGCCGAAAAAGTGCTGAAAGAGATCGGCGATCGCCTGAAATTCCTGGTGAACGTCGGCCTGAACTACCTGACGCTTTCCCGCTCGGCAGAAACGCTCTCCGGCGGTGAAGCCCAGCGTATCCGTCTGGCGAGCCAGATTGGCGCGGGCTTAGTCGGCGTGATGTACGTGCTGGATGAGCCGTCCATCGGCCTGCACCAGCGCGACAACGAGCGCCTGCTCGGCACGCTGGTCCACCTGCGCAACCTCGGCAACACGGTGATCGTGGTCGAGCACGATGAAGATGCGATCCGCGCGGCTGACCACGTCATCGACATTGGCCCTGGCGCTGGCGTACACGGCGGCCAGGTGGTCGCGGAAGGGACGCTGAAAGACATCATGGCGGTGCCCGAGTCGCTGACCGGTCAGTTCATGAGCGGCAAGCGTAAGATTGAGGTGCCGAAACAGCGCGTAGCGGCAGATCCGGAAAAAGTGCTGAAGCTGACCGGCGCGCGCGGCAACAACCTGAAAGACGTCACCCTGACGCTGCCGGTTGGCCTGTTTACCTGCATCACCGGCGTGTCCGGTTCCGGCAAATCGACGCTGATCAACGATACGCTGTTCCCGATTGCGCAGACGGCGCTAAACGGCGCGACGCTGGCCGAGCCTGCACCGTACCGCGACATCCAGGGTCTGGAGCATTTTGATAAAGTTATCGACATCGACCAGAGCCCGATTGGCCGTACCCCGCGCTCTAACCCGGCAACCTATACCGGCGTCTTCACGCCCGTACGTGAACTCTTTGCCGGTGTGCCGGAAGCGCGTTCACGCGGCTATACGCCAGGACGCTTCAGCTTTAACGTGCGCGGCGGTCGCTGCGAAGCGTGCCAGGGCGACGGCGTGATCAAGGTTGAGATGCACTTCCTGCCGGATATCTACGTGCCGTGCGACCAGTGCAAAGGCAAACGCTATAACCGCGAAACGCTGGAGATTAAGTACAAAGGCAAGACCATCCACGAAGTGCTGGACATGACCATCGAAGAGGCGCGCGAGTTCTTTGACGCTGTGCCCGCGCTGGCGCGTAAGCTGCAAACGCTGATGGACGTCGGCCTGACCTACATTCGTCTTGGGCAGTCCGCCACCACGCTGTCCGGCGGTGAAGCGCAGCGCGTGAAGCTGGCGCGTGAGCTGTCAAAACGCGGCACCGGTCAGACGCTTTACATTCTGGATGAGCCGACCACCGGCCTGCACTTTGCCGACATCCAGCAGCTGCTCGAGGTTCTGCATCAGCTCAGAGACCAGGGCAACACCATCGTGGTCATCGAACATAACCTGGACGTGATTAAAACCGCGGACTGGATTGTCGATCTCGGCCCGGAAGGCGGCAGCGGCGGCGGTGAAATTCTCGTCTCCGGTACGCCAGAGACCGTTGCAGAGTGCGAAGCCTCGCACACCGCGCGCTTCCTTAAACCGTTGCTGTAATTGTCACACGGAGAGTTGCTGTCGGGTGGTTTCCGGCAGCAGCTCAACCGCCTGCTGATAGGACGCGTCCACCAGGTAGTAAATCTGCGATCCAGGAATCGACCCATCCAGATAGACGGTGCTCCAGTGCGCCTTATTAAGGTGCTTGCTCGGCCTCACGTCATCATGCTGCTGGCGTAGCAAATCCGCCAGTTCAGGGCTGGTTTTCAGCGACGCCGCCGGACGGCCTTCCACCTCTTTCACCATCGCAAACAGGACATCTCCCACTTTTATCTGCGTGGCTTTCCAGTCGCTATGAACGCTCTGCTCCGCGCCGGGCTTGCTCATGCAGTACTGAAGTATCTCCGAAATTGTCATCTTTATTCCCCTTGTAGCGTGGCGATAATTTTACGCGAACCACCGTGAATGCGATGCTCTCCCAGCCAGATCCCCTGCCACGTACCCAACAGCAGCCGCCCGTTGTGAACCGGCAGCATCAACGACACGCCCAGCAGGGAAGATTTAATATGGGAAGGCATATCGTCCGCCCCCTCATAGTCATGCTCGTAAGGCGCGTTGTCCGGGACACTCTTCAGAAAATGGTGCTCCATGTCGGACCGGACGGTGGGATCGCAATTTTCATTAAGCGTGAGAGAGGCTGACGTGTGCTGAAGCAGCAGATGCAGCAAACCCGTTTTCACCCGCGACAGATCGCGGAGTTGCCCGATGACTTCATCCGTCACCAGGTGAAATCCGCGTGGTTTAGCGCTTAAGGTCAGGGTCTGTTGGTACCACATGTGCTGCTCCGTGATGAAAGATGAATCTTTCTAAGTGTGCAGCAAGAAGACGAAAGGTAAAACCCGCAGCAGCGAGATTTGATTAAAAAAGAGTCAAACCCGCTGCCGGGTACTTAATACTCCGAATTGACGATCACCTCTTCGCCAAACTTTCCGGCCATCGGCAGCGGTCGATAGGTCGAGTTAGAGGCGCGCAATACCCTGATCCCTCTGGCCCCCACGTCATGCGCGGCGGTGATGTCGTTATCCGAATCGCCGTAGAATACTTTGATATTTTTCTTTTCCAGCCACTGGGTCTTGGTGTTTTGCCCCTCTTTGTCACCGGCAAAAATGACCGGGTTCATGCTGGTCGCCGGGATCTGGAAATCATCCTGCAGCGTTTTAGAGACGGTTTCGGTTTTGGTCTGACTGCGGCCGGTAACAAAGTAGATGCTGTCACCGCGCTTCACGTGCATAGCAATAAGCGCACGGGCAACCTCTTTCGGGATGCTGAATTCATCCCAGCCGTTATTCATTTTTTCCCAGAATTCCGGGTTCTTCAGATACGCTTCGCTGTCGGGTGAATACGTTTTCTTCCCGCGCCAGAAGCCAGGGCTTGAGAACAGTACGGTATCGTCAATGTCAAAACCCACGGCCATTGGCGCGCGGCCGATCAGGCTGTTTTCGATTTGGGCCACGGAAACCCAGTGAATGGGCGCCTGCTCGGCGAGAATGGCGGCGGTGGTGCCGGTGTAAAGCGGCGTCGGGGCAGAAGCTCGCGCGACGACGGCGCTGTTAAGCGAGAACAATAAGCAGGCGGCGCTGAGCGCCAGTGTGATCTTGCGCATATTTTCCCCTGAATATTCAGTTTGTTATCGTTTTAATTTGAGCGGATGGTCAAAAAACTATCCGACCATAACCCCAGCGGGAGGTGAAGGGAAGGAGTTTTTGCTTATGAAGCTGAATAAAAAGAAGACGATCACAAAGCGTGGAAGAGGCGTGTAGGCTCGGTAAGCGAAGCGCCACCGGGTAATGATTGGCACCGGCGCAAACAAAAAAAGCCGGGTGGCGGCTGCGCCTTACCCGGCCTACATAGAGCATGCAAGTAAGTGAATACTTACATTACAGCAGCAAACGCCTGCGCCACGCGATGAACGTTGCTGGCATTCAGGCCCGCCACGCACATACGGCCGCTGGCGATCAGGTAGACGCCGAACTCTTCCCGCAGACGATTGACCTGCGCCGCGCTCAGACCGGTATAGCTGAACATCCCGCGCTGCTTGAGCAGATAGTCGAAGTTATGTCCCGGCACGGCCTCTTTCAGCACGTTAACCAGCTCCTGACGCATGGCCAGGATGCGCTTACGCATCGCTTCCACTTCGGCAAGCCAGGACGCTTTCAGCTGTTCGTCACCGAGAACCGTCGCCACCACCTGCGCACCAAAGTTTGGCGGGCTGGAGTAAATGCGGCGCACCGTCGCCTTCAGCTGGCCCAGGACGCGACCCGCCGCTTCGGCGTCTTCACAGACCACGGACAGACCGCCAACGCGTTCACCGTAAAGGGAGAAGATTTTAGAGAAGGAGTTGCTGACCAGAGCAGGCAGCCCGGCGCTGGCCACGGCGCGGATGGCGTAAGCATCTTCTTCCATGCCCGCGCCAAAGCCCTGGTAGGCGATGTCGAGGAACGGAATCAGGTCGCGGGCCTTCAGTACCTCAATCACCGCATCCCATTGGGCGTTGGTGAGATCCGCCCCGGTCGGGTTATGGCAGCATGGGTGCAGCAGCACAATACTGCGCGCCGGCAGGGTGTTCAGTTTTTCCAGCAGAGCTTCAACGCGCACGCCGTTCGTTTCGCTGTCGAACCACGGATAGGTCGCCACGTTGAAACCTGCGCCCTCGAAGATCGCAACGTGGTTTTCCCACGTCGGGTCACTGACCCACACGCCTGAATCCGGGAAGTATTTTTTCAGGAAGTCTGCTCCCACTTTCAGCGCACCCGAGCCGCCCAGCGTCTGGATGGTCGCCACGCGTTTTTGCGCGAGCACCGCGTGATCGGCACCGAATAACAGCGGAGCGATGGTGTTGCGGTAGGCGTTTAACCCTTCCATCGGCAGATAAAGAGAAGCACCGTGTGGAACAGCGTTCAGACGCGCTTCGGCTTCGGCAACGGCTTTTAATTGAGGAATGATGCCATCCTCGTTGTAATACAGACCGATGCTGAGGTTCACTTTGTCGCTGCGAGGATCTTCTTTGAAACGCTCCATTAAGGAGAGGATAGGGTCGCCGGCATAGGCGTCAACTTTCTGAAACACGCGATGGTTCTCCGGAATTCGATGAGGCAGGGATTTCAACAATAAACCGGAACATCACTCAACACCACCCCTTAAGATTATCCTGCGATCGGCATAGGTTTTTTGCGTCCTCTCGCCATGACATTTACCCAATATTTTCCCCTTCTCGCTTTCCGTAATGTGGCTCCTGCGCAACCGCGCATTCACTGATTCAAGGAGTTCACATCATGGATTCACAATTTATTGGTTCAGTTATTAACGCCCTGCCGCTGGAACATATGATCGGCGGTCCGCTGCAGGCGATGATCAAAGCACAGGTCCAGGCGAGCAAGGCCTATACCGACTTCCTGCTCTCCGTCTGTATTAAAGACGGCAAAGCTGTCGCGATCGAGTTCGATTACGACGAAACCGTGGTAGACGAACAGGGGGTCAATAAAGGCAGCGTGACCCGTAAGATGAGTATTCCGCTCCTGGCGGCTGTCACCCACCCCATCATCTGTATCGAGGACGGTACCATCGACTTTGAGCTGGAAGTGAGCCAGAGCGAAGCCAGTTCCAGCAGCACCGAAGCGGAGGCCTCCGTGGAAGCGTCCGTCGGCTGGGGCGTTTTCAAAGCGAAAATGACCGGCAAGGTCTCCCATAAATCGGAGCAGACCCGTTCGACCGATACACGCGCGAAATATTCCATTCATACCCAGATTAAACGCCAGGAGCCACCTGAAGCTCTGCAGCGCGTGATTGATTACCTGACCAACGCCAAAACCAAGCCTGTCGCCGCGCAATAATCTTCCACGCCGCGACATACGTGCGATTCCGTAACGCAGGGGCTACCCGGGTAGCCCTTTTTCCAGGAGCGAAATATGTCTTTTAAAAAATGGCTGCGCGGCGGCAAGGATGAGGAGCCGGAAAACAGGGCGGGCAAAGAGGATGAAGGCACGCCACCGGTACAGGAAAACACGCCTCCAGCGCCTCCAGCCGATATTCCCGGCGTGCCGATCTCGCTTGAAGATATCACGCGTGGGATGCAGTACGCGGCCACTGCGGCCAACGAACTGATTGCTCAGCAGTATATGAAGGCATTGGATCCCTTTTTCGAACCCGCAGAAGACGGTTCGTTAATTCCACGCACGGTACAGCTGGCGCTGGATGAAAAGCATTACTTTGACCTGCCCTTGGTCGCGCTTTCGACACCGCGCGGGCTGATGCTGGAAAAGATGAAGGTCAACCTGACGATCCGCACGGAAGGCATGCAGGCGCCTTCCCGCCAGTCCGGTGAAAACGAATTTGGCCGCTTTCACGTCAGCCTTTCGCCTTCCAGCGATAACAAAGGCGGGCGTGACAGCCGCCACGTCGATGTAGAGATGCAATTTACCGCACTTGAGCCACCGGAAAGCGTCATGCGTTTGATTGACGAATACACCAACAAGGTGATTCCCCGCCCGAAAGCAGAGGAGACTCCGTAATGCAAAAACAACCAGAACGTACAGGTGACAGGGGCATTCAGCTTATTTGCCAGTTTGAAGGGCTGAGGCTGGAGCGTTATCGCGATGCCGTAGGTTTATGGACCATCGGCTACGGCCATTTGATCCTCAAAGAGGAGATGGAAAAGCTCACCAAAATTACCACCGGTGAAGCCAAAGATCTGCTGCGCAAAGATCTGAAACGCACCGAGGACGGCGTGAAAAAACTGCTGAACAACGCTTCGACGCAGAACCAATTCGACGCGCTGGTTTCGTTCGCCTTCAACCTTGGCGTGGGCAATTTAAAGAAATCCACGCTGCTCAAAAAATTCAACGCAGGCGATATCCAGGGCGCCGCACTGCAGTTCAAAAGCTGGAATAAGGCAGGCGGTAAGGTTTTGACCGGGCTTACCCGACGCCGCGAGGCGGAAATGAAGCTATTTCTTAGTTAATTCAACAGGAAAATTACAATGAAACCACTTTACATAGTGAAAATGGCCGTACTGTCTGTTTCGTTATTCAACGTGTTACAGGCAACCGCCGCCATGCCAACCTGCGAAGAGGAAATAAAGGAAGCCAACGCCTTTTTATCTTCTCAGGGTATGGTGCCCGTCAATAACGTGACCGATCTGGCGACAACGCTTCGTCATATAAAAAATTTTGGGCGCCTGCCCGACCGCTATATTACCTCGGATGAGGCCAAACGCCTCGGCTGGTCGGGAAGTGAAAGCGAATCGCTTTGGGGTCTTAAACCCACCAATCAAAAATGGATCGGTGGCGATAAATACAGCGATCGCGCTCTTCCTTCCAGTCAGCCCTGGCTTAGCGCGGATGTCGATGTCGTGAAGGGGTATCGCTCTCCCAAGCGTCTGATTTACAGCCTGTCAGGGCAGCAGCGCTTTATTACGACCGATAAGTATCAGCATATTGTTGAGCTGGATCCCTGCCAATAATAAGCGCCCGTTACGATAATAAGTCCCCTTTTCCGAGGGGATTTATCCTTGCAGAGGATGAACATATGTCTGACATCTATCTCCCGACCCTCATCAGTGAAGCCTTGCTGGCTTTTTCAGGTTTATTTGGCGGCGTCAGTATCTCGTTTTTCTGGCAACCGCAGCGATTGCACCAGCACAGCCGATTTATGGCAGGCATTATTTTTGGTGGAATCAGCATGGGCGCGGCCGTCGCATTAGGTGGATTAGCAGCCCGCTGGTTAAAGATAGACCTTAATCAGGCCGATATCACGCTTGGTTTAGGGTATATCCTCGGGGCAATGAGTAATGGCCTGATCGTCTGGCTGGCAAACTTTTTTCGCCGGCATGAGCAGCGCGATATTTTTGATGTTGCAAGCGTCATTAAAAGTAAAGTCAGACATGAGTCACTTTCTCCGCCAGATTTAACCCACAACAAGCCCGATGGAGAATAAATGCTTAACATAATGAATGGCTGGGTGCTTCCCTTTATTATCTTCGTCGACCTGATAACATCGCTGCTGATTTTGTTTGCCGCCTATAGCCGAAGAGTCCATGCCCTGCCGGTAATGTGTAAAATTGGCTTAGCCGCCCTCGCCTTTGGTTTTTTTGGTGAGAGCAGCTTAAACATGAAATTTATTCTTACCGGTGCTGATATACTGAGTGACAGCTTTCCATTTTGGCTATTGCAGGACTTCGGAACGCTGGTGGTGGTGATATATTATTTCAAATCTCAGTACCGTTAAAAAAACAAAGCGCAACAGAGGTCTGTCTGTTGCGCTTTTCTTTTAACGCATTTTGACTGCAGCCCTTCGCTTTGCTGAAAATCGGCTAATTAGACATATATTTAAAATAGAGCATTGCGGCCTGCGTTCGATTGTTGACCTGTAGTCGGTGAAAGATGGATTCCAGATGCACTTTGACCGTACCTGCGCTGATATTCAATTGCCGGCTGATCTGCTTATTTGTTCCTCCATTCGCCAGCAGCTTAAGAACTTCCTTCTGCCGACGACTCAGGGAGTAGATCGGCAACCCGCCAGTGGGTTGTTCTCGCTGGACCACGGCTTGCTCCGGAAAACAGACCACCCCCGAGGAAACCATGCAAAGTATCTGGCTGATTTTCTCGGCGGGGAGATCCTTGGTAAAAATGCCCTTAATGCTTTGGCGGATGTAGAAGTTGAATATCTTATCCGTCGTTTTTCGTAACATCACCACGATCGGTAGCTCAGGCCAGTTTGTCATCAAATTAGTGATAAAATCACGGCACTTCATTTCACCATCCAGCAAAATAATGCTGACCGGCATAGAGGTTAAAATTGCGTGTGCATCTTCAAAATTGCTCGCTGCAAAAACAGTGCATTCCGGCATGACGCGTTCCAGCTCTGTTTTCATACCGTGAATGAAGATCGGTAATTCATCGATCATTAATATATTCATCGTAGCATAACCCCGTGTGAAATCTATTTTCTTAGGTTATTCAACCAACTTATTCCGAAATTAAGTATGCGTGCTATTACAAAACTGTAAAAACAGCATTCGGCATAAGGCAAATGTCATATATCCAAAGCAAAAAGTTAAGCAGTACTACACATTAAACATAGCCATGTTTAATTAAGAACGATCTTATCGTTATTAAAAACAGCCTGGGCTCAATAGCATATTCCCAGAAATATTGCTGACACGTATTATTTTACTGCACGCGTGCCATCCACCTACATATTAATATTTCAATGAGGTCATTTATGACAATACTAACAGTGTATTTCTGTGGTACTGGATCTAATAAATTTGATGAGTCTCATGCTAATTACTGGAACGGCGAGCTCATCTCTTCTCTGGCAGCCAATAACAAGGGTAAAGAGTTCGCCGAATGGGTCATTCTTGATGGTCCGGGGAGCGGCAATCTACAAAGCGATGAGCTTTGGGTCAAAAGCGGAGAATATTCTCAGCTTCGCGCCCAGCTTCTGGGCAGCGGCTGGAATGAGAATGTTCAGCATGCGATCAATATTATCAAAGGACACGTTGACTGGCAGCGTGAGAAGCTCACAAAAGAAAACTATGAGCAGCTTAAAAAGGCGGGTGTACCGATTCAGGACGTTGAGGTTACCGGCTCATTTTGGTGGCGCAAATATGACTATGGCGATCGTAAAGTGACCCAGCAGGCGCTGCAGCAGCAAATCATCAAAACCTTCCGCCAGGGTCAGATCCTGCCCACTCAGGTGAACCTTGTTGGGTGGAGCCGGGGCGGAATTAGCTGCCATATGCTTGCCAATGCAATGCTTGCCGATCCCCTTTTAACGACGATTCCGGTGAATATTTTTGCGGTCGATCCGGTTCCGGGTATGGGTAATTTCCAGGCGGACAAAGTCACTCTGGGCAGCAACGTGAAGGAGTATGTGGCTTTCTATGCCAGACATGAGCGATCAAAAGGTTTCTCGTGCGTCATTCCACAGACCGATAGCGCGACAAAAGTCCATATTTATCCCATGTCTGGTCGCCACGCTACGCTGGTAGGGAATGCTTCGGCCAATGGGAATAGCGGGGAAAAAGTGGTCCATGAGCCCGGCACGATCGTGCGTCATTTCGCCGAAGTTTGCCTGCAAAGATGGGGCGTCACGCTGGATAAAAAGCTCAATCTGGATGGAGTGCAGCTGCTGGAATTGCATCAGGCCATTCAGCGTAACGCTCCGCTATTCGCCGAGATGCAGAAAACGGTGTACACCATTTCGGAAAACGATGGGGGGGAGCGTTATGTCTCGTTGGGTAGCACCGGAAAACGGTTCTCGTCCATCCAGGGTTCGCGCTTCAGTCCGGAGTCAGGGCTCGCGTCGGATTATTTGACTAATCAGGCGATCTATAACGTGTTGAAATAAGCGTTACGCGTCCAACGGCAGCTAATGCCGTTGGACGACTATCTGCGAGTCTCAATCGATGTACTTCATCGCCACCCTTGACGTCAGGCGCGTGATAAGTTCGTAAGCACTCACTTTCGTAATTTCAGCAATGCGTTCGACGGGCAAACCTTCACCCCACATCACGACATCGTCGCCGGGCTTATCCTGGGCTTCAGGCCCCAGATCGACACAAACCATGTCCATCGCCACGCGGCCGACGATCTTCACCTCGCGACCGTTGACCAGAACCGGCGTGCCCGAAGGCGCGGCGCGCGGATAGCCGTCACCATAGCCCATCGCCACCACGCCGAGACGGGTATCACGCTCGCTGGTCCAGGTACCGCCGTAGCCCACCGGCTCGCCCGCTTTATGGTCACGCACGGCAATCAGGTTAGAGACCAGCGACATGACCGGCTGGAAGCCAAAGTCCGGCCCCCAGGGTTTGTTCTCCAGCGGCGACACGCCGTAGAGAATGATGCCCGGTCGCGCCCAGTCGAAATGCGACTGCGGCCACAGCAGAATACCGCCGGATGCCGCAATCGAGCGCATCCCCGGCTTGCCTTCGCAGAAGGTGTTAAAGATATCCAGCTGGCGCTCGGTCGCACCGCACTCGGGCTCATCGGCGCGGGCGAAGTGGCTGACGATATTCACCGGCTGACGCACGTTTTTGCACCGGCATAAACGCTGATAAAACGCTTCCGCGCTTTCCGGACGCACGCCCAGACGGTGCATGCCCGTGTCGAGCTTCATCCAGACGGTCACCGGCTCGCTCAGCTTGGCGGTTTCGAGTGCGGCGAGCTGTTCTTCGTTATGTACCGCGGTATGCAGATGCTGGTCAGCAATGGTCGGCAGATCGCTGGCTTCGAAAAAGCCTTCGAGGAGCAGTATGGGTTGAGTAATGCCGCCCGCGCGCAGGCGGAGGGCTTCTTCGAGACGGGCGACGCCAAAGGCGTCGGCATCGGGGAGCGTTCGCGCGGTCTCAAGAAGACCGTGTCCGTAAGCGTTCGCTTTCACGACTGCAACGAGCTTGCTGGCAGGCGCCAGTTCACGCAGACGTTGCAGGTTGTGTCGCAGAGCGCGGCGGTTAATAACAACAGTTGCCGCTTGCATTTGAATTCCTTAGAAATTACTCATCATCATATTGAGGACCGGCATAGTTGTCGAAACGCGACCACTGTCCGTTAAAGGTCAGACGCACCGTCCCGATTGGGCCGTTACGTTGTTTACCAATAATAATTTCGGCGATCCCTTTCAGGTCGCTGTTCTCGTGATAAACCTCATCACGGTAGATAAACATGATTAAGTCGGCATCCTGCTCGATGGAGCCGGACTCACGCAGGTCAGAGTTGACCGGGCGCTTGTCGGCACGTTGTTCCAGAGAGCGGTTCAGCTGCGACAGCGCGACGACCGGTACGTGCAGCTCTTTGGCTAACGCCTTGAGCGAGCGGGAAATCTCCGCAATTTCAAGCGTACGGTTGTCGGAAAGCGACGGGACGCGCATCAGCTGAAGGTAGTCAATCATGATGAGGCCGATGCCGCCGTGTTCACGGGCAATACGGCGCGCGCGGGAGCGCACTTCCGTCGGCGTCAGGCCGGAGGAGTCATCGATATAGATGTTACGTTTTTCCAGCAGAATGCCCATGGTGCCGGAAATGCGCGCCCAGTCTTCATCATCGAGCTGGCCGGTACGAATGCGGGTCTGATCCACGCGCGACAGCGACGCCAGAGAACGCATCATAATCTGCTCGGAGGGCATCTCAAGGCTGAAGATCAATACCGGCTTATCCTGCAACATCGCCGCGTTTTCGACGAGGTTCATCGCAAAGGTAGTTTTACCCATCGACGGACGCGCGGCGACGATAATCAAATCCGACGGCTGCAGACCGGCGGTTTTCTTGTTCAAATCGTCATAGCCGGTGTTTACCCCGGTCACACCGTCGTGCGGCTGCTGGAACAGCTGTTCGATACGGGCAACGGTGGCGTCGAGGACATCGGCGATGTTTTTTGGACCTTCGTCTTTATTGGCGCGGCTTTCGGCGATTTTAAAGACGCGGGATTCAGCCAGATCGAGCAGGTCTTCGCTGGTGCGACCCTGCGGATCAAAACCGGCTTCGGCGATCTCATTCGCCACCGAAATCATCTCGCGGACGACGGCTCGTTCGCGCACGATATCGGCATACGCGCTGATGTTCGCCGCACTAGGCGTGTTTTTTGACAGTTCCGCCAGATAGGCAAACCCGCCGCAACTGTCGAGCTGACCAAGACGCTCCAGCGATTCCGCGAGCGTGATCAGGTCGATTGGGCTGCCCGACTCCTGCAGGCGCGCCATTTCGGTAAAGATGTGGCGGTGCGGGCGGGTGTAGAAATCTTCCGCCACGACGCGCTCGGCGACGTCGTCCCAGCGTTCGTTATCCAGCATTAAACCGCCCAACACCGACTGTTCCGCTTCAATCGAGTGCGGCGGGACCTTTAACCCTGCGACCTGGAAATCACGCTCGCGAGGTTCAGTCTGTTTGTTGAAGGGTTTGTTTCCTGCCATAGTGAATGGAGTTACCGAGATAAAGAGTGGGTCGAAAGATTACCATATTTTTCTTACGGAGGGAGCATGGCAACGCGCATTGAATTCCAGAAACACGGTGGGCCAGACGTACTGAAAGCGGTGGAGTTTACCCCTGCCGCGCCTGGCGAAAACGAAGTGCAGGTTGAAAACAAAGCCATAGGCATAAACTACATCGACACCTATATTCGCGGCGGTCTCTACCCGCCGCCGTCAATGCCGAGCGGCCTGGGCACCGAGGCAGCCGGGGTCGTCGTCAAAGTGGGCAGCGCGGTTAAGCATATTAAAGAGGGCGACCGCGTGGTGTACGCGCAGTCTGCGCTGGGCGCTTACAGCTCCGTCCACAACGTTCCGGCGGATAAAGCCGCCCTGCTGCCTAACGCCATCTCCTTTGAGCAGGCGGCGGCCTCGTTCCTGAAAGGTCTGACGGTTTACTACCTGCTGCGCAAAACCTATGAAATTAAGCCCGACGAGCAGTTCCTGTTCCATGCCGCAGCGGGTGGCGTCGGGCTCATCGCCTGTCAGTGGGCAAAGGCGCTGGGCGCGAAGCTGATCGGCACCGTCGGAAATGCACAAAAAGCGCAGCGCGCGCTGCAGGCGGGCGCCTGGCAGGTGATTAACTATCGTGAAGAGAGCATTGTTGAGCGGCTGAAGGAGATCACCAGCGGCAAAAAAGTGCGCGTGGTGTATGACTCGGTGGGGAAAGACACGTGGGAAGCGTCGCTGGACTGTCTGCAGCGCCGTGGTCTGATGGTCAGCTTCGGCAATGCGTCTGGCGCGGTCACCGGCGTTAATCTCGGTATTCTGAATCAGAAAGGTTCGCTGTATGTGACTCGCCCTTCCCTGCAAGGATACATCACCAACCGGGAAGAACTTGAGGAAGCCAGCAACGAGCTGTTCTCGCTGATCGCCAGCGGCGTCATCAAAGTGGATGTGGCAGATGCGCAGAAATTCGCGCTGACCGATGCGCAGCGCGCGCATGAGGTGCTGGAGAGCCGGGCGACGCAGGGGTCGAGCTTGTTGATTCCCTGAGCCCCAAAAAGAAATTGGGCTTCCCGTGGGAAGCCCTTTCTTTTTTTAGTTCGGCTGTATGTAGGGTACAGCTCGATGAATTCTTTAACGGCAGCCATAGTGACAGATTCGATAACTAAATCCTATTCTGTTCTAAGCCATGCCGCCGGAAAAGTTACAAGTATGTGACGAACCCCTCAATACCTTAGTAACGGAAGCGGTTATTGCGCTGATAACTGGGCACTTTTGGCGCTTTAATCGCCCGAATCACCCACACGACCGCAATGGCCAGCAGTAGCCACGGCAACAGTTTGATCGTCAGCGCAAACAGTCCGCCAATAAACATGACCACCGTCGCCACCACGATAGCCGCCAGAATGCCGAGCAGCGAAACGCCAGTCGCTAACAGCATGACAAAAAAGCCAATCACAAAAAGTAGTTCCAGCATGGTGCTCTCCCACTAGTTCCCGAGTAATGCACTCAGCATTACAAGAATCATGCCAGCATTAACCTGTTGTTATTAAAGCAAAACGCCCCGCTAACGTTCGCAGGGCGTGGTGAATTTGACGAACTTTTAGCGAAAGTTATCGCTTGTCCGCCACCAGTCGCAGCGCATGTTCCAGCACCTCAATATCGGCTCCGGCTTTATGCGCATTCTCGCTCAGGTAGCGGCGCCACTGACGCGCGCCCGGAATACCCTGGAACAGGCCAAGCATATGGCGGGTGATATGACCGAGATAGGTGCCATTGCTCAACTCACGCTCAATGTAGGGGTACATCGCACGCACGACGGCAACCGGATCGGTGTCCGCGCCTTCGATGCCAAAGATTTCGCGATCGACCGTCGCCAGAATGCCCGGATTCTGATACGCCTCGCGGCCGACCATCACGCCATCCATATGCGCCAGATGCGCTTTGGCCTCTTCCAGCGACTTGATGCCGCCGTTGATGGACATCGTCAGGTGCGGGAAGTCACGCTTCAGTTGATACACGCGCGGATAGTCCAGCGGCGGGATCTCACGGTTCTCTTTCGGGCTGAGGCCGGAGAGCCAGGCTTTTCGCGCGTGGATGATGAACATCTCACACTCGCCTTTCCCGGATACCGTGTTGATGAAGTCGCACAGGAATTCGTAGCTGTCCTGGTCGTCAATGCCGATACGGGTTTTGACCGTGACCGGAATGGAGACCACATCGCGCATCGCCTTGATACAGTCCGCTACCAGCTGTGCATTCCCCATCAGACAGGCGCCAAACATGCCGTTTTGCACGCGGTCGGACGGGCAGCCAACGTTCAGGTTGATCTCGTCGTAGCCGCGTTCTTCCGCCAGCTTCGCGCACTGCGCCAGCGCGGCCGGATCGCTGCCGCCCAGCTGCAGGGCAACCGGATGCTCTTCTTCGCTATAGGCCAGATAGTCGCCCTTCCCGTGAATGATTGCGCCCGTGGTCACCATTTCAGTGTACAGCAGCGTATGGCGGGAGAGCTGGCGCAGGAAATAGCGGCAGTGTCTGTCCGTCCAGTCGAGCATCGGCGCAATGGAGAAACGGTGTGCAGGGAAAGCGGTCTGTAATTCTGACGACATGGCGAAGTTTTAAGCATCTGGTGGAAAAGGGGCGCTACTATAGCACAAAGAAAAGCCGGAGGCGCAGCGCCTCCGGTGGACTTTAGAACGTCATGCTCAGCTGAGCCCCGGCGCCCCAGGTTTCGTCCTCGCCGTACAGGCCCATCAGGTCAACATGAACGGTACTGAACGGCGCGAAGCCGACACCGCCGGTAAAGACATTGCTGTCGTTACCCTTCACGTCCGCGCGATAACCCGCACGCACCGCCAGCCAGCTGAGCGGCGTAACCTCAGCACCGACGCCCACGTACTGCGACGTATCTTCGCTCTTGAAGCCTTTGGTTTCCGTCAGATCGCCATCGGCGGTCAGCGTCACCAGGTCGTTATGCCAGGCGGCGCCGGCGGTTACCAGCGGACGGATCTGGTAGGTGTCTTTGTAGCTCACCACTTCTCCCGTCCGGCCGTTACGGATACGGATATCTTTGGTGTCGATATCGCGCGACATCAGGTTTTGCCCGCTCACGCCAACCGTCCAGTGTTCGCCGAAATCAGCCGCAATACCGGCATCGACGTTAAAGCCCGTGTCGTCCGTGCGGTAGCGGCTGTCGTTCCACTTGTTACTGTCGTAATCGTAGATTGACGTGGTGTAGTTATAGACCCAGGTTTTTTGCAGCTTTGGCGTCACGCCTACGGAAACCGGGACGCCGCCGAGGTTAAACTGACGGGCAACGGCAACACCATAGTCGGACACAATCGCTGCCCGGCCAGACGCCGTTGAGTTGAGATTTTTAGTGATCTGATCCGTGCCGTTCAGCGCAGCGTCCAGGGCAACACCGGCAGCCACCACCTTGCTTTGTTGAATACCGCGCAGATAATCAATATCTTGCTGATCGATAGACGAACTCACCCGGCCATGGGCGTAGCCTTTCGCCATAAAGGCCACGGAAAGCACATCGTTAGGGATACTCACGGCAAGCCCGGCACCTGCCGTCGCGCGTGCGGTTTTACCCTTGAGATAGTCCAGCTCATCGGCCAGATCTTTGGCCGCGCCCTGGAATTGATTAATGGAACCTAACGGATTGGTGATGATCTCCCTTGGCGTGAGGTCATCAACCACATCCTTATAGTGATTGATTTTGTCGTTGATGGTATCAATCTCGTCCTGAAGATTGTCCTCATCCGTCACCTGTACGCCAACGGACGGCAAAATGACCGTCACATCATCGTCCGGTTTTGCCTTTGCCAGCAACGCGGGGTTGATTAACGCCCCGCTACCATAGCTCCCGGAGGCAACGCCAGTGCCACCCATTGCGTCGCTACGTGATTCTGTCCAGGTATTGGCTGCTCCCGCCTGATTTGCCATAAACAAGGAAACAGCGATACTAACCACCGAAAATTTAAAATTTTTTTTCACAGTATGCCCGTTATAGTCTGTTATGAAATAACCCCTGTCTGTTATCACCCAAACAGGAACGAACTATTGCTGTGAATAAGTAGTAAAAGACCCGCTATTTCTATCCCTAAGTAAAACTCCCTTACGGCCTGTTATATTTTGTGACGGCCCTCAATATTTATAGAAGAGGAAATTATTTTTTCCCAGGTTTTCCATCATGCGGTCCAAAAAACTGGGGCGGGTGGTCTACCCAGCGATCCTCACGCGTGGCGGCATACACGGGGTTAAGCGGATAGTAGATGCGGTTGTGCTTTTTGTTGGCCTCGCCAACGACCAGTAACCGCACCTCTTCGTCCGTGTTGTTGATAAAGGTGTGGCAGATACCGGTTCCGGCAGGAAACCCCACGCTGTCGCCCGGTTCAAGTTTCCATAAATAGCCATTGATCCACGCTTCTGGATGACCTTCGAGCACATAAACGAACTCTTCTTCATCGCTTTCCGCGTGCGGATAGGACGTCCTGCGCCCTGGCGGTAAACGCTCGTGATGGATACCAATGCGCCCGAGCCCAAGCTTGCGAGCCAACGGGGCGCCGATAGAAAAACGCTCATCGCTATCTGGATAGGTCGAATCATCCGCGCCTTCAACGTCGCGCCAGTGCCGAATACAGTCAGGTTTTTTCATTGTTTATTTCCCGGTTTGCAATGGGTCAGGTATAGCACAGACTGGCGGATCTCGGCGTTTTTACCAGAACATGATAAAGTGAGGGTTTTCCGTCCTATAACATCCGGGGTGCTAAATGGATAAGTCCACAAAAGAGCTGTTAGCGCAGGCCGAAAAGCTGTGTGCGCAACGCAATGTGCGCCTGACTCCGCAGCGCCTTGAAGTCTTACGTCTGATGAGCCTGCAGCAGGGTGCCATCAGCGCTTACGATCTGCTGGACCTGCTCCGCGAAAGCGAGCCGCAGGCGAAACCACCGACCGTGTATCGCGCCCTGGATTTCCTGCTGGAACAAGGATTCGTGCATAAAGTTGAGTCCACAAACAGCTACGTGTTGTGCCATCTGTTCGATCAGCCCACCCATACATCGGCGATGTTTATCTGTGACCGCTGCGGCGTGGTGAAAGAAGAAGCTGCGGAAGGCGTGGAAGATATTATGCATACGCTGGCGGCGAAAATGGGTTTTGCCCTGCGTCATAACGTGATTGAAGCGCACGGGCTGTGCTGTGCCTGCGTGGAAGTGGAAGCCTGCCGTCATCAGGACGCATGTCAGCACGACCACTCTATTCTTGTGAAGAAAAAACCGCGTTAGCAGTAAAAGCAAAGGCGGCTCATGGCCGCCCTCAGGGTGTACTTCCTTGTACTTGCGGGTATAGCCCGGTTACCAGCGGTAGTCGTTGCGTTTTTCCCAGTCGCCCACTTCTTTTTCCGCCTGGTCTTTTGCGTAGCCGTAACGCTCCTGGATTTTACCGACAAGCTGATCGCGTTTACCTTCAATGACGTTCATATCGTCATCGGTCAGCTTACCCCACTGTTCTTTCGCTTTACCTTTGAACTGCTTCCAGTTGCCGCCGATTTCGTCTTTATTCATCATCGTGTCCTCTTAGTTAAGCGTCGGGTCGTAACGTCCGTTACGTTCTTTTCTGCTGGACGTGATAATTATTGTAGTTAAGGATTCGGCAGTTGATTTGATATTCGGAATCTTTAACCGTCACGATATATCGTGACGTGAAGGGAACCAGGTATCGTTTTGCCAGTGGCGGTGCCAGATAAAAGCCAGCGATATCCCTCGCAGCGAGAGGAAAACGGCCAGGGCCAGCCACAAACCGTGATTACCCAGCCAGGGAAGCGTCAGCAGCGTCAGACCAAACCCGGCCGCCGCGACCGCCATGCTGTTACGCATTTCCGCTCCGCGCGTCGCACCAATGAACATGCCGTCCAGCAGATAACACCAGACGCCGACCACCGGTAAGATGACTTGCCAGATGAGATAGTGACTCGCCAGCTCGCGCAGCGCAGGAAGAGACGTAAGCAACGCGACAATTTGCTCACCAAAGCAGGCGTATACCAGGCCAAACGCCAGCGCCACCAGCCCAGACTGGCGGCAGGCTGCCCGCCAGACGCCCCTAAGCTGCCCGCTTTCGCGCGCCCCGTACGCCTGCCCGGAATGCGCTTCTACCGCATAGGCAAATCCGTCCAGCGCGTAGGCGGTAAAGGTCAGCAGCGTCATCAATACCGCGTTGACCGCGACGATTTCTGGCCCCAGTCGGGCCCCGAAAACCGTCAGCGCGCCGAAGCAGAGCTGAAGCAGCAGCGAGCGCAGCATGATGTCACGATTGAGCGCCAGCAGCTTACGGATATTGCCGCGCCATGCGGTTTTGAGCAGCGCCAGGGAGATCCCGCGCATCGCCAGCACGCGCCAGACCATCCACAGACCGATAATCAAGGTTCCGTATTCGGCAATTGCCGTCGCCAGCGCCGCGCCCCGCACGTTCATATGCAGGCCCATTACCAGCCAGACATCCAGCACAATGTTGAGAAGGTTGCCTGCCACCAGCAAAATCACTGGCGCACGGGCGTACTGTACGCCCAGTAGCCACCCCAGCAGAACCAGGTTTGCCAGCGAGGCGGGCGCGCTGAGCCAGCGAATTTCAAGGAAACGTCGCGCCTGCGCCAGTACCGCCTCGCTGCCGCCGACAACATGGAGCGCAAGGTCGATCAGGGGCGTACGTAATAAAACGATTAACACTCCCGCGCCAAGCGCAAGGATCAGCGGCTGGACCAGCGCGCGCGCCAGACGCAGCGGATCTTTTGCACCATAAGCCTGTGCCGTGAGCCCGGTGGTGCTCATGCGCAAAAAGAGCAGCAGCATAAACAGGAAGCTGGTTGCCGTCGCGCCAATCGCCACGCCGCCAAGATAAACAGGCGAATCAAGATGACCAATAACGGCAGTATCGACCAGCCCCAGCAAGGGCACGGTGATATTAGAGAAAATCATCGGCAGAGCGAGACGCCACAATGCCTTATCTGATTCCGTCAGCAGTGACATGAAAAATACCGGGAGTGGAGAATGAAGCAGGCTACAGCGGCGCCATAGCCTGTCAGGAAGAGATTACAGCCATTCACCGTTGCGAATGACCCCAACCGCCAGTCCTTCGATAGAGAAGTTGTGTTCGCGGAGGTCGACCACAATCGGGGAGAACTCATTGTTTTCAGGCAGCAACTGAACGGTGTTACCCTGTTTTTTCAGACGCTTGACGGTAACTTCATCATCAATGCGCGCGACAACCACCTGACCGTTACGCACATCCTGCGTTTTGTGCACCGCAAGCAGATCGCCGTCAAGAATACCGATGTCTTTCATCGACATACCGCTAACGCGCAGCAGGAAATCTGCGCTCGGTTTGAACATGCCAGGATCAACCTGGTAGTGGCCTTCAATATGCTGCTGTGCCAGTAAAGGCTCACCGGCGGCAACACGGCCTATCAGCGGAATGCCCGTCTCTTCTTCCACCAGCAGGCGGATACCACGTGACGCGCCTGAAACAATCTCAATCACGCCTTTACGCGCCAGCGCTTTCAGGTGTTCTTCGGCAGCATTCGGAGAACGGAAGCCCAGACGCTGCGCGATTTCCGCACGCGTGGGTGGCATACCCGTCTGGCCGATATGATCCCGGATGAGATCAAACACCTCTTGCTGCCTGGTCGTTAACGCTTTCATTCCGCCCCCTGGGTGTATATACAGTTATGCTGTGAGTATATACAGTCAAAGGCGATTTTGGAACCAAAAACTGCACAAAAAACCAGGGACTTAATTATTCCTCGAGGCTCATCGGAAATGTGACCAAAGCAGCGTGACCCAGGTGATAACGGCAGTGATAATCGCCAGCAACACGGCAGCAGAGCCCATGTCTTTTGCGCGGCCAGAAAGCTCGTGGAAATCTGAACCAATGCGATCAACAACGGCTTCAATAGCGCTATTAAGAATTTCCACTATCATCACCAGAAGCACGGAACCGATTAGAAGTACGCGGGTAATAGCATCAACATCAAGGAAAGAGGCGATGATCACCGCGATGATAGCGGCGACGCCCTCCTGGCGAAAGGCGGCTTCGTTGATCCACGCGGCACGGAAACCTTTCCATGAATAGCCGGCGGCTTTGATGATACGCGTTAACCCAGTGGTATTATTGGCCATTAAAAGAACCTTTTATGAAAAAAAGCGTCAGTAACAGGAACTGTAGCGCGTTTCGCTACAGCCTGAAGTATGACGGGTAACAACAGAAATTTTGCGCGCTTTCTGTTATCCTTGCGCCGCAATTGCATTATTAACCAGAGGCTTTACATCGTTTATGTCCGGCTGGCCACGAATTTACTACAAATTACTTAATTTACCATTAAGCATCCTGGTAAAAAGCAAGTCTATCCCAGCAGAACCCGCGCTGGAATTGGGGCTCGATACCTCGCGTCCTATTATGTACGTTTTGCCTTATAACTCGAAGGCAGACTTACTGACGCTTCGCGCCCAGTGTCTGGCGCATGACTTACCGGACCCGCTTGAACCGCTTGAAGTTGACGGTACGCTGCTGCCGCGCTACGTGTTCATTCACGGTGGACCGCGCGTGTTTACCTACTACACGCCAAAAGAAGAGTCCATCAAGCTGTTCCACGACTATCTTGACCTGCACCGCAGCAACCCCGATCTGGATGTGCAGATGGTGCCGGTATCGGTGATGTTTGGTCGTCGTCCGGGCCGTGAAAAAGGTGAAGAGAATCCGCCGCTGCGCATGCTTAACGGCATCCAGAAGTTCTTCGCGGTCTCCTGGCTGGGACGCGACAGCTTTGTGCGTTTCTCCCCTTCCGTTTCGCTGCGTCGTATGGCGGACGAGCACGGTACCGACAAGATCATCGCGCAAAAACTGGCGCGCGTGGCGCGTATGCACTTCGCCCGCCAGCGCCTCGCTGCCGTAGGG
Source organism: Enterobacter sp. 302C9 (assembly GCF_034106085.1). NCBI lineage: Bacteria > Pseudomonadati > Pseudomonadota > Gammaproteobacteria > Enterobacterales > Enterobacteriaceae > Enterobacter > Enterobacter sp. 302C9. The sequence goes on from NZ_JAWNBW010000010.1 coordinate 73,520, forward strand.
CCGCGTCTCCCGGCGCGTCAGGATCTGTTCAACAAGCTGCTGGCCTCCAAAGCGATTGCCCGCGCCGTTGAAGACGAAGCGCGCAGCAAGAAAATATCGCATGAGAAAGCCCAGCAGAACGCCATTGCGCTGATGGAAGAGATTGCAGCGAACTTCTCTTACGAGATGATTCGCCTGTCCGATCGTATTCTCGGCTTTACCTGGAACCGCCTGTATCAGGGCATCAACGTTCATAATGCTGAACGTGTGCGTCAGCTGGCGCACGATGGCCATGAGATTGTCTATGTTCCCTGCCACCGCAGCCACATGGACTACCTGCTTCTTTCCTACGTGCTCTATCACCAGGGGCTGGTACCGCCGCACATTGCTGCCGGTATCAACCTGAATTTCTGGCCAGCAGGTCCGATTTTCCGCCGCCTGGGCGCGTTCTTTATCCGTCGCACCTTCAAGGGCAACAAGCTCTACTCCACCGTGTTCCGCGAATATCTGGGCGAGCTGTTCAGCCGCGGCTATTCCGTGGAGTACTTCGTGGAGGGCGGTCGTTCCCGTACCGGACGTCTGCTCGATCCGAAGACCGGCACGCTGTCGATGACCATTCAGGCGATGCTGCGCGGAGGAACCCGTCCAATCACGCTGGTGCCAATCTACATTGGCTATGAGCACGTGATGGAAGTGGGCACGTACGCCAAAGAGCTGCGCGGTGCGACCAAAGAGAAAGAGAGCCTGCCGCAGATGCTGCGCGGTTTGAGCAAGCTACGCAACCTCGGTCAGGGCTACGTGAACTTCGGCGAACCGATGCCGCTGATGACGTATCTGAACCATCACGTTCCCGAGTGGCGCGAGTCCATCGATCCTATCGAAGCGATTCGTCCGGCCTGGCTGACGCCAACGGTCAACGGCATCGCGTCCGAGCTGATGGTGCGCATTAACAACGCCGGTGCGGCTAACGCCATGAACCTGTGCTGTACGGCGCTTCTGGCTTCGCGTCAGCGCTCGCTGACCCGCGAACAGCTCACGGAGCAGCTGGATTGCTATCTGGACATGATGCGCAACGTGCCGTATTCCGTTGATTCAACCGTGCCTTCTGCTACCGCCAGTGAGCTTATCGATCACGCGCTGCAGATGAACAAGTTTGAAGTCGAAAAGGACACGATCGGCGACATCATTATTCTGCCGCGCGAGCAGGCAGTGCTGATGACCTACTACCGCAACAACATCACCCATATGCTGATGCTGCCGTCGCTCATGGCGGCTATCATCACCCAGCATCGCCGTATTTCGCGTCAGGAGCTATTGCGTCACGTTGAGACGCTCTATCCGATGCTGAAAGCGGAGCTGTTCCTGCGCTGGAGCAAAGACGAGCTGGCGGGCGAACTGGACAAACTGACGGAAGAGCTGCGTCGTCAGGGGTTGATCACCGTCTCAAACGACGAGCTGCACATCAATCCGTCGCGTTCCCGAACCCTGCAACTGCTTGCGGCCGGTGCGCGCGAAACGCTGCAGCGCTACGCCATTACGTTCTGGCTGCTGAGTGCGAACCCGTCTATCAACCGCGGCACGCTGGAGAAAGAGAGCCGGACGCTGGCACAGCGCCTGTCCGTTCTGCACGGCATTAACGCCCCTGAGTTCTTCGACAAAGCGGTCTTCAGCTCTCTGGTCCTGACGCTGCGTGACGAAGGCTACATCAGCGATACGGGCGATGCCGAGCCGGAAGAGACGCTGAAGGTGTACCAGATGCTGGCCGAACTCATTACGTCAGATGTGCGTTTGACGATCGAGAGCGCGACGCAGGGCGAGTGATGTGAAAAAGCCGGGTTGGTGGTTTCACCTGACCCGGCCTGGCGTTCTGCATAATATAAAGGCCCGGTAAGCGTTAACGCTACCGGGCCTTATTTTTGAGCCTTGTTAAATCACCGCATTCAGCTCAGCAGTGTGAAAGCAATCATCCCGACAATGGCGCCCGTTGTGCCAAGGATGGTTTCCATCAGCGTCCAGGTTTTCAGGGTTTGCGCTTCGGTGGCGCCGGTAAATTTACCGAACAGCCAGAAGCCCGCGTCGTTAACGTGAGAGACCACAATCGAACCGCCCGCGATACAGATAGACAGCGCGGCCATCTGCGCACCGGAGTAGTTCAGCTGTTCAATCACCGGCATCACCAGACCCACGGCGGTTAAGCACGCCACGGTTGCGGAACCCTGGATGATGCGCACCGCCGCGGCCAGCACGAAGCAGGTGACCGCAATCGGCAGGCCCATCCCGGTCAGCGCTTCGCCCAGAGCTGGGCCTACGCCGGAATCCACCAGCACCTGCTTGAACACGCCGCCAGCGCCGATCACCAGCAGGATAATGCCCGCCGGCTGCAGCGCGGCACCGCAGATCTCCATCACCCGGTCTTTTGGCATTCCCTGACGCATCGCCAGGCCGTAAATCGCCACCAGACACGCCACCAGGATCGCCGTGAACGGATGACCGATGAACTCGAACCATTCGTAGGCGCTGGAACCCACCGGCACAAAGCGCGCGGCGATGGTTTTCAGTCCCACGAGAACCAGCGGGAGCAGGATCAGCGACAGACTGAAGCCGAAGGACGGCATTTTGCCCTCGCCCAGGTGCGGCTCGGTGATGTCATCCGGAATGTGTAGCTCAACGTAACGGCTGATGAAGTTGCCCCACAGCGGACCGGCAATAATCATCCCCGGGATTGCCGCGCACAGGCCAATCAGGATCATCCAGCCAAAGTCAGCGTGCATCTGGGACGCCAGCAGCATCGGCGCAGGCCCAGGCAGCAGAAACGCTGCGGCTGCCGCCACGCCCGCAAACAGCGGAATAACCAGCTTCACGAGGTTAGTGCCGGTATGGCGCGCCATGGAGAACGCGACGCTTATCAGCAGCACAACGGCCACTTCGAAGAACAGCGGCAGCGCGCAAATCAGGCCAGCCAGACCAATCGCGTAGTGCGCGCGGCTGTGGCCAAAGGATTTCAGCATCTTGACGGCAATCTGGTCGACCGCGCCCGTCTCGTGCAAAATCTTGCCAAACATCGCGCCAAGGGCGACCACAATCGCCAGGAAGCCCAGCGTGCCTCCCATCCCTTTTTCCATTGTCGCGGCGATCTTGTCGAGCGGCATACCGGAAAAGAGACCTGCACCTATAGAAACCACCATCAAAGCGACAAAAGCGTGCATACGCGCCTTCATCACTAAAAACAGCAGCAGCAACACGGAACCCACTGCTGTCAAAACTAGCGTTAATGTACTCAAAACTTACTGCCTTTTATTAATGACCTCGATGGTGCTGGCAACAACACCTTCCAGTGACTGATCGATATCAACCACTAAGACGTCTTTCTCATCTTCACCCGGCTCCTGCAGCGCTTCGAACTGCGTCACCAGCATCTGGGTTTTGAAGAAGTGACCTTTACGCGCCTTCAGGCGGCTTTCAATCACCTCGAAGTCCCCCTTCAGGTAGATGAAAGAGAGGTTCGGGTTACCGTCGCGCAGCAGGTCGCGGTAGGTTTTTTTCAGCGCAGAGCAGACGATCAGGGAGACTTTGTTGGTACGCTGCATGGCGAACGCGGCGTCATTCAGCGCCTGCAACCACGGTTTGCGGTCGTCGTCGTTCAGCGGCTCGCCGGAGGCCATTTTCATGATGTTGCTGCGCGGATGGAGAAAGTCGCCATCAAGGAACGCAGCCTGGAGTTGATGCGCCACTTCGCTGGCTACGGCTGATTTCCCGCTACCGGAAACGCCCATCAGGACGTAGACGTGGTGATCGTGATTAGTCGTGCTCAAAGGGTGTCCCTCAGTCAATTGTTACGGGTAACAGTTATCGGTAACATTGTCCTGCCGGGGCAAAAGAGAAGCAATATCCAAACGTGCGCGAAGTGAATAAGTGTGAGCTACTTCAAATTTGTCAGTTCAAATAGATCCACCCGGTGACAAGGTGAAACCTAAATCTAACATTTTTGGGGTAACCGTCTCGCCACGAATGCGCGCCAGCAGGCGTTCTGCGCCAATGCGGCCCATACGTTCACGCGGGGTCAGGACGCTCGCCAGACGCGGCTCCATCACCTGGCCAATGTCGTGGCCGTGGAAACCGGCAATTGCCATATCATCAGGGATCTTGAGCCCCAGACGCTGGCACTCAAACGCCGCGCCGACCGCAAGGTCATCGTTGGTGCAGAAAATACCGTCCAGTTGTGGATACTCGCGTCGTGCCTGACGCATCAGCTCAATACCCGACGTATAGGAAGAAGACTGCTCCACCATCACGCTGTACGGAGTTAGGTTCGCGTCGAGCATCGCCTGCTCGTATCCCTTCTGTTTGATGATAGTACGTTCATCAAGACGCGCACCCAGATAGGCGATATGACGATGCCCACGGGCGATGATGGCCGCCGTCATCTGGCGCGCCGCTTCGAAGTTATCGAACCCAACGGCGATGTCGAGGCACGGCGACTGGCTGTCCATCAGCTCCACCACCGGGATACCGGCCACTTCAATCATTTTGAGCGTGCGGGCAGTGTGGGTACGTTCGGTTAAAATCAGGCCGTCGATGTTCCAGGAAAGCATCGATTCAAGACGTTCTTCTTCCAGTTCCGGCTTGTACCCGTAGTGGGCGAGCATGGTTTGATAGCCAAAAGCATCGGTGACGCTTTCAATGCCGCGCAAAACTTCGGCGAAAACCTGGTTGGTCAGGGAAGGAAGCAGGACGCCCACCGCACGACTGGTCGCATTGGAGAGAATATCGGGTGCGCGGTTGGGGATATAACCCAGTTCATCAAGGGCCGCGGCAATCTTGCCACGCAACGCCACGGAAACCTGTTCCGGGTTACGTAAAAAACGGCTGACCGTCATTTTGGTCACACCGACGCGATCGGCGACATCCTGAAGTACGGGGCGTTTCTTTTTCATCGTCCTGAGAAATCTTGAAGTGAGAGATTTGCTCAGTTTATCACGGACAAAGCCCATCCTTCCCCTGTCAAAGGGAAGGATGGGCATTTATTTATGATTTATTACACCGGCGGCAGGTCAAACAGCAGAATTTCACTTTCGCTGTCGGCATGCACGGAAAGCGCCTGCTCATCCCAGACGGCGAGGCCATCGGCGGTTGTCGCTTTGGTGCCGTTGATGGACACTTCACCTTTCACCACCTGGATCCAGACGCGGCGGTTGGCGGCAATCTGGTGCACAGACTGTTCGTCTTTCGCCAGCGCCCAGCGGTACAGCTCCATATCCTGATGCACCTTCAGGGAACCTTCACGCGCATCCGGGGACAGCACCAGCTGTTTGCCCTGTTTCGCGTCGAAGCGGCGCTGCTCGTAGCGCGGCGTGATGCCGGTCTCTTCTGGAATGATCCAGATTTGATACAGGTGCAGTTTTTCCGTTTTGCTCGGGTTGTACTCGGAGTGACGCACCCCGGTACCCGCACTCATAATCTGGAACTCGCCCGCCGGAACCTGCTCTTTGTTGCCCATGCTGTCCTGGTGTTCCACCGCCCCTTCCAGCACATAGGTCAGGATTTCCATGTCTTTGTGCGGGTGGGTACCGAAGCCCTGGCCTGCATCAATCACGTCGTCGTTAATCACGCGCAGTGCGGAGAAGCCCATGAAGTTCGGGTCGTAGTAGTCGGCAAACGAGAATGAATGCCATGAGTCCAGCCAGCCATGATTCGCGTGACCACGTTCGTTTGCTTTGCGTAAGTAGATCATTGTTTCACCCTCAGTTCGTTTCGATGGAGTAAGTGTGGACGCAAACTGCCCGGGATCATAGAGGGTGAAAATTGACTCCTCTGTTCAAAAATTATGAACAAGCACAGAGGAGCCGTTTTTGCTTATTTCGCGAGGGTTACCGTGGCAGGAGAAGCCTGCTCAAAGGCCCGCTCGAGGATTTCCAGGTTGGTCAGAACGTCAGATTCCTTGACGTAATTCGGCGCGCTAGTTGTGAGAGTTTCATACAGCGCATCGTAGACGCGGCCATAGTCGCCAGTTTCCGGTTTCAGCTCTTCCCTGACCGTTACGCCCTCATCGTTCACATACTCCAGCACGCCCACGGAATTATCCGCCGCAAAGCCCGGTTCACCCGGCATGATGTTGGCCTTCAGGCTGGTCTCCTGCTGGTCGATGCCGTACTTAATGAACGATCCTTTGGTGCCGTGAACGATAAATTTCGGATAGTCGATTTTCACCAGATGGCTGGTTTTGACGATGGCCTTCAGGTCGCCGTAGAACAGCTGCGCTTCAAAGGTGTCGTCCGGGTTGGCTTTATTACGCAGGCTGCGGATGTCATACGCCACGTGGTCCGGTCGGCCAAACAGGGAGATGATCTGGTCCATCGTATGCACGCCCAGACCATAGAACGAGCCGTCCTGCGGCAGGCCTGGTTGGGTTTCCGCCACCGGACGGTAGTAATCGAAGTGGCTTTCGATTTCCACAATGTCGCCCAGCTTGCCGCTTTCAATCGCCTTTTTCGCCGTCAGGAAGCAGCTGTCAAAGCGACGGTTCTGATACGGCGTAACGGTCAGGCCTTTACTTTTCGCCAGCGCGAACAGCGCTTTTGCTTCGGCGATGGTCGGGGTGAACGGTTTTTCCACCAGCACGTTTTTGCCCGCTTCCAGCGCGCGTTTCGCATAGTCAAAATGGCTGTCGGCATGGGTGCAGACAACAACCAGTTTGACCAGCGGGTCGTTAAGCACTTCATCAAGATCGCTGGTGAAATGGATATGGGAATACTGCGGGGATTGCTCTTCCGGCTTCGCGCGGCGGCGGAAGATGTGCGCGACGTGCCAGCTGTCTTTACGGTTGAGAACATACGGCAGGTGGTAGCGGGTCGTACTTTTACCAAATCCAATAAATGCGCAATGTAGTGTCATGGCTCAGTCCTTTTGGAAGGTTACTGAGTCTAACCATAACAAAAAAAAAGCCAGCTAAAAGCTGGCTAAAGTAATACTGGAAGCAATGTGAGCAATGTCGTGCTTTCAGGTTCCCGTAGCGGTCTTCCTGAATGCAGAGCAATAATAATCATTCTCATTCGCACTTGTCCAATACTTTTTGCAAAAAATAGCGGTTGACTCAAATTTTAAAGTCATTGATGTTGAAAGGGACGTTTAACTGACTGAGGAACAAGGAATGAGTGAGATAGTGATACGCCATGCGGAACCGAAAGATTATGACGCCATTCGTCAGATCCACGCCCAGCCGGAGGTGTACCACAACACACTACAGGTTCCTCATCCCTCTGAGCAAATGTGGCAAGAACGGCTATCCGACCAGCCCGGCATCAAGCAGCTCGTCGCCTGCATAGAAGGTCATGTCGCCGGCCATCTGTGCATCGTCGTCGCGCAACGCCCGCGCCGCAGCCATGTGGCTGATTTTGGGATTTGTGTCGGCGCGCAGTGGCAAAACCGGGGCGTTGCCAGCGCTCTGATGCGCACCATGATTGATATGTGCGATAACTGGCTGCGCGTTGACCGCATTGAGCTGACGGTATTTGTCGATAACGAACCGGCGATTGCGGTGTACAAAAAACACGGGTTCGAAATTGAAGGCACCGGCAAACGCTATGCCCTGCGCAACGGTGAATATGTGGACGCGTATTATATGGCGCGAATGAAGTGACACACTCCCCTCACCCCGGCCCTCTCCCCACAGGGGCGAGGGAGAAAAGACCGCACCGTGCAATCCCCTCTCCCCTGCGGGGAGAGGGTTAGGGTGAGGGGAATCGTTAATACCCCGCCGACAAATCATCCACCGACCGCGGATCCGACGCGCCAAACAGCGCCCCGTCCGGCCCGACCATAATGCTCTGGGTGCTGCCCATCGCCTCCTTCACCGCCACCTTCTGCCCGCGCTGTTCAAGCAGCTTGATGGTGTCCGGGCTAAAGCCCTTCTCCACGCGCAGCTCGTCCGGCAGCCACTGGTGATGGAAACGCGGAGCGTTGGTCGCTTCGGCGACGTTCATCCCAAAGTCGATGCTGTTCACCACCATCTGCAGCACAGTGGTGATAATACGGCTGCCGCCAGGGCTGCCGGTCACCAGCCAGGTTTTTCCGTCTTTTACGACAATGGTGGGCGACATGGACGACAGCGGACGTTTCTTAGGCCCTACCGCATTCGCATCGCCGCCCACCAGCCCGTAGACGTTCGGCACGCCCGGTTTGGCAGAGAAGTCATCCATCTCGTTGTTCAGCAGAATACCGCTGTTGCCCGCCACAATCCCGGTGCCGAAGGTGGTGTTGAGCGTGTACGTCACCGCCACCGCGTTACCGTCTTTATCCACCACCGAGAAGTGGGTGGTCTGGTTGCTTTCGTACGGCGCCAGCTTGCCGGGGCGGATCTCGCTCGACGGTTTGGCCTTGTTGATATCAATCTGATCGGCAATGGATTTGGCATACGCCTTGTTGGTCAGCGCCTGCCACGGCACCTTCACGAAGTCCGGATCGCCGAGATATTCCGACCGGTCGGCGTAGGCGCGTTTTTCCGCTTCCGCCATCACCTGCATGGCGTCCGCGCTGCCGAAGCCGAACTTGTGCATATCGAAGTTTTCGAGAATATTGAGGATCTGCACGATGTGGATCCCACCGGAGGACGGCGGCGGCATGGAGAAGACCTCGTATCCGCGATAGGTACCGCTAATCGGCTCGCGCTCCACCGCCTTGTATTCCGCCAGATCCGCTTTGGTGATGAGCCCGCCGTTCTTTTGCATCTCTTCCGCAATCTGGTCGGCAATTGCCCCTTTGTAGAAGGCGTCCGGGCCGTGCTCCGCAATCAGCTCCAGGCTTTTGGCGAGGTTCTTCTGCACCAGCCTATCGCCCTTCTTCAGCGGCTCACCGCCTTTCCAGAAGATGGCCTTGCTGTTTTCGTGATTCGGAATCACTTCGCTACCGTAGGTCTTGAGGTCGTCCGCCAGCGCATCGTTTACCACAAAGCCGTCGCGCGCCAGCTTGATGGCAGGCTGCACCACCTTGTTCAGCGGCATCGTGCCGTATTTTTCCAGCGCCAGCGAGAAGCCCGCAACGGTGCCCGGCGTGCCGGTGGCGAGGTGCGAAGTCAGGGATTTTTTGCTGTCAGGGTTACCCTGATCGTCGAGGAACATATCGCGGGACGCCTGAGAAGGCGCCATTTCGCGGAAATCGATGGCGGTGGTTTTGCCGTCTTTGGTACGCAGCATCATAAAGCCGCCGCCGCCCAGGTTCCCCGCCTGCGGATGCGTCACCGCCAGCGCATAGCCGACGGCGACCGCTGCATCCACCGCGTTACCGCCCTGCCTGAGAATATCGACGCCCACTTTGGTTGCCAGCGCATCCACCGACGCCACCATGCCATGGGTTGCCCGCACGGGATGAAAAACATCTTCCTCCACGCCGTAAGAGACCGGAGGCGCCGCTGGCGGGTTGGCCGCCACGCTAAATGTACCGCCTGCCATCAGCGCGGCGATGGCGACCCAGCGCAAAAACGTTGGTTTCATCATTATTGTTCTCCAGGTGAAGGGATCCATATTCCCCGCTTAAGCCTGGTTCACAACTCCTAAAAAATCATCGTCATGGTGAAATCGGGGTAAACTTAAGAGAGACCTCAAAAGGAGGAAATGACAATGAAACGCTTATGGATCCTTACGGCGCTGATCCCGTTTGCCGCGCTCGCACAGCCACTCAACACCCTGAACAACCCGAACCAGCAGGGTTACGTTATCCCGAGCCAGCAGCGTATGCAGACGGAGATGATGAGCCAGCAACAGCAGCAGAAAGGAATGCTTAATCAGCAGCTTAAAACGCAGACCCAGATGCAGCAGCAAAGCCTGCAAAATCAGATGAACGCCAACACCCAGCGCGTGCAGCAGGGGCAGGTACGCGAGCAGCCGCTGCCGAATAAAAACGGCGGGATGTTAGGAGGAATGACGTCGTCAGGCAGCGGACAGCAGCACATGCTTCCGCCGCAGTCGAATGGCAGTATGCTTAATCCGCAGAACTAAAGTCCGGGCCGATCAGGTCGATTGCATCGGTACAGATGCTGTCCACGCCCCAGCGCAGCAGTTCGGCTGCGCGCTGGGGTTTGTTAACCGTGTAGACCAGAATATGCAGGCCTGCGTCCTTCAGCATCTTCACCCGCGCCTCATCCAGCAGCCTGTGGTTGAGATGGATAGAAACGCACGCTAAGCGTGTCGTCAGCTCGCGCCAGTCCTCGCGCCACTCGTCAAGCAGCAGCCCGCGCGGCAGTTCCGGTACGGCCGCCTGTGCGGCCTCCAGCGCATCGATTTCAAATGATGACAGCAGCGGCGCGGTCATCCCTTCCCACAGTTCGCGCGCGGCCAGGGCAATGACTTTGCCCGTCAGCGGCCCGGTGCCGGTGGTCGGTTTGATTTCGATATTGGCCATCATGCCGTGCTGGCGACAGCGATCGGCCACTTCCGCCAGCAGCGGCAGCGGTTCGCCTTTGAATTCGCCGCTGTACCAGCTTCCGGCGTCCACTTTCAGCAGATCGCGCCACGGCAGCTCGCCCGCCACGCCCCAGCCGTTGCTGGTGCGTTCGAGGTTATCGTCATGCAGCAGGAAAATTTCGCCGTCTTTCGACAGCTTGGCGTCGAACTCGATCATCGTGTGACCGTAGCGCGCGCCAACGTCAATCGCCGCCAGGGTGTTCTCCGGCGCCAGCTTACCGCCGCCACGGTGGGCGACGACGTGGGGATAAGGCCAGTTGCTCATACTCGTTGTCCTGTTTCACCGTCAAACAGGTGCAGATGGTTTTCCGGCAGGTGCAGCCACAGCGTGCTGCCTGCTTTCGGGCGCTCCTGATGTGCCAGGCGCACCACCATTTTTTGTTCGCCCCAGCGCCCGTGCGCCAGGTTATCTGCACCCAACATCTCCAGCGTGTCCATCACCAGCGGCACGCCGCCGTCCGCCTGAGAGGTTAAAACGATATGCTCGGGGCGGATACCGAGCGTCATCTTACGCCCGGCGTAGCCACGATAGTACCAGTTGATCGGCAACGCCATCCCGCTTTCCAGCTCAAAATGCGTGCCCGCGCTGCTGATACGCCCTTCAAGCAGGTTCATTGCCGGGCTGCCGATAAAGCTCGCCACAAAGCGGGTGGCCGGTTTCTCGTACACTTCCACCGGCGTGCCAATCTGTTCGGCGATGCCTTTGTTCATCACCATCACGCGCTGGGCGAGGGTCATGGCTTCGACCTGATCGTGGGTCACGTACAGGGAGGTGGTGTTCAGGCGACGGTGCAGCTGCTGCAGCTCAAGACGCATCTGCACGCGCAGCTTGGCGTCGAGGTTAGACAGCGGCTCGTCGAACAGGAATACCGCCGGATCGCGCACGATGGCGCGCCCCATCGCCACGCGCTGGCGCTGGCCGCCGGAGAGCTCGCGCGGTCGGCGCTTCAGCAGGCCGTCCAGCTCGAGAATGCGCGCCGCCTCTTTCACCCGCTCGTCGATATGGCCTTTGCCCATGCCGCGGATTTTCAGCCCCCAGGCCATGTTCTCTTCCACGCTCATGTGCGGATAGAGAGCGTAGTTCTGGAACACCATCGCGATGCCTCTGTCTTTCGGCTCCATCTCGGTGACGCGCTGGCGGTCAATCCAGATATCCCCGGAAGTCACGCGCTCCAGCCCCGCCACCATGCGCAGCAGGGTGGATTTGCCGCAGCCGGACGGGCCGACCATCACGATGAATTCTCCGTCCGCCACGTCGAGCGTCAGCGGCTGAATAACCTGGGTTTTGCCATCCCAGCTTTTGGTTACTGCCTGAAGTTTTAAACCTGCCATCTTATTTCTCGCTATCGACCAGGCCGCGGACAAACGCGCGCTGCATGGCTAAAACAATGACTACGGGTGGGATAAGGGTGAGCAACATCGCCGCCATCACCTGGTTCCAGAGGGTGGTGCCTTCGCCGGTGGCGATCATGCCTTTGATGCCCGCCACGGCGGTACCGAGGTTAACGTCCTGAATAATCAGCAGCGGCCACAGGTACTGGTTCCAGCCGTAGATAAAGGTGATCACAAACAGCGCTGCGAGGTTGGTTTTCGACAGCGGCAGCACGATGTCGCGGAAGAAGCGCATCGGCGACGCGCCGTCGATACGCGCCGCTTCAATCAGCTCGTCCGGCAGGGTCATAAAGAACTGGCGGAACAGGAAGGTGGCGGTCGCCGAGGCCATCAGCGGCAGGGTTAAGCCCGCGTAGCTGTCGAGCATCTTCAGGTTGGCAATCACTTCTACCGTCGGGAAGATACGCACCTCTACCGGCAGCATCAGGGTGATAAAAATCATCCAGAAGAAGAGGTTACGCAGCGGAAAGCGGAACCAGACGATGGCGAAGGCCGAAAGCATCGACACCGTAATTTTGCCGACCGTAATGCCAAACGCCATGATGAAGCTGTTGAGCATCATCAGCCAGAACGGCGCGCTGTTGGCGCCCACGCCCTGAGTCCAGATGGTCTTCATGTTCTCGAACAGATGCCCGCCGGGGATCAGCGTCATCGGCGTGTCGAACACCGCTTTGGTGTCCAGCGTGGCGGCGACAAACGCCACGTATAGCGGGAAGAGGATGACGATAATCCCTAAAATCAGCATGGTATGGCTGAAAATCGTCAGCCCGCGACGGTTCTCAATCATTGGTAGCGCACCTTACTTTCGACATAGCGGAACTGCACCACCGTGAGGATGATGACGAGGAACATCAGCACGACCGACTGCGCGGCGGAGGCGGAGAGATCCAGCCCCGCAAAGCCTTCGCGGTAGATTTTGTAAATCAGCGTGGTGGTCGCCTGCACCGGGCCGCCTGCGGTCGCCGCGTCGATCACCGGGAAGGTGTCGAAGAAGGCGTACACGAGGTTAACCACCAGCAGGAAGAAACTCACCGGGGCGATCAGCGGCAGCGACAGCCTGAAGAAGCGACGAATAGGCCCTGCCCCGTCAATCGCCGCGGCTTCCACCAGCGAGCGCGGAATGGACTGCAGCGCGGCAAAGAAGAACAGGAAGTTGTAGCTGATCTGCTTCCACACCGAGGCGAACACCACCAGGAACATGGCCTGACCGCTGTTCTGGGCGTGGTTCCAGTCGTAGCCGAACTCGGCCAGGAAGTGGGTAATCAACCCGCGACCGGGGTTAAACAGGAAGATCCACAGTACGGCGGCGACGGCGGGAGCCACGGCGTAAGGCAGCAGCATCAGGGTTTGATAAATACGGCTGCCGCGCACCACGTAGTCCACCAGCGCGGCGAAAAACAGCGAGGCAACCAGACCGCTGACGGTCACCAGCGCGCTGAACTTCATCGTCGTCCAGAAGGAGTCCAGGTAGTAGCTGTCGTGGAACAGTGCGGTAAAGTTGTCCAGGCCAACAAACTGGCTGGAAAGCCCGAACGGGTCGACGCTTTGTACCGAGTACCACAGCGCTTCGCCCGCAGGCCAGATAAAGAAGATAACGGTGATGACCAGCTGCGGTGCGACCAGAAGATAGGGCAGCCAGCGGGAACGAAACACCGGACGGGATGATGACATAGGTTTGCTCTGTAGGTATTCACCCCTCACCCCGGCCCTCTCCCCAAAGGGGCGAGGGAGAAAAGACGGCTCCGCGCAGTCCCCTCTCCCCTATGGGGAGAGGGTTAGGGTGAGGGGCAGGTTTGAATTACGATTTGGTCGACTGCTCAAAGCGGCGCAGCAGCTGATTCCCGCGCTCTACCGCAGAGTCCAGCGCCTGCTGTGGCGTTTTCTTCCCGGTCCACACGCTTTCCAGCTCTTCATCCACGATGGTGCGGATCTGCGGCATGTTGCCCAGACGCAGGCCTTTGGTGAACGGCAACGGCGGCTTGTTCAGCATCTGACGCGTCGCAATGTCCGCGCCCGGGTTCTTGCTGTAGAAGCCCTGCTCGCGGGTCAGGTCGTACGCGGCTTTGGTGATCGGCAGGTAGCCGGTCTTCTGATGCCATTCGGCGGCGTTTTCAGGCTTGGCCAGGAAGTCGAGGAATTCGGCTACGCCTTTGTAGGTGCCCTTGTCTTTACCCTGCATCACCCACAGGCTCGCCCCGCCGATGATGGCGTTCTGCGGCGCGCCCTTCACGTCAGCGTCGTACGGCATCATGCCCACGCCGTAGTTGAATTTGGCGTAGTGACGGATATCCGCCAGCGAGCCGGAAGAGGCGGTGGTAATGGCGCAGTCGCCGTTGTAGAACTTCTCGGTGGATTCGTCTTTACGTCCGAAGTAGCTGAAGTCGCCCTTCTTGTTCAGATCGGCAAGCAGCGCGATATGCTTCACCTGCTCAGGCTTGTTGAACTCCAGGACCGCGTCGGTGCCGTCGAAGCCGTTGTTTTTGGTCGCCACCGGCAGACCGTGCCAGGCGCTGAAGTTTTCAATCTGGATCCAGCCCTGCCAGCCGCTGGCGTAGCCGCACTTCATCCCCGCCGCTTTCAGCTTCGCGGTGTACTCCGCCAGGTCCTGCCAGGTTTTGGGCGGCTGCTCCGGGTCTAAACCGGCTTTTTTGAAGGCGTCTTTGTTGTAGTACAGCACCGGCGTGGAGCTGTTAAACGGCTGAGACAGCAGGTGGCCGGTTTTGGAATCGGTGTAGTAACCCGCTACGGTCGGCACGAACTGCGACTCGTCGAAGTTGATGCCCGCTTCTTTGAACACTTCATACACCGGTTTGATGGCTTTAGAGGCCATCATGGTGGCGGTACCCACTTCATAAACCTGTAACAGGGCCGGTGCGTTACCCGTACGGAAGGCGGCGATGCCCGCGCTCAGGCTCTGCTCGTAGTTGCCTTTGTACACCGGCACAATTTTGTAATCCGGATGGGTGTCGTTGAAACGCTGCGCCAGGGAGTCAACTTCTTTACCCAACTCCCCTTCCATGGAATGCCAGAACGGAATGGTGGTGACAGCCATTGCGTTCGTCGCAAAAGCCAGACCCAGTGCCAGACCCAAAGCTGTGTGTCGTAACGATGTCATTGTCATCTCTCTTATTGTGCCGGATGCGCGATATCACGCGTTTTATGCTCGCGAGGTAACATGACATGCTCGAATTACAGAAAAATAACTGTTTGTTTACAGATAAGTGACAGCCAGGCGTCAGGGGGATGATGGTTGTGTGAAAGGGGCTGGGGGTGTGGTTTAGGTGCGGTCTGGTGCCCTCACCCCGACCCTCTCCCACGGGGAGAGGGAGAAAACATTAAAAAAGGCATCTTGCGTTGCCTTTTTGCTTTTACCTCGTGCGGTCTGGTGCCCTCACCCCGACCCTCTCCCACGGGGAGAGGGAGAAAACATTAAAAAAGGCAACTTGCGTTGCCTTTTTGCTTTTACCTCGTGCGGTCTGGTGCCCTCACCCCGGCCCTCTCCCACGGGGAGAGGGAGAAAACATTAAAAAAGGCAACTTGCGTTGCCTTTTTGCTTTTACCTATCCGCCCAGATACGCGCTCCGCACCGCTTCGTTCGCCAGCAGCGCGTCGCCGGTATCCTCCAGCACCACGCGGCCGTTCTCCAGCACGTAGCCACGATCGGCGAGCTTCAGCGCCTGGTTGGCGTTCTGCTCGACGAGGAAGATGGTCATCCCCTCTTTGCGCAGCTGCTCGATGGTGTCGAAAATCTGCTGGATGATGATCGGCGCCAGACCGAGCGACGGTTCGTCCAGCAGCAGCAGGCGCGGCTGGCTCATCAGCGCGCGGCCAATCGCCAGCATCTGCTGCTCACCGCCGGACATGGTGCCCGCACGCTGGATGCGGCGCTCCCACAGGCGCGGGAAGAGTTCATATACCCACTTGATGCGGGTCTGGTATTCATCGCGGTGAGCGAAGAACCCGCCCATCGCCAGGTTCTCTTCCACCGTCATGCGGGAGAAGACGCGGCGCCCTTCCGGAACAATAGCCACCGCCTCGCGCATGATTCTGGCGGTCTGCCAGTCGGTAATGTCTTTACCATCGAACACAATCCGCCCGCTGGTGGCGCGCGGGTCGCCGCACAGGGTGCCGAGCAGCGTGGTTTTGCCCGCGCCGTTGGCGCCAATCAGGGTCACGATTTCACCCTGATTGATATGCAGGCTGACGTCGTGCAGCGCCTGGATCTTGCCGTAGTGCGCGTTGACCTTGTCGAACGTTAACATCGCTTTTTCCATCTTATGCCTCACCCAGGTATGCGCGGATCACGTCCGGGTTGTTGCGGATCTCTTCCGGCGTGCCGTTTGCCAGCGGCATGCCCTGGTTTACCACGTAGATACGGTCCGAAATGCCCATCACCAGCTTCATGTCGTGCTCAATCAGCAGGATGGTGGTGTCGTGACTGTCGCGCAGCTCGGCAATCAGCTCGTCCAGCTCTTTGGTCTCTTTCGGGTTGAGCCCTGCCGCCGGTTCGTCGAGCATCAGGATTTCCGGCTGCGTCACCATGCAGCGCACAATCTCCAGACGACGCTGGTCACCGTAGGCCAGATTGCTCGCCTGACGGTTGGCGTGCTGCAGCAGGCCAATTCGGTCGAGCCAGGTGGCGGCGCGGTCAAGCGCTTCATCCTGCGCGCGGCGGAAGGCCGGGGTTTTCAGCAGGCCGGAGAACAGCCCGGTTTTCAGCTGCTGATGCTGGGCCACCAGCAGGTTCTCAATCACCGTCATCTCGCGGAACAGACGCACGTGCTGGAAGGTACGCACCACGCCCATACGGGCGATCTGCTGGCCCGGCAGCCCTTCCAGGTGCTGGTCGCGCAGCATGATGGTACCGCCCGTCGGCTTGTAGAAACCGGTCAGGCAGTTAAAGACCGTGGTTTTCCCTGCGCCGTTCGGACCAATCAGGGAGACAATCTCTTTCTTGTGCAGATCCAGATTCACGTTGTTGACCGCCAGCAGGCCGCCAAAACGCATCATCAGGCCGTTAACGGATAATAATGGCTGACTCATGCCTGCTCTCCTTTCGCTTGCCCGTTCTTCAGCTTCAGCTGTGGACGGGTCATCGGCAGCAGACCCTGCGGACGCCAGATCATCATCAGCACCATCAAACCACCCAGCATCAGCATGCTGTATTCGTTAAAGTCGCGCATCAGCTCGCGGGAGACCACCAGCAGGATGGCCGCGAGGATAACGGCGAACTGCGAGCCCATCCCGCCGAGCACCACAATCGCCAGCACAAAGGCGGATTCGGCGAAGGTGAACGATTCCGGGCTAACGAAGCCCTGACGCGCGGCAAACAGCGTTCCGGCGAAACCGGCAAACGCGGCGCTGATGGTGAACGCGGTCAGCTTGATGCGGGTCGGGTTCAGGCCCAGGGAGCGGCAGGCGATCTCATCTTCACGCAGCGCTTCCCACGCGCGACCCAGCGGCATGCGCAGCAGGCGGTTGATCACGAACAGGGTAATCACCACCAGCAGCAGCGCCACCAGATAGAGCCAGATCACGCGGTCGGACGGGTCATACTTCACGCCGAAGAAGTTGCTGAAGGTATCCCAGCCGCCTTCGCGGGCGGTACGGCTGAACTCCAGCCCGAAGAAGGTCGGTTTCGGGATCTGGCTGATGCCGTTCGGGCCGCCGGTCACTTCGGTGTTATTGAGCAGCAGGATACGGACGATTTCACCGAAGCCTAAGGTCACAATCGCCAGGTAGTCACCGCGCAGGCGCAGCACCGGGAAGCCAAGCAGGAAGCCAGCAGCGGCAGAGACCAACCCCGCCAGCGGCAGGCAGGTCCAGAAGCCGAGACCGTAATAGTGGTTCAGCAGCGCGAAGGTATAGGCGCCGATGGCGTAGAAGCCGCCGTAGCCCAGCACCAGCAGGCCCGAGAGCCCCACGACCACGTTCAGACCGAGGCCGAGAATCACGTAGATCATGGTCAGGGTGGCGATATCCACGGTGCCACGCGACACCACGAACGGCCACGCCACGGCGGCCACCAGCAGCGCCACGAGGAACAGCTTCTGCTTAACCGTAGAACCGTCGATTGCCGGCAGGACGAATTTCGGACCGGAGACGTTTTTCAGCGTTTTCTGGAACAGCGGACGCAGCAGCTGGAACAGGAACACTACGGCCGTGCCGATAAACACCCACTGCCAGCGGATGTCAGCTGCGGTATCGACAACCAGTTTGGTGCCATTCAGCTCAAGCTGGACGCCCATAAAGACGCTGGCCAGCACGAAGAACATGGCGGCAGAGAGCAGCGCCATTGCAAAATGCATCGGTTTCATACTTTCTCTACCTCCGGACGGCCCAGAATACCGGTAGGCATCACCAGCAGAACCAGAATCAGCAGGGCAAACGACACCACGTCTTTATACTCCGTGCTCAGGTACGCCGAGGAGAGCGCTTCGGCCACGCCCAGGATCAGGCCGCCGATCATCGCGCCCGGAATACTGCCGATACCGCCCAGAACCGCCGCGGTGAAGGCTTTCATCCCGGCCATAAAGCCGATGTACGGGTTGATCACGCCGTAGAACTGGCCGAGCAGGACGCCCGCCACCGCCGCCATCGCGGCGCCAATCACGAAGGTCAGGGCAATCACGCGGTCGGTGTTGATGCCGAGCAGGCTCGCCATCTTCAGGTCTTCCGCGCAGGCGCGGCAGGCGCGTCCCATACGCGAGTAGCGGATGAACAGCGTCAGGGCGAGCATCGCAATAAAGGTCACGACCCAGATAACCAGCTGCATGGTGGTGATAGAGGCCGCGAAGTTTTCGCTGGCCCCCACAATCCACTGGCCATTGAACAGGCTTGGCAGCGCCACGTCGCGCGAGCCTTCGGTCAGGCTGACGTAGTTTTGCAGGAAGATCGACATCCCGATCGCGGAAATAAGCGCAATCAGGCGCTTGGAGCTGCGCACCGGCCGGTAGGCCACGCGCTCAATGCTCCAGCCGTAGGCGCTGGCAATCACGATCGCGCCGACAAACCCGGCGGCGACCAGCAGCCAGCTGCTGTCGATGCCCATCATCATCAGGGCGGCGATAATCATAAAGGAGACGTAGCTACCGATCATGTACACCTCGCCATGGGCGAAGTTGATCATGCCGATAATGCCGTAAACCATCGTATAGCCGATGGCGATCAGCGCGTAGGTGCTTCCCAGCGTAACGCCGTTAAACATCTGCTGCAGGAAATAGAGAAACTGCTCGGACATATGCAAACCTTTTTATACCCGCCCGTCATGCCGGGCGGTGGGATAATTATTTGGCGGCCGAGGATGAACCGTCGGCGTGCCACTTAAAGACACCAAACTCAAATCCCTTCAGATCGCCTTTCTCATCCCAGTTCAGCGGCCCAATCACGGTGTTCGCCCCGTGTGCTTTTAAATCTTTCACCAGATCCAGCGGTTCTTTGCTGCCGGAGCGATCCAGCGCGGTGGCCAGAGACTGTACGGCCGCGTAGGTGATCCAGACGTACGGACCACTCGGATCTTTCTTCTGCGCCTTGAGCGCATCCACGATAGCCTTGTTGGCCGGATCCTGGTCATAGCGTTTTGGCATCGTCACCAGCATGCCTTCGGCAGAATCCCCCGCGATGTTTGACAGGGAGGCATTGCCCACGCCCTCTGGCCCCATAAACTGGGTTTTCAGACCGGTGGCGCGCGCCTGACGCAGCATCTGCCCCATCTCCGGGTAATAGCCGCCGTAGTAAACGAAATCGATATTCTCTTTTTGCAGACGGGCAATCAGCGCGGAGAAGTCTTTCTCACCGGCGGTAATGCCGTCGAAGAAGACGATGTTCGCGCCGCCTTTTTTCAGGCCGTCCTGCACGGAGCGCGCCAGGCCTTCGCCGTACTGCTGTTTGTCATGAATAATGGCAATGCGCTGTGGCTTAACGGTCTCGAGGATGTATTTGGCGGCGGTGGGGCCCTGCGAGGAGTCCAGACCGGCGGTACGCATGATGTGCTGATAGCCGCGCTGGGTCAGTTCCGGGTTCGTTGCGCCTGGGGTGATCATCAGAATGCCTTCGTCTTCGTAGATATCAGACGCAGGCTGCGTGGAGGATGAGCACAGGTGGCCGATCACATACTGAATACCGTCGTTGACGATTTTGTTGGCGACCGCGACGGCCTGTTTAGGATCGCAGGCGTCGTCATATTCCACGCCCACCAGCTTGTCGCCTTTGATGCCGCCCTTAGCGTTGATGTCTTTGATGGCCTGGCGCGCGCCGTTGAATTCCATGTCACCCCACTGGGCAACAGGGCCGGACATCGCGCCCACTACCGCAACTTTAATGTCGTCTGCCATAGCGGCATGCGAGATCGACAGTGCGACCATCCCCGCGATTAACGTCTTCGCGTTCCTTTTCATCTCTGAATCCCCATTCGTGATGTCGTGTTTATATTTTGTTTTATTATGGTTAAAAAGCATTCTGTACTTTTAATGAACAACGCTATTTTTACCAGTGCCTTTAATGGTTTAGCGCAGTTTTTTGTCAAAAACCAGACTAAAATCTCTATTTTTCAGGCGATTAAGCAAAGATAATATTCTGAAATCAGGCAGAGATAAACAAATAAAAGTGCAGTTTGCAGCATAAAATAACGGTACAAAGCGCCGAATAAATCACTACCGTTCAGGTTAAAATTCTGCTTATTTTTCGATCCATGTGTTTTCAAACTGCCCATCGCGTTGCCAAAAAACTAATCACCTGGTTAATGAGAATAAAAAGAGGAAGCCGCTGAGTGAATAAATTGAGTACACTGCCCCTACTCAATCTGATTTGGACAAGTGGCTAATGAAACTGACTATCGTGCGTCTGGTGACCTTTAGCGACCAGGATCATATCGACCTGGGCAAGATCTGGCCGGAATATTCCCCTTCGTCGCTGCACGTTGATGAGACCCACCGCATTTATGCCGCGCGTTTTAACGAACGCCTGCTGGCAGCGGTTCGCGTAACCCTGAGCGGTACGGAAGGGGCGCTGGACTCGCTGCGCGTGCGTGACGTCACCCGTCGTCGCGGTGTGGGACAGTATTTAATTGAAGAAGTGATCCGCGAAAACCCGAGCGTGACCTCATGGTGGATGGCTGATGTGGGCGTGGAAGACCGCGGCGTGATGGCGGCGTTTATGCAGGCGTTAGGGTTTACGGCGCAGGAAAGCGGGTGGGAGAAGCGCTAAAAGAAAGCCGGGTGGCGGCTGCGCCTTACCCGGCCTACATTATCTGCCGCATTTTCCCAAGCATTTCGTGTTGCAGGAAGGCGGCAAGTTATGAAATCCCCGGGAGCTTACATAAGTAAGTGACCGGGGTTGAATAACGCAGCCAACGCACCTGCGGCGCGAAAGGCGACGGGAAAATTATTTGGCGTCGGTCGCCGTGCCGTTCGCATGCCAGTCAAACACGCCGAACTCGAAGCCCTTCAGGTCGCCCTTCGCGTCCCAGGAGAGTGGTCCCATGACGGTCTGGACCGTGTTCGCTTTCAGCCAGGTGGCAATCTCAGCCGGATCGGCTGACTGGTTCAGGCCCGCCTGCAGAGACTGCAGCGCCGCGTAGGTGGTCCAGACGAACGCGCCGCTTGGATCCTGTTTCTTCGCCTTGATGGCATCTACGATAGGTTTGTTCGCAGGGACCTGATCGTAGTTCTTCGGTTTGGTTACCAGCAGGCCTTCGGCTGATTCACCCGCAATGTTAGACAGGGAAACGTTCGCCACGCCTTCCGGGCCCATAAACTGGGTTTTCAGGCCCGCAGCGCGCGCCTGGCGCAGGATCTGGCCCATTTCCGGGTGGTAGCCACCGTAGTAAACGAAATCAATATTCTCTTTCTTCAGGCGCGCCACCAGGGTGGAGAAGTCTTTCTCACCGGCGGTGATCCCGTCGAAGAACACCACGTCGGCATTCGCTTTCTTGAGGTTATCCTGCACTGAACGCGCCAGACCTTCACCGTACTGCTGCTTGTCATGAACGATGGCAATGCGCTTCGGCTTCACTTTTTCAACGATGTATTTCGCCGCGGTTGGGCCCTGGTCAGAGTCCAGACCGGTGGTGCGCAGGGTCAACTTGTAGCCACGCGCGGTCAGCTCCGGTGCGGTCGCTGCCGGGGTGATCATCAGAATACCTTCGTCTTCGTAGATGTCAGACGCAGGCTGAGTCGAGGAAGAGCACAGGTGACCGATAACGTATTTGATCCCGTCGTTCACCACTTTGTTCGCGACCGCGACCGCTTGTTTCGGGTCACAGGCATCATCATATTTTACGATCTGCAGTTTTTCGCCCTTGATACCGCCCTTAGCATTAATGTCTGCAACCGCCTGTTCAGCGCCGGTAAATTCCTGGTCGCCGTACTGTGCTACCGGACCGGACATTGCGCCAACCACAGCCACCTTGATGTCTGCCTGTGCCATGGTGCTGAATGCCAACGCGATACATCCTGCCAGTAACGCTTTACCCTTCATGTTCATCCTGAGATTCCCCATTATTATGGTTATTACGATTGTTGTGATGTTGTTGTGCAGCGCTTTATATCAGTTATAGGTGTGCTGTCCGCGCTTTTTCAGCATACTCTGCTAAAACATACCCGATTTTTATGATTTTGGAATAGCTAATTTGAAATGAATATATGATAAGCCCGGCAGGGATTTTCGCCGGGCATATGGCTTTAACGTGTCAGCGACGCGGAGATAATGTCCAGCGCTTTACGGAACTGCGCTTCAGGGATAGTCAGCGGATACAGGAAACGAATGACGTTGCCGTAGACGCCGCAGCTCAGAAGAAGAAGCCCTTCCTGCAACGCGCGCTCCTGCACCTGTCGAGTAAATTCCGGCGAAGGCTGGCCCGTTTGCGGGTCGTTAAACTCCACCGCCACCATCGATCCCTGCGCGCGAATGTCAGCGATATACGGGCAGTGTTCCTTCGCTTTGTTCAGCACTTCCACCAGGTGATGGCCAAGATGCGCCGAGCGCGTGCAGAGATCCTCTTCATCAATCACGTCGAGCACGGCATGCGCCGCCGCAATCGCCAGCGGGTTCCCGGCGTAGGTACCGCCCAGCCCGCCCGGTGCAGGGGCGTCCATGACCTCCGCACGGCCAGAAACCGCTGAGAGCGGCATCCCGCCCGCCAGGCTTTTCGCCATGGTGATCAGATCGGGCTTCACGCAATGGTGTTCCATCGAGAACAGCTTGCCGGTACGGGCAAAGCCGCTTTGCACCTCGTCGGCAATCAGCAAAATACCGTGGGTGTCGCACAGGGCGCGCAGCGCCTGCATAAAATCAGCTGGCGCAATGTTGAAACCGCCCTCTCCCTGAACCGGTTCGAGAATAATGGCCGCGACCTGGTCGGGTGCGATATCCGCTTTAAAGATGCGTTCCAGGCTTTTCAACGCTTCCGCCGTGCTGACGCCGTGCAGTTCATTCGGATACTGCGCGTGATACACCGAACCGGGGAACGGGCCAAAGCCGAGCTTGTACGGCGCAACTTTGCCGGTCAGCGCCATGGTCATAAAGGTGCGGCCGTGGAACGCGCCGCCGAAGGTGATTAGGCCGGGACGTTTAGTGTACGCCCGGGCAATTTTGACCGCGTTTTCGACCGCCTCTGCCCCCGTGGAGAAGAACGCGGTTTTGGCCGGACCGTCAACGGGCACGCGCTGGTTGATGCGCTCGGCAAGCGCCACATAGCCTTCGTACGGCACAATCTGGTACGCCGTATGGGTAAACGCGTGGAGCTGTTTTTCAATAGCGGAAATGACTTTTGGATGGCGATGGCCGGTATTCAGCACCGCGATCCCGGCGGCGAAGTCGATGTACTCGTTACCTTCCACGTCCCACACCGTGGCGTTTTCAGCTTTATCAGCATAGAAGTTACACATCACGCCGATGCCGCGCGGCGTCGCCTGTAAACGCCGGTCGTTCAGTTCGTTATTTTTCACCCTGTCCCCCTGAGAAAGTCGCCTGCTTAGCGCATCAGTAAGTGTTTGCCAGGGGGAGGGAATTCGCCAGAGCGGGCGCTAAAAAAACAAAACCCCCAGACTTTCATCCAGGGGTTCTCGGTGTACTTCGCGAAAATTACGCTTCGATAGCGGCGCGAAGTTTTTTCATGGCGTTCTTTTCAAGCTGACGGACACGTTCCGCAGAAACGCCGTAGCGGTCAGCCAGCTCCTGCAGCGTGGACTTGTTGTCTTCGTCCAGCCAGCGGGCGCGGATAATATCCTGGCTACGCTCATCGAGGCCTTCCATCGCATGGGTCAGCTTGTTCGCGGCCTGATCTTCCCAGTTATCCTCTTCGATGCCGTCAGCAAAGTTAGAGGTTTTATCCTGCAGATACAGAACCGGCGCCATTGGCTGGCTGTCAGATGCGTCGTCGTCGGAGGACATATCAAAGGTCATGTCCTGCGCGGCCATACGGGATTCCATCTCACGCACGTCTTTGCTGGTTACGCCCAGCTCGCGCGCCACCATTTCCACTTCATCCTGGTTGAACCAGCCCAGACGCTGCTTGGCTTTACGCAGGTTGAAGAACAGTTTGCGTTGCGCTTTTGTCGTGGCGACTTTCACGATACGCCAGTTGCGCAGCACGTATTCATGAATTTCTGCTTTGATCCAGTGCACAGCGAAGGAGACGAGTCGCACACCCACTTCCGGGTTAAAGCGACGCACAGCCTTCATCAGGCCGATATTACCTTCCTGAATCAAGTCCGCCTGCGGCAGGCCATAGCCCGCATAGTTACGAGCAATGTGAACAACAAAGCGCAGGTGAGACAGGATCAGCTTTTTCGCTGCTTCCAGATCGCCCTGGTAATGCAGCTTTTCAGCAAGCTCCTTTTCTTCCTCGGCCGTTAACATCGGCCAGGTGTTCGCAGCCCGGATATAAGATTCCAGGTTACCAACAGGGGCTAAAGCTAAAGTTTGCATTTCTTTGGTCATTCATTCCTCTCAATGTTTCTTCTGGTCCTGGTCGTCCCCGTCAGGCAACAACCATGCCAAAGCGTTTGAGCAACGAGATTAGCATTCACTCTTTTATCAGACAGTGATTTTATCCACAAGTTCCAGGTGCAACGGTGAATAAATTACGCACAAATTGTGACATGGAGATGATAACAGGGGAAGCGACAACAGGGACGCTTTCCCTGCAGAGCGAGCATCTCGGTGCAGGGAAAGATTATATCACGCTTTTATTAGTCGGGAGTAAAGTGACGTAAATGTTGAACGGTTGCCAGCCAGGCTGCCACCCACCCAATCATCGAACAAACCAGCAGCAGCAACAGACACTCATCGAAGCCTAAGCCACTGATATCAAACTTCGTTCCGAAAACCTGCGCCACTTCAGTCACGGCAGAAGAGAGCCGCATCACCAAAATTTCTGACAATATCAGTGAAAGAAATGCACCGGAAAAACCGAGCAATGCGCCACCGTAAAGGAACGGTCGGAGGATGAAACCATCCGTCGCACCAATCAGTTTCTGCACGTTAATAGTATCGCGACGGGCAAAGATGCTCAGGCGCACGCTGTTGCCGATGACGAGGAAGACCGCCGCCACCATCAGCACGCCAATCATCGCCGCGACGCGTCCTACCAGCCCGGTCAGGGCAGCAAGGCGCGCAAACCAGCTGTCGTCCATGCGCACTTCATCAATGCCCTTAATGCGCGTGATGCGATCGCGCAGGGTGTTAAGCGAATCGGTCCCCTGGAAATCCAGCTTCGGGATCACCACCGCCACGGCGGGCAGCGGGTTCTCTTCGAGCATATCCAGCGCGCCGCCAAAACCAGACCAGTTACGGAACTCGCCCAGCGCGTCTTCACGGGAGAGATAGTTGACCTTCTCCACGCCCTGCTCGGCCTGGATTTGCCCGACCACCTGTGCCGCGGCGTTATCGTCGAGCGCTTTATCCATATAGACCGTGATCTGCGGAGACGGATAATACTGTGAGGCCGCCTGGTTGACGTTTTTATAGACCATATAGCAGACGCTTGGCAGCGTCAGGGAGATGGCGATCACCATCACCGTCAGGAACGTCGCCAGCGGCTTGCTTTTCAGGTCCTGCAGTGCGCCGTGGAAGGCGTAGCGCACCTGCTCGTTAAACACGTTGGTTTTACGGGAGGCCGGTTTTGGCGCGGCCTTCTGGCGCTTCGGCGCATTACGATTGCCGTCACCACCGCCCTGCGGCTTACGGAAACGGTCAAACCGGTTTCCGAACTGCCGAATCTGGTTTATTGCATCACGCTTATTCACCGTGGCCTCCGTGCAAATGCCCGTCGCTCAGGGTCAGCATGCGGTACGAACGACGGGAAATGAGCCCGATGTCGTGCGTGGCCATCAATACGGTGACTCCTACGCGGTTGAATTCCTCAAACAGACGCAAAATCCCTTCGGACAGGGCATCGTCCAGGTTACCGGTTGGTTCATCCGCCAGCAGTACGGCAGGCTTGTTCACCACCGCGCGGGCGATGCCCACGCGCTGCTGTTCACCGCCGGAGAGCTGGATCGGGAAGTTCTTCGCTTTGTCCAGCAGCCCGACCTTATCCAGCGCCGCAGAGACGCGACGGCGGATATCGTCATAGCTGGCGCCGGCAATAATCAGCGGAATGGCCACGTTATCGAAAACGGTGCGATCCATCAGCAGGTGGTGATCCTGGAAAATCATGCCGATCTGACGACGCAGGAACGGCACTTCGCGGTTTTTCAGGCGGCTGATCTCATGGCCGCCGAAAAAGATTTTCCCGGCGCTTGGCCGCTCGATCCCACAGATAAGCTTGAGCAGGGTACTTTTCCCCGCGCCGGAATGGCCGGTCAGGAATGCCATCTCGCCCGGCTGCAGGTGGAATGTTACCCCCTGCAGCGCTTGTCTCCCACCGAGATAGGCCTTGCTGACGTGTTCAAAGCGAATCATTGTTAGTCCTCTCGGGCAAATAATGCCTCAATAAAGTCGTCCGCTTTAAACGGACGCAAATCCTCAATACGCTCGCCCACACCGATGTAACGGATAGGAATACCGAACTGGTCGGCCACGGAGAAGATCACCCCGCCTTTCGCGGTGCCGTCCAGCTTGGTCAGCGCGATCCCCGTCAGTCCTACCGCTTCATTGAACAGCTTCGCCTGACTGATGGCGTTCTGTCCGGTGCTGGCATCAATGGTCAGCATAATTTCATGCGGCGCGTCTTCGTCCAGCTTCTTCATGACGCGAACGATTTTCTTCAACTCTTCCATCAGGTGCGATTTGTTCTGCAAACGCCCTGCGGTATCGGCAATCAGCACGTCCACGTTGCGCGCCTTCGCCGCCTGGATGGCGTCGAAGATCACGGACGCGGAGTCCGCGCCGGTATGCTGGGCAATCACCGGAATGTTGTTACGCTGGCCCCAAACCTGCAGCTGCTCAACCGCTGCCGCGCGGAAGGTATCGCCCGCCGCCAGCATCACCGATTTGCCCTGCTGCTCGAACTGACGCGCCAGCTTGCCGATGGTGGTAGTTTTACCCACGCCGTTCACGCCAACCATCAGAATAACAAATGGCGTTTTGCCTTCAATATTAAGCGGTTCGTCAACTTTTGCGAGAATTTCACCCATCTCGTCTTTCAGCAGGCCGTACAGCGCTTCGGCGTCGCGCAGCTGTTTGCGGCTCGCCCCTTCGGTCAGATTGGCGATGATCTTACGGGTGGTTTCCACGCCGACGTCCGCAATCAGCAGCTGTTCTTCCAGCTCTTCAAAGAGATCGTCGTCGATCTTCTTGCCGCGGAACAGACTGATAAATCCGGAACCTAAGTTTTCTTTGGTTTTGAGCAGGCTGCGCTTCAGGCGCGCGAAGAAACCTTCTTTGGTCGGTTTTTCCTGCTCCTGGACGCTCTCTTCTTCGGCCTGCTCTTCTACCGGCACGACGATGACCGCTTCTTCCGCGGCTTCTGCCGCCAGCGCCTGGGCTTCCAACTCTTCATCGGTCAGCTCTGGCTCGAGTGCCGCTTCTTCTTCCACCGCCTCAACAATTTCAACGGTTTCCGCTTCGGCCTGCCACTCTTCGGCAGAAACCTCTTCGGCTTTCACCTCTTCCGGCAGCGGCAGCTCTTCGTGTTCGATAACGGCCTGCGGCGCTTCGGCAAGGGCCTCAATGACAACCGGCTCTGGCTTCTCGCTCTCCTGAACCTGTTCCGTGACCTCAACAACCTCTTGTGCAAAGGTTTCAATCTCTTCTTTGCTGTGCGCCGTTTCTTCCGCTTCGACAACCGCGGCGGTTTCTACAGGCGTTTCAGGCTGTGACTGCTCTTCAACGGCTTGTTGCTCTTCGGTTTTCTGTTCTGTTTCTTGCTCTTTTTCACCGAAGCCCAGCCAGGAAAAGAAGCCACGTTTTTTTTGTTTTGCCATCTGCGACTACACTCCTCGCGGCGCTATATACATGGAAGCTAAAAAAATGATGAAATAGTCTAACACTTTACTTAATTGACATCACCGCCCGCAATCGCAGGCCAATTGTTAACAGAGCTTTCCTGAGATGAAGAAACCCAACCGCGCCCCGGCCGGTCAAATTCGTATTATCGGCGGTCAGTGGCGAGGCCGGAAATTACCGGTGCCGGACAGCCCCGGTTTACGCCCTACCACCGACCGCGTGCGCGAGACGCTGTTTAACTGGCTGGCCCCGTCAATGGTAGACGCCCACTGCCTGGACTGCTTCGCCGGAAGCGGCGCGCTCGGGCTTGAAGCGCTGTCGCGCTATGCCGCCAGCGCCACGCTGCTGGAGATGGAGCGCGGCGTTGCGCAGACGCTGCAGCAAAATCTGGCGACGCTGAAAGCGAGCAACGCTAAAGTCGTGAACACCAACACGCTGAGTTTTCTTGCGCAGAAAGGCACGCCGCATAACGTGGTGTTTGTCGATCCGCCGTTCCGCAAGGGGCTGCTGGAAGAGACGTTATCCCTGCTTGAGCAAAACGGCTGGCTGGCGGATGACGCGCTAATTTACGTTGAAAGCGAAGTGGAAAACGGTTTACCGCCGGTTCCCGCGTACTGGGATCTGCACCGCGAAAAGGTCGCCGGCCAGGTCGCTTATCGTCTTTATCACCGTCAGGCACAAGGAGGCTCCGATGCCGGTACTGATTAACCTGGGACGTTTGCTGATGCTGGGCGTCTGGGCGTTTTTAATTCTCAACCTGGTACACCCCTTCCCGCGCCCGATGAATATTTTCGTTAACGTCGCGCTGATTTTCACGTCGTTCATGCACGCCCTGCAGATGGTGATGCTGAAAAACGGTCTGCCGAAAGACGGCCCGCAGATGACGGGCTGGCAGCAGCTGCGCGTGTTTATTTTCGGCGTGTTTGAACTGCTGGTGTGGATGAAGAAGTTTAAGGCGCAGGTGAAGAAGTAAGGCGCGGCCTGATGCCCTCACCCTAACCCTCTCCCTGTAGGAGAGGGCCGGGGTGAGGGGAAAATTACCGCTCCGGTTCAAACCCTTCAAACCGCGTCCCTTTGTAGTTCAGCGTTCCTTTCTCACCCACCGTCAGCTGATGGTACTGCTGCGCCTCCAGGCGGAAGGTCATCTCCAGGCCGCCCGTTTCCGGTCTAAAGCTCGCTTCATAGCGCATTGCTGTGCCCGCAGGCGTCACCTGCTGCTGGCGCGAGCGGCGGTCGTTGAGCGGTTTCTCGCGTTTATTGGTCACCACCACGCGCTTTTGCATCAGCGGTGCGGCATCGTTATCCGCCTTCTCGCGGCGCTGCTGCACGAAACGGAACGAGGCGGCAATGACGATAATCGCCACCACGATAATGAAAAAAAGCGGCATCTTGCTCATTCGACAATCCCATCAGATTTTGCGGAATTCAGGATACCTTGCCTCCCCCGCCATTGCCAAACGCCCGCCCGCGTCACTACACTGGATCAGAAACTGATTATTCAGACTTAACAGATACAGGGAGTTAATATGCTTTGGTCATTTATCGCTGTCTGTTTTTCCGCATGGCTTTATGTCGATGCGTCGTATCGCGGTCCCACCTGGCAGCGCTGGTTGTTTAAACCGGTCACGCTGTTGCTCCTGCTGCTGCTGGCCTGGCAAGCGCCGATGTTTAACGCCGTCAGCTATCTGGTGCTCGCCGGGCTGTGTGCATCCCTGATTGGCGATGCCTTAACCCTGCTGCCGCGCCAGCGCCTGCTGTACGCCGTTGGGGCGTTCTTCCTCTCCCATCTGCTGTATACCATCTACTTTGCCAGCCAGATGACGCTCTCCTTCTTCTGGCCGCTGCCGCTGGTGCTGCTGGTGATTGGCGCCCTGCTGATTGCGGTGATCTGGTCACGACTGGAAGAGATGCGTTTGCCGGTCTGTACGTTTATCGCCATGACGCTGGTGATGGTGTGGCTGGCAGGTGAACTGTGGTTCTTCCGTCCGACCGCTCCGGCGATGTCCGCGTTCTTCGGCGCCGCGCTGCTGCTGATCGGGAATGTCGTCTGGCTGGGCAGCCACTATCGCCGCCGCTTCCGGGCGGATAACGCGATAGCCTCCGCGTGTTACTTTGCCGGGCATTTCCTGATTGTGCGTTCGCTGTATATCTAAATAGCGCTTGACTCTGGAGTCGACTCCAGAGTGTATGCTGCGGTTAATGAGAAAATTATCATTGCCGGAGACTGCCATGTCGACTCCAGAAATACCTAAAAAAGTTCCTCAATTCTCGGCACTTAAGCTCAGCCCGGTGCCGTCGAAAGACGACTGCTGCTGCGAAGGCGCGTGCGAAACGCAAGCTCAACCTCTTCCTGAAAGCGGCAACCGCTACAGCTGGGTCGTCAACGGCATGGACTGCGCGGCCTGCGCCCGCAAGGTGGAAAACGCCGTCAAACAAGTGCCGGGCGTGAGTCACGTTCAGGTGCTGTTCGCCACCGAAAAGCTGCTGGTCAGCGCCGATAGCGACGTCAGCAAGCAGGTCGAAGCCGCCGTCAGCCAGGCGGGCTATACCCTGCGCAGCGAAACGGCGCCCGTTGAAAAAGCCTCCTCCCTGAAAGAAAACCTGCCGCTCATTACCCTCATCATCATGATGGCCCTGAGCTGGGGTCTGGAGCAGATTAACCATCCGTTCGGCAATCTGGCGTTTATCGCCACCACGCTGGTCGGCCTGTTCCCGATTGCCCGTCAGGCGCTGCGCCTGATGAAAAGCGGCAGCTGGTTTGCCATCGAAACGCTGATGAGCGTGGCGGCAATCGGCGCGCTGTTCATTGGCGCGACGGCAGAAGCGGCGATGGTGCTGCTGCTGTTCTTAATCGGCGAACGCCTTGAGGGCTGGGCGGCGAGCCGGGCGCGTAAAGGGGTCAGCGCGCTGATGGCGCTGAAGCCGGAAACCGCCACTCGCGTCATAAACGGCACGCGTGAAACGATCGCCATCAACACGCTGCGCCCGGGCGACGTGATTGAAGTGGCCGCAGGGGGGCGTCTGCCCGCAGACGGCGCGCTGCTTGGCGCCACCGCGAGCTTTGATGAAAGCGCCCTGACCGGGGAATCCATTCCGGTAGAGCGCGCCGAGGGTGAAAAAGTACCTGCTGGCGCCACCAGCGTCGACCGTCTGGTGCAGCTCACCGTGCTTTCCGAGCCGGGCGACAGCGCCATCGACCGTATCCTGAAGCTGATTGAAGAGGCGGAGGAGCGCCGCGCGCCGGTCGAACGCTTTATCGATCGCTTCAGTCGGATTTATACCCCTGCCATCATGCTGGTTGCCCTGCTGGTCACCGTCGTCCCGCCGCTGTTCTTTGGCGCCCCGTGGGAGGGCTGGATTTATAAAGGGCTGACGCTGCTGCTGATTGGCTGCCCGTGCGCGCTGGTGATTTCCACCCCGGCGGCGATTACCTCAGGTCTGGCGGCGGCGGCGCGGCGCGGCGCGCTGATTAAGGGCGGCGCGGCGCTGGAGCAGCTGAGCCAGGTTCAGCATATCGCCTTCGATAAAACCGGTACGCTGACCGTGGGCAAGCCGCAGGTGACCGGCGTGTATCCTCAGGAAACCAGTGAAGATGAGCTGCTTACACTGGCCGCCGCCGTTGAACAGGGGTCCACTCACCCGCTGGCGCAGGCGATTGTGCGAGAAGCGCAGTCGCGCGGGCTGAACATCCCTCCGGCAACCGCCCAGCGGGCGCTGGTCGGGTCAGGGATTGAGGCCACCGTTGACGGTAAAAATGTGCTGATTGTCGCGGCAGGCAAGTCTTCCAGTCCAGAGGTTGAGGCGTTAGAACAGACCGGACAAACCGTCGTGACCGTCCTGCAGGACGGTGTCGCGAAGGGAATGCTGGCGCTGCGCGATACCCTGCGCGATGACGCCAAAGAAGCCGTAGCGGCGCTGCACAAGCTGGGCGTGCAGGGCATTATACTCACCGGTGATAACCCTCGCGCGGCGGCAGCGATTGCCGGTGAGCTGGGGCTGGAGTTTAAAGCCGGATTGTTGCCTGCGGATAAGGTCAGCGCCGTGACGGAACTGAACGCTCGCGGGCCGCTGGCAATGGTCGGTGACGGGATTAACGACGCCCCGGCGATGAAAGCGTCCACCATTGGTATTGCGATGGGCAGCGGGACCGACGTGGCACTGGAAACGGCCGACGCGGCATTGACGCACAACCGCCTGACCGGGCTGGCGCAGATGATTAGCCTGGCGCGGGCGACGCGGGCCAACATCCGTCAGAACATCGGCATTGCGCTCGGTCTGAAAGGGATTTTCCTCGTGACGACCCTGCTCGGCATGACCGGACTGTGGCTGGCGGTGCTGGCGGATACCGGGGCAACGGTGCTGGTGACGGCGAACGCGCTCCGGCTGCTGCGTCGGCGATAAAAAAAGCCCGGTGGCGCTAACGCTTACCGGGCCTAGATGTCCTGCTAACTCGTAGGTCGGGTAAGGCGAAGCCGCCACCCGACTTTTTTATAAGACATAGCTCATCGCCAGGCCTAAAAACAGCACCAGACCGACGTAGTTGTTGTTCATAAACGCTTTAAAACAGGCGTCACGTTCACGCTTCGCAATCAGCTTTTGCTGGTACGCAAACAGCAGTCCCGCCACCAGCACGGACCAGTAAAACTCCCAGTTCAGCCCGTTCAGGCGGCCGATCGCAACCATCAGCGCCAGTACCGCGACCTGCAGGATGCCGATAATCAGCTTGTCCTGACGACCAAAGAGGATGGCGGTGGATTTGATGCCAATTTTCAGGTCATCGTCGCGGTCTACCATCGCGTATTGCGTGTCATACGCCACGGCCCAGAGAATATTCGCCAGGAACATCAGCCAGCAGCTGAGCGGTAAGGACTCACTAACCGCCGCAAACGCCATCGGAATCGACCAGCCAAACGCCGCGCCCAGCACCACCTGAGGCAGGTGGGTATAGCGCTTCATAAACGGATACACCCAGGCCAACGCCAGCGCCGCAACGGAAAGCAGAATGGTCATGGTGTTGAGGGTCAGCACCAGCATGAAAGAGAGCAGCACCAGCACAATGAACAGCACGCGGGCTTCTTTCCCGGTGACCTGCCCGCTGGGTAACGGACGACCGGCAGTACGCTTAACATGACCGTCGAATTTACGATCGGCATAGTCATTCACCACGCAGCCAGCCGCACGCATCAGCCAGACGCCGGCAACGAACACAGCCAGGATCCACAGCGGCGGCACGCCCGGCGTGGCGAGCCACAGCGCCCACAGGGTCGGCCACAGCAGCAGTAACGCGCCAATGGGTTTATCGGTACGCATTAAGCGGTGATACGCCAACAGCTTATTCTGCGTCAGGCTCCACTCCATTTTTTCTTCCTCTTAGTACAACGGTGATGCCGGTAAAAAAAGCTCCGTCAGAATTAACGGTTTACCGCTCAGGCGAAGGCGGGAACGACGCCCCCAGAGTTCGGCATCACGACCAATCTCAATAAAATCCCGGGTAAGCTCAGACGAGGTAAAAAGGTAACGCCCCAGAGGCGTTTTCCCCAGACGTTGCAGCGCGAGCTCTGGCCCGGAAAGGGTGGACTCGGGGACCACCGTCCGCCCGGCAAGCCACGGCTCACCATCAGCACAGAGTAAAATTTCGCGCAGCCAGTAGCGTGGCTCTTGCGGCAGCAGCGGCAGCTCGCTGGCGATCTCATCGCCAGAGACAAACCCTTCCTGAATCAGGGTCACCGTGACCGTTTTACCCTGTTGCTCAAAACGTTTCGTCATGGAATCTTCCAGCAACAACCAGTCCAGTTGCTGCGGATCAAGCGCAGGTATTTGGTCGAAATAGCGCAGCGCACGCAGTTGCGTTAGCGCAGGGTGTGACATGCCAGACTCTCCGATACATAACGTAATGGCATTGTATCGCAGAAACACGGATTGAGGGGGGCCAAACGTTATTTAACGATCACGATCGCAACATGGGCGCAACAGCCTGGCGGCTACGAAAAAAAGTGCGCCCACTCAGGCGCACCAAACTACTAACAAATCAGCACTGTGGGGAAACGGTTACCCCTTGCCTTTTACACTGCTGATAAAGGTGGAACGGGCAGTGGTTGAACCTAAACGTTCGGCTTCATCAAGCAGTTTCAGCGCTTTATCGACATCGCCGCGCTTCACCGCCTGCTTAATGGCGTTGTTGAAGTACTCTTCGGTGTCGTTCAGTACCGGCTCGGCTTTCTTCGCCGGGGCAGGCGCTGCGGTCGCTACCGGTGCGGCTGCCGTGGCAGCTGGCGCGGTATAGGCAGGAGCAGCTGTGTTACCTACAGTGACAGGGCCGGAACCGGAAGAGCCAAACAGCGGGCCGACCAGCACGCTTGAACCGCTGTTCGTTTTCACCTTCAGCTTTAACATTCCGTCGGTGACGTGACGAGCAATCGGGTCTGGAATATCAGGAATCGCGTTACCGGTACCTTTTGCGTAGGCTTTAGCCGGATCGAGCAACGTGGTAGTCTTCTGAAGATCTTGCTCAGTGGTAAAGACCAGAACGTAGAGTTTTTGCTGGCCCAGCGCTGGCGTAAGGCGCATGACGCCTTCCAGACGGTCGGCGCTCATCACGCCGGGTTCCTGATACGTAAAGTATTCACCTGGGAAAAAGGCAGATGGCGTCATGTTCTGATCGAGAATTAACACGTTTGGTGCAAATACACTCGTCTGCTTATTAACTTCACTGGTCAAGGTAATGGCCAGTTCACCAATATTGGCGGGTACGCTATACGCAGCGACAGGGCCGGTAATACCCGGAACATTAAGTGACTGACCAGCCGTTGAGAGCTGGGTGGTCTGGGTTTTAGACTGATCGACAGGGGTCCAGACAAGCTGTTGCAATGCAGCTGTCGGAATGGCTGGCGCGGATGTTGTGTTTTGCGGAACGAAATTGACGTTAGCGAGCGTTACAGCAGGCGCGCTTGCCAGCAGCCCTGCGGTTAAACAAAGGGCAAGGAGAGTTTTGTTCATTTTCATTGTTATCACCTCAAAATGCACAGGTCAGCGGTAGCCAGGCAATAGCGCGCCGTCCCAAGGATTGAGGGGCTTGCGCCCCTCAGTTTGGTCATTACGTCAGGTTAAGACGGGATTACCACCAGATTTCCATCTGGGCGCCGAAGGACCACTCATCGTTGTCGCCGCGGCTGAAGCTTTTCGCAGTGGTATCGCTATAGGCCATGCCTGGGGTGTAACCCGCAACGGAGTTTTTACCTGAAGGCGCATAACCCCATTTCTCATCCCACTTGGCATAGGTGGCGAAGACGCGGATTGCTGGACGTGACCAGATGCTGTCGCCAGCCTGCCACTGTTGTGCCAGGGTGATTTTATACTGGTTGTTGGTTTCGCCAGTTTCCTGAGATTTGACGTTGTCGTAGCCCACTTCAAGCAGAGTGCTCATGATAGGCGTCCATTTGTACATAGGACGAACGCCTACGGTCCACCATTTCGTACCGTTGTTGTTATCCCAGTTGATATCCTGGTACATACCGACGTACATCAGATCCCAGCTATCGCCCAGCGAGATAGCACCGTGGTCAAGTACGCGCCACAGGTGCCCGTTGTTGTTGATGCCGTAGTTGATATCGTCAGTGGTGCCAATGTTCGAACCTTGCGACAGACCTTTACCCTGAGAGGTCATAGAGTCAGTTGCATATTGCAGAACGAATTTGTTGTAGCCTTTCAGCATGCTCTGCGTGTGTTCAGCAGTGAACATCCAGCCGTCTTTAGATGCGCCGTCGATCAGGTGATAATCATCACGTGGGTTTGCACGGCCGTAATCAGCCCCCAGCTCCAGGGTACCGCCCGGGTTAATTTCCATCTGGGCTAAACGCACGTCAAAGACATCGTTCGCCGTGCGAGTGGTGTAGTCATAAACGCTGTTGCTGGCGAAGGATGAAGAACCGCCGGCTTCAGAAGAACGGGTTGCAGCCAGAGAGAGCTTACCAAAACCTACGTCGATGTTTTCCAGACCTGCACCAGGACCTGAAATATCCCAGTAGTAGAAGTCGATCATGTGGACGTCATGACGCTGATAGAAGCGCTTACCGGCCCAGATAGTCGAACCTGGCAGCCACTCAATCAGGTTTTTACCCTGCACGTTGGCTTCACGGAACGCCGGGTCAGTGGCCTCCCAGTCGTTCTGTTGCGCCACGGAATACGCAACGTTGGTGTCGAAGTAGAAGCTCTTATCGCCTTCTTTCCACACTTCCTGGCCCAGTTTCAGTTCCGCATAGGTTTCACATTCGTTACCCAGACGGTATTTACTTTGAGCACCGGTTGCCTGGAAGCACTGTTGTTCGCCGCCACTACCCGTCCAGCCGATACCGGAACGAGCATAACCATGGAAATCCACGGCCATTGCCTGAGCAGACATTACGCCCGCTGCGACGGCAACTGCCAGAGGAAGTTTGCGCAGAGTAATCATCATTCTATCTCCTGAGATCATTGCTTTTCTTTGAACACTTCACCTGTCGGTTTCGTGTCTTCTTTTGGGATTGCTTAAACGCCTGGCTCTTTGTGCAACCGACGACATGCAGTGCCATCCTCACGGAACAGATGGCAACGCTCTGGCGGCAAGCCGATAGCGAATGTGGCACCCTCTTCTACCAACACCACGTCGTTCTGGCGGTAGACCAGGTTCTGACGGATGGCGGGGATCTGGATATGAATCTGTGTTTCGTGACCAAGCTGTTCGACGACCTGAACGTCACCTTCCAGGGTCACATCAGCGATGTGGCTCGGCAGCAGGTGCTCAGGACGAATACCGAGGGACATGTTTGCCCCGACCTGTACGTTGGCGCTGTCGACCGGCAGCCAGACCTGCTGGCGGTTTGGCAGCTCCACCTGTACCTGTTCAATGGCTGTCGCGGTCACTTTGACGGGCAGGAAGTTCATCTTTGGCGAGCCAATGAAGCCCGCAACAAAGCGGTCTGCCGGGTAGTGGTACAGCTCCAGCGGTTTACCCACCTGCGCCACGCGGCCGGCATCCAGCACCACGATTTTGTCGGCGAGGGTCATCGCTTCCACCTGATCGTGGGTGACGTAAATCATCGTGCGGCCAAGACGCTTGTGCAGACGGGAGATTTCAATACGCATCTGGACGCGCAGGGCGGCATCCAGGTTAGAAAGAGGTTCATCGAGCAGGAACACGCGCGGTTCGGCCACCAGCGTACGGCCAATCGCCACACGCTGACGCTGACCACCGGAAAGCGCTTTTGGTTTACGCTCCAGCAGGTGGGCCAGCTGTAACACTTCCGCCACCTGCGTCACGCGCTGGTTAATGACCTCTTTCTTCGCGCCGGCCAGCTTCAGGCCAAAGGACATATTTTCGGCAACGGAAAGGTGTGGATAGAGTGCATAAGACTGGAACACCATACCGACGCCACGTTCGGCAGGCGGGATGTCGTTCATTCGGGTATCACCAATCAGCAGGTCGCCGCTGGTAATCGTTTCAAGACCGGCAATCATACGCAGCAGAGTAGATTTACCACAGCCTGATGGGCCAACAAACACCACGAATTCGCCTTCGTTGATGTCCAGATTGATGTCTTTCGACACCACAACGTCACCCCAGGCTTTCGTTACATTACGCAGCTGTACGCTCGCCATGCCCTTCTCCCTTCGTTACAACCTGTCACCGACAGAAACATTCAAGATAAGTTCACTATGGGGTATCCATTACTTTCCCGAATCCTCCACCCCCCGCCTTTTTTATGGGGGAGGAGGCGGGAGGATGAGGGAGCAGGCTCTGCGACCGCCATGGGCGGGCTGAGGCAAAATTCGTGAAGCCGCCTGCAAAATTCGGTGGGTTTTTATGTGCGCCAGCACTCATAACTTAAATTTATGCAACGGAGATCACACAAACGGGGGGTGGGGCGTAGGGGTTGGGAGGATGGAAAGAGGATGTCAAATAAGGAGACTGAGACACGTTGAACCACTGAAGTCATACCATGAGACATCACCAAAAAGGATGGCAGCTATGAATATCAAGACTGGCGCACGCGTTTTCGCATTGTCCGCCCTCGCAGCAATGATGATTTCCGCACCGGCGCTCGCCAAAATTGAAGAAGGCAAACTGGTTATCTGGATTAACGGCGACAAGGGCTATAACGGCCTGGCCGAAGTGGGCAAAAAATTCGAAAAAGATACCGGCATCAAAGTTACCGTAGAACACCCGGACAAGCTGGAAGAGAAGTTCCCGCAGGTTGCAGCAACCGGCGACGGCCCGGACATTATTTTCTGGGCGCATGACCGTTTCGGGGGTTACGCGCAGTCTGGTCTGCTGGCTGAAGTGACGCCAGATAAAGCCTTCCAGGACAAACTGTTCCCGTTCACCTGGGATGCCGTTCGCTATAACGGAAAGCTGATCGCTTACCCTATCGCGGTTGAAGCCCTGTCTCTGATTTACAACAAAGACCTGGTACCAAACCCACCTAAAACCTGGGAAGAGATCCCGAAACTGGATAAAGAGCTGAAGGCGAAAGGTAAATCCGCGCTGATGTTCAACCTGCAAGAGCCGTACTTCACCTGGCCGCTGATCGCTGCCGACGGCGGTTACGCGTTCAAGTTTGAAAACGGCAAATATGACGTGAAAGACGTGGGCGTGGACAACGCTGGCGCGAAAGCGGGCCTGACCTTCCTGGTGGATCTGATCAAGAACAAACACATGAACGCGGATACCGACTACTCCATCGCGGAAGCGGCGTTCAACAAAGGCGAAACCGCGATGACCATCAACGGTCCGTGGGCCTGGACCAACATCGACAAGAGCAAAGTCAATTACGGCGTGACGCTGCTGCCAACCTTCAAAGGCAAGCCGTCTAAACCGTTCGTTGGCGTGCTGAGCGCGGGCATCAACGCCGCCAGCCCGAACAAAGAGCTGGCGAAAGAGTTCCTGGAAAACTACCTGCTGACCGATCAGGGTCTGGATGAAGTGAACAAGGACAAACCGCTGGGCGCCGTCGCGCTGAAATCCTTCCAGGATCAGCTGGCGAAAGATCCACGTATCGCGGCCACCATGGATAACGCCCAGAAAGGCGAAATCATGCCGAACATCCCACAGATGGCTGCGTTCTGGTACGCCACGCGTACCGCGGTCATCAACGCTGCAAGCGGTCGTCAGACTGTCGATGCCGCGCTGAAAGATGCTCAGGGTCGTATTACTAAGTAATGACGTAGTCCCCTCTCCCTTTAGGAGAGGGTTAGGGTGAGGGTTGGCGCTATCCGCACGCCCTCACCCCGGCCCTCTCCCCCAGGAGAGGGAGAAAAGATCAAACGTTGTAGAGGAAAAACCCCATGGATGTCATTAAAAAGAAACGCTGGTGGCAAAGCGACGCGCTGAAGTGGTCAGCGATAGGTCTGCTGTGTCTGCTGGTGGGTTACCTTGTTGTTTTAATGTACGTACAAGGGGAATATCTGTTTGCCATCATGACGCTGATTTTAAGCTCTGCTGGCCTGTATATTTTCGCTAATCGTAAAGCCTATGCCTGGCGCTATGTTTACCCGGGCGTGGCCGGGATGGGGCTGTTTGTCCTGTTCCCGCTGATTTGTACCATCGCCATTGCGTTTACCAACTACAGCAGCACCAACCAGCTTGCGCAGGAACGTGCGCAGCAGGTCCTGCTGGATCGCTCATATCAGGCAGGCAAGACCTTTAACTTCGGCCTGTATCCTGCCGGTAACGAGTGGAAGTTAGCGCTTACTGACGAAGCAAGCAGCAAATACTATGTCTCCGACGCGTTCAAATTTGGCGGCGAGCAGAAGCTGGCCTTAAAAGAGGCACAGGCCCTGCCGGAAGGTGAACGTGCCAACCTGCGCGTTATTACCCAGAATCGTCAGGCGCTGACACAGCTCACCGCCGTGCTGCCAGACGAAAGCAAGGTGACCATGAGCTCGCTGCGCCAGTTCTCCGGCACGCAGCCGCTGTATACCCTGGCGGACGACGGCACGCTGACCAACAACCAGAGCGGCGTGAAATATCGTCCGAATAACGACATTGGTTTCTATCAGTCCATTACTGCCGACGGCAAATGGGGTGATGACAAGCTCAGCCCGGGCTATACCGTCACCATCGGCTGGGACAACTTTACCCGCGTGTTTACCGATGAAGGCATTCAGAAACCGTTCTTCGCCATCTTCGTCTGGACGGTGGTCTTCTCGGTGCTGACGGTGATCCTGACCGTGGCCGTGGGCATGGTTCTGGCCTGTCTGGTCCAGTGGGAATCCCTGAAAGGCAAAGCGATTTACCGCGTGCTGCTGATCCTGCCGTATGCCGTACCGTCGTTTATCTCGATTCTGATTTTCAAAGGGCTGTTTAACCAGAGCTTCGGTGAAATCAACATGATGCTGAGCGCCCTGTTCGGCATCAAACCGGCCTGGTTCAGCGACCCGACCACCGCTCGCTCGATGATTATCATCGTGAACACCTGGCTCGGTTATCCGTACATGATGATCCTGTGCATGGGCCTGCTGAAGGCTATCCCGGACGATCTGTACGAAGCCTCGGCGATGGACGGCGCGGGCCCGTTCCAGAACTTCTTTAAAATTACGCTGCCGCTGCTCATTAAGCCGCTGACGCCGCTGATGATTGCCAGCTTCGCCTTTAACTTTAACAACTTCGTGCTGATTCAGCTGTTGACCAACGGCGGCCCGGACCGCCTTGGCACCACGACGCCAGCAGGCTATACCGACCTGCTCGTGAGCTACACCTACCGTATCGCCTTCGAAGGCGGCGGCGGCCAGGACTTCGGTCTGGCGGCAGCGATTGCCACCCTGATCTTCCTGCTGGTAGGCGCTCTGGCGATTGTGAACCTAAAAGCCACACGTATGAAATTTGATTAAGGAGGGCATCAATCATGGCAATGGTACAACCCAAATCTCAGAAGTTGCGCCTCCTGGCGACGCACTTAGGCCTGCTGATTTTCATCGCGGCGATCATGTTCCCGCTGCTGATGGTTATCGCCATCTCCCTGCGTTCGGGTAACTTCGCGACGGGGAGCCTGATCCCGGACGAAATCTCCTGGGAGCACTGGAAGCTCGCGCTGGGCTTCAGCGTGGAACACGCGGATGGCCGCGTCACGCCGCCGCCGTTCCCGGTCCTGCTGTGGCTGTGGAACTCGGTGAAAATCGCAGGCATTACCGCCATTGGTATCGTGGCGCTTTCCACCACCTGTGCTTATGCCTTCGCCCGCATGCGTTTCCCGGGCAAAGCGACGCTGCTGAAAGGGATGCTGATTTTCCAGATGTTCCCGGCCGTACTGTCGCTGGTGGCGTTGTATGCCCTGTTTGACCGTCTGGGCCAGTACGTACCGTTTATCGGCCTGAACACCCACGGCGGCGTGATCTTCGCCTATCTTGGCGGTATCGCACTGCATGTGTGGACCATCAAAGGCTATTTCGAAACTATCGACGGCTCGCTGGAAGAAGCAGCGGCGCTGGATGGCGCAACCCCTTGGCAGGCGTTCCGCCTGGTGCTGCTGCCGCTGTCGGTGCCGATTCTGGCGGTAGTGTTTATCCTGTCGTTTATCGCTGCGATCACCGAAGTACCGGTTGCCTCACTGTTACTGCGTGATGTGAACAGCTACACCCTGGCCGTAGGTATGCAGCAATACCTCAACCCGCAAAACTACCTGTGGGGCGACTTTGCCGCGGCGGCCGTACTTTCCGCCATCCCGATTACCGTGGTGTTCCTGCTGGCGCAGCGCTGGCTGGTCAACGGCCTGACGGCGGGCGGTGTGAAAGGTTAAGTTTCATTTTGTTATGCCACTGCAACCCTCAACTTTAGACGTATTGTATTGACCCAACTTGTGACTGTTGTTAGGCGGCCTCCGGGCCGCCATTTTTTTATTCGCGTTTCAGCCGCTTCGAATTACACAGCCAGAGGGTGATCACCAGCAGCAGGATCGCCGCCGAGTAGATCAGCACGTCGAGCGGGGATTTATGATCGACGATGATCAGCCGCACTATCGCAGTGATCCCAATGTAGACAAAATAACGCAGCGGGAAGTGAAAGCCGGACTGAAAGTACTTCACAATCAGGGCGATAAATTCAAAGTAGAGAAAGTAGACCACCAGGCCTTCCACCAGCGCATATTTGCTGGTTTGTTCAGGGGCGAACAGTACATCCGCAAGATGCACTGTCTCTTTACCCAAAAAGACGACCAGTATCAGGCCAAGGCTCAACAGACCGAGGTTCAGCACGGTCTGGAGGACTGTTGAGATAAACTCAACGCGCGGGCGAGTCAGGGATGTCATACAGCACCTCATTCTCCAGGGCGAGGTTCCTGTATAACGCAAAAATGTGACGGGGATCTATATTTTTTGTTTATGTTTTGTCCGCATGAGCATTCTTGCCGGGCGGCACTGCGTTTGCCCGGCCTACAAAAACACTAACGTAGGCCGGTAAGCGCAGCGCCACCGGGCAAAGAAGCATCAGCGGAAGTTAATGTTCTTATCGCTCGTCATGTCATACAGCTGGAACTTACGTCCAAGCTGCTGACCCCCGTCACGCGTCAGCGGCGTCCAGCCCACTGCCGCACGGCTGCGGGTTGGGCCTGACGAGAACAGATCCAGCGGAATCGACACGTAGACCCCTTTGGTGAAGTCCCCTTCCCCGTACTCGTCCGGCGAAACGTTGGTGATAGTGGCGTAGCCACCCACCACGACGCCGCTGTCGAAGTGTTTAGAGATATCGAGCGTGCCGCCCTTATCGCCCGCCAGGTACTGGCCGACGCTGGCTTTCACCAGCACGTCAGGGGCGAACGACGGCGTCCAGTAGGCGGTCAGATGGCCCGTTTTGACGCTGTAGTCGGTGAACTTCATCATGTCCTGCGCGCTGCGCCAGTCACGCTGTTTGACGTAGTTGGCATCCACCCCGAACGCCCAGTTGCTGTCGACAGGACGATAAAGCACTTCCGCCCCCGCGCCGCCGTACATGGTTTCCAGATACCCGCCGTACACCTGGCCGTAGAAGCCGTTGCCGAAGTACTGGAAGTAGTTGGCCTGCAGGTTATTCACGTAGGCATCGTTTTGTACGTACTCACGCACGCGGGTACGCACGCGCGGCAGCGCCGAGTCTTTTGGCGGGTTGGTGTAGTTGAACTTGTCGTAGTTATTGGCGATGTTGCCGAACAGGCTGCCGGTGGTCAGCAGGTGGTCGGTGAGCCACAGATCCGCCGTCGCCATGACGCCCAGCTGATACATGTAGAAGTTTTCAGGCCCGCCCACGGACTGGTTCAGCACCGGATCGATATGGAAATCGAAGCGCGATTTGTCGATATACCAGCCCTGCTCGGTGGTTTCCGGCACGATAGGCTCTACGCGTTTTTGCACCAGCTCGGTTTCATGCCCGAGCGGCTCACCTTCCAGATGGCGCTTGAGGCTGGCAACATCCGTTTCGGTTGTGACCTGCGGCAGGTTGAGACGGTTCTCCGTCACGCGGATCGTGCGGATCCCCTCCGGCAGATCGTTCATAACGATCCGGTTAGCGCGTTCGATCCCTTCGCGCGAGTCGCGGTATTTCACCTGCTCGCCGGTCACGTACAGCGTATCGCCTTTCACCTGAATTTTCGGATCCGCCAGGCCGGCATTGTATTTCAGCAGCGTCAGCTGGTTTGCCACCACGGAGTGCTGCAGAATCGCATCCTGCGGCTCCGGCTGGTATGCAGGGCGCGCGTTATCATTGTAGTGCGGCCGCATGTCGTTAAAGTTGGTGCGCAGCGTGAAGCCAAACATCACCGTATTGCCGCGCTCGTAGCTGAGGTTAACGTCGGCCCAGTCGGTGACGCGATAAATGGCGCCGACGTTAAACTTGCTCTTCTGCTCAATCTTTCCGGCGAAGTCCTGCGAGTAGTCATTCCCCTCATATTCCAGCTTCAGGCGTAATGGCTGCCAGGGCGTTTGATACTCCACGCCGCCAAACAGCGACGCCGGACCGTGGAACATCTGGTCTCCGTTGATGGAGCCCGCTTTCTTATAGCTGTTATCGCGGTAGCAGTATTTATCGCTGTAGGAGCAAAACGGGTTTTTCACGTTGCCGCTGGTGCCGAGATAGCCCCATCCCAGGCCGAGCGAGAAGTCGAACGGCCCCCAGGCTTTACTGGCCACGATGTATTCCGCATCAAACAGA
Organism: Enterobacter sp. 302C9; assembly: GCF_034106085.1. Classification (NCBI taxonomy): domain Bacteria; kingdom Pseudomonadati; phylum Pseudomonadota; class Gammaproteobacteria; order Enterobacterales; family Enterobacteriaceae; genus Enterobacter; species Enterobacter sp. 302C9. The sequence goes on from NZ_JAWNBW010000010.1 coordinate 117,884, forward strand.
CCGGTACCACCGATATCTTTGGCGCCCACGGACACCTGCGGCATCCAGTAGCTCTCTTCCCACAGGCGCAGCTTGACGTCGAAGGCTTTATCTTTGTAGGTCTGATCGCCGGAGAACGCCTCTACGCTGCTGTATTGTTTAGTACGCACGTCGGTATAGCGCAGCGTGGTTTCAAGCCACGGGAACAGCTGCACCGAGGCGGAGTAGTAGCGATACTGGTCGTTATCACGGTAGTTAAGGCTAATTTCCCCTTCGCGCGCCATACGCGCGGTGGGCGTTTGCAGTAAACCGACGCCGCCGAAGTCTGACTGAGACGGGCCAATGGGTGCCGGATACGTTTCTGCATGGCAGGCGGCACTCACGCAGAGCGCCAGCATGCTGTAGAGATAGGTTCTTTTCATTATTCCGGTATCCGCTGAATCAGGGAGTGAAGGATATCGGCGTTAAGCCCGTCATACGCCTTCGTCCAGAAATGGTCGGCAAAACCGACAAAAATGATGCTGCCCGGCATAGGTTCGATATGCCGTTTATTCCAGTAAGCGACGGGGGCTTTTTGTGTGTGCCCGTCAGGGTAAACCACCCAGGCGTAGCTGTTATCGGCACCGCTCAGCAGGCTCTGCTCGTCGAGGTAGCTCGCCACGTCACGACCGGGCGTGAAGGGCTTTTTACCCGGGCTGCTGATAAGCCCCATTACGGTCACCGTCGTCGGCTTCTCCGGCAGCCAGAGCGTATACTCCCCTTCAAGCGTGGGGTTGCCCTTTTCCGTGACGCGCACTTCGTCGGGATCCAGGTTCACGTTCTGACGGCCAGTCACTTTCAGCGCCTGCAGCTGCTGGCGAACGCTGTTAATCGCCGCCGCGTCGTCGCCATCTTCCTGCTCCGCTAATCCCGTCAGCCTGGCAAGAAGCGCCTTGTGCTGTTGTTCCGCTTCAGCGGTCTTCTGCCGTTCAGCGATCACTGCCCCCGACCACCAGCTGTTGGCGAGCCTTGGCTGTCCGACGAGATCGAGCAGATGCTCAGCGTGGGTTAAGGTTTTGGGTTTTTCACTGTCCGGCGTGTAGACCTTCACCGTCCCTGCGGACCATGCCAGCGGCGCGGCAAGGCTGGCGAGAAGCGCAACGTGGATGAGCGTTTTCATGATTTCGCCGCCTTGATCAGGGTGGTTTTCACCGGGAAGAATCCGGCACCGAGATACTGCAGGGACTGGCGGATCTGCCCTTCCTCGTCGATCCAGAAGCGGTTGTGCCAGGTGGCCTGGTCGGTGGTGACTTCTTCATCCAGCACGCGAACCTGCGTTTCGTCGCTGCCGACTTTCACGCTGTCCGTGCCGTCCCAGCGGAAGGTCGAGCGTGCCGTGGCGTAACGCACCTGCTTATGTTCGGTCCAGCCCATCGTGCGCGTCCAGCTTGCGCCGTCGGCGATCTGGTTCGGCTTGATCAGCGGATCGGCAGCGATGTTATTCACCTCCAGCAGGTTGTCGCCGCCCAACAGGGTTTTCACGATACGACCATGCTGCGTCACGATGGTGGCCTGATCCTGCGTCACCCATTTCTGCTGCCCGTTTTCATCGAAAGCGAGCACCACAAACAGCTGCGGGCCATCATTAAGCTGCATGTACTGACTGGCATAGGGCATGTTTTGAAGTTCGTCATCGGTCAAATGCACGCCCGGTGTGCCGAACATGCTTTCCCACAGTGAGTTTCCCAGCCCTTTGGTGGTGGCCGAGCACGCCTGCAGCAGCAGGCAAATCAGAATGATTGCAGGTCGCTTCACGACTCTTCTCCGAAGGGGCGAAATAACCACACCGAAGTGTGGTTATGATTAAAACACCCGCTACTACTGGGTGCTGGTTGTCGTGGTGGTCGTGGTTCCGGTATTGGAGCCATCACCGCCACCGGTTGCCGCCAGCGCGACACCCACGGCTGAACTTACGGTGCTGGCGCTGGCTGCGGTAGAACTTCCCGCAGACGCAGACGTCGCAGCCGAACCTGCCGCTTCCCCGACCTGAACCGGAGCTGCATAGACAGATGTCGCCGCAAGCGCAGATATGGCAAAAATGCCATACAGTACTTTCTTCATAACAATTTCCCTTCAATGAATGAATGGAGATTTGCCCGAAAAGAATTTCAGGCGGAATCGAGTATACACAACTACTGCCGTGGGTTTGCCGTAAGGGGAAATAGGGAGAGGGTTTTCGGACTAATGGTTAAAATGGAAAAGAAAGGCAAATAACATAAATATATAATAGATAAAAATCAATAAGTTATAATATATAAATATTTATAGACTACTACGTATTTTCTTAAAATAAACCGCAGCAATTAACGGGTTAAGCGTCTTTTTCGGATTAAACTCAGATTCAGAATTTGAGTTAACTAACAGACATCAGGAATTATCCGATAAAAAAATGCCGGCATTAAGCCGGCACGTTTTCATGACGCTTTAATTACGCGCGCCAGGCTTTATAACGGTTGATCAAACCATTTGTCGAGCTGTCATGGCTGGCAATCGCTTTATCGTCACCCAGCTCTGGCAGAATACGGTTTGCCAGCTGTTTGCCCAGCTCAACGCCCCACTGGTCAAAGGTGAAGATGTTCAGGATGGCGCCCTGCGTGAAGATCTTGTGCTCGTACAGGGCAATCAGCGCGCCCAGGCTGAACGGCGTGATTTCGCGCAGCAGGATGGAGTTGGTTGGGCGGTTGCCTTCGAACACTTTGAACGGCACAACGTGGTCCAGGGTTGCCGGATCTTTACCCTGGTCACGGTATTCCTGCTCAACCACTTCTCGGGATTTACCGAACGCCAGCGCTTCGGTCTGCGCAAAGAAGTTGGACAGCAGCTTCGGATGGTGGTCGGACAGCGGGTTATGGGTGATAGCCGGGGCGATGAAATCGCACGGTACCATTTTGGTGCCCTGGTGGATCAGCTGGTAGAAAGCATGCTGGCCGTTGGTGCCCGGCTCGCCCCAGATGATTGGGCCAGTCTGGTAATCCACCGCGTTGCCGTTACGGTCAACGTACTTACCGTTGGATTCCATGTTGCCCTGCTGGAAGTAAGCAGCAAAGCGGTGCATGTACTGGTCGTATGGCAGAATCGCTTCGGTTTCAGCGCCGAAGAAGTTGTTGTACCAGATACCGATCAGCGCCAGCAGCACCGGCAGGTTTTTCTCTGGTGCGGTGGTGGAGAAGTGTTTGTCCATCGCGTGCGCGCCGGAGAGCAGCTCGACGAAGTTGTCGAAGCCCACGGACAGGATGATGGACAGACCGATCGCAGACCACAGGGAGTAGCGGCCGCCGACCCAGTCCCAGAACTCGAACATGTTCGCGGTATCAATGCCGAACTCGCTGACCGCTTTACCGTTGGTAGACAGCGCCGCGAAGTGTTTCGCCACGTGCTTGTTGTCGCCTGCGGTTTTCAGGAACCAGTCGCGCGCGCTGTGGGCGTTGGTCATGGTTTCCTGAGTGGTGAAGGTTTTGGACGCAACCAGGAACAGGGTGGTTTCCGGGTTCACGTTCTTCAGCACTTCGGCGATGTGGGTACCATCGACGTTAGACACAAAGTGCATATTGAGGTGGTTTTTGTACGGGCGCAGCGCTTCGGTCACCATGAACGGACCGAGGTCAGAACCGCCGATACCGATGTTCACCACGTCGGTGATTGCTTTGCCGGTGTAGCCTTTCCAGCTACCGGAGATGATCGCTTCGGAGAAGGTTTTCATCTTTTCCAGCACCGCGTTCACTTCCGGCATGACGTCTTTGCCGTCAACGATGATTGGCGTATTGCTACGGTTACGCAGGGCCACGTGCAGCACGGCACGGTCTTCGGTACGGTTGATCTTCTCGCCGGAGAACATGGATTTGATGGCGTCGGCAAGCTCAGTTTCTTTCGCCAGATCCTGCAGTTTTGCCAGCGTCTCTTCGGTAATGCGGTTTTTGGAGAAATCCACCAGCATCAGGTCGTCGAAGGTCGCGGAGAACTTAGAGAAACGATCGGCATCTTTCGCGAACAGATCCGCGATGGTGACGTCTTTCATTTCATCAAAATGTTTCTGGAGTGCCTGCCAGGCAGCGGTCTGCGTTGGGTTGATGTTTTTCATTAGCAATACTCTTCTGATTTGAGAATTGTGACTGCGGTCGATTGTAGCGCCTGCAAATAAAAATTGTGATGGTTTTTATGCCATTGCCCTGGCCTGCATCAAACACAGGTGAAAAGACCCGAAAAGTATAGCTACTGAAGCGCCCTCCCGGGGCGGCGAAATGTCGGTCAAAAAGCCCTAAAACGGAGCATAAAATCTGGCGCTGTTATAAGTCCTGTTTCTCAGGGGTACCCCCCCATAAAAAATCCGCATAATCCCAGCATTGACAGGACCTCCCTCGCATTTTATTTATAGGGCCGTATTTTGCGCCTGCACCTGTTTTCATTTCATTCTTGTGCCATGGTCGCTTATTCATTCCCTGACACGAGGTTGTTATGACGAGTTTTGTGGTCGCCAAATTTGGCGGCACCAGTGTGGCCGATTACGATGCCATGAACCGCAGCGCCGATGTGGTGCTGGCCGATCCGAATACCCGCCTGGTGGTGCTGTCTGCCTCCGCCGGCGTGACGAACCTGCTGGTTTCTCTGTCTGAAGGACTGGAAGCGACAGAACGTTTCGTGAAGCTGGATGCACTGCGCAAAATTCAGTTCGACATCCTTGAACGTCTGCAGAACCCGAACGTCATCCGCGAGGAAGTGGAACGTCTGCTGGAAAATATCACCACTCTGGCAGAAGCGGCCTCTCTGGCTACCTCCACCGCCCTGACAGACGAACTGGTCAGCCACGGCGAGCTGATGTCCACCCTGCTGTTTGTTGAAATCATGCGCGAGCGTAACGTTCAGGCGCAGTGGTTTGACGTGCGTAAAGTGATGCGTACCAGCGATCGCTTTGGCCGCGCCGAGCCGGACGTTGAGGCGCTGGCGGAGCTGACCAATCAGCAGCTGGCACCACGCCTGGCAGACGGTATCGTGATCACCCAGGGCTTTATCGGCAGTGAAGCAAAAGGCCGCACCACCACGCTTGGCCGCGGCGGCAGCGACTACACCGCCGCGCTGCTGGGCGAAGCCCTGCATGCAACGCGCGTGGATATCTGGACTGACGTTCCGGGAATTTACACCACCGACCCGCGCGTCGTTTCTGCGGCTAAACGTATTGATGTGATCGCCTTTGAAGAAGCGGCTGAAATGGCCACCTTCGGTGCGAAAGTGCTGCACCCGGCAACGCTGCTGCCGGCAGTGCGCAGCGATATTCCGGTCTTCGTCGGCTCCAGTAAAGATCCGAAAGCGGGCGGGACGCTGGTCTGCAAAAAAACGGAAAACCCACCGCTGTTCCGCGCCCTGGCCCTGCGCCGTCGCCAGACGCTGGTGACGCTCCACAGCCACAATATGCTGCATTCACGCGGTTTCCTGGCGGAAGTGTTTGGCATTCTGGCGCGCCACAATATCTCGGTGGATCTGATCACCACCTCTGAAGTGAGCATTGCGCTTACGCTGGACACCACAGGCTCTACCTCCACCGGCGACACGCTGCTGACGCAGTCGCTGCTGATTGAGCTGTCTGAGCTGTGCCGCGTGGAAGTAGAAGAAGACCTGGCGCTGGTTGCCATCATCGGCAACAAGCTGTCGCGCGCCTGCGGCGTGGGTAAAGAAGTGTTCGGCGTGCTCGACCCGTTCAGCATCCGCATGATCTGCTACGGCGCATCCAGCTACAACCTCTGCTTCCTGGTGCCTGCCGATCAGGCCGAGCAGGTCGTGCAGAAACTTCATCAGAATTTGTTTGAATAAAATTCGTTAGCACGATAAACAATACCTATAAGCCGGGCACAGACCCGGCTTTTTCATAACTAAACAACACGACAATACTGCAAGGAATCCACTATGTTATCCGCCGTTACGCGGCTGTTCCCGTTATGGGCGCTGCTGCTCTCCGTACTCGCGTATTACACCCCCGCCACGTTCACGGGCATTGGTCCGTGGGTCGCCACGCTGCTGATGCTGATCATGTTCGGTATGGGCGTGCATCTGAAAGTCGACGACTTTAAACGCGTGCTGTCTCGCCCTGCGCCCGTCGCGGCAGGGATCTTCCTGCACTACCTGGTGATGCCGCTTGCGGCGTGGCTGCTGGCGATGGCCTTTAAGATGCCGCCCGATCTCTCCGCCGGGATGGTGCTGGTAGGCAGCGTGGCCAGCGGCACGGCGTCCAACGTCATGATCTACCTGGCGAAAGGCGACGTGGCGCTCTCCGTCACGATCTCGTCCGTTTCGACGCTGGTTGGCGTCGTTGCCACGCCGCTGTTAACCCGTCTGTACGTGGACGCGCATATTCAGGTGGACGTGACGGGCATGCTGCTCAGCATTCTGCAGATTGTGGTGATCCCGATTGCGCTGGGGCTGGTCATTCACCATCTTTTCCCGCGCGTGGTGAAGGCCGTTGAGCCGTACCTGCCCGCGTTTTCGATGGTCTGCATTCTGGCAATCATCAGCGCCGTGGTGGCGGGTTCCGCATCGCACATTGCCTCCGTGGGCTTTGTCGTGATTATCGCCGTGGTGCTGCATAACACGATTGGCCTGCTGGGCGGCTACTGGGGCGGGAAGCTGTTCGGTTTTGACGAATCGACCTGCCGCACGCTGGCAATCGAGGTAGGCATGCAGAACTCCGGCCTGGCGGCGGCGCTCGGTAAAATTTACTTCTCCCCGCTGGCGGCCCTGCCTGGCGCGCTGTTCTCCGTCTGGCATAACCTCTCCGGCTCGCTGCTGGCGGGCTACTGGTCCGGCAAACCGATTGATGAACAAACGAAAAAAGATGCGGTGAAGCAGGGTTAATTTGCGCGGCTTGCTTTACACTGAAGCCTCTCTATCAGGAGGCTTCAGCAATGGCTACACCACGTTTGACCCAGAAAGACATGACGGAAGCCGAGCAGCGCGAACTGAAAACGCTTCTCGACCGTGCCCGTATCGCACATGGCCGCACGCTGACGAACGCCGAAACCAATCAGGTGAAAAAAGAGTACATCGATAAGCTGATGGCGCAGCGTGACGCCGCGGCGAAAAAAGCCCGCAAGCTTAAAAAAGAGCAGGCTTATAAACCCGATGCAGAGGCGACCTTTTCCTGGTCGGCCACAACGTCTACCCGTGGAAGGCGCTAATCAGCGCCCTTTCTTTTTGCGCCCCGGCTGGGTAAAGCGTTTTCCATTACCCGGCTTGCCTCGCCCCTTATCTTCCGCCTGAGGCGCCTTCACCACCGGGCGCTTAATCGCCTGGGTTTTCGGTTTGGCTTTGGCCTTCGGCTTCGCTTCGGACGAGGAGTTCTCGATAAGCTTGAAGAGTTCAATCAGCTCGTCATCCGTTAAATCGCGCCACTCGCCCAGCGGGATGCCGGACAGGCTGACGTTCATGATGCGCGTGCGTTCCAGCTTCGTCACTTCATAACCGAAGTGCTCGCACATACGGCGGATCTGGCGGTTTAAGCCCTGCACCAGCGTAATGCGGAACGCGAACGGCGCTTCTTTCTTCACCTTACACTTTTTCGTGACGGTACCGAGGATCGGCACGCCCGCGCCCATGCCACGAATAAATTCGTCCGTAACCGGCTTGTTCACCGTAACGACATACTCTTTCTCGTGGTCATTACCGGCACGCAGAATTTTGTTGACCAGATCGCCGTGGTTGGTGAGGAAAATCAGCCCCTGAGAGTCTTTATCCAGACGGCCAATCGGGAAGATACGGCTGCTGTGGTTCACGAAATCAACGATGTTGTCCCGCTCACCGTCTTCCGTGGTGCTGACAATCCCAACCGGTTTGTTCAACGCGATAAACACCAGGTCTTCAGCATCACGCGGTTCGATGACCTGACCATTCACTTTAACCACATCGCCAGGGACCACCTGGTCGCCGATGGTGGCGCGTTTGCCGTTAAGAAACACGTTACCCTGTTCAATGTAACGGTCAGCCTCGCGACGTGAGCAGATCCCGCTCTCGCTAATGTATTTGTTTAATCGGGTTGATTGAGTTGGCAGCATAGTTTCTCCTGTGAAGGGCGAAATATACCTTAGGTATGGGCTGGAAAAAAAGATTAGCCGACGGTTACTGAGACGGGTTTTTTATTTTGCGAGACGCTTTCAGGATTTAGCGTCAGGCCATTTATCCTTGAGCTAACTCCTTTTAGCTTTACTCTCCAGAGACAATTATTTGTAGTTTATAAATCACATGGAGTAATATGAAGGAGATCGTTCAGACAGAATCCTTCCAACGCTGGGAGCAAAACTTAAAAGATCGGCGAGCGAAAACCATTATCGCTTCCCGCCTCTTTCGGTTGGCAAATGGTTTAGCGGGCGACATTAAACCCGTGGGCGAAGGTATAAGTGAGCTGAGGATCCACTATGGTCCGGGCTACAGAATCTATTTTAAAGACCAGGGCAATTGCATCATCGTGCTGTTGTGTGGTGGTGACAAAAGCAGCCAGGCCAGAGACATACTTATGGCAAAAATGCTGAGCAATCCCAATGGCAGGAGTGAATGAGCATGCATAAATTAACACCCTACGATCCAGCCAATGCGCTGGTGGATGACGAGGAAATCGCCGTGTTTATGGCTGATGCCTTAGAAACGGGCGATTCAGCGTATATTGCTAAAGCTCTGGGCGTCATCGCGCGAGCGAAAGGAATGTCGACCATTTCACAGCAAACTGGCCTATCACGAGAGCAACTGTATCGATCGTTCAGTGATAAAGGAAACCCAACGCTTAAAACCACTCTGGCGGTCATGAAAGCATTGGGTCTTGGGCTAACAATCAAACACGCTGGAGATTAATACTCATCCCGCTCGTCGTCTTCATCCGGCTGTTCCATCACGCTGTACGCCACCGCGCAGAACAACGAGTTGAGACGCTTCATATCCCCCAGCAGCCCCAAGTGCAGCGAACTGGTTTCGATACTCTGCACGTTCTGCTGGTGCAGACGCTCAACGTGGGCGTGCGAGTAGCGGCGGTTCAGAATGCGGAAACGATGCTTGTTGCGTCGCAGGCGGCGCGCGCTCGGCACGTCGCTGGAGAAGAAGACCAGCATCGCCAACTTGAGGTTGCTGACCAGCTGTTCGTGCAGCGCTTCCAGCTCCTTCAGGCCTTCACCTGAAAACGCACGACGCGCGGCAAGGGATTTGTCGGCGATCTCGCTGCCCATACGCTCCACGATATCCGAGGCCTGCTCAAGGTTAAGCGACATCTCGATGATTTCCGCCCAGCGGCGGGACTCCTCTTCCGCCAGCTCGTCCTGCGGCATACGCGCCAGGTAAAGCTTAATGGCGGTATAGAGCACGTTGATATCGTCCGCCAGTCTGCGCAGTTCTTTCTCTTCACGCGGCTCGCCGTGCATCACCTTTTGCAGGCCTTCGAGCATGGTTTCCATTGCGTCGCCCATGCGCAGCGTCTCGCGCGCGGCATTCGCCAGCGCCAGCGCCGGGGTATCCAGAGCGGACGTATCCAGGTGCTTCGGCTTCAGGCGCGCATCCAGCTCCGGTTCGTCCTGAATGAGACGCTCGCAGAAGCGGGCCATCGGCCCGGCAAAAGGCACCATCGCCAGGCAGCGCACCAGGTTGTAGAACACGTGGAAGTAGATCACCAGCTCCGCCTTCGGCAGCGGGAGATTGTCCATCAGGTTCGCCAGCGGGTGGATAAAGGGCAGGATAATCAGGCTGCCCACCAGCTTAAACAGCAGGCTGCCCAGCGCCACGCGGCGGGCGGCGGCATTGGCCGCGCTGTTGTTAAGCATCGCCAGCAGGCCGGAGCCGAGGTTGGCCCCGATCACCAGACACAGCGCTACCGGGAAAGAGATCGCCCCTGCGGCGGTAAGCGTGGCCGTCAGCAGGACCGCCGCCAGGCTGGAGTAGCTGACGATAGCAAACACCGCGCCAATGAGCGCGTCCAGCATGATGTCCCCGGTCAGGGAGGCGAAGATGACCTGAACGCCATTGGCCTCGGTGATTGGCGTGACCGCCTGCACAATCAGCTCCAGCGCCAGCAGGATCAGCCCGAGGCCAATCCCTACGCGCCCGAGCTGCCCGGCGCGCGTCTGTTTGCGGCCGAGGAAGAAGATAACACCGATAAAAATCAGCAGCGGCGACAGCCAGGAGAGATCGAACGTCAGAACACGCGCCATCAGCGCGGTACCTACATCCGCACCCAGCACAATCACCAGCGCCGGGGCCAGCGCCACCAAATCCTGCGCCACAAAGGAGGTCACAAGCAGTGTCGTGGCGTTACTGCTCTGCACCAGTGCCGTTACGCCAATGCCCGCGCAGAAGGCGAGCGGCTTCTTCTCAACGCTGCTGCTGAGAACGGTACGCAAGCGCGCGCCAAATACGCGCATCACGCCGGTACGGACGATATGGGTGCCCCATACGAGCAGGGCGACTGCAGAGAGCAGGTGTAACAGGGTCAGCACGGAAGGTTTTCCTCCTTATCGTTATTCGTTTTCCATAGGTTCAGTATAAGGGTTTAAACGTAAGAAAGAGACAGGGCGCCCAATGAGCGCCCTGTTTGTTGTAAGGAAAAGTGATTTTAGTCGGCGTCGTAGCCGAGATTAGGCGCCAGCCAGCGCTCCACTTCAGACACGCTCATGCCTTTGCGCAGGGCGTAATCTTCAATCTGATCCCGCTGCAGCTGCGCCACGGCAAAGTACTTGCTGTCCGGATGGCTGAAGTACCAGCCGGAAACGGACGCGCCTGGCCACATGGCGAACGACTCGGTGAGCTTCATGCCGGTATGGGCTTCCACGTCCAGCAGTTTCCAGATGGTGCCTTTTTCGGTGTGTTCCGGACAGGCCGGGTATCCCGGCGCCGGGCGAATCCCCTGGTAGTTTTCGCGGATCAGATCCTCGTTGCTGAGGTTTTCATTCGCCGCGTAGCCCCAGTGCACCTTACGCACGCGCTCGTGGAGGTACTCGGCGAAGGCTTCCGCCAGGCGGTCGGCAATCGCTTTCACCATGATTTTATTGTAATCATCGTGCTGCGCTTCGAACGCGTCCGCCAGCGCGTCTTCCTCCAGACCGCCGGTCACCGCAAAGGCGCCGATATAGTCGGCTTTACCACTCAGCTTCGGCGCGACGAAATCGGCCAGGCAGTAGTTGGCAAAGCCCACTTTCTCGGTTTGCTGGCGCAGATGGCGGCTGACCGCTAGCACGTGGGTGCGGGTTTCATCGCGATAGATTTCGATGTCGTCGCCCACGCGGTTCGCCGGGAACAGGCCCACCACGCCGCGCGGGTTGAGGCTTTTCTCTGCGCTCAGCGTGTCGAGCATATCGTTGGCATCTTTAAACAGGCGCTTCGCCTCCTCGCCAACCACCTCGTCTTCCAGGATGCGCGGATATTTGCCCGCCAGCGACCAGGTCATAAAGAACGGCGTCCAGTCGATGTAGTTGCGCAGCGTCTCGATGCTGGCCGTCACGTCCTGCACGCCCAGACGGTGTGCGACCGGCGGCGTGTAGCTGGACCAGTCGAAGGCCAGATCGTTGTCGCGCGCCGCCTGCAGCGAAACAGGCGGGGTGCGCGGCTTCTTACGGCCGTGCTGGATGCGAACGGTTTCGTACTCTTTGCGGGTGCGTGCCACAAAATCGTCGCGCTGGGTGTCGGAGAGCAGCGCGGAGACCACGCCCACCGTACGCGAGGCGTTCTGCACGTAGACCGTCGGGCCGCTGTAGTTCTGCTCGATTTTCACCGCCGTGTGCGCTTTCGAGGTGGTCGCCCCGCCAATCAGTAACGGAATGGTGAAGCCCTGTCGCTCCATCTCTTTTGCCACGTTGACCATTTCGTCGAGCGACGGCGTAATCAGCCCGGAGAGGCCAATCAGGTCGGCGTTCACTTCGCGCGCGGTCTTGAGGATTTTGTCCGCCGGGACCATCACGCCGAGGTCGATAATCTCGTAGTTATTACACTGCAGCACTACGCCAACGATGTTCTTGCCGATGTCGTGCACGTCGCCCTTCACGGTGGCGATAACCATCTTGCCGTTGCTGGAGCCTTTCTCTTTGCTGGCTTCGATGTAGGGCTCCAGATAGGCCACTGCCTGCTTCATCACGCGGGCGGATTTCACCACCTGCGGCAGGAACATTTTGCCCTCACCGAACAGATCGCCGACTACGTTCATGCCGTCCATCAGCGGGCCTTCGATCACCTCAATCGGGCGGGCTGCCTGCTGGCGAGCCTCTTCGGTATCGAGCTCGATAAATTCGGTGATGCCTTTGACCAGCGAGTATTCCAGGCGCTTTTTCACGTCCCACGAACGCCACTCGGCCTGCTGAACGTTTGCCGCCTCATCCGATTTGCTGCCGCGGTATTTCTCCGCCAGGTCCAGCATGCGCTCGGTGGCGTCGTCGCGGCGGTTAAGGATCACGTCCTCGACGGCGTCGCGCAGCTCGGCGGGAAGGTCGTCGTAAATCGCCAGCTGGCCGGCGTTAACGATCCCCATGTCCATGCCGTTGCGGATGGCGTAGTAGAGGAACACGGCGTGGATCGCTTCGCGCACCGGGTCGTTGCCGCGGAACGAGAACGACACGTTCGATACGCCGCCGGAGATCAGCGCATGCGGCAGCTCTCGCTTGATGTCTTCACATGCGCCGATAAAGTCCTGGGCGTAGTTGTTGTGCTCTTCAATCCCGGTCGCAACGGCGAAGATATTCGGGTCAAAGATAATGTCTTCCGGCGGGAAGCCCACCTCTTCGGTCAAAATCTTGTACGCGCGGCGGCAAATCTCGATTTTGCGCTCGCGGGTATCGGCCTGACCCACTTCGTCAAAGGCCATCACCACCACGGCGGCACCGTAGCGGCGGACCATCTTCGCGTGGTGGATAAAGATATCGACACCCTCTTTCATCGATATGGAGTTGACGATGCCTTTACCCTGGATGCACTTCAGCCCTTTTTCGATGACTTCCCACTTGGAGGAGTCAATCATGATCGGCACGCGGGCAATGTCCGGCTCACCGGCAATCAGGTTGAGGAAACGCACCATCGCCGCTTCGGCGTCGAGCATCCCCTCATCCATGTTGATATCGATAATCTGCGCGCCGCTTTCTACCTGCTGGCGGGCAACGTCCAGCGCTTCGCTGTACTTCTCTTCTTTAATCAGGCGTTTGAACTTTGCGGAACCGGTGACGTTAGTACGCTCACCCACGTTCACAAACAGGCTGTCGTCGCCGATGGTCAACGGCTCCAGGCCGGACAGACGACAGGCAACCGGAAGCTCGGGCAGCTTGCGCGGCGGCAGACCGGCCACGGCGTTGCTCATGGCCGCGATATGCTCCGGCGTGGTGCCGCAGCAGCCGCCGACAATGTTCAGGAAGCCAGACTCGGCCCACTCGCGGATTTGCGCCGCCATGGTGTCGGCATCGAGATCGTATTCACCAAACGCGTTTGGCAGACCGGCGTTCGGGTGGGCGGTGACGTAGCATTCCGCGATCCGGGAAAGCTCCTGCACGTACTGACGCAGCTCATCCGGCCCCAGCGCGCAGTTCAGGCCAAAGGAGAGCGCTTCGGCGTGGCGCAGGGAGTTATAAAACGCTTCGGTTGTCTGGCCGGACAGGGTACGGCCGGAGGCGTCGGTGATGGTGCCGGAAATCATGATTGGCAGGTCAACGCCGAGCGCTTCAAATTCCTCTTTCACCGCGTAAATCGCGGCTTTGGCGTTGAGGGTGTCGAATACGGTTTCAATCAGGATCAGATCGGAACCGCCTTCCACCAGCGCTTTGGTCGATTCACGGTAGGCCGCAACCAGCTGATCGAAGGTGATATTACGAAACGCCGGGTCGTTGACGTCCGGTGAAATCGACGCGGTGCGGTTCGTCGGGCCAAGCACCCCGGCAACGTAGCGAGGCTTGTCCGGCGTGCGGGCCGTCCACTCGTCGGCGCAGGCGCGCGCCAGCTTCGCGGCTTCCAGGTTGATTTCCGCCGACAGGGATTCCATCTGGTAATCCGCCATGGCGATAGTTGTCGAGTTAAAGGTGTTGGTTTCAACGATATCCGCACCCGCTTCGAAGTAGGCGTTGTGGATATCCTTAATAACGGACGGCTTGCTGAGCACCAGCAGGTCGTTGTTCCCTTTCAGGTCGCAGGGCCAGTCGGCAAAGCGTTCGCCGCGGAAATCGTCTTCACTCAGACGATACCCCTGGATCATGGTGCCCATGCCGCCGTCCAGCACCAGAATTCGTTCATTTAACTGCGCACGCAGTTGCTCTACTTTGCTGCTCACACTTGCTCCCGACAACGCTCAACAAGGCCAAAAGGCTGCGTTCCATACTGGCATAATCTCGCAGGGTGGAAAAGCCGCACAGCGGTAACATGAGACATGTTCACCATCACTCCTCCGATCAGTCAGGATAACGGTTGCAAATTCACCAAATAAAACGAAAATGATTTCCACGATACAGAAAAAGGAGATCGTCATGGTCGCGACCGTTCCCGCTAAACGCGGCAGAAAACCTGCTGCCACCACCGCCGCCGCACAACAGGGCGGACAGGTTCAATCGCTCACGCGCGGTTTGAAGCTGCTGGAGTGGATAGCCGAGTCGCACAGCAGCGTGGCCCTGACCGAGCTGGCCCAGCAGGCTGGCCTGCCGAACTCCACGACGCACCGCCTGCTGACCACCATGCAGCAGCTGGGCTTTGTCCGCCAGGTCGGCGAGCTGGGGCACTGGGCGGTGGGCGCGCATGCGTTTATCGTCGGCAGCAGCTTCCTGCAGAGCCGCAACCTGCTGGCGATTGTGCACCCGATTCTGCGCAAGCTGATGGAGGAGTCCGGCGAGACCGTAAACCTGGCGGTGCTGGACCAGAGCGACCACCAGGCGATTATCATCGACCAGGTGCAGTGCACGCAGCTGATGCGCATGTCCGCACCGATTGGCGGCAAGCTGCCGATGCATGCCTCCGGGGCGGGGAAAGCGTTTCTTTCGCAGCTGAGCGAAGAGCAGGTGACGGGACTGCTGCACCGTAAAGGGCTGCACGCCTATACCCACGCCACGCTGGTGTCGCCCGTGCATCTGAAAGAAGATCTGGCCCTGACCCGCAAGCGCGGCTATTCGTTTGATGATGAAGAACATGCCCTGGGCCTGCGCTGCCTCGCGGCCTGTATTTTTGACGAGCACCGCGAGCCGTTTGCCGCCATATCCATCTCCGGGCCGATTTCGCGGATGACCGACGACCGCGTGACCGAGCTGGGCGCGCTGGTGATTAAGGCGGCGAAAGAGGTGACGCTGGCGTACGGTGGGATTCGTTGAGATTGAGTGCGGCCTGATGCCCTCACCCCGGCCCTCTCCCGCAGGGAGAGGGAGAAAATCTGATGCCCTCACCCTGCTAGAGAGGGTGCAAACCTAATGCAAAACCTCTGCTTGCGGCGGTAAGCGTACACATCTTCGACATGCCCATTTTTGATCCGCGTTTGCAGCCCGCGCCAGTAGCTGGCGCGGAACAGATCCTCATGCATCTCTTCAAATAACGGCCCGATGCGCGGGTCGGCGCACAGCCAGTGGCGAAACTCCTCCGGAAACACATCGCCCGGCGAGACGCTGTACCACGGCTCGCCGGAAAGCTCGTCTTCCGGGTAGCGGGGCTGTGGTATATCGCGGAAATTCACTTCGGTCATGTAGCAAATTTCGTCGTAGTCGTAGAACACCACCCGCCCGTGACGGGTGACGCCGAAGTTTTTAAACAGCATGTCGCCCGGGAAAATATTGGCGGCGGCAAGCTGGCGAATCGCGTTACCGTATTCTTCAATGGCATCCCGCAGCGCCTGGCCTTCGGACTGCTCAAGCCAGATATTCAGCGGTACCATGCGGCGTTCAATGTAGAGATGGCTAATCACGATTTTATCACCCAGATCGGTGATTTTCGCGGGCGTTTCCTGCATTAACAGCGCCATGAGCGCCGGGTCGATCTGCTGTTTATCCAGCACAAAGTTTTCGAACTCCTGGGTATCCGCCATGCGCCCGACGCGGTCGTGCTCTTTAACCAGCTGATAGCAGGCGCGAACGTGCGCGGCGGTCATCTCTTTCTGCGGCGCGAATCTGTCTTTAATCACCTTAAAGACCCGGTCAAAGCCCGGCAGCGTAAACACCAGCATCACCATACCGCGAATGCCGGGCGCTTCGATAAACTGCTCATCGGCCGCGGTGACATAGCGCAGGTACTCCCGGTAACTTTCCGTTTTGGCGTGCTTCTGGCAGCCAATCGCCATATACAGCTCGGCGGTGGTTTTGCCCGGCAGGATCTCACGCAGCCACTCCACCAGGGCGGCAGGCAGCGGGGCGTACACCATGAAATAGGAGCGGGCGAAGCCAAACACGATGCTGGCCTCGGCGCTGGTGGTCAGGCAGGTATCGACAAACAGTTCCCCGTCGTCGGTACGGTGGATCGGCAGCAGAAACGGCACAATGGCGGTCGGCGTAACCAGTTTGCCCACCAGCCAGGCGGCTTTATTGCGGTAGAAAAGCTCGTTGGCCACCTGCAAATGGCTGCGGCTGAGCACCTCCGCGCCGAAGGTTTCGTTGAGATGGGCGTGGATATAGCCGATATCCCGGGTTTTATTCTCCCAGGGCAGGCGCAGCGGCAGATCCGTTAGCACGCGGTGCAGGAGCTTTTCCCATCCGCGATCGGGAAAGAAATCTTTCGCCAGCGGACGGGGAATGGTTCGAAAGCGTCGCTCGGGCTGGGAGCTGAAGATAAATAACCGCTCAGGAGATAGTGAGCGGTGGTCAAATAACCGACAATAGACGGAGTTGAAAAAGCTCTCCGCAATCTCGAAGCGCGGGTAATCGGGTAACAAATGGGTGTAGTGCTCTTTCACGCGCAGTAAAAATTCCGCGTCCGGGCTTTTACCGTCGGTAATACAGCGCAGCTGCTCCACCACCAGACCCACGTGGTGGTCATAGAGATGGATACGCTGCTTCATGGCCTGCTGAACCGCATGCCAGTCTGCATGTTCGAAGCGCTGCTGCGCGCCGGATGTCACTTCAAGAAAACGACCATACTGGGCATCGAAGCCCTGCAAAATAGTTTGGGCAATCAGCAATTCCAGGCCACGCGACATATATTCCCCCTCACCCCAGCCCTCTCCCCGAGAGGGGAGAGGGGGAAAAGATTAGAACTGTGCTTCTTCCGTTGAACCCGTTAAGGCGGTGACGGAGGAGGTGCCGCCCTGAATTATCGTGGTCACATTGTCAAAGTAGCCGGTCCCCACCTCCTGCTGGTGAGACACGAAGGTATAACCGTCTTTGCCCGCCGCAAACTCCGGCTGCTGCACCTTCTCAACGTAGTGCTTCATGCCCTCACCCTGCGCATAGGCGTGCGCCAGGTCGAACATGTTGAACCACATGCTGTGGATACCGGCCAGGGTAATGAACTGGTATTTGTAGCCCATGTCGGACAGCTGCTGCTGGAAGCTGGCGATGGTTTTGTCATCCAGCTTTTTCTGCCAGTTGAAGGACGGCGAGCAGTTATAGGCCAGCAGTTTGCCCGGATACTTCGCGTGGATGGCGTCGGCAAAGCGTTTTGCCAGCGCCAGATCCGGCGTGGAGGTTTCACACCAGACCAGGTCCGCGTAAGGCGCGTACGCCAGGCCGCGGCTGATCGCCTGTTCAATGCCGGCATGGGTACGGTAGAAACCTTCGCTGGTACGCTCGCCGGTGATGAACTCGCTGTCGTACGGGTCGCAGTCAGAGGTGATCAGGTCCGCCGCGTCCGCATCGGTACGGGCAATCACCAGCGTCGGCACGCCGAGCACGTCCGCGGCCAGACGCGCGGCAACCAGCTTCTGTACGGCTTCCTGTGTAGGAACCAGCACCTTACCGCCCATGTGTCCGCATTTTTTCACTGACGCCAGCTGGTCTTCGAAGTGAACGGCCGCTGCACCGGCCTCAATCATCGATTTCATCAGCTCGAAG
Source organism: Enterobacter sp. 302C9 (assembly GCF_034106085.1). NCBI lineage: Bacteria > Pseudomonadati > Pseudomonadota > Gammaproteobacteria > Enterobacterales > Enterobacteriaceae > Enterobacter > Enterobacter sp. 302C9. The sequence continues at coordinate 135,841 of NZ_JAWNBW010000010.1, forward strand.
GCGTTCAGCACACCGCCGAAGCCCGCTTCCGCATCCGCGACGATCGGCAGGAAGTAGTCAATAAAGCGCGGATCGCCAGGTTCGATACCGGCAGCCCACTGGATCTGATCCGCACGGCGGAAGGTATTGTTGATCCGATCCACCACCGACGGCACGGAGTTAGCCGGATAGAGCGACTGATCCGGGTACATGCTGGACGCCAGGTTAGCGTCCGCCGCAACCTGCCAGCCGGAGAGATAGATAGCTTCAATACCGGCCTTCGCCTGCTGCAGCGCCTGACCGCCGGTCAGCGCGCCGAGGCTGTTGATGTAGCCCTTTTTAGAGCCACCGTGCAGCAGCTTCCACATTTTCGCCGCACCGTTCTGTGCCAGCGTGCATTCCGGATTGACCGAGCCGCGTAATTTCACCACTTCCTCCGCGCTGTAAGGACGGCGGATGCCTTCCCAGCGAGGCTGTGTCCACTCTTTCTTCAACTCTTCGATTTGTTGGGTACGGGTTTTCATGTGCAGATGCTCCATATTGTTATGTGGTGAGTTACGCCAGGAAGCGGTAGCCCGGCAGGGTCAGGAAGTCGATTAAGTCATCTGATGTGGTGATTTGCTCCATCAGGCGCGCGGCGTCGTCAAAACGTCCGCTGCTGAAGCGGTGCTCGCCCAGCTCGTCCTGGATCACCCGCATCTCTTCGGCCAGCATCTGGCGGAACAGGGTCTTGGTCACCGGTTTGCCGTTGCTGAGCGTTTTTTGATGGTGGATCCACTGCCAGATGGAGGTACGTGAAATCTCCGCCGTCGCGGCATCTTCCATCAGGCCGTAGATAGGTACGCAGCCGTTGCCGGAGATCCACGCTTCGATGTACTGGACCGCGACGCGGATATTGGCACGCATGCCCTCTTCCGTACGCTCGCCCGCGCACGGTGCCAGCAGCTGTTCTTCAGCCGTTGGGGCATCGTCTTCGCGCGTGACAAACAGCTGGTTTTTGTTGTCGCCGAGAACGCGGTTAAAGACCTCCATCGCCGTATCGGCCAGGCCGGGATGGGCAATCCACGTGCCGTCGTGACCGTTACGGGCTTCAAGCTCTTTGTCGGCTTTAACCTTGTTGAGCACCTGATTGTTGCGTTCTGCGTCTTTGCTCGGGATAAATGCCGCCATGCCGCCCATCGCAAAGGCGCCGCGCTTATGGCAGGTTTTGATCAGCAGGCGCGAGTAAGCGCTCAGGAACGGTTTATCCATGGTCACGACCTGGCGATCCGGCAACACGCGGTCGGGATAGTTTTTCAGGGTTTTGATGTAGCTGAAAATATAGTCCCAGCGTCCGCAGTTCAGGCCGACAATGTGGTCGCGCAGGGCGTGCAGAATTTCATTCATCTGGAACACGGCAGGCAGCGTTTCAATTAGCAGCGTGGCTTTGATGGTGCCGCGCGGCAGGTTGAAACGATCTTCCGCGTAGCTGAACACTTCGCTCCACCAGGCCGCTTCCTGCCAGGCCTGCGTTTTTGGCAGATAGAAATAAGGGCCGCTGCCTTTTGCCAGCAGGTTCTTGTAGTTGTGGAAGAAATAGAGTGCGAAATCAAACAGGCTGCCCGGAATGGCTTCCCCACGCCAGGTGACATGTTTTTCAGGCAGGTGCAGGCCGCGCACGCGACAGATCAACACCGCCGGGTTTGGTTTGAGCTGGTAAATTTTGCCGGCTTCGTTGGTATAGCTGATGGTGCCGTTCACGGCGTCGCGCAGGTTGATCTGCCCCTCGATGACCTTACGCCAGTCCGGCGCCAGAGAGTCTTCAAAATCGGCCATGAAGACTTTAACGTTGGCGTTCATGGCGTTGATCACCATTTTGCGTTCTACCGGACCGGTGATCTCAACGCGACGATCCTGTAAATCTTCAGGGATGCCGCGGATTTTCCATTCGCCGCGACGAATGGAAGCGGTTTCCGAAATGAAGCCAGGCAACTTGCCATCGTCAATTTCCTGCTGCTGATGAATGCGTGCCGCCAGCAGCTTATTACGCTGCGGCGTAAAGCGGGTCACCAGTTCAGTGAGAAATTCTACCGCTTCCGCCGTCAAAACTTGCTGTTCTTGATCACCATACGGCTGGGTAAAGGCCAGTTCATCGACCGTCGTTGCCTGTTGAGTCATTACTCTGCTCCTCATCAAAGATCCAAAATCACGCCCCCGATGCGAACGAAAGATCGTTGGGTAGTTTTCGCTCAGCAGAATTAAGACTATCTATATTTTTTCTAAAATCAAAAACAATTTCCATTTTAATTTAATATTGAATTTAATTGCCTGATTTTATTGAAATTAAAGTTTAACTGGAGGGTGGGCGACATTTCGGAAATAAAAAAGGCACCCGAAGGTGCCTGATTTGAATAGCTGAAACGCTTTAGGATCGTTTAGTGCAGAAGATTACTCCAGCGTTGGATTCATGTGACGCAGATCGTATGGCGTTATCTGGTAGACGTAATAGTTGAGCCAGTTAGTGAAAAGCAAATTTCCGTGGCTGCGCCAGGTTGCTCTCGGTTTGTTTTGCGGATCGTCTTTCGGGAAATAGTTGTACGGTACATCCGGATTAAGACCCGCTTCGACATCACGGAAATACTCTGATGCGAGGGTATGCGGATCGTACTCAGGATGTCCGGTCACAAAAGCAATGCGTTTATCCTTGCTGGCAAACAGGTAAGCATCTCCGTCTTCCGTTTCGGCCAGGATCTCCAGATCGGTGTAATCACGAATCAGCTGGGCCGGGAAATCGGCGTAGCGCGAATGCGGGGCCAGGAAAGAGTCATCGAAACCACGCGTCAGCAAAGCGTGCGGGTGAAGAATGTGGTGTTCGTATACGCCAGAGAGCTTTTCAGTGCGGGTTTGCTTGGGGATGCCATAAAGAATATTCAGTGCGGCTTGTACCGCCCAACAGACAAACAATGTGGAGGTAACGTGATCTTTTGCCCACTCCAGAACCTGTTTGATCTGCGGCCAGTAGGCGACATCGTTAAATTCAACCAGGCCGAGCGGCGCGCCGGTCACAATCAATCCGTCAAAGTTTTCACCCTGAATGTCATCGAAGTTACAGTAGAAGTTGTTCAGATGCTCAGATGGCGTGTTACGTGATTCACGGGCATCGATTCGCAGCAGCTGGATATCCACCTGCAGCGGAGAGTTCGACAGAAGACGCAGGAACTGGTTTTCTGTTTCGATCTTTTTTGGCATCAGATTGAGAATAAGCACCTTCAGCGGGCGAATTTCCTGACCTGTCGCACGCGAAGCCGTCATGACGAAGACGTTTTCTTCACGCAAGAAATTGACGGCTGGTAGCTCGTCCTGCACCCGAATCGGCATAACTTAATATCCTCACAGCATACGTATAAACGTTTAGACATCCAGATAGCTAACGATACCCAGAAACGGGCATAATGTCGAGTCTGCAAGAAGAAGGTGAGAAAGTTTCAAGAAGGGGGAGAGGGAAAAACAAAAGCAAAAAACCCCGCACCTTACGGTACGGGGTTCTTCTAATTGATGCCTGGCAGTTCCCTACTCTCACATGGGGAGACCCCACACTACCATCGGCGCTACGGCGTTTCACTTCTGAGTTCGGCATGGGGTCAGGTGGGACCACCGCGC
>NZ_JAWNBW010000011.1:0-131211 GCF_034106085.1 Enterobacter sp. 302C9
GTGTAGACGTTTGATTAAGTTTACTTTCTTTACTTCGATATATTAATAAGTTACATCTGAATAAAGGTGGGGTAACATACAATACGATCAACTTAGAGTGGTATATAATAGATAAATTAGCCAGATATTAATGGAACAATGTTTTTGATAAACTATGAATAATGGTTCATTAGGCAAGCCTGCCAATACCCGCTGCGTTCAGCTCTCGGAAACGAATCTGTGCATGATCTTTGGCTCGCCGATGCGCCCGAAAGTCTGCTCCGGGCTTCAGCCCACGGCAGAAATGTGTTGCAGCACGCGAGGGCAGGCGATGACGTACCTTCTTGAGCTGGAAGCGCTCACCGCGCCCTAAACGTCTTTAATCCTCGCCAGACAGCCGATCGTCAGCGAGCACATCACCAGCGCAATCCAGAACACCGTGTGATAGTTCCAGATTTCGGCAACGACACCGGCCATTGAGCCCGCGATAATCCAGCCCACGCGGGTGGTATTAGTATAAAGGGTGGTGGCAGAGCCTGCCTGACCCGGCATCAGATCCTGGAAATAGAGCATCCCTATCCCGGCGAGAATGCCTATATAAATGGCGTTCAGCAGCTGTAAAGCCAGCAACAGCCCCGGCGTATGTACCGTCAGCATACCGATATAAAACAGCAGACCGGCAACGGCGGCGATGCGCATTAAAAAACGCTTTCCGAAGCGCTTTGCGTAATAGCCCGCAATGAGCATCGTCGGGATCTCAAGCCCGGCCGCTGTGCCCATCATGATGCCCGCCAGCTTCTCCGACAGGTGCAGTTCATCAATAATAAACAGCGGCATATTGATGATATACAGGCTGTTGGTGCCCCACATCAGCGTGCAGATAGCAAACAGGAGCAGGGCATCGCGGCGGTTGCGGCGCGGCGCTTCCAGCACGCCCGTTGCCACTTTGGTCTCTTTGCGCATGGACGGCAGGAAGAACCACACCAGCGCGCCGCACACCACAAACGCGACGGCCGCGCTCAGGTACATCACCGTAAAGCCAAAACCCATCGCCAGCGCGTAGGCCAGCGGCGGGCCAATCACCCATGCCAGCGACACCTGAGCACGCAGGACAGAGCTGAACATCACCGCTTCACGTCCGGTATGGTCGGCGTGTTCACGGGCAAGGGCGAACAGCTGAGGGTTCGCCGTTGAGCCAAAGCTGCTCAGGAATACCCCGACGAAGAGCAGAATGAAATAGTTGCGGTTCCATGCAAACAGAACGCAGGCCATGACCCCGAGCAGACAGCAGAAAACGATCAGGCTTTTGCGATCGCCTTTTCTGTCGGATCGTCCCGCCAGAAACTGGCTGACCAGGATGCCGATGATGGCGCTTCCGGTAAAAAAGAAGCCGACCATTGCCGGACGGACGTGAACCTCATTTGTCAGAAATAGGCTCAATGTTGGCGTCTGTAACGCACCGGCAATGCCCGTGAAGAAGGCAACAACCAGGAATGCCGCTGAGGTCAAATCAAAGGGCTTCGGCGAGACGGCCGCAGGGGTGTTATGCATGTTTTATAATTAGCGAGTAGCAGAGAGGGGCGGAGTTTACGCCGTCAGCTAAAAAATAAACAGTGGGTGCGGTCAATGATGCCACGAAAAATCAAAATGGCATTTCAACTTACGACCCACCCGGCTGACCTTAGCTGAAACTGTCTTGCTGAACTTCAGCAATATTCAGCTGAACGAAGAAGAAATGTGCTGTATCTCTAAATTCTGATATCGGAAATACGAGTTTACTTGCAAGACTTTGCAGAAAGCGCAAGACTTTTTGAAACGTTTCAGCGCTATCTTGTTTTAACAAACGGAGCAGGCTAGCGCATTTTTTCTCATTAAAGCTGAAACGATTCAAGTTCAGCAGGAGTGGAGAACCATGTTCCAGTTATCTGTTCAGGATATCCACCCGGGCGCTCAGGCCGGGGATAAAGAAGAGGCTATTCGCCAGGTTGCCGCTGCGCTTGTGCAGGCGGGTAACGTCGCGGACGGCTATGTAAACGGCATGCTGGCCCGCGAGCAGCAGACCTCAACCTTCCTCGGCAATGGCATTGCCATTCCGCACGGCACAACCGACACCCGCGATCAGGTGCTGAAAACCGGCGTTAAGGTTTATCAGTTCCCGCAGGGCGTGCTCTGGGGCGACGGTCAGGTGGCGTATGTGGCTATCGGTATCGCGGCCAGCAGTGACGAACACTTAGGCCTGCTGCGTCAGCTGACGCATGTCCTGAGCGATGACGACGTGGCTGAACAGCTGAAGTCCGCGACCACAGCTGAAGAGCTGCGCGCCTTGCTGATGGGCGAAAAACAGAGTGAAGCGCTGAAGCTGGATAACGAAACGCTGACGCTGGACGTGGTTGCCTCCGATCTGGTAACGCTGCAGGCGCTTAACGCGGGTCGTCTGAAAGAAGCCGGCGCGGCGGATGCCACGTTTGTGACGCGCGTGATTAACGATAAGCCGTTGAATCTTGGTCAGGGTATCTGGCTGAACGACAGTGCTGAAGGCAACCTGCGCAGCGCTATCGCCGTGAGCCGTGCGGCCAATGCGTTTGACGTGGAAGGCGAGCGCGCGGCCATGCTGGTGACCGTGGCGATGAACGACGATCAGCCGGTTTCCGTGCTGAAGCGTCTGGGCGATCTGCTGCTGAACAACCAAGCTGAAAAACTGCTGAACGCTGATGCCTCCACCGTGCTGGCACTGCTGACCAGTGATGATGCGCCGACTGAAGACGTGCAGACCGCGGAGTTCGTGGTACGCAACGAGCACGGCCTGCATGCCCGTCCGGGCACGATGCTGGTGAATACCATTAAACAATTCGAGAGTGAGATCACCGTGGCGAATCTTGATGGCACGGGCAAACCGGCCAACGGCCGTAGTCTGATGAAAGTTGTCGCGCTGGGCGTGAAGAAAGGCCACCGTCTGCGTTTCACCGCGCAGGGTGCTGATGCTGAACAGGCGCTGAAAGCGATTGGCGACGCCATCGCGGCAGGTCTGGGGGAGGGCGCATAATGAGCAGACGTGTTGCGACTATTACGCTGAACCCGGCTTATGACCTGGTAGGATTTTGCCCGGAAATTGAGCGCGGCGAAGTCAACCTCGTGCGTACCACCGGCCTGCATGCTGCGGGCAAAGGGATTAACGTCGCGAAAGTGCTCAAGGATCTCGGTATCGACGTCACCGTGGGTGGATTCCTCGGTAAAGATAACCAGGATGGTTTCCAGCAGCTGTTCAGCGAGCTGGGCATTGCCAACCGTTTTCAGGTTGTTCAGGGCCGCACCCGCATCAACGTCAAGCTGACGGAGAAAGACGGTGAAGTGACCGATCTTAACTTCTCTGGCTTCGAAGTGACGCCGTCTGACTGGGAGCGTTTTGTTAACGACTCTCTGACCTGGCTTGGTCAGTTTGACATGGTCTGCGTCAGCGGCAGCCTGCCGTCCGGCGTGAGCCCGGAAGCGTTTACCGACTGGATGACGCGCCTGCGCAGCCAGTGCCCGTGCATTATTTTTGACAGCAGCCGCGACGCGCTGGTTGCCGGTCTGAAAGCCTCGCCGTGGCTGGTGAAGCCGAATCGCCGCGAGCTGGAGATCTGGGCGGGTCGTAAGCTGCCGGAATTAAAAGATGTGATTGACGCTGCCCATGCGCTGCGCGAGCAGGGTATCGCTCACGTGGTTATCTCGCTTGGTGCAGAAGGAGCGTTGTGGGTTAACGCTTCTGGCGAATGGATTGCCAAACCGCCGTCGGTTGACGTTGTCAGCACCGTTGGCGCAGGGGATTCGATGGTTGGCGGCCTGATTTATGGTCTGCTGATGCGTGAATCCAGTGAACATACTTTACGTCTTGCCACTGCCGTTGCTGCCCTGGCCGTAAGCCAGAGCAATGTCGGTATTACCGATCGTACCCAGTTAGCCGCGATGATGGCGCGCGTTGACTTAAAACCTTTTAACTAACAGCAGGAGAGGAATAATGAAAACGCTGCTGATCATTGACTCCGGTCTCGGACAGGCTCGCGCCTATATGGCGAAGACCTTGCTGGGAGCGGCGGCGAACAAAGCACATCTCGAGATCATTGATAACCCGGGCGATGCCGAACTGGCCATTGTCCTGGGCGACAACATCCCGGCTGACAGTGCGCTGAACGGCAAAAAAGTGTGGCTGGGCGATATTAATCGCGCGGTGGCACATCCGGAACTGTTCCTGAGCGAAGCGAAAGGACACGCGTCTGTCTACAGCGCGCCTGTCGCGACGGCACCGGCTGCGGCTGCGGGCCCGAAACGCGTTGTTGCGGTGACGGCCTGCCCGACGGGCGTGGCTCACACCTTTATGGCAGCTGAGGCCATCGAAACCGAAGCGAAAAAACGCGGCTGGTGGGTTAAAGTTGAAACGCGCGGCTCCGTCGGTGCCGGCAACGCGATCACCCCTGAAGAAGTGGCTGAGGCCGATCTGGTGATCGTGGCGGCGGATATCGAAGTGGACCTGGCGAAATTTGCCGGTAAGCCAATGTACCGCACGTCTACCGGCCTGGCGCTGAAAAAGACCGCGCAGGAGTTTGATAAAGCGCTGGTGGAAGCGAAGCCGTATCAGGCAACCGGCGCGCGTCAAACCGCGACGGAAGGTAAGAAAGAGTCTGCAGGCGCCTATCGCCATCTGTTGACCGGTGTGTCTTACATGCTGCCGATGGTGGTTGCGGGTGGTCTGTGTATCGCCCTCTCGTTCGCATTTGGTATTACCGCGTTTAAAGAGCAAGGCACGCTGGCCGCTGCGTTAATGCAGATTGGCGGTGGATCCGCGTTCGCACTGATGGTTCCCGTTCTGGCCGGCTTTATTGCCTTCTCCATCGCTGACCGTCCTGGCCTGACGCCGGGTCTTATCGGCGGTATGCTGGCCGTGAGCACCGGTTCTGGCTTTATCGGCGGTATCATCGCGGGCTTCCTGGCCGGTTACGTCGCGAAGCTCATCAGCTCGAAGCTCAAGCTGCCGCAGAGTATGGAAGCGCTGAAGCCGATTCTGATCATCCCGCTGATTTCCAGCCTGGTGGTCGGTCTGGCGATGATTTACCTGATTGGTAAGCCGGTTGCGGGCATCCTGGCGGGTCTGACCCACTGGCTGCAAACCATGGGCACCGCGAACGCGGTTCTGCTGGGCGCAATTCTCGGCGGCATGATGTGTACCGATATGGGTGGTCCGGTGAACAAAGCGGCGTATGCCTTTGGTGTTGGCCTGCTGAGTACTCAGACCTACGCACCGATGGCAGCGATCATGGCGGCAGGTATGGTGCCTCCTCTGGCGCTCGGCCTGGCGACGATTATTGCCCGTCGTAAGTTCGATAAAGCGCAGCAGGAAGGCGGCAAAGCGGCGCTGGTTCTGGGCTTGTGCTTCATCACCGAAGGGGCGATTCCGTTCGCGGCCCGTGACCCAATGCGTGTACTGCCGTGCTGTATCGCGGGTGGTGCAGTGACCGGGGCGATCTCCATGGCGATTGGTGCAAAACTGATGGCACCACACGGCGGTCTGTTCGTGCTGCTTATCCCTGGCGCCATCACGCCGGTGCTGGGCTACCTGCTGGCCATCGTTGCCGGTACGCTGGTGGCGGGTCTGTCATACGCGGTGCTGAAACGTCCTGAAGCGGAAGTTGTGGCGAAAGCAGCGTAAGCGATAAACCACAAAAAAGCCGGGTTGCATTATGCACCCGGCTTTTTTTATGCCGCCTGTTCAGCGGTTTGCTGTGCCTTCAGCCAGGCAATCTCTTCTGCCCAGATGTCCGGATTAATGGTTTCCAGCACCATCGGAATACCGTCGAAGCGGGCGTCCTGCATAATGAAGCGGAACGCATCGTGGCCAATGTTGCCTTCGCCCAGGCTGTGGTGGCGGTCAACGCGGCTGCCAAAGGCGCTTTTCGCATCGTTTAAGTGCATTCCGCGCAGGTACTTAAAGCCAACAATGCGCTCGAACTCATCGAACGTGTTTTTCGTTGCCTCGGTGGTACGCAGGTCATAGCCGGCGGCAAACGCGTGGCAGGTATCAATGCACACGCCAACGCGGGATTTATCCTCCACGCCGTCGATGATCGCCGCCAGATGTTCAAACCTAAAGCCGAGGTTGCTGCCCTGACCGGCGGTATTCTCAATCACCGCGGTGACGCCTTTGGTCTTGTCCAGCGTGATGTTAATGGATTCGGCAATGCGCGCCAGGCAGGCATCTTCATCGATTTGCATCAGATGGCTTCCCGGATGGAAGTTCAGCAGCGTCAGCCCCAGCTGTTCGCAGCGCTGAACTTCATCAAGGAACGCCTCGCGGGATTTTTCCAGCGCTTCTTCAACCGGGTGACCGAGGTTGATCAGGTAGCTGTCGTGGGGAAGGATCTGGCCTGGCCCGTAGTGGTACTTCTCACAGGCGGCTTTGAAATCATCAATCACGTCAGCGGTGAGCGGCGCGGCGCGCCACTGGCGCTGGTTTTTGGTGAACAGGGCGAAAGCGGTCGCCTCGATTTCGGCGGCGCGAATGGCGGCATTCGCAAGGCCACCTGCAGCGCTGACGTGCGCTCCAACATATTTCATAAAAAAACTCCTGCTAACCCGAAACGCTTATGATAGCGGGTTAGCAGGAGAAGGACGAAATGGTTTATGCCATCAGGCTATGGACCGCGAGGTTAATCGCTCCGCCCCCGACAATCAGCCAGATGAAGAGCACCAGCGCCATCAGCAGCGGTTTCGCACCGGCTTTTTTCAGCGCGCTGACGTGTGTGGTGACCCCCAGCGCCGCCATGGCCATCGCCAGCAGCACGGTATCCAGCGTCACCAGCATATCCACCACCGCTTTCGGCAGCAGGTGGAAGGAGTTAAAGATAGCGACCACGATGAACAGGATCGCAAACCACGGAATGGTGATTTTGCTTTTCTCGCTGCCGCCTGCCGGAGCCAGCTGCTTAACCCGAGCCGCGAGGAAAATCAGGAACGGCGCCAGCATCATTACGCGCAGCATTTTGGCAATTACCGCCGCGTTTTCGGCTTCCGGGTTAATGGCATGTCCTGCCGCAACTACCTGCGCCACTTCGTGCATGGTCGAGCCGATATAGATGCCGTAGGTTTCCGGGCTAAACCAGTGGGCAACCAGCGGATACATCGCCGGGTAGAGGAAGATCGCCAGCGTACCGAAGATCACCACCGTCGCCACCGCCACGGTTACCTTGCTGGCTTCGGCTTTAACGACGGGCTCTGTTGCCAGCACCGCCGCGGCCCCGCAGATACTGCTCCCGGCACCGATCAGCCAGCTGGTTTGCTTATCCAGGCCAAAGACTTTCTGGCCGATAAAGCAGGCCAGTAAAAAGGTGCTGGTCAGGGTCAGGACGTCGATAGCGATTCCGCTCACGCCCACGTCCGCAATCTGCGAAAAGGTTAGACGGAAGCCGTAAAGGATGATCCCGAGACGCAGCAGGTGCTGTTTGGCAAAGATCACGCCGCCGTCGCAGGATTTCCAGATATGTGGGTAAACCGTATTTCCCACGACCATGCCCAGCAAAATGGCCAGCGTCAACGCGCTGAAACCTGCGCCCGCGATAGCCGGGATGCTGCCGCCCCATAGCGCTACGGCGGTCACTGCTGCGCTAAGCGCGAGGCCCGGCACGAAGTGCCACACTGTACGATGATGTTGTAAGGTGATTTCTGACATAACCTTCTCCTTTGTCTGGCTAAAGGTTACGGTGCTCTGGCTTAAAAATAAAATTGATTATATACTTATAATCAATCTATATAAGTGGTAAGCAACCATGCACATTACATTGCGTCAGCTGGAAGTGTTTGCCGAGGTGCTGAAAAGCGGCTCGACGACCCAGGCGTCACAAATGCTGGCGCTCTCGCAGTCTGCGGTCAGCGCGGCGTTGACCGATCTTGAAGGGCAGCTGGGCGTGCAGCTGTTCGACAGGGTAGGGAAGAGACTGGTGGTCAACGAGCACGGCCGTCTTCTTTATCCACGCGCGCTGGCGCTGCTGGAGCAGGCTATCGAAATCGAACAGCTGTTCCGCGAAGACAACGGCGCGATCCGCGTCTACGCCAGCAGCACCATTGGGAACTACATCCTGCCGGAAGTGATTGCCCGCTACCGCCGGGATTTCCCGACCCTGCCGCTGGAGATGAGCGTGGGCAATAGCCAGGACGTTATCAACGCGGTGATTGATTTCCGCGTGGATATCGGCCTCATCGAAGGGCCCTGCCATAACGTCGATATCATTGCCGAGCCCTGGCTGGAAGATGAGCTGGTGGTGTTTGCGTCCCCGGCCTCGTCGTTATTGCAGGGCGAGGTGACGCTTGAGCGCCTGGCGCAGGCGCAGTGGATCCTGCGCGAGCAGGGTTCCGGCACGCGTGAAATTGTCGATTATTTGCTGCTTTCCCATCTGCCGCATTTCCAGTTAGGGATGGAGCTTGGGAACTCTGAGGCTATCAAGCACGCGGTGCGTCATGGCCTGGGGATCAGCTGTCTTTCCCGGCGCGTCATTGCCGAACAGCTTGAGACGGGGTCGCTGGTTGAAATCCCGGTTCCGTTGCCGAAACTGGTGCGCACGCTATGGTGCATCCATCATCGTCAGAAACACCTTTCCAGCTCTCTGCAGCGTTTTCTGCGCTACTGCGCCATTTAACGTTTCCCGGTGGCGCTTCGCTTACCGGGACTACGCGCGCCTGTCACCCCACATTTTTATGCTTTACTTATAATCCTGGCCGAGTCATGAAGCTCTCTTATAACTGAGTATTTCTGCCGGAAGGAACGCGGATCGTCTGCTACAATCGCGCCTCATTTATTAAATGGACAGCATTTTCATATGGTTTCAGAAATTAAAACCACAGAAGCGCCCACGCTACGTCGTGAACTCAAGGCGCGTCACCTGACGATGATCGCCATTGGCGGCTCAATCGGTACAGGTCTTTTCGTTGCCTCTGGCGCAACGATTTCGGCAGCCGGCCCGGGTGGGGCACTTTTCTCTTATATCCTGATTGGTCTGATGGTGTACTTCCTGATGACCAGTCTCGGCGAACTGGCCGCGTACATGCCGGTATCCGGTTCGTTCTCGACCTACGGTCAAAAATACGTTGAAGAAGGCTTCGGCTTCGCGCTGGGCTGGAACTACTGGTACAACTGGGCGGTCACCATCGCCGTTGACCTTGTCGCCGCACAGCTGGTGATGAACTGGTGGTTCCCGGATACGCCGGGCTGGATCTGGAGCGCCCTGTTCCTCGCCGTCATCTTCCTGCTGAACTACATCTCCGTGCGCGGTTTCGGCGAAGCGGAATACTGGTTCTCTTTGATCAAAGTGGCAACCGTCATCATCTTTATCGTCGTCGGTGTGGCGATGATCGTTGGTATTTTCAAAGGCGCTGAACCTGCGGGCTGGAGTAACTGGGCGATAGGCGATGCGCCGTTTGCCGGTGGCCTTTCGGCGATGATTGGCGTGGCGATGATTGTCGGCTTCTCCTTCCAGGGGACCGAGCTGATTGGTATCGCCGCCGGTGAGTCAGAGAACCCGGAGAAAAATATTCCGCGTGCGGTCCGTCAGGTCTTCTGGCGTATCCTGCTGTTCTATGTGTTCGCGATCCTGATTATCAGCCTGATCATCCCGTACACCGATCCAAGCCTGCTGCGTAATGACGTAAAAGACATTAGCGTCAGCCCGTTCACGCTGGTCTTCCAGCACGCCGGTCTGCTTTCAGCTGCGGCAGTGATGAACGCCGTTATCCTGACCGCAGTGCTTTCAGCCGGTAACTCCGGGATGTACGCGTCCACCCGTATGCTCTACACGCTGGCATGCGACGGTAAGGCGCCGCGTATCTTTGCGAAGCTGTCCCGTGGCGGCGTACCGCGTAACGCGCTGTACGCCACAACGGTGATTGCCGGTCTGTGCTTCCTGACCTCCATGTTTGGCAACCAGACGGTGTACCTGTGGCTGCTCAACACCTCCGGGATGACGGGCTTTATTGCCTGGCTGGGGATTGCTATTAGCCACTACCGTTTCCGCCGCGGTTTCGTCAAGCAGGGTCACGATATTAACTCGCTGCCGTATCGCTCCGGCTTCTTCCCACTGGGTCCTATTTTCGCCTTCATTCTGTGCCTGATCATTACGCTGGGACAGAACTATGAAGCGTTCCTGGCGGACACCATTGACTGGGGCGCCGTCACGGCGACCTACATTGGTATTCCGCTGTTCCTCGTCATCTGGTTTGGCTACAAGCTGACGAAAGGAACAAAATTCGTTCGCTACAGTGAAATGGAATTCCCGGAACGATTTAAACAATAACCGCACTTCCTCTCTTTTAACCCGCTCAATCGAGCGGGTTTTTTTATTCCCGCATTCTGAAACAAAGATATATTTCTTAACAATTTAATTGATAATAATTATCGTTTGCTTTATCGTTATCAAAAATAAGCGTGTCACCGACCCACCGCAGATGTGGGCGGCAAGGAAGACGCTGTGAGCAATGATGATTTGATTTAGTTGTATTTACCTCATGGAGATATGGAATGTTTAGGTTGAATCCCTTCGTCAGGGGAGGACTTTGTGCGTCCGCAATGTCCCTGGCCCTGCCTGTTATCGCAGCGGAATCCGGCGACACAATGGTTGTAACGGCCTCCGCGACCGAGCAAAACCTGAAAGACGCCCCGGCAAGCATCAGCGTGATTACCCAGGAAGATTTGCAGCGCAAACCCGTTCAGAATCTGAAAGATGTGTTACGGGAGGTGCCGGGCGTTCAGCTCACGAGCGAAGGGGACAACCGTAAAGGGGTAAGTATTCGTGGACTGGACAGCAGCTATACGCTGATCCTGATCGACGGCAAGCGCGTTAACTCGCGTAACGCGGTATTCCGCCATAATGATTTCGACCTCAACTGGGTGCCGGTTGACGCCATCGAACGAATCGAAGTGGTGCGCGGACCGATGTCTTCTCTTTACGGTTCCGATGCGCTGGGCGGCGTGGTGAACATTATCACCAAAAAAATCGGCCAGAAGTGGACGGGCACCCTGAGCGCCGATTCCACAATTCAGGAGCACCGCGACCGTGGAGACACCTACAACGGTCAGTTCTATACCAGCGGTCTGCTGGTGGACGGCCTGCTGGGGCTGAAAGCCTACGGTAGCCTCGCGAAGCGTGAGAAAGACGGTCAGCAGAAGTCCTCTACCACGGCGAGCGGTGAAACGCCGCGCATTGAGGGCTTCACCAGCCGCGATGCGAATGTGGAGTTCGCCTGGACACCGTCTGAAAACCACGACTTTACGGCGGGCTACGGCTTCGACCGTCAGGATCGCGACTCGGATTCCCTCGACAAAAACCGCCTTGAGCGTCAGAACTACTCTCTCAGCCACAACGGCCGTTGGGGCGTCGGCAACAGCGAGCTGAAGGTTTACGGCGAAAAGGTGGATAACAAAAACCCGGGCAACAGCAATCCGATCACCTCCGAGAGCAACGCGGTGGACGGGAAATACGTGCTGCCTCTGGGTGAAATCAACCAGCTGCTGACCTTCGGTGGGGAATGGCGTCACGATAAGCTGAAAGATCCGGTCAACCTGACGGGCGGTTCCAGCAGCAGTACCTCGACAAGCCAGTATGCCCTGTTCCTTGAAGATGAGTGGCGTCTCTTTGAACCTCTGGCGCTGACCACCGGCATCCGTATGGATGACCATGATACCTACGGTGACCACTGGAGCCCGCGAGCCTATCTGGTTTACAACGCGACCGATACCGTAACGGTGAAAGGGGGCTGGGCTACCGCGTTTAAAGCGCCGTCACTGCTCCAGCTGAGCCCGGACTGGGTCACCGGCTCGTGTCGCGGTGCCTGTGAGATTGTCGGTAACCCGGATCTGAAACCGGAAACCAGCGAAAGCTTTGAATTCGGTCTGTACTACAGCGGGGAAGAGGGCTGGTTAGAGGGCGTGCAGGCCAGCGTTACCACCTTCCAGAATAACGTGGATGATCGCATCAGCATCAGCCGTACGGCCAATGCGAAACAGGCGCAGGGCTACCCTAACTACGTTGGCCTGAATGCGGACGGTGAACCAATTTTCCGCTACTACAACGTTAACAAGGCGCGTATCCGCGGGGTGGAGACCGAGCTGAAACTCCCGCTGGCGGACGACTGGAAACTGACCCTGAACTACACCTACAACGACGGCCGTGACATCAGCAACGGCGGCAACAAGCCGCTGTCCGATCTGCCGTTCCACACCGCCAACGGTACCGTTGACTGGAAGGCGACGCAGGACTGGTCGTTCTACGTTCAGGGCAACTACACCGGTGAGAAACGCGCGCTGACCAGCAGTGCAGCAACGCCGGGTGGCTATGTCATCTGGAATACCGGCGCCGCGTGGCAGGCGACGAAAAGCGTGAAGCTGCGCGCGGGCGTGCAGAACCTGCTGGATAAAGATCTGAGCCGCGACGATTACAGCTATACGGAAGATGGCCGTCGCTACTTTGTTGGCGTGGATTACAAGTTCTGATGCAGCCAGGGTAAAAGCAAAACAGCAACGTAAGTTGCCGTTTTTAGTATTTGTTCCCTCTCCCTGTGGGAGAGGGCCAGGGTGAGGGCATCAGAGCGCACACACTCGCACTTACCCAAACAAATGCTCCGCATGGAAGCGGAGATGATCCTCAATAAAGGACGCGATGAAGTAATAGCTGTGGTCATACCCCGGCTGAATGCGCAGCGTCAGCGGCCAGTCCTTCTGGCGTGCCGCTTCTGCGAGCACCGCAGGCTGTAGCTGCCCGGCGAGGAACTGATCCGCATCGCCCTGATCGATAAGCATCGGGATCGCATTTGCCGAGCTGCTGGCCAGCATCAGCGCACAGCTGTCCCATTCCTGCCATTTTTCTTCATCTTCACCCAGATAGTTCGTGAAGGCTTTCTGCCCCCACGGCACCTGCGTTGGGTTCACAATTGGCGCAAATGCCGACACGCTGACGTATTTTCCCGGATTTTTTAACGCCATGATCAGCGCCCCGTGACCGCCCATAGAATGTCCGCTAATGGCGCAGCGGTCGCTTACCGCAAACCCGGACTGAATCAGCGCGGGCAGTTCGTCGCGAATGTAGTCATACATGCGGTAGTGGCCTGCCCAGGGCTGCTCGGTCGCATTGAGATAAAACCCGGCGCCTTTACCCAGGTCGTATCCTGCATCGTCGGCTACATCATCACCACGCGGGCTGGTATCAGGCATCACCAGCGCAATACCCAACTCGGCGGCAAGTCGCTGCGCGCCCGCTTTGGTGGTGAAGTTTTCGTCGTTGCAGGTCAGGCCCGAAAGCCAGAACAGAACCGGCGGATTTTCCGTCGGCGGCAGGAAAATGCTGAACGTCATCGCACAGTTCAGGACGGTGGAGTCATGCCGCCAGCGCTGCTGTCGACCTTCAAAACAACGGTGCTCTTCGAGCAGTTCCATGCAGGGCTCCTTAATGAGAATGCGTATTCATAAAAACCATAATACAGCCTTTTCATTGACCTGTGAGTAACTTTCACTTTCGCCAGACGGCGAGATGCTGCATCATAAATTTACTTTTCTTTAACAATTGGAGCGGTCATGGCGCTGCGTATTGCGCTCAGTGGGTTTGTCGTTCTGGTGGTGGCGATGGGAATAGGGCGCTTTGCCTTTACGCCTCAGGTGCCGCTCATGATTGCTGCCGGGCAGCTTACGCTGACCAGCGCGGGTCTGGTGGCGGCGATGAATTATCTGGGCTATCTGGTGGGCGCATGGGATGCAATGCGCGCGCACCGCTTTGTGGAAACGCGCCTCTGGCTTGGCATTACCGGCGCGGTTGCGCTGACGCTGCTCTCCGCGGCGGCGGATAACGCCGTCGTGCACGGCCTGCTGCGCTTCGTGATTGGCTGCATGAGCGGCTGGTCGATGGTACTCATTGCCGCCTGGACCAACGAGCGGCTGGGGCAGCTGGGTAAACCGGGCCTGAGCGCCGCCGTGTTTGCCGGGCCGGGGGCGGGCATTGCCCTGAGCGGGCTGCTCGCCGTCTATATCCAGGCGAAATCCCTTTCGGCCGGGGCGGCATGGCAAATCTACGGCGTGCTGGCTCTGGTGCTGATTGCGCTGGTGGCGCGCTACCTGCCGCGATCCGGGCAGCTCCATCGCCCCGGCACCGCGCCGGAGCCGCTGGTGCTGACGGCGGATTTAAAGCGCCTGGTCTGGAGCTACAGCCTGGCCGGGTTTGGCTATATCCTCCCGGCGACCTTTCTGTCGCAAATGGCGGCGGTGCGTTTTCCCGGCAGCCTGTTCGCCCAGTTTGTCTGGCCGATTTTTGGTATCGCCGCCGTGGTGGGCATTGCGCTCAGTATTCTTTTACGCCACACCTCAACGGCGAACCGCAGGCTGGCTATCGTGCTGTGGTTACAGGGAGCTGGCGTGCTGGCGGCCTGGCTGCTGCCGGGGATTGGCGGTTTGCTGACGGGCGGGCTGCTGGTGGGCGGCGGTTTTTTGTGTGCCGTGCAGCTCTCTCTTTTATACGGTCGCGAACTGGCGCCAAACCATACGCGCTATATGGCAGGCCTGCTCACCACCGGGTATGCGATTGGTCAATTGATTGGCCCGATGACCTCGGCGTTATCAACCTGGCTTACCCACCGGCTGGAGCCCGCGCTGGGGCTGGCGGGCGTTGCGCTGTTCGTCGGCGGAGCGCTGGTCTGGAATCGTCACGCTGAAAGGCAACAGCAATTGCAATAATTATCGTCGTGAATACTGGATTATGTGCGCCGCCTCACGCACAATGAGCGCATACTTTTGCCACAACGAGGGCAAAAGACGCCACACCTGCAGGAGAACAAAATGTCATCACTCAGTAAAGAAGCTGCCCTGGTCCACGAAGCCCTGGTTGCGCGCGGTCTTGAAACGCCACTGCGTCCGCCCGTACAGGATTTGGACAATGAAACCCGCAAGCGTCTGATTGCCGGTCATATGACCGAGATCATGGAGCTGCTGAATCTCGATCTGAGTGACGACAGTCTGATGGAGACGCCGCACCGCATCGCGAAAATGTACGTCGACGAAATTTTTTCCGGGCTGGATTACGCCAACTTCCCGAAAATCACCGTCATTGAAAACAAGATGAAAGTGGACGAGATGGTGACGGTACGCGATATCACGCTGACCAGCACCTGCGAACACCACTTCGTGACCATCGACGGTAAAGCGACCGTGGCGTATATCCCAAAAGATACGGTGATTGGCCTGTCGAAAATCAACCGCATCGTGCAGTTCTTTGCTCAGCGTCCGCAGGTGCAGGAGCGTCTGACGCAGCAGATCCTGACCGCGCTGCAAACGCTGCTGGGCACCAATAATGTGGCCGTCTCTATCGACGCGGTTCACTACTGCGTGAAGGCGCGCGGCGTGCGTGATGCGACCAGTGCAACGACCACCACGTCGCTGGGCGGCCTGTTTAAATCGAGCCAGAATACCCGCCAGGAGTTCCTGCGCGCCGTACGTCACCACAACTAAGTCTTACAGGGCAGGAACCATGGAGCGAAACGTCACGCTCGATTTTGTTCGCGGCGTCGCCATTCTCGGTATCCTGCTGCTTAATATCAGCGCCTTCGGTCTGCCGAAGGCGGCTTATCTCAATCCTGCCTGGTATGGCGATATCACGCGCAGTGATGCCTGGACCTGGGCTGTCCTCGATCTCTTCGCGCAGGTTAAATTCCTCACGCTGTTTGCCCTGCTGTTTGGTGCAGGTCTGCAACTCCTCCTCAAACGCGGTACGCGCTGGATCCAGTCGCGCCTGACGCTGCTGGTTCTCCTCGGCTTTATCCACGGGCTGTTCTTTTGGGACGGCGATATTCTTCTCGCGTATGGACTAGTCGGGCTGATCTGCTGGCGTCTGATTCGCGATGCGCACAGCGTAAAAAGCCTGTTTAACACCGGCGTGATGCTCTATGTCATGGGGCTTGGGGTCCTGCTGCTGCTGGGGATGATCTCCGGCGAGGCGACGAACCGTTCCTGGATCCCGGATGCCGCTAACCTGCAGTACGAACAGTACTGGAAGCTGAAAGGCGGTACGGAAGCGATAAGCAACCGCGCGGATATGCTGGGGGATAACCTCCTTGCGCTGGGCGCGCAATACGGCTGGCAGCTGGCGGGCATGATGCTGATGGGGGCGTCACTGATGCGCACCGGCTGGCTGAAAGGGGAGTTCAGCCTGCGTCACTATCGGCGAACAGGTGTCGGGCTGGTGCTGATCGGCGTGCTGATTAACCTCCCGGCGATAATCACGCAGTGGCACATCCACTGGGATTACCGCTGGTGCGCGTTCCTGCTCCAGGTGCCGCGCGAACTGAGCGCGCCGTTCCAGACCATCGGATACGCGGCGTTGATCTATGGCTTCTGGCCAACGCTTTCCCGCCTGTGGATCGTCAGCGCTATCGCCTGCGTAGGCCGCATGGCGTTGAGCAATTACCTCCTGCAAACGCTTCTCTGCACCACGCTTTTCTATCATCTTGGCCTGTTTATGAAATTCGACCGCCTCATGCTGCTGGCGTTTGTTATTCCGGTCTGGGTGATTAACCTGGCGTTTTCTGTTCTCTGGCTACGCTATTTCCGCCAGGGACCGCTGGAGTGGGTGTGGCGTCAGTTAACCGCACATGCTTCAGGGGTATCATTGAGGAACACATCCAGATAACGATCTGGATCACAATCATTAACAAAACGGATGTAAGCGTTTTCATGAGTGTGAGCTTCTTCACGTAGTCCCCTTTCTCTCGCTGCCAAAATAGCCACCTTGCTAAACACAGGGGGTGTCTGTGAGTTGCTGCAATCCTTTGAAGGATGGTGAATATGATCACCATTCGTGACGTCGCCCGTCAGGCGGGCGTTTCTGTGGCTACCGTCTCACGCGTGCTGAACAATAGCGCGCTGGTCAGCCCTGAAACCCGTGAAACCGTAATGAAAGCCGTGACCCAGCTCGGGTACCGGCCAAATGCCAATGCCCAGGCGCTTGCGACGCAGGTCAGCGACACCATCGGCGTGGTGGTAATGGATGTATCGGATGCCTTTTTCGGCGCGCTGGTCAAAGCGGTCGACGTGGTCGCCCAGCAGCATCAGAAATATGTCCTGATCGGCAATAGCTATCATGAGGCGGAAAAGGAGCGCCATGCCATTGAAGTGCTGATCCGCCAGCGCTGTAACGCCTTGATTGTCCACTCAAAAGCTTTGAGTGATGAAGAGCTAACCGGCTTTATGGATCAGATCCCGGGCATGGTGCTGATCAACCGCATCGTCCCCGGCTATGCCCATCGCTGCGTCGGGCTGGATAACGTCAGCGGCGCCATGATGGCGACGAAAATGCTCATCAACAACGGGCATCAGCGGATCGGTTATCTGGCCTCCAGCCATCATATTGAAGATGACGACCTGCGGCGCGAGGGGTGGCAAAACGCCCTGAAAGAGCACGGCATTACGCCGTCAGAAAGCTGGACAGGCACCGGTACGCCTGACATGCAGGGCGGTGAGGCGGCGATGGTGGAGCTGCTGGGCCGCAACCTGCAGCTTACTGCGGTGTTTGCCTATAACGACAGCATGGCGGCAGGCGCCCTGACGGCGCTGAAAGATAACGGCATTGCGGTGCCACAGCATTTGTCACTCATTGGTTTTGATGATATTCCGATTGCCCGTTACACCGACCCGCAGCTGACAACGGTGCGTTACCCCATTGCCTCTATGGCGAAACTGGCGACTGAGCTGGCGTTACAGGGGGCTGCAGGGCTGCTGGATCCGGGCGCAACGCACTGTTTCATGCCGACTTTAGTGCGTCGGCACTCCGTCGCGGCCCGGCAAATTGTGGTTCCGATCACTAACTGATAACGTGAGGTGATGTAACCGTTTTCAATCTGTGAGTAAATTCACAGTATCTTAACAAGGCGCTGACTATGATGTCAGCGTTTTAGGGGCTGAAACGCTATGTAACGGTGATTATTCACTTTCACTATAGCCAATGTGCCACAAACAACGAATAAAACGCATTTCTGGAGCGTTACCGAACACGGAAGATAGAAATTTTATAAGTGAACTTCGGCTGTCAGTAACGTTTTATTAACACCTGCCCGCCGATCGTTATTCACAAGAACTACCCTGCATAAAAAAACCGGAGATACCATGAATAAGAAGGTGTTGACCCTGTCTGCCGTAATGGCAAGCATGCTTTTTGGTGCAGCAGCGCACGCTGCGGATACCCGTATTGGTGTGACCATCTATAAATACGACGACAACTTCATGTCTGTTGTACGTAAAGCGATTGAGAAAGATGCGAAAGCAGCGCCAGACGTTCAGCTGCTGATGAACGACTCCCAGAACGACCAGTCCAAACAGAACGACCAGATCGACGTTCTGCTGGCGAAAGGCGTGAAAGCCCTGGCCATCAACCTGGTTGACCCGGCTGCAGCAGGCACGGTTATTGAAAAAGCGCGCGGCCAGAACGTGCCAATCGTCTTCTTCAACAAAGAACCTTCCCGTAAAGCGCTGGATAGCTACGACAAAGCGTATTACGTCGGTACCGACTCCAAAGAGTCCGGTATTATTCAGGGCGATCTGATCGCGAAACACTGGGCGGCGAACCCGAACTGGGACCTGAACAAAGACGGTCAGATTCAGTTCGTGCTGCTGAAAGGCGAACCCGGCCACCCGGATGCTGAAGCCCGTACCACTTACGTTATCAAAGAGCTGAACGACAAGGGTCTGAAAACCCAGCAGCTGGCGTTAGATACCGCGATGTGGGATACCGCTCAGGCGAAAGATAAGATGGACGCGTGGCTGTCCGGCCCTAACGCGAACAAAATCGAAGTGGTTATCGCCAACAACGATGCGATGGCAATGGGTGCGGTAGAAGCGCTGAAAGCACACAACAAATCCTCCATCCCGGTATTCGGCGTAGATGCACTGCCAGAAGCGCTGGCGCTGGTTAAATCCGGTGCGATGGCCGGTACCGTTCTGAATGATGCCAACAACCAGGCGAAAGCGACCTTCGATCTGGCGAAAAACCTGGCCGATGGCAAAGGCGCGGCTGATGGCACCAGCTGGAAAATTGAAAACAAAATCGTTCGCGTACCTTACGTGGGCGTAGACCAGTCCAACCTGGCTGAGTTTATCGGTAAATAAGTTAGCGGTACTGTCTCCACTGGGCGCAATTCGTTGCGCCCTTTTATAACGCGATATGCGAGGCCAACAAGGTATAATTATGGTCAGCACAAATACTCAGTCATCCGGTGAATACCTGTTGGAAATGAGCGGTATCAACAAGTCATTTCCCGGCGTTAAGGCACTCGATAATGTTAATTTAAAAGTTCGTCCTCACTCTATTCATGCCCTGATGGGGGAGAACGGTGCGGGTAAATCAACATTATTAAAATGTCTTTTTGGGATCTATCAAAAAGATTCTGGCAGCATTCTTTTTCAGGGGAAAGAGATCGATTTCCATTCAGCGAAAGAAGCACTGGAAAACGGTATCTCGATGGTTCACCAGGAATTAAACCTGGTGCTGCAGCGTTCAGTCATGGATAACATGTGGTTGGGGCGTTATCCAACCAAGGGTGTCTTTGTCGATCAGGACAAAATGTATCGCGACACCAAAGCGATTTTTGATGAGCTGGATATTGATATCGACCCGCGCGCCCGCGTGGGAACATTATCCGTCTCCCAGATGCAGATGATCGAAATCGCCAAAGCGTTCTCCTATGATGCGAAAATCGTCATCATGGACGAACCGACATCGTCATTAACGGAAAAAGAGGTTAATCACCTTTTTACCATTATTCGTAAGCTAAAAGATCGCGGCTGCGGCATTGTGTATATCTCCCACAAAATGGAAGAGATCTTCCAGCTGTGCGATGAGATTACCATCCTGCGCGACGGTCAGTGGATTGCCACGCAGCCGCTGGAAGGGCTGGACATGGACAAGATTATCGCCATGATGGTGGGCCGCTCCCTTAACCAGCGCTTCCCGGACAAAGAAAACAAGCCGGGCGAAGTGATCCTGGAAGTGCGCAATCTGACCTCGTTACGTCAGCCGTCTATTCGCGATGTCTCCTTCGACCTGCACAAGGGCGAAATCCTGGGGATTGCCGGTCTGGTCGGGGCAAAACGTACCGATATCGTGGAAACTCTGTTCGGTATCCGTGAGAAAGCCGAAGGCACTATTACGCTGCACGGTAAGAAAATTAACAACCACAACGCCAACGAAGCCATTAATAATGGTTTTGCGCTGGTGACGGAAGAGCGTCGTTCAACCGGTATTTATGCCTATCTGGATATTAACTTTAACTCGTTAATTTCTAACATTCGCAATTACAAAAACAAAGTCGGGCTGCTGGATAACTCCCGCATGAAGAGCGATACCCAATGGGTTATTGACTCCATGCGCGTGAAAACGCCGGGACACCGCACCCAAATTGGTTCGCTGTCAGGCGGTAACCAGCAGAAAGTCATTATTGGACGTTGGTTATTAACCCAGCCAGAAATTCTGATGCTGGATGAACCGACCCGCGGTATTGACGTCGGCGCGAAGTTTGAAATTTATCAGCTGATTGCCGAGCTGGCGAAAAAGAATAAAGGGATCATTATTATTTCTTCCGAAATGCCGGAATTGTTAGGGATCACGGATCGTATTCTGGTTATGAGCAATGGTCTCGTTGCCGGTATTGTTGACACCAAAACGACAACGCAAAACGAAATTTTGCGTCTTGCGTCTTTGCACCTTTAAGATCAGGGGCTCCTCATGAGTGCGTTAAATAAAAAAAGTTTTCTCACTTACCTGAAAGAAGGCGGTATTTACGTTGTTCTTTTAGTACTGCTGGCTATCATCATTTTCCAGGACCCTACGTTCTTAAGCCTGCTGAACCTGAGTAACATTCTGACCCAGTCCTCCGTGCGTATTATCATTGCGCTGGGCGTGGCGGGCCTGATCGTGACCCAGGGGACGGACCTTTCTGCCGGTCGTCAGGTGGGGCTGGCGGCGGTTATCGCGGCAACCTTGCTGCAGTCGATGGAAAACGCCAACAAGGTCTTCCCGGAAATGGCCACCATGCCGATTTTCGTGGTGATCCTGATTGTCTGCGCCATCGGTGCGGTGATTGGTCTGATCAACGGTATTATTATCGCCTACCTGAACGTGACGCCGTTTATCACCACGCTGGGTACGATGATCATCGTTTACGGTATCAACTCCCTGTACTACGACTTTGTCGGTGCTTCCCCCATCTCGGGTTTTGACAGCGGCTTCTCGACCTTTACGCAAGGGTTCATCGCGCTGGGCAGCTTCCGCCTGTCGTATATCACCTTCTATGCGCTGATTGCGGTGGCCTTCGTCTGGATCCTGTGGAACAAAACGCGCTTTGGTAAAAACATCTTCGCTATCGGCGGTAACCCGGAAGCGGCGAAAGTGTCCGGCGTGAACGTTGCCCTGAACCTTCTCATCATTTATGCCCTGTCCGGCGTGTTCTACGCCTTCGGCGGGATGCTGGAAGCGGGCCGTATCGGCTCTGCAACCAACAACCTTGGCTTCATGTACGAGCTGGATGCGATCGCAGCCTGCGTGGTGGGCGGCGTCTCCTTCAGCGGCGGTGTGGGTACGGTACTGGGCGTGGTGACCGGTGTGATCATCTTCACCGTCATCAACTACGGCTTGACCTATATCGGCGTGAACCCGTACTGGCAGTACATCATCAAAGGCGCCATCATTATCTTCGCGGTTGCGCTGGATTCACTGAAGTACGCGCGTAAGAAGTAATTGCTCCTCGCGTTATCCGGCCCGCTCATCGAGCGGGCTTTTTTATGCCTTATGCCAGCTGTGACTCCTCTCGGGTCACGATGCGCTCAAACCAGTCGAGTTCAGAGAGCTTGCAGGCGACCCACTGTTCGGAAAAAGCGTCGCCCAGGCTGTCGGTGAGGTACTGACAGCGGGCAAAGGTCTCAATCGCCTCCTGCTGAAACAGCGGCAGCGCGGGTTCATCATGCTGCGGTTCGGGCAAATCCTCGTCGTCGATGTTTTCCAGCCCGTACAGCATGCCGGTCAGGATAGTGGCTGCCACCAGATAGGGATTGGCATCGGCCCCGGCCAGCCGGTACTCGATACGACGGTTGTGGTCATCCGAGCAGGGAATACGCAGGGCGGCGGAGCGGGTGTTATAGCCCCAGGAGTTAAATACGGGCTCCGTCAGGTTTTTACGCAGGCGACGAAACGCGTTAACGCCCGGCGCAAGAATGGCGACAGAGGCGGGCATCAGCGCCAGCTGCCCCGCGATGCACAAACGCATCATGCTGTTAAGCGCGTTCACCGGGGAAGCAAAAACGTTTTCGCCGTGACGATTGTTCAGGCTGAAATGGAAGTGCAAACCGCTGCCGGACAGCTGGCTGAAAGGCTTCGCCATAAAGTTGGCCTGCAGGCCGTGCTTTTCGGCAACGTAACGGGTCAGGCGACGAAGCGCCAGCACGTTATCGCAGACCTCAACGACGCGATGGCTGTGCTTCAGGTTTAATTCGTACTGACCGGACTCGGCTTCCGCCACGATCCCGGACAGCGGGATGCGCTGAAGGTGCGCCAGCTGTTCCAGCTCGTCAAACAGTGCCGCATGGGCCGTCGTAGTATCCATATGAAAACAGCCCTGATTTTGCGGATCCCGATTGTCATGTCCCGTCAGATAGAACTCGATTTCCGGGGCAATCACCGGGAAGAGACCGTGCTGGTGGAAGCGGGCCAGCACGTTCTGCAGTATCACGCGCGGCTCAAGCGGGCAGGGGGTATCGTCACTGTCTTTCATCGTCAGCAGGATCTGCGCATTGTGCTGCGGATCCTGCGGGCAGGGGCGCAGGGAGCCGGCGACCGGCACGCAGAGTCGGTCCGGTTCATCATGAAGTGGGGCGGCGATTTTTCCTTTCTGATCCATCGAGTAGACCGAAAGGGGAAAATAACAGCCTTTTTCCAGGCTCAGCATGTTCTCCACCGACAGACGCTTGCCGCGCATCGTGCCGTTGATATCGTTCAGGTAAACGTCAATGTGTTTCGTCTGGGGGTAGCGTTCCAGATAATCTGCCACTTCCACTGAAATGTTGTGCTGCAGGGCGTCAATTTTTTCATCAAGCCAGAGACCGGAATTGAGTGCGCCAGGAAGTGATAAACCGGGAAAGTTAAAATACGGGCGGAGACTTTTGAGGAAAAACGCATTCATTATTGAGTTCATAGTCATTCTTCAATGAAGCCGTAGCGGCAGTGAACTCAGCTTAAAAGAGCCGACGTAAAGGGGGGATAAAAAGCGTCAGGCCCGGCGTAAAGAAAGTATAAAGGCGGTCCTGTTATTTTTCCTTTTTCTGCATATCCAGCAGCTGCTCGGGCGTGACGGCCGGGTAACCCTGCGCGTCTTCCGGCACTTCGTGCATCGCCGGAATCGGAACCAGCGGGCCTAAAAAGCGCGGTTCGCGTTTGAAGATATACAGATCGGCCAGGGCGCCAAAACGCGCGCCGAACTCGCGCACGCGCACGCTCAGCATATCTTTTGGCGACGGCACCGCGTAACACTGCGCCTGAATGCCCATATGCAGCGCGATAAACAGCGCGCGCTCGCAGTGGAAGCGCTGGGTGATGATGATGAAGTCGTTGGTGTCGAAGACTTTACGCGTGCGCACGATGGAGTCCAGGGTGCGGAATCCGGCGTAGTCGAGCACGATATCGGCAGGGTCCACGCCCGCGGCAATCAGGTCCTTCCGCATCGTCACCGGTTCATTGTAGCTTTGCAGGGCGTTATCCCCGCTTAACAGCAGGTAGTTCACCTTGCCGCTGTTGTAGGCGTTCAGCGCGCCCTGAATGCGGTAACGGTAATACTGGTTGATCACGCCGGTGCGGTAATACTTGGCGGTGCCGAGCACCACGCCAACCTGACGATAGGGCAGGTCCTGCAGGTCATCAAAGATGTAGGGGGCGGTTTTCCAGCTCATCCAGCGGTCGAGACCCAGCACGATCAACAGCAGTATGCCGACCAGGACAGACAGGCTGTAAAAAACGCGCTTTAACATGGAGATGGCTCGTTCGTGGATGAAATTTAACTCAGGCTACTTTACCCGCCTGGTTAGCGCAAGAAACAGCGACTCAACTGAGGGGTTTTTCAGCAAACTGGCGGGCATTTCTGCCCGCCGGAAGGATTACGCAAGCAGTACGCGGTCAATCGTCGTGCAGCCCAGCGCTTTAAGCGTCGCGGCGGTCGCATCCCACTGAATCAGCGGCGCATCGGCAATTTCTGCCAGAATAGCGCGCTGAATGTCCGGATAGTCATAGCCGTTCAGGCTCAGCAGGTTAAGCGCGCCCTGCAGCGGAGGCAGAGTTGGGTTAAACGCGGCGTTTTCTGCATAGCTGCCGCTAAAGATCCGGCCATCGCGGCACTGCAGCGCCACGCCGCTCGGGGACTTGCTGTACGGCGTGTGGCTCTTGTTCGCCGCGCGAATGGCCGCCTGGCTCAGGTCATCGCCGGACAGGGCGTAACCGTGGTCCTGCTCGTCCATCAGCAGCGTTTTGATCTCCAGATCTTTCGGGCCAAACGCGTCAGGCAGATAATCTCCCAGCGTATGCGGCGCGCGGCCCGGCAGGTTGATGCGCAGCTGCAGCCCGCTGTTCAGCTCGTTCATAAACTGACGGCAGTGGCCGCAGGGGGTATAGTTAACGGTAATGGCGCTCAGGGCTTTTTCACCGCGCAGCCAGGCGTGGCTGATGGCGCTCTGCTCGGCGTGAACCGTTTGCTGCATGGTCGCGCCCAGGAACTCCATATTGCCACCGAAGTACCAGGTTCCGCTGACGCCGCGCGCAATGGCCCCGACGTTAAAGTGGGAGAGATCGGCCCGCGCGCAGGCGGCAGCCAGAGGAAGCAGTGCGAAAGCCAGCGCGTCTTCGTCCAGTCCCGTTGCCTGTTTCAGCATCGTGACCTGCTCCGCGGTCAGCAGGGCGGGGAAGTGTGCATCTGCCAGAACGGGAGCCAGGGCTGACTGCAAATTCTCTGCAAGCTGGGCGAAAGCAGCTTGAAAACGTGGGTGCATGGCGTTTGCCTCATAAAGGTTAATGGATCGGTAGTTTACGGAGCCGTCAGGGCTTTATATGTGATCCACTTCTCATTATGTATGCAACTTATGAAATCAAAATGAAATTTGCGCGACGCATCGCAAATTTTAGCCCATCACCGCCAGAATCAGCGGGAAAATGAACGGGGCCAGCAGGGAGGTGATAATCCCGCAGATCACCAGCGCCAGCGAGCTAAACGCCCCTTCCTGATAATCCAGCTCCGCGCAGCGGGCGGTGCCCAGGGCGTGGGAGGCGGTCCCCATCGACAGTCCCCGTGCAGCTTTAGTGTGAATACGCATTCCGTTCAGCAGGGTGTGACCAAACACCGCCCCGAGAATACCGACGAAAATGACGCACATCGCGCTGATGGCCGGGATCCCGCCAAGGCTGCCACCCACTGCCATCGCGATAGGCGTGGTTACCGATTTAGGCAGGATAGAGGCGGCGATCTGCGGGGAGGCCCCCATCAACAGCGCTACCGACGTGCCGGTGATCATCGCCACCAGGCTGCCCACAAAACAGATGGTAATGATGGATTTCCAGCGGGCGCGGATCTGGTGGAGCTGCTCATATAAAGGAAAGGCAAGCGCCACAACGGCAGGCTGCAGCAGGTCGTTTAAAATTTTGCTGCCGGCAAAGTAGCGTTCGTAGGGAATGCCGGTGAGAAGCAGGAACGGAATAATTACCACCATCGCCACCAGCAGCGGGTTCAGCAACGGCATTTTGAAACGTGCGGCAAGCTTGCGCGCGGCGAAGAACACCGCCAGGGTTAACGGCAGCGACCACCAGATATTGGCCATCATTTTTTTGTTTTCTCCCCGACCACGTTACGTTCGCCATGCACCAGATGCGAACTCCAGCTCACCACAAGGAAAACCACCAGCGTACTGACCGCGCAGGAGACCACAATCGGGCCGAACTGGGCCTTGAGCAAATCAAAATACTGCATGACCCCGACACCGATGGGCACGAAAAGCAGCGCCATATAGCGAATGAGGACGAAGCAGCCCGGATTGACCCATTTTGCAGGCAGGATTTGCAGCGCCAGCAAAACGAAGAGGATCAGCATACCGATAATGCTGCCGGGAATAACAATCGGCAGCAGCGACGCGATGAAAATCCCGGCGTACAGGCAGGCGTAAATCAGGACGAATGCGCGCAGATATTGCCAGATAATGTTCAATGATTTGCTCATGGTGATAGTCCTTGCTGAAACGCATTCATCATACAATTAAACCAAAAAATGTGCCACGGATCACATCATGAAATTTGAGCATACCAGACATTCCAGAATGGAACGTCTGGTATCACCGCACAGGGGCAGGCTACAGTTTAGAGGAAAGGGCGTGCGGTGGCGAAGTGACGAGCCAGAGAAATGCCTCTGAGTCAGGCCTCGCGTTGGGCGACGAGTTTATCCAGAAAAGAAAACAGCACCTGATTAATTTCTTGATAATCATGCGAGCGTAATTTTTCCGCCGTTTCGACAAAACGAAATTCAGCCGCGCGGCGGAGATCGTTCTGCGAATGTTCAATCAGCAGCTCAACCACCTCCGGCGTCAGTTCCATATGACACTGAAAACCGTAAACCCGTTCTCCATATTGCACGATCTGACGGGGGCAGCCCTCGCTGTAAGCCAGCACTTTAGCCTGCGGCGTCAACCCTGGCATGTCGTTATGCCAGTGACCGACGTTTAGCTCGTGGCCAAAATCCTCAAACAGCGGGTTCACCTTGCCTGCATCTGTGAGCCTGACGGGAAATTTGCCGATCTCTTTTTCCGGGCTATGGCAAAACGCTGCGCCCAGCGCTTCACCGATAAGCTGCGAGCCCAGACAAACGCCAATCACCGTTTTACCTGCCTCTATTGCGCGGCCGATGAGCCGTATTTCCGCCTGCGCGTCAAACCAGGGGCACTCCTGAAGCGTGGTGGCAGGTGACTGCGGGCCTCCCATGATGATAAGCAAGTCTGTGCTCTGCAGATCCTCGGGTAACGGATCGCCCTGATAAACTCTGGAGTAGCTCATACTACAGCCGCGATTTTTCCCCCAGATTTCATATGCGCCTGGCGCTTCGAAATGTTCATGAATGATAAAATGAATGTGCATTGCGTCTCTCTCCGGTTACGTGTACAAGCAGCATCATAAGAGGAAGGGAGGAATGTAAAATGCCAACCGTTATCGATAAAACGCCAATTCACGACGATGCCATCGGATGGTCCCGAGGGGCAATTAGCTATACGCGCGGCGAAGTGGATCCCCCTCACCGGCATCCACAGGGGCAGCTCTTGTTTGCCATCAAAGGGGTGATGCTGGTCGAAACCGGCAATAAGCGTTGGGTCATACCGCCACAGCGCGCGCTGTGGATCCCTCCCTTTCAGGAACACACCTACAGCGTGTTATCTGCAACGGAGCTCCGCGCGGTTTGGTTTAGCCCCGCGCTGATATCGCAATGCGGATCTTTTAAACGGAAAGAAGAGGTTCACGTGATTATGGCGACGGCGTTGTTCAAAGAGCTGATCGCCGGGCTGTTCAGTGCGCAATACCGGCCAGCCAGCCAGCGAAGCATGGCCGTTTTGCTGCTCGAAATCCTCAGCGAGGCGCAGCAGATTTCGGCCGAATTACCGATGCCCGTGGATGAGCGCTTACATCGCGTTGCCTGTGACATCATTGCCAGCAATCTCTGGGACGTTTCGATGGACAGGCTGGCGGAACAGGCCGCGATGTCTGAACGCACATTCTCACGCGCCTTTATCAAAGATACCGGGTTTAGCTTCCGGGCCTGGCGACAGCGCGCAAGGATTTGTGCCTCGCTGGACCTGCTCGCCAACGGATACCCGGTTAAACAGGTGGCCTGGATGCTGGGGTTTTCCGGGCAGGCGGCATTTGCGGCGGCGTTTCGCGCCATTGTGGGGGCAACGCCGGCTGACTTTCTCCCTGAACAGAAGCGCTTCCCAGCGATATAGAGAGCGGCTACTATAGCGCGTCTTTTTTCACAGGTACTGTTATGCGTGTTTTACTGGCCCCAATGGAAGGCGTGCTCGACTCCCTCGTGCGCGAGCTTCTGACCGAGGTGAACGATTACGATCTCTGCGTGACGGAGTTTCTGCGCGTGGTCGATATGCTGTTGCCGGTAAAATCTTTCTTCCGCCTGTGCCCCGAGCTGCACAACCAGAGCCGGACCTCTTCCGGCACGCTGGTGCGTATTCAGCTGCTCGGCCAGTACCCCGAATGGCTGGCGGAAAACGCCGCCCGCGCGGTTGAGCTGGGCTCTTACGGGGTGGATCTCAACTGCGGCTGCCCGTCGAAGCTGGTCAACGGCAGCGGCGGCGGAGCGACGTTGCTGAAAGATCCTGAGCTGATTTACCGCGGCGCGAAAGCCATGCGTGAGGCAGTGCCTTCGCATTTGCCGGTGACGGTGAAGGTGCGCCTGGGCTGGGACAGCGACGCGCGGCAGTTTGAAATCGCCGATGCGGTGCAGCAGGCCGGGGCCACCGAGCTGGTGGTGCATGGCCGCACCAAAGAAGATGGCTACAAGGCCGAGCGCATTAACTGGCAGGCGATCGGTGAGATCCGCAAGCGCCTCACCATTCCGGTCATCGCCAACGGTGAAATCTGGGATTACGAGAGCGCGCAGGCCTGTCTGAACGCCACCGGCTGCGATGCGGTGATGATCGGTCGCGGTGCCCTGGATGTGCCCAACCTCAGCCGGGTGGTAAAATATAACGAGCCGCGAATGCCGTGGGCAGACGTCGTCACGCTGCTGCAAAAATACAGCCGACTGGAAAAGCAGGGCGACACCGGTTTGTATCACGTCGCGCGAATTAAACAGTGGCTGAGTTATTTACGCAAAGAGTACGATGAAGCGCTGGGATTATTTCAGGAGATTCGGACATTACAGACTTCGTCTGATATTGCCCGGGTGATTCAGTCAAAATAATAAGCGTTAAATTGCTCACACTTTTTTAAATCAGAAAACAGTTCAGGTTTTCAACGTGGCGCGACGGTGTTAAGGTGCCACTGTTTTCAACGCAGGATTGTTACTGGTTAACAGGCAAAACCTAAGCGTTTCACAGCATTTTCGCTGTGGAGCGCTTAGGTTTTTTTTTGCCTCTCGTTTACGCAGGAGAGAAATTTGGCTTAGCGCTTTTTACTGATTTAAAAAAATGAAATATCGACAGGAAATAGAAAAATTTCCTGCGGCCGGTTACGCACAAAATACTCAATCACAGGTTGTTATTATGGCATATAAAAATAAATTCTATGCGCTCGCCTTATTAGCGATATCCCCGCTGTCGGTGGCGCAGGACTGGAACGGAACGGTATTAGGTTTTGAAGCTCCTCCGGAGCCTGTTCTGGGCGAAATGCTCGGCATACGTAAAATCCTCAACCATAACGGTTTTACCTGGAATCTCGGATATCTGAATGAAATTGGCTGGAACGGAGGCGGTGGCTATAACCACGACTCCCACGTGGCCTATATCGACCAGTTTGCGCTGACCTTCAACCAGGATCTTGAGCGCTGGACCGGTATCCCGGACGCGCGTATCGAGGGGAACATCGTCAACCGCAACCACAATGACGACCTCACCACTAAACGCGTGCAGGACCCGCGCGTTAACTTTAACGATCTGACCCAGGAGAGCTGGGGCGGGCAGTCGATTACCCGTCTGGGCTGGCTGACCTTTGCCCGCAGCTTTGACGACCGGCGTCTGACCTGGCGCATCGGGATGATGAACAAGGTGCAGACCTTCGATCAAATCATCCCCTGTGATTTCCAGCTCCTGTCGCAGTGCGGCGGGAAGTCAGCCAACTCGCTGACGTGGAACAACTGGAACGTTCACACCTGGGGCACCACGCTTGCGTATAAATTAACGCCGACGCTGACCTTAAAAGGTGGCGTGATGGAGCAAAATCCCGAGGCCTCCAGCCGCAGCCACGCGTGGAGCTGGTCGACGAAGGGCAGCAAAGGGGTCTTACTGCCGGTTGAAATCGAAGCGCGTCCGCTGATTAACGGCCTGCCGGGCGCGTACAACCTGGGCGTGGTGTTTACCAACGCGCCGCAAACCGATCTCTATCGCGGCAAATCCGGCGGGGCGGGCGCGACGGACCCGAACGGCTTTGATACCCACAGCCGGACATGGTTCATGTACGCCGGGCTGAACCAGCAGCTTACGCAGCATCAGGATGACCCGAATCGCGGGTTGAGCACCTCTTTCAGCATGAGCCTTGCGGATCAGAGTACCAACTACATGCACCAGGTTTACGCCGCCTCGCTGCGCTACCGCGGGCTGTTTGACGCGCGGCCGGAAGACTGGATTGGCTTCGGGCTAACCTGGATTGATATGAGCAGCCAGTACGCCCGCAACCAGCGCTATATGAACAGCCTGAGCGGCGTGTCGGACTATAACGATCCGGCGTATCACCCGGAGCCAGGCCACTCCCTGAACGGTGAGTTTTATTATCGCTTCCGTCCGGTGTCGTGGCTGGAGCTGCAGCCGGGCATTCAGTACTGGCACCATCCCGGCGGGGTCAGTCGCACCCAGGATGCCTGGGTTACCGAGCTGAAAACGGTGGTGAGCTTCTGATATCACCGTAGCAAGTTCGATCCGCGTCACGTTTCTGACGCGTGATGCATTGAGGCTATGAATGAAACTGATAGAGTGCCAGAACTGGATTGTTACTGCTTAGGCAGGCAAAACCTGATTTTCTGGCATCTGCCGGAGGTCAGGTTTTTTTGTTTCTGGGGTTCAGATGAAAATCGCCAAGATACTCAATAATAACGTGGTGGTTGTTCAGGATGAGCGCGGGCGCGAACAGGTGGTGATGGGCCGTGGGCTGGCCTTTCAGAAGCGCGTCGGTGAAGCGCTGGATACCGCGTTGATTGAAAAGGTATTTGCGTTACAAAGCGATGAACTGGTGCGTCGACTCGGAGAGCTGCTGAGTCAAATTCCGCTGGAGGTAATGACCACCTGCGACCGCATCATCGGGCTGGCGGCGCAGCGGCTGGGCAAGCTGCAGGAGAGTTTGTATATCACCCTCACCGACCACTGCTACTTTGCGATTGAGCGGCAGAAGAATGGGCTGGCCATCAAAAACGTGCTGCTGTGGGATATTAAACGGCTGTATCCGAAGGAGTTCGAATTAGGGCAGGAGGCGCGGGCCATTATTGCCAGACGCCTGAACGTCGAGCTGGAAGAGGATGAGGCCGGGTTTATCGCGCTGCATCTGGTCACCGCGCAGCTGAACAGCGAAATGCCGGAAGTGATGCACGTGACGCGGGTGATGCAGGAGATCCTGCAGCTGGTGAAGTATCAGCTGCAGCTTGAGTATGATGAAGAGTCGCTCAGCTATCAGCGTTTTGTCACGCATCTGAAGTTTTTTGCCCAGCGGATGCTCACCCGCACCGTGGTGGAAGATGACGATGTCTCGCTGCATACGGCGGTAAAAGACAACTACGCGAAAGCGTGGAAATGCGCCGAGAAAATCGCCCAGCACCTGAACAAAAACTATCAGCGTGAGCTGACGACCGAAGAAATTATGTTCCTCGCCATTCATATTGAGCGGGTGAGAAAAGAGGGGCGTTAAGCCTCAAAACAGGATTGTTACTGCATCACGCAGGCAAAACCTGAGCGCGGCCTTCGTCAGAAGGTCGTTCTCGGGTTTTTTTATTTTTTATACTCAGTCAACAGGTGCCTGCAGGCATCGGATGTAAGGAAATCGAGATGGAATACCAGGCTTTAGCGAAGGATATTCTCGGCCACGTTGGCGGAAAAGAGAACATCGTCAGTCTTGTACACTGCGCGACCCGGCTTCGCTTCAAACTAAAAGAGAATCAAC
Organism: Enterobacter sp. 302C9; assembly: GCF_034106085.1. NCBI lineage: Bacteria > Pseudomonadati > Pseudomonadota > Gammaproteobacteria > Enterobacterales > Enterobacteriaceae > Enterobacter > Enterobacter sp. 302C9. The sequence continues at coordinate 31,905 of NZ_JAWNBW010000011.1, forward strand.
GGGCGGATGCGGAAGGGCTGAAGAAAAACCCGGGCGTGATCATGGTGGTCGAAAGCGGCGGCCAGTTTCAGGTAGTGATTGGCAACCACGTCCACGACGTCTGGCAGGCGGTGCGCAATGAGGCAGGCCTTACCGATGACGCGCCCGCCGTGGAAGAGAGGGGGGAAAAGGGCAACCTGCTGGGCCGCCTGATTGACATCGTCTCCGGGATTTTCACTCCGTTTATCGGCATTCTGGCCGCGTCCGGTATTCTGAAAGGGCTGCTGGCGCTGGCGGTGGTGTGCGGCTGGCTCAGCACTGAGAGCGGCACCTATAAAATCTGGTTCGCCGCCAGCGACGCGCTGTTCTTCTTCTTCCCGCTGGTGCTGGGCTACACCGCCGGGAAAAAATTCGGCGGCAACCCGTTTATTACCATGGTCATCGGCGGGGCGCTCACCCATCCGATGATGATTGCAGCGTTTAACGCCAGCCAGCAGCCGGGCGCGGTATCGGACGCTTTTTTGGGCATTCCTGTCACCTGGTTTAACTACAGCTCGTCGGTGATCCCGATTATTCTCGCCGCGTGGGTCAGCTGCTGGCTGGAAAAGCAGAGCACCAGGCTGCTGCCTTCCTCGATGAAAAACTTCTTCGCGCCGCTGATCTGCTTAGGATTAACCGTGCCGCTGACCTTCCTCGTTATCGGGCCGCTGGCGACCTGGCTGAGCCAGATGCTGGCGAACGGCTATCAGAGCATTTACGTTCTGGCACCGTGGCTGGCGGGCGCGGCGATGGGCGCGCTGTGGCAGGTCTGCGTTATTTTTGGCCTGCACTGGGGGCTGGTGCCGCTGATGATCAACAACCTGGCGGTGCTGGGGCATGACTCCATGCTGCCAATGCTATTGCCCGCGGTATTTGGTCAGGTGGGGGCGGCGCTGGGGATCTTCCTGCGTACCCGCGATGCCCGTCAGAAGATGCTGGCGGGTTCATCGGTAACGGCCGGGATATTTGGTATTACCGAGCCGGCCGTTTATGGGGTAAACCTGCCGCTGCGCCGCCCGTTTATCTTTGGCTGCGTGGCGGGAGCTATCGGCGGCGCGATTGTCGGCTTCAGCGATACCCACGTTTACTCCTTCGGCTTCGCCAATATCTTTACCATCGCCCAGATGATTCCGCCGGGTGGGGTAAACGCCACGCTGTGGGGCGGCGTGATCGGCACCGCGGTAGCGCTGGTGCTGAGCTGTGGCCTGACGCTGGTGGCAGGTATGCCGGGACGCGCAGCGGCGGAAGCTGCGGTTATGGCAGGGGAAAACGATGTCTTATCCCCGATGACCGGGACCGTTCTGGCGCTCGACCAGGTGCCGGATACCACGTTTGCCAGCGGCCTGCTGGGCAGCGGCGCCGCGATTATTCCCTCCGATAACAAAGTGGTGGCCCCGTTTGCCGGCGTGGTGGCCTCGCTGTTTCAGACCAAACACGCCATCGGCCTGCTCAGCAGCAGCGGGATTGAAGTGTTAATCCACGTGGGTATCGATACCGTGAAGCTCGACGGCAGGCCGTTTACCGCCCACGTGAAAGTGGGCGACAGGGTGCAGCCCGGCGATCTGCTGCTGGAGTTTGACCGACAGGCGATTATCGATGCCGGATACGACCTGGCGACCCCGATCATTATCAGTAACAGCGATGAGTATCGTGACGTGGTGACCGTGGCGGCAACGTCCGTCAGCGCCGGTGCGCCGTTACTCAGCGTAAGCCATCAATAACAGGAGAACGTGATGAAAACTTTCCCGGACGATTTTTTATGGGGCGGCGCGGTTGCCGCGAATCAGGTAGAAGGCGCGTATCTGGAGGAGGGGAAAGGGCTATCCACCTCGGACGTTCAGCCGCAGGGTGTCTTCGGCCCGGTGGTTGAGCGCGTGGCGGGTGACAGCGGCATCAAGGACGTCGCCATCGACTTCTATCACCGCTACCCGGAAGACATCAAACTGTTCGCTGAGATGGGCTTTAGCTGCCTGCGCGTCTCCATTGCCTGGACGCGTATCTTCCCGAACGGCGACGAGCAGCAGCCTAACGAGGCGGGGCTGGCGTTTTACGACCGGCTGTTTGACGAGCTTGCCGCGCACAACATTACCCCGCTGGTGACGCTCTCGCATTACGAAATGCCGTGGGGGCTGGTGAAGCAGTACGGCGGGTGGGGGAGCCGCCAGACCATTGGGTTCTTCGAGCGCTACGCCCGTACCGTGTTTGCGCGCTACAAGGAGAAGGTGAAGCTCTGGCTGACCTTCAACGAGATCAATATGTCTCTGCACGCACCGATGACCGGCGTGGGCCTGCCGGAAACCAGCAGCAAAGGGGAGGTGTACCAGGCGATCCACCACCAGCTGGTGGCCAGCGCGCTGGCCGTGAAGGCCTGCCACGAGATTATCCCGGATGCCAGAATCGGCAACATGCTGCTGGGCGGCCTGATGTACCCGCTGACCTGCAAGCCGGAAGATGTTCTGGAGACGCTGCAGGAAAACCGCGCGTGGCAATTCTTTGGCGACGTGCAGTGCCGTGGCGCCTACCCGGGCTATATGCAGCGCTTCTTCCGCGACAGCGGGATTCAGCTTGAGGTAACGGATGACGACCGCGAGGCGCTGAAATCGACCGTCGATTTTATCTCGTTCAGCTACTACATGACGGGCTGCGTCACCGCGGATGAGGCCCTCAACCAGCAGGCGCGCGGCAACATCCTGAGCATGGTGCCAAACCCGCATCTGGCAAGTTCCGAATGGGGCTGGCAGATTGACCCCATCGGCCTGCGTACCCTGTTGAACGTGCTCTGGGATCGCTATCAGAAGCCGTTGTTTATCGTGGAAAATGGCCTGGGGGCGAAGGATAAACCGGATGCGGACGGCGTGGTGCAGGATGACTATCGCATCAGCTACCTTAACGACCACCTGGTGCAGGTGCGTGAAGCCATTGACGACGGCGTTGAGGTGATGGGGTATACCAGCTGGGGGCCAATCGACCTGGTGAGCGCGTCTAAAGCTGAACTCTCCAAGCGCTACGGCTTTATTTACGTCGATCGCGATGACAGCGGTAACGGCACGCTGGCGCGCAGCCGTAAGAAAAGTTTCTACTGGTATAAAGAGGTGATTGCCACGAAAGGGGCTTCGCTGAAAGTCTGATATTAATGACGTTGCCCGGCTCTGAGCCGGGCAAATAGATCAGAAAATCATCTTGAATACGCCGGTAACCACTAAGAGCCCTATCAGAAATATAATTAAAATAACCCACAGTAATATTTTCATTCCTTTCTCCCGCTCATGTATGTCCTGAATAAGTGTAGCAGCGTATTTATATTTGGCGTGAATGCATTGGATTTAATCATTCTCTTTGGGAATAAATTTCCGGGTATTAAAATGTATGACAATTTGCGGATTGCCACGCGTTACTAAAAAAATGAACGATATCGAGCGTAACGTGCGCCTTTATTTTTTGAGTGTATGGCGTCATGAAACGTTCTCTTATTTTATCTCTGAGCGCACCCTTCGCTTTTATTCTGGCAGCCTGTGCGCCTGAACATGCCACGGTGTCTCCCGTTAAAACGCAAACCGCTGCGGCGTCGGTGAATACGGTTCTGAATCATCAGGACTGGCCGAAAAATGAGTGGTGGAAAGCGTATAACGATCCCCAGCTTAACGGGCTGATTGCGAAAGCGTTGAGCGATGCGCCGGATATGCAGATTGCCCGTCAGCGCATTACGCTTGCCGAAGCCCAGGCCAAAGCCGCAATGGCCGCTGACGGTCCGCAGATTGATTTTTCCGCCGATGCGGAACGCCAGAAAATGTCCGCCGAAGGGCTGATGGGGCCTTTCGCCCTTACCGACCCGGCTGCAGGCACCACCGGGCCGTGGTACACCAACGGCACCTTTGGGCTGACCGCAGGCTGGGATCTCGATCTGTGGGGAAAAAATCGCGCCCGGGTCGAGGCCCGGATTGGCAAAGTGAATGCGCAAAAAGCGGAGCTGGAGCAGACCCGCCAGCTGCTGGCCAGCAGCGTGGCGCGGCTCTACTGGGAGTGGCAAACTCAGGCCGCCGCGGGTGAGGTTCTCGCGCAGATCAAACATGAGCAGGACAATATTATCGGTGCCGACCGCGAGCTGTATCAGCACGGGATCACCTCGTCCGTTGAAGGGGTGGAAACCGATATCGACGCCAACAAAACCGAAGAACAGCTGGCAGAAGTCAACGGGAAGATGAAAGCCGTTGAGGCGCGTCTGGTCGCGCTGACGAATTCTTCCTCCGTAACGCTTACGCGGCATGCGCTGCCGACGGTTGACGCCGCGCTACCGCCGACGCTCGGTTATGAACTGCTGGCACGCCGTCCGGATCTTCAGGAGGCGCACTGGTATATCGAAGCCTCCATGAGCGAGGTGGAGGCCGCCAGAGCGGCTTTCTATCCTGACGTGAACCTGATGGCGTTCTTACAGCAGGATGCCCTCCATCTGAGCGATCTGTTTCGCGCTTCAGCGCAGCAGATGGGCGTGACCGCCGGACTTACGCTGCCGATCTTCGACAGCGGCAGGCTGAACGCCAGCCTGGATATCGCCCAGGCGCAGAACAATCTCTCGGTCGCGAACTACAACAAAGCGGTGGTCGAAGCGGTCAATCAGGTGGCGCGCACGGCCAGCGAAGTCGAAACGCTGACGGCGAAGAACCGCCATCAGCAGCAGGTCGAAAAAGATGCGGCGCGGGTTGTGGCGCTGGCGCAGGCGCGTTTCAGCGCGGGGATTGTTGCGGGCTCGCGGGTCAGTGAAGCCAGGATCCCGGCCCTCAGGGAAGACCTCGCCGGATTGTTGCTGAAAGGCCAGTATGTCGACGCCACGCTGCAGCTCACCTCGGCGCTGGGCGGCGGCTATCATCATGGCTAAAAAAGGTCATTATCTATACTTACCTCTTTGCAGTTTTTCAGGAGGTGAGTATGACCAGAGTAGCGATAGTGACCGCATCGGATTCCGGGATTGGTAAAACCACGGCGCTGATGCTCGCAGAGCGCGGGTTTGATATTGGCGTCACCTGGCACTCGGATGAAAAAGGGGCGCTGGAAACCTGCCGCGAAGTTGAAGCGCAGGGGCAGCGCGCAGAGGCTATCCATCTTGATTTAAGCGCGCTGCCGGAAGGCGCAAAGGCTATTGAAACGCTGATTGCGCGTTTTGGTCGGCTGGACGTGCTGGTTAACAATGCCGGAGCGATGACCAAAGCGCCGTTCCTTGAGATGCCGTTTGACGACTGGCGGAACATTTTCACCGTCGACGTAGACGGCGCGTTTCTCTGTTCGCAGATTGCCGCCCGGCAGATGGTGAAGCAGGGGGAAGGGGGGCGGATTGTGAATATCACCTCGGTGCACGAGCACACGCCGCTGCCGGAGGCCAGCGCCTACACGGCGGCAAAACACGCACTCGGCGGGTTAACCAAATCCATGGCGATGGAACTGGTTAAGCACAACATTCTGGTGAACGCCGTCGCGCCGGGCGCCATTGCCACACCGATGAACGACATGGACGACAGCGAAGTGAAGGAGGGCTCAATGCCGGAAATCCCGCTGGCAAGACCGGGCCACACCAGAGAGATTGCCAGCCTGGTGGCATGGCTGTGCGACAGCGACGCCAGCTACACGACGGGGCAATCGTTTATTGTCGACGGGGGCTTTATGCTGGCGAACCCGCAGTTTAAGCCGGAGGGGTAGTTTTCCCTCACCCTAACCCTCTCCCAAAGGGTGAGGGAACTAAAAACACCCTCTCCCTTTGGGAGAGGGCCGGGGTGAGGGGAGGAGACCGCACTCACTCCTCATCCCGCGTCTTATCCCGGTGCTTCAGCCACAGCCTGACCCCAATCACCGCCGCAACCACCAGAATCAGCCACGCCCAGTGCTTCAGGTGCTGGTCGAGATTATGCAGCCACGGGCCAATCACTTCGCCCCCGACGTAGCCGAGCGTCGTAAAGATCAGCGCCCAGGCTATCGCACCAAGAACATTGAGCGGCAGGAAAATTTTTGGCGGCAGATGGCTGGCGCCAATCAGTATCGGCCCGATAATGCGAAAGCCGTACATAAAGCGTGTGCCGATGACGAACAGATAGGGATGACGTTGAATGAGCCGTTGAGCGCGGCGGATTTTCTTCTGATGCTTTGCGAAACGCTTAAGCAGCGTTGGCCCGAAGCGCAGCCCGAGAAAGTAGAGCAGCTGATCGCCAATCATTCCGCCGAGCGCGACCGCTGCGGCGACCAGCGGGAATTTCAGCAATCCCTGATGCGCGGCGACGCCGCCTAACAGCGTGATGGTTTCACCTTCTGCCACGCTACCGACGACCAGCGCGGCATATCCATATTGTTCAATGAGTGCGTTAATATCCATTACGTAAATGTTATCTCCCTCTGCTTACCTCGTTTAATCATATACCCCATGAATCAACAGCGGGGAAATCAACGGAAATTTCCCACTGTACATAAAATAATCTAAAGCCTGCATTATACTTAAGGTATCGCTGACGGGCCGACAACAAGGGGGCGCTATGAACCATGTCTGGGGACTTTTCTCCCATCCCGATCGTGAGATGCATGTCATTAAAAGTGAGAACGAAACGGTCTCGCATCATTACACGCACCACGTGCTGCTGATGGCTGCGGTGCCGGTAATATGCGCTTTTATCGGAACAACACAAATCGGCTGGAACTTCGGTGACGGCACCGTGGTTCAGCTTTCCTGGTTTACCGGACTCTATCTGGCCATCGTTTTTTATGGCCTGATGCTGGCGGGTGTGGCGGTAATGGGGCGCGTCATTCACTGGATGGCGCGTAACTACCCGCAACGTCCATCGCTGGCGCACTGTATGGTCTTTGCCGGATATGTCGCGACCCCGCTGTTCTTAAGCGGTATTGTTGCGCTCTATCCACTGGTCTGGCTGTGCGCGCTGATCGGTACCATTGCCCTCTTTTACACCGGATATCTGCTGTATCTGGGGGTTCCAACCTTCCTGAATATCAATAAAGAAGAAGGCCTGAGTTTTTCCAGTTCAACACTCGCCATCGGGGTGCTGGTGCTGGAGGCGCTACTGGCGCTGACGGTTATTCTTTGGGGTTACGGATACCGTCTCTTCTGAGTTCACTGCATTGCTGGCGTAAATGCCAGCAATGCAGCATCTGTTCACGATTATCCGCTGGCGACAACGCCCGGTGACCGCTATGATGCCGAAGCCAGCCTGTGTTTATCCGTTGATACAGGCGGTGTACGTCATGACGTGCGTGAATAATTATCAGAAGTCTCACCATGCTGAAATTCCGAGTCTCTTTACTTAGTCTGGCGCTGCTGCTGGGCGCGTCCGCTGCCGTGCCGGCCGTCGCTAAAACGCCCGCGGTGACCGCCGCTGCTGCTCAGCCGCAAATTGCGTCCGGCAGCGCGATGATTGTCGATCTCAACACCAATAAGGTGATCTACGCCAGCCATCCGGACCTGGTGCGCCCGATTGCCTCAATAACCAAATTAATGACCGCGATGGTGGTGCTTGATGCACATCTGCCGCTGGACGAAAAATTGAAAGTGGACATCAGCCACACGCCGGAGATGAAGGGGATCTACTCCCGCGTGCGGCTGAACAGTGAAATCAGCCGTAAAAATATGCTGCTGCTGGCGCTGATGTCGTCTGAAAACCGTGCGGCGGCGAGCCTGGCGCACCACTATCCGGGCGGCTATGACGCCTTTATCCGCGCGATGAACGCGAAAGCCAAAGCGCTGGGGATGACCAATACGCATTATGTTGAACCGACGGGACTGTCGATCAACAACGTCTCCACGGCCCGCGATCTGACGAAACTGCTGATTGCCAGCAAACAGTATCCGCTGATTGGTCAGCTCAGCACCACCCGTGAAGAGATGGCGACCTTTGCGAACCCGGCCTATACGCTGCCGTTCCGCAACACTAACCATCTGGTATACCGCGATAACTGGAATATTCAGTTAACCAAAACCGGCTTTACCAACGCGGCAGGACACTGTCTGGTGATGCGCACCGTGTTTAACGGTAAGCCGGTGGCGCTGGTGGTGATGGATGCCTTCGGCAAATATACCCACTTCGCGGACGCGAGCCGCCTGCGTACCTGGATTGAAACCGGGAAAGTGCAGCCCGTTCCGGCCGCAGCATTGACGTATAAAAAGCAGAAAGCGGAACAGATGGCGACGGCGCAGAACGACTGAGTCGTTTGTGCGCGCTGATGTCCTCACCCCGACCCTCTCCCACAGGGAGAGGGATAAAAAGCTAAAAACGGTAACCCAGGTTACCGTTTTGCGTTTATTCCGGCAGCGTCCAGTCCCCATCGTTGAGCGAGCGCTGCATAATCACCGTATCCCGCCAGTCGCCTTTCTTATACCCCACGCTGCGCAACTGACCGACAATCTCGAAGCCGTGCTTTTTATGCAGCCGCAGCGAGCCGGCATTATTGTTGCCATCGCCCACAACGGCAATCATCTGCCGCCACGGGCCTTGCTCGCAGCGGGCGATCAGCGCATCCATTAATGCCGAGCCAAAACCGCGCCCGGTTATGCTGGCATCCACGTAAATCGACTCTTCCAGGGTATAGCGGTAGGCGTGTCGCGGGCGGTAAGGCGTGGCGTAGCAGTAGCCCACCACGATGCCGCGATACAGCGCGATAAGCCACGGTAAACCGCTCTCAGCCACGCTTTTCATACGCTGACGCATTTCGTCGATGGTAGGGGGGACTTCTTCAAATGACGCGCGCCCGTGCAGCACATGCCATGCATAGATGGCGGCGATGGCATGCACATCATCGGGAAGGGCATCGCGCACTTCCAGTTCGGTCTCGGATAAAACATCAACAGCCGACATGATGTGCCTGCTCCTCGTTATAGAAAGCCGGAGAAACGTTCCTCCGGCGTCAGACGGTTACTCTATTACGATTAAGGCGCGCTAAACAATCTCTCAAATTTGGCTATAGGAATTAATCAGACGCTTGCGTTACGCGCTGCTCCGCGTCCGCGCTCTCTTTCCAGTATTTCTTCCGCGTTGTTTTACCAATGCCGGGATTCATGCTGTTTGTAGGGTCATTCTCGCGATAAAACTGCTTAAGTGCGTCAGGGGCTTTATAAAGATGCCCGACGTTATGTTCCGCAGGATATTGTGCGCCGCGTTCACGCAGCAGGGCGAGCATCTGCTCCTTCAGTTCGTGCGCATCGACCCCTTTTTTGACGATGTAATCCTGATGGAAGACATAACACATAAAGTGGCCGTAATAGAGCTTATGCACCAGCTTACTGTCGATTTCCGGCGGGAGGTGCTCAAACCACTCGGTGTCGTTACGTCGCAGGGCGATATCCAGCGCCAGAATGTCTTCCACCTCTTCCGAATGCACCGCCTGATAACGGATGGCGGCGCCCGCGGCGGCAAAACGGTGCAGGAACGCTTTGCTGCCCTCTTCAGGCGTACAGGCAAAGAAATCCCCTTCGGCGGTTTTGAAGAATTCGGTCAGCCAGGACTGCGCTTCGGTAATTCCGTCTCCGGCCATTTTCAGCAGCAGGTGGTGCTCATACTTATCGCGCCAGGTTTTCATTCGCTCCGGTAAGTGCGCCGGGAAAACGTTGCCCAGCTTCTGCATAAAGCGGTCGGTGAAGTGGGGTTTGAACAGCGACACTTTCTCCAGCATCGCGTCGGTGCGTCCCTTCATGGTGAAGAAGAACGGCATTTTGTCGGTGCCGAGCTTGTCGATCATCAGGAACGTATCTTTGCCGTAACGCTCGGCGATGTCGTAAATGTCCCGGTGCATGTACTCGCCCGCCACCGGCAGATGGGTGAATTCGCCCAGAATATGACGACGAATTTCGGTCAGAACCTCGGGCTGATTGGTGCCAATGTAAAACACCTGCTGCTTTTTCTCCGCCGGGAAAGTATCCAGACGCACGGCAAAAACGGCCAGCTTCCCGGCGCAGCCGGAGGATTCAAACAGGCGGTCGGGGTCGGCGTTGTAGCGCGCCGGCGTATCGGCGTCGATATCCCGCACGCGGGTCACGTAGTCGTGATCGTGCGCATGACGACCGTCGTGCTGCACGTCTTCGTCCTTCACGCGATCGTCGTCGAGCTTGCTGAGGATCTGTTCCGGCGTTACGCCGAGATCGATACCCAGATGGTTCACCAGCGTCAGCTTGCCGTTTTCGTCAATACGGGCAAACAGCGACATCTCGGTGTAGGCCGGGCCGCGCTGCACCAGCGAACCGCCGGAGTTGTTGCAGATCCCACCGACCACCGAGGCGCCAATGCAGGAGGAGCCAATCACCGAGTGCGGCTCACGGCCCAGCGGCTTAAGCGCTTTTTCCAGGGAGTAGAGCGTCGTGCCGGGGAACGCGAGCACCTGCTCGCCTTTATCCAGCAGGTGCAGTTTGTCGAGGCGCAGGGTGCTGATAATCACGATGTCGCGATCGTAATCGTTGCCGTTCGGCGTGGAGCCTTCGGTCAGGCCGGTATTGGCGGCCTGCATTAAAATAATCTTGTCGGCGGCGACGCATGCGCTCAGCACGCGCCACAGCTCCAGCAGCGTGCCGGGGAAGACCACCGCCAGCGCCTCGCCCTGACCGGAGCGGAAACCTTTGCGGTAGCGGGCGGTTTTGGCCGGGTCGGTAAGCAGGTGAGAGGAGCCAACCAGGCGCGACAGTTCGTTAATAAAAGTCGTGTTATCGTTTGTTCGAACAGAAGTCATCTTCCACTCCTTGTGGTGGGGCAAATTTCTCGCTGTAAAGCATAGCGCGATTAACTGTTAAGCGGTCGAGTATTCACGAGAAAAATCAGAGAATAACCCTGCAACGTTTCGAGGGTTTGTGGCACACTGCGCTTTTCGCACGGTATGGCCGAGATCGTCCGGCGGTTATTGATGAGAGAGTAAAACGACATGAAATGGCTATGTTCTGTAGGTGTCGCCGTCAGCCTGGCGCTGCAACCTGCGCTGGCAGAGGATTTGTTTGGTAATCACCCGCTCACGCCTGAAGCACGGGACGCGTTTGTCACGGAATTGCTCAAGAAAATGACGGTTGATGAGAAAATCGGCCAGCTGCGTCTTATCAGCGTCGGTCCGGATAACCCGAAAGAGGCCATCCGCGAGATGATCAAAGACGGGCAGGTTGGAGCCATCTTTAATACCGTCACCCGCCAGGATATCCGCAAGATGCAGGATCAGGTGATGGATCTCAGCCGCCTGAAAATTCCGCTGTTCTTTGCCTATGACGTGGTGCACGGTCAGCGTACCGTTTTCCCGATTAGCCTCGGTTTAGCCTCTTCCTTTAACCTCGACGCGGTGAAAACCGTCGGGCGCGTGTCGGCTTATGAAGCGGCGGACGACGGCCTGAACATGACCTGGGCGCCAATGGTGGACGTCTCGCGCGATCCGCGCTGGGGCCGCGGCTCGGAAGGCTTTGGTGAAGATACGTATTTAACCTCCACGATGGGGAAAACCATGGTGGAAGCGATGCAGGGCAAAAGCCCGGCGGATCGCTACTCGGTGATGACCAGCGTCAAACACTTCGCGGCCTATGGCGCGGTTGAAGGCGGGAAAGAGTACAACACCGTCGACATGAGCCCGCAGCGCCTGTTCAACGACTACATGCCGCCGTACAAGGCAGGGCTGGATGCGGGCAGCGGCGCGGTGATGGTGGCGCTGAACTCGCTGAACGGTACGCCTGCGACGTCCGATTCATGGCTGCTGAAAGACGTGCTGCGCGACCAGTGGGGCTTTAAGGGCATCACCGTTTCCGACCACGGCGCGATTAAAGAGCTGATTAAGCACGGTACCGCCTCCGATCCGGAAGACGCGGTGCGCGTGGCGCTCAAGTCGGGCATCAACATGAGCATGAGCGACGAGTACTACAGCAAATACCTGCCGGGGCTGGTGAAGAGCGGCAAGGTCACGATGGCGGAGCTGGACGATGCCGCGCGCCACGTGCTGAACGTGAAATACGACATGGGGCTGTTTAACGATCCGTACAGCCATCTGGGGCCGAAGGATTCTGACCCGGCAGATACCAACGCTGAAAGCCGTCTGCACCGCAAAGAAGCGCGTGACGTGGCGCGCGAAAGCCTGGTGCTGCTGAAAAACCGCCTCGACACGCTGCCGCTGAAAAAATCCGGCACCATTGCCGTGGTGGGCCCGCTGGCCGACAGCAAGCGCGACGTGATGGGCAGCTGGTCTGCCGCAGGCGTGGCCGACCAGTCCGTGACCGTGCTGACCGGGATTAAGAGTGCCGTGGGTGATAACGCGAAAGTGGTGTACGCCAAAGGGGCGAACGTCACTAACGATAAAGACATCGTCACCTTCCTCAACCAGTACGAGGAAGCGGTGAAGGTCGATCCGCGCACGCCGAAGGAGATGATCGACGAGGCGGTGAATACCGCGAAACAGTCTGACGTGGTTGTCGCGGTCGTGGGCGAAGCGCAGGGTATGGCGCACGAGGCCTCCAGCCGTACCGACATCACCATTCCGCAGAGCCAGCGCGATCTGATCGCCGCCCTGAAAGCCACCGGCAAGCCGCTGGTGCTGGTGCTGATGAACGGTCGTCCGCTGGCGCTGGTGAAAGAGGACCAGCAGGCTGACGCCATTCTGGAAACCTGGTTCGCCGGTACCGAAGGCGGTAACGCCATCGCCGACGTGCTGTTTGGTGATTACAACCCGTCGGGCAAGCTGCCGATGTCCTTCCCGCGCTCCGTCGGGCAGATCCCGGTCTACTACAGCCACCTGAACACCGGTCGCCCGTATAACGCCGACAAGCCGAACAAGTACACGTCCCGTTACTTCGACGAAGCTAACGGCCCGCTGTATCCGTTTGGTTACGGTCTGAGCTACACCAGCTTCAAGGTTTCTGACGTGAAAATGTCGGCGCCGACCCTGAAGCGTGACGGCAAAGTTACCGCCAGCGTCGAAGTGACCAACACCGGCAAGCGCGAAGGGGCAACGGTGATCCAGATGTACGTGCAGGATGTCACCGCCTCGATGAGCCGTCCTGTTAAGCAGCTGCGCGGCTTCGAGAAGGTCAATCTGAAGCCTGGCGAAACCCAAACCATCAGCTTCCCGATTGACGTGGAGGCGCTGAAGTTCTGGAACCAGCAGATGAAATACGATGCGGAACCGGGCAAGTTTAACGTCTTTATCGGGGTGGATTCTGCCCGCGTGAATAAAGGCGAGTTCGAGCTGCTGTAACCTTCCCTTCTTTGCATCCCCCGGCTTCCGGGGGATGCGTCTTACGTTATGCTAAAAAGGCATTTTGCCGGGTAAATCCGCTGTTTTAAGCTACGCTTTTCTCTCAAGCCTCTGAAAAAGGCGATAAAAAAATGAGGATAGCGGAATGACGATTGCAAAGGGGATGTTGGGATCTGCGGTGCTGCTGGCGGCGCTAAGCCTGCCGTTACAGGCGGCGGAGCCGGTAAAAGTGGGCTCAAAGATCGATACCGAAGGCGCGCTGCTCGGCAATATTATTTTGCAGGTGCTGGAAAGCCACGGCGTGAAAACCGTCAATAAAGTTCAGCTGGGCACCACGCCCGTCGTGCGCGGGGCGATCACCTCCGGCGAGCTGGATATCTATCCGGAATACACCGGCAACGGGGCATTCTTCTTCAAAGATGAAAACGATCCGGCATGGAAAAACGCCAAAGCCGGGTATGAGAAAGTCAAAAAACTGGATGCAGAACAGAACAAGCTGGTCTGGCTGACGCCGGCCCCGGCCAACAACACCTGGACTATCGCCGTGCGCAAGGACGTGGCGGAGAAAGGTAAGCTGACTACGCTTGCGGATCTCAGCCGCTATCTGAAAGAGAAGGGCGACTTTAAGCTGGCAGCGTCCGCGGAGTTTATCGAGCGTCCTGACGCGCTCCCGGCGTTCGAAAAAGCCTACGACTTCAAGCTTGACCAGGCGCAGCTGCTCTCGCTGGCGGGCGGGGATACGGCGGTAACCATTAAGGCGGCGGCGCAGCAAACTTCCGGCGTTAACGCGGCAATGGCCTACGGCACCGACGGCCCGGTGGCGGCGCTCGGCCTGCAAACCCTGACCGATCCTAAAGGCGTACAGCCGATTTACGCCCCGACCCCGGTCGTGCGTGAGGCGGTGCTGAAAGCCTATCCGGATATTGCAGAATGGCTCAAGCCCGTCTTCGAAAAACTGGATGAAAAAACGCTGCAACAGCTGAATGCCAGCATTGCCGTCGAGGGGCTGGATGCCAAAAAAGTGGCCGCCGACTTCCTGAAACAACAAGGGCTTGTGAAGTAACGGGAAAGGGCTGTGCCAATAAAATGTCATAACCGCGTACTGCTGCTGTTGGCCTGCGTGGCCATCGCGGCAGTCGCGCTGCCGTTTGTGAATGTCGCCCCTAACCGCCTGATGTCAGGGGAGGGGCGCTCTCTCTGGGACATCTGGTCCTTCACGCCGTGGTGGCTGGCGGCGGCGCTGGGCGCGTGGGTTACGCTATCGCTCTGGCAAGGCCGCACGGCGCAGTGGCTGACGCTGCTCCTCGCTGAAGGGCTGTTTATCATCCTGTTCTGGGGGGCCGGGCAGGCGGCGACGCATATGGCGTCAGCGGAAAGTCCGCTGGCGAGAACCACGGTGGGCAGCGGCCTCTGGCTGTGGCTGGCGCTGTGTCTGCTGGCCAGCAGCGACGCCATTCGTCGACTCATCTCCAGCGCCGTCTGGCGCTGGGTGCTCAACGCGCAGATATGGTGCATTCCCTTGTTCCTGCTGTTCAGCGGTGAGCTGAACAATCTCTCGCTGCTGAAAGAGTACGCCAACCGTCAGGAGGTGTTTGATGATGCCCTGGCGCAACACCTGACGATCCTTTTTGGCACGCTGATCCCGGCTCTGCTGGTCGGGATACCGCTCGGCATGTGGTGCTATCGCCATCCTTCACGCCAGGGTGGGGTGTTTGCCGTGCTCAACGTGATCCAGACCATACCTTCCGTCGCGCTGTTTGGCCTGCTGATTGCCCCGCTGGCGGGGCTGGTGAAGTCATTTCCGGTGCTGGGTACGCTCGGCATAGCCGGAACGGGGTTAACGCCCGCGCTTATCGCGCTGGTGCTGTATGCGCTGCTGCCGCTGGTGCGCGGCGTGGTCGCGGGGCTGGGTCAGGTCGCGCCGGATGTGCTTGAAAGCGCCCATGCGATGGGGATGAGCGCGCGGCAGTGTTTCTGGAAAATTCAGCTGCCGCTGGCGCTGCCCCTGCTGCTGCGCAGCCTGCGGGTGGTGGCGGTACAAACCGTCGGCATGGCGGTGATAGCGGCGCTGATTGGTGCGGGCGGCTTTGGCGCGCTGGTGTTTCAGGGGCTGCTCAGCAGTGCCCTCGATCTGGTGTTACTGGGCGTGGTGCCCACGATTGCGCTGGCGGTTGTCGTCGACGCGCTGTTTGCCTTATGGCTCGCGCTGCTCAGGAGAAGAGCCAATGATTGAATTTCATGATGTCAGTAAAACCTTTGCCGGTCGCCCGGCGGCGAGCCACCTGAATCTGAACTTTGCCGAGGGAGCGTTTTCCGTGCTGATTGGCACCTCGGGCTCGGGAAAATCCACCACCCTGAAGATGATCAACCGCCTGGTTGAGCACGACAGCGGGCTGATCCGCTTTGCCGGGGAAGAGATCCGCAGTCTGCCGGTGCTGGAGCTGCGCCGCCGGATGGGCTATGCCATTCAGTCTATCGGCCTGTTTCCGCACTGGACGGTGGCGCAGAACATCGCCACCGTGCTGCAGCTGGAGAAATGGTCGCGGGTGAAAATCGCCGACCGGGTGGATGAACTCATGTCGCTCCTGGGGCTGGAGCCCGCGCTGCGCGATCGCTATCCGCACCAGCTTTCCGGAGGCCAGCAGCAGCGCGTGGGCGTGGCGCGCGCGCTGGCGGCTAACCCGCAGGTACTGCTGATGGATGAACCCTTCGGCGCGCTGGATCCGGTCACGCGCGGGGCGCTGCAGGCGGAGATGACCCGCATTCACCGCATTCTCGGACGCACGATCGTTCTCGTGACGCACGATATTGATGAAGCTCTGCGCCTGGCCGACCATCTGGTGCTGATGGATCATGGCGAAGTGGTGCAGCAGGGCTCGCCGCTTGAGCTATTAACATGGCCTAAGAACGACTTTGTGCGCGAGTTTTTTGGCCGCAGCGAGCTGGGCGTGAGGCTGCTCTCCCTGCGGACGGTCAGCGACTATATGCGTCGGGAGGAGGTACCGGTGAGCGGCGAACCTCTACAGGCGCAGATGAGCCTGCGGGATGCCCTCTCGGCGTTTGTCGCGCGCCAGTGCGAGGTATTGCCCGTCTCGGACTCCCGCGGTACGCCGTGCGGAACCTTACATTTTCGCGATCTGCTGGCCGGGGAGGTGACGCGTGAAGGCACTGCGTGATCCGCTCCTCTGGCTGGTAGCGCTCTTTGTCGCCTTACTGTTTCTGATGCCCCACAGCGCGGCGCTGTTTAACGCTCTTTTCCCGGGGCTGCCGCGGCCGGTTTATCAGCAGGAGAGCTTTATTAATCTCGCTCTGGCGCATCTCTGGCTGGTGGCGCTCTCAAGCGCCATCGCGGTTGTGTTGGGGGTTGGGGCAGGCATCGCGGTCACGCGACCTGCGGGCAAAGAATTTCGTCCGCTGGTGGAGACGATAGCGGCGATTGGCCAGACGTTTCCCCCGGTGGCGGTGCTGGCGATAGCGGTGCCGGTGATGGGTTTTGGTCAGCAACCCGCCATTATTGCGCTGATTTTATACGGCGTATTGCCGGTGCTGCAGGGCACGCTGGCGGGCCTCGCGGCGGTACCGGCGTCGGTGCTGAGCGTGGCAGAAGGGATGGGGATGAGTCGCGGCCAGCGGCTGCGCAAGGTTGAACTGCCGCTTGCGGCGCCGGTTATCATTGCCGGGATCCGCACGTCGGTGATTATTAACATCGGGACGGCGACCATTGCGTCAACGGTCGGTGCCAATACGCTGGGAACGCCGATTATTATCGGCCTGAGCGGGTTTAATACGGCTTATATCGTGCAGGGGGCGGTGCTGGTCGCGCTGGCGGCAATCGTCGTCGATCGCCTTTTTGAGCGGCTGGCGCTGTACCTCAGCCGACACCGCCGCGAACAATAAACGAGTATCCTGCCAGCATCACGCCGCCGATACCGCTCACGGCCATCAGGACAAAAAGGGTAATAATGGCCAGTTTGGTTGCCTTCATCATGTGCTCCTGTTGTTAACGGAACAATTATACGGTGAAGCGCAGCTGTTAATGAACCATTAAATGCCGTTATGGCTCATCCGGGCCAAGGGAATAAACCGGGTAACCATTCTCTCGCCATTCCGTCAGCAGCTGTTGCTGCGTGGCGGACGGCACTTCTCCACACCAGACCAGCAGGGTCTGACCGTCGAAAAACTCGGGCTTAAGCTGCGCCAGCGAGTGCGCCAGGACATCCACGCGCCAGCCCTTCTGGGTCGCAATCCACGCTTCCAGCCACAGGCGGGTGGTATCGTGCACGTTCCAGCCGACCACCAGCGCATCTTTTCCGGCTTTGTTCTTCGCTGAGGCAAGGCAGACGGCAATATAGTTGATCAGCACCCCGTCGAGCATGCTGAGCAGCGCCTGCAGGGTGGACTGCTGGCATTGCAGACGTCGACGGAGCGGAATGAAAAGATGGGAGATCAGCGTCTGTGCCGGATAGTCGCGGCCCTGCTCTTTTATCCATGCGCGCAGGCGCTGAAGATTCCCCGCCTGCAGAAGCCGCAGCAGGGTTTCCTGTTGTTCGCGCCAGAGGTGTTGCGTGTCCGGGTCATCATGGCTCAGCAGGGACTTCACTTTGCCGACCTGCACTCCGTTGTCGATCCAGCTTTTAATTTCGCGGATGCGGTCGATATCGGCCTCATTGAAAAGGCGATGCCCACCGTCGGTCCTCTGCGGTTTAAGCAATCCATACCGTCGCTGCCACGCCCGTAGGGTAACGGGATTGATATCACAAAGGAGTGCCACTTCACCTATCGTGTAAAGCGCCATATTCGCCCCCTGGCTTACGCGTTCCCAGCTTAACTGTAGACCCACTTTGGCGAACCAGGAAGGATTGATTGATTTTTGAACAAACAATGCGAAGCATGCGCGATATTCAGAAAAAGGTGTGATAACGGACACGATTTTGCGCTTTTTTGGGATGCTTCAAAGAAAGTAAACCCGCATCAGTGTATGTTACGCGTTTTTAGCGTGTGCGGTTTTGAGTATGTACGAGTTTAATCTGGTGCTGCTGTTGCTTCAGCAGATGTGCGTGTTTCTTGTCATTGCCTGGCTGATGAGCAAAACGCGCCTGTTTATCCCGCTGATGCAGGTTACCGTACGTCTGCCGCATAAGCTGCTCTGCTACGTTACCTTCTCTATTTTCTGCATTATGGGGACCTATTTTGGCCTCCATATCGAAGACTCTATTGCCAACACGCGCGCTATCGGCGCGGTGATGGGCGGGCTGCTGGGCGGTCCCGTCGTCGGTGGGCTTGTCGGCTTAACCGGGGGGCTGCATCGCTATTCCATGGGCGGGATGACGGCGCTGAGCTGTATGATCTCAACGATCGTGGAAGGGCTGCTCGGCGGGCTGGTGCACAGCTACATGATTAAACGCGGCCGCCCGGATAAAGTCTTTAGCCCGCTTACCGCCGGTGCCATTACCTTTGTGGCCGAAGTGGCGCAGATGGCGATCATTCTGCTCATTGCCCGTCCGTTTGAAGATGCGCTGCACCTGGTCAGCAGCATTGCCGCTCCGATGATGGTCACCAACACCGTGGGTGCGGCGCTGTTTATGCGCATTCTGCTCGACAAGCGCGCCATGTTTGAGAAGTACACCTCGGCGTTTTCCGCCACGGCGCTGAAGGTTGCCGCCTCGACCGAAGGGATCCTGCGCCAGGGGTTTAACGAAGAGAACAGCATGAAGGTCGCGCAGGTGCTCTACAAGGAGCTGGATATCGGCGCGGTGGCCATAACCGACCGCGAGCGGCTGCTGGCCTTTACCGGCACCGGGGACGATCACCATCTGCCGGGTAAACCGATCTCCTCAGACTATACGCTGCGCGCCATTGAAACCGGTGAGGTGGTGTATGCCGACGGTAACGAAGTGCCTTACCGCTGTTCGCTGCATCCGCAGTGCAAGTTGGGCTCCACGCTGGTGATTCCGCTGCGCGGGGAAAATCAGCGGGTGATGGGGACCATCAAGCTGTATGAGGCCAAAAACCGTCTGTTCAGCTCCATCAACCGCACGCTGGGGGAGGGGATAGCCCAGCTGCTGTCCGCGCAAATCCTCGCCGGGCAGTATGAACGGCAGAAAGCCCTGCTGACGCAGTCTGAAATTAAGCTGCTGCATGCCCAGGTCAACCCGCATTTCCTGTTTAATGCCCTCAACACGCTCAAAGCGGTGATCCGCCGCGACAGCGATCAGGCCGCGCAGCTGGTGCAGTTTCTGTCGACCTTTTTCCGTAAGAACCTGAAACGGCCGTCTGAGATCGTGACCCTCGCCGATGAGATTGAGCACGTGAATGCGTATCTCCAGATCGAGCAGGCGCGTTTCCAGTCGCGCCTGCAGGTGTCGCTCTCCGTTCCGGACGAGCTGGCGTATCAGCATCTCCCGGCCTTTACCCTGCAGCCTATTGTCGAAAACGCCATTAAACACGGCACGTCTCAGCTTCTGGGAACGGGGGAGATCACCATTGCCGCCAGCCGTTTCAACCACCATCTGGTGCTGGATATTGAAGATAATGCCGGGCTTTACCAGCCTTCCGCCTCGGGCGGTTTAGGGATGAGCCTGGTGGATAAACGCCTGCGCGCCCATTTTGGCGACGACTGCGGCATTACCGTCGCCTGTGAGCCAGACCGATTTACCCGTATTACCGTACGACTGCCGCTGGAGGAAAACGCATGTTAAGAGTGCTGATTGTGGATGACGAGCCGCTGGCACGAGAAAATCTGCGCGTTCTGCTGCAGGAGCAGCCCGATATTGAGATTGTGGGGGAGTGCGCGAACGCCATTGAGGCCATCGGCGCGGTGCACAAGCTGCGCCCGGACGTGCTGTTCCTCGATATTCAGATGCCCCGCATCAGCGGGCTGGAGATGGTCGGCATGCTCGACCCGGCGCATCGCCCCTATATCGTGTTTCTGACGGCGTTCGACGAATATGCCGTTAAGGCCTTTGAGGAGCACGCGTTTGACTATTTGCTCAAGCCGATTGAAGAGAAGCGTCTGGAAAAAACGCTCACCCGTTTACGCCAGGAGCGAACCGTACAGGACGTCACGCTGCTGCCGGAAAACCAGCAGCCGCTGAAGTTTATCCCCTGCACCGGGCACAGCCGGATTTATCTTCTGCAGATGGATGATGTGGCGTTTGTCAGCAGCCGCCTGAGCGGGGTGTTTGTCACCAGCGCGGAAGGGAACGAAGGGTTTACCGAGCTGACCCTGCGCACGCTGGAGAGCCGCACGCCGCTGATCCGCTGCCACCGCCAGTATCTGGTGAACATGGCGCACCTGAAGGAGATCCGCCTGGAAGATAACGGCCAGGCCGAGCTGGTGCTGCGTGCCGGGCAAACGGTACCCGTCAGCCGTCGCTATCTCAAGAGTTTGAAAGAGGCGATTGGCCTGTAAAACTGGTACACTGCGCGCCATTGCATCATCGACATTCGAAGGCTCTATGCTAAGTAACGACATTCTTCGTAGCCTGCGCTACACCCTGAAAGCAAACAACAACGACATGGTGCGCATTCTTGCGCTGTCGGACATGGAATCCACGTCTGCCGGTTTCGATACCTGGATGACCAAAGAAGACGAAGAGGGCTTCGTTCGCTGCCCTGACATCATTCTGTCGGGTTTCCTGAATGGCCTGATTTACGATAAGCGTGGCAAAGATCCGGCCGCGCCGGAGCTGGCGCTGGAGCGTCGCGTGAACAACAACACGGTACTGAAAAAACTGCGCATCGCGTTCTCGCTGAAAACGGACGATATTGTGGCGATCATGACCGAGCAAAAATACCGCGTATCCGTGCCGGAAGTGACCGCCATGATGCGCGCGCCGGACCACAAAAACTACCGCGAGTGCGGCGACCAGTTCCTACGTAATTTCCTGCGCGGGCTGACCCACCGGGTGCATCACCCGAAAGCGTGATTTAGCCGGGTGGCAGCTTCGCCTTACCCGGCCTACAAAACCCGTAAGCCCGTGCAAGCGTAGCGCCGCCGGGCAAAAAAAAGCCGGAGATTATCTCCGGCTTTTTTGTTATTTCACCTGCTGGCCAGGCTTCGCGCCTTCATCAGGGCTTAACAGGAAGATATCTTTCCCGCCAGGGCCTGCGGCCATCACCATCCCTTCAGAGATGCCGAAGCGCATTTTGCGCGGCGCCAGGTTCGCCACCATTACGGTCTGACGACCGATCAGCACCTGCGGGTCCGGGTAGGCTGAACGGATGCCGGAGAAGACGTTACGCTTCTCGCCGCCCAGATCCAGCGTCAGGCGCAGCAGCTTGTCAGAACCTTCCACGAATTCCGCGTTTTCGATCAGCGCCACGCGCAGGTCGACTTTGGCGAAATCGTCAAAGGTAATGGTCTCCTGAATCGGATCGTCTGCCAGCGGGCCGGTCACCGGTGCCGCAGCCGCTTTAACCTCTTCTTTAGACGCTTCAACCAGGGCTTCAACCTGCTTCATCTCGATGCGGTTGTACAGCGCTTTGAAGGTGTTCACCTTGTGGCCGAGCAGCGGCTGCGCCATGGCATCCCAGGTCAGTTCGGTGTTCAGGAACGCTTCAGCGCGGGATGCCAGCTGCGGCAGAACCGGCTTCAGGTACGTCATCAGCACGCGGAACAGGTTGATGCCCATGGAGCAGATGGCCTGCAGATCGGCATCGCGACCTTCCTGTTTGGCGACAACCCACGGTGCCTGTTCGTCCACATAGCGGTTTGCCAGGTCGGCCAGCGCCATGATTTCGCGCACGGCTTTACCGAACTCACGGGTTTCCCAGGCTTCGCCAATGGTGGCTGCCGCGTCGGTAAAGGTTTTGTACAGGGCAGGGTCAGCCAGTTCAGCCGCCATCACGCCGTCAAAACGCTTGGCGATAAAGCCCGCGTTACGGGAGGCCAGGTTCACCACCTTGTTGACGATGTCCGCGTTCACGCGCTGCACGAAATCTTCCAGGTTCAGGTCGATATCGTCGATGCGGGAAGAGAGCTTCGCGGTGTAGTAGTAGCGCAGGCTGTCCGCGTCGAAGTGGTTCAGCCAGGTGCTGGCCTTAATGAACGTTCCGCGAGACTTGGACATCTTCGCGCCGTTCACCGTCACGTAGCCGTGAACGAACAGGTTGGTTGGCTTGCGGAAGTTGCTGCCTTCCAGCATCGCCGGCCAGAACAGGCTGTGGAAGTAAACGATGTCTTTACCGATGAAGTGATACAGCTCGGCCGTGGAATCTTTCTTCCAGTATTCGTCGAAGCTGACGGTGTCGCCGCGCTTGTCGCACAGGTTCTTGAAGGAGCCCATGTAGCCGATTGGCGCGTCTAGCCAGACGTAGAAGTATTTGCCCGGCGCGTTCGGGATTTCAAAGCCGAAGTACGGCGCATCGCGGGAGATATCCCACTGCTGCAGGCCGGATTCGAACCACTCCTGCATTTTATTCGCCACCTGTTCCTGCAGCGCGCCGCTGCGGGTCCACGCCTGCAGCATTTCGCTGAAGGACGGCAGGTCGAAGAAGAAGTGCTCGGAGTCACGCATGACGGGCGTTGCGCCGGAAACCACGGATTTCGGCTCGATAAGCTCGGTCGGGCTGTAGGTCGCGCCGCACACTTCGCAGTTATCGCCGTACTGGTCCGGGGATTTACATTTCGGGCAGGTGCCTTTGACGAAACGGTCCGGCAGGAACATGCCTTTTTCCGGATCGTACAGCTGAGAGATGGTGCGGTTTTTGATAAAACCGTTCTCTTTCAGACGGGTGTAGATCAGCTCCGACAGCTCGCGGTTTTCGTCGCTGTGCGTGGAGTGATAGTTGTCATAGCTGATGTCAAAGCCAGCAAAATCAGTCTGATGCTCCTGACTCATTTCGGCAATCATCTGCTCCGGGGAGATCCCCAGCTGCTGCGCTTTCAGCATGATCGGCGTGCCGTGAGCATCGTCCGCACAGATGAAGTTAACCTCGTGGCCGCGCATTCGCTGGTAACGGACCCAGACATCAGCCTGGATATGCTCCAGCATGTGGCCGAGGTGGATTGAGCCGTTGGCGTACGGCAGTGCGCACGTTACCAGAATTTTCTTCGCGACTTGAGTCATAGTAGGCATTACTTCTTTTAACTGTGAAAAGGGTTTTCGATATTACCAAAAGGGGCATTATTAAGTAAGCACAAACCACGGCCTTTCAGGTAAACTTGTTCATCTAAGGTCTTATTCACAAGAACAAAGGAGTCGGGATGAGTTCTCAATCCCAGGCCAAATCACCGGAAGCCTTACGAGCAATGGTCGCCGGGACGCTGGCTAACTTTCAGCATCCAACCCTGAAGCACAATCTCACTACGCTGAAAGCGTTACACCACGTTGCCTGGCTGGACGATACCCTGCATATTGAGCTGCAGATGCCGTTCGTCTGGACCAGCGCCTTTGACGCGCTGAAAGAGCAGACCAGCTCTGAGCTGCTGCGTATTACCGGTGCGAAGGCGATCGACTGGAAGCTGAGCCACAGCATCGCCACGCTGAAGCGCGTGAAAAACCAGCCTGGCGTGAACGGCGTGAAAAATATCATTGCCGTCAGCTCGGGCAAGGGCGGGGTAGGGAAATCTTCTACCGCCGTTAACCTGGCGCTCGCGCTGGCAGCGGAAGGGGCAAAGGTCGGCATTCTGGATGCGGATATCTACGGTCCGTCTATTCCGAACATGCTGGGCGCGGAAAACCAGCGCCCCACCTCGCCGGACGGGACCCACATGGCGCCAATTATGGCGCACGGTCTGGCGACCAACTCCATCGGTTACCTGGTGACTGACGATAACGCCATGGTCTGGCGCGGCCCGATGGCCAGCAAGGCGCTGCTGCAGATGCTGCAGGAGACGATGTGGCCTGATCTGGATTATCTGGTGCTGGACATGCCGCCGGGCACCGGTGACATTCAGCTGACGCTGGCGCAGAACATTCCGGTCACGGGGGCGGTCGTCGTGACTACGCCGCAGGATATCGCGCTGATCGACGCCAAAAAAGGCATCGTGATGTTCGAGAAGGTGGAAGTGCCGGTGCTCGGTATCGTCGAGAACATGAGCGTGCACATCTGCAGCAACTGCGGTCACCACGAACCTATCTTCGGTACGGGTGGTGCAGAAAAACTGGCCGCGAAGTATCACACCCAGCTGCTGGGGCAGATGCCGCTGCACATTACCCTGCGTGAAGATCTGGACAGCGGAAAGCCCACGGTTGTCAGCCGTCCGGACAGCGAATTTGCGGAAATGTATCGCCAGCTGGCGGGACGCGTTGCGGCGCAGCTCTACTGGCAGGGCGAAATCATCCCGGGGGAAATCGCGTTCCGCGCGGTGTAATTCCTCAGCTCCTAATTGCCGGGTGGCGCTTCGCTTACCCGGCCTACAAATGGCACCATCACGTAGGTCGGGTAAGGCGAAGCCGCCACCCGACTTTAACTCAACCGATAGTGCATCAAATAATACTCTCCGTCCGGAGAATTACCCGTCGCCTCTATGTGCCAGCCGTGTCGCTGGTAAAACGCAATAGCCCGCGCATTCTTCACCAGGCACTTAAGTGAACCCGTACTGGTAAACGTCTTCTGTACGTGTTCAAGCAACTCATGCCCGACGCCCAGGCTCTGATACTGCGGATCGACAAACAGGTTGTGCAGGAAATTATCGTTCGTCCAGACGGAGGCAAAACCCAGGCGATGACCGTTCTGAACAGCAACCCAAATCACTTCGTCGCAGGTTGCCGCGTCAAAGTCTTCAAGCTGCCAGTCCGCGCTGTCCAGCCATGGCCAGGCTTCACGCCGGGCGTGGAGGTAGAGCGTGCGCAGGAAAGGGCGGTCGCTTTCCTGCCAGGGGCGAATCAGAATTGAGTTAGCGGTGATAGAAAATATCTCCATTGTAGGCTTTGTAGATCTTGCCATCAGCATCGCCGATCAGTACGTAGTTCTCACCCATGTAGGTCCAGTGGGTTCCGGCATCCGGAGCCGGCAGGTTACGCAGCTGATACTGTTTGATGGTGTACTCCGGCGTTTGGTACTGCGCCGGCGCCGTGTCGCCAATCTTGAATTTCGTAAAGTCAGCGATGAACTCTTGTTCTTCATAGGCCTTGATGCCCGATGGCGCAGCGGCCGTTTGCGGGGCAGCGAATGCGGATCCCGCCAGAGACAGTAATACACCCAGAAGCAGCAATTTACGCTTAGCCATTTTTTCTCCAGTGATATCGTTACAGATACTTTTCGTCTGCAGGTCGTGCAAAGCGGAGCAGACAGTCCATTTTAAGTATCAACGCAGGGTATGTTTGAAAAAAAATGTAACAAAAGTGGACGGTTTTGTGTAGTCAAACTGGATGATGTTTATCATTGTGGTGAATATTTTCTGTGTTATGTATTTTTAATATTTATTATTTCATTCATTAATTCTGAAAATAACTTTCTAAGTCAAAATTGGACTTCTATACGAATGCTTTCTCACTCAACAAGATTTAATATCGTCGTCGGGTGAAACGTACTCACTTACTTTTTAGAAGACTGAGTATTCTCATTGTTTTTACTAGAGAGCTGATGGGTTGCGGTTAATTATGCCATAAACTCATACTGATGAAAATAAATAATTAAATTTCATGGTGTTAGCTCGAATCTCTTTGCAGGTTTAACAATAAACATAACGTTAAAAAACTAATATTTATATAAATGAAAAATATAACTGCATTTTCTCTTTTATTTCTTACTGTTAGTCAGTTGGCAGGGTGTGTTTTTTCCTCAGGTCAGAACTTAAGCGTATCCGGGAAAAAAGTCATTTCTGTGGAAGAGAACAATTATCAGCTTGATAAGCGCGTGGAGATTTTTCCACTGACGCCGGGATTAATTGAAAAACTACTTCCGACCGTGTCGAAATCTCAGGCAAATCCTAATCTGGATGAGCAGATCAAAAACTGGGAATACCGTATTGGCACAGGCGACATCCTGACGGTCACCGTCTGGGATCACCCTGAATTAACGACGCCCGCGGGACAATATCGTAGTGCGAGCGATGCCGGCAACTGGGTCAACGCCGATGGTACGCTCTTTTATCCCTACGTCGGTAAGCTGCGGGTGGCGGGAAAAACGGTTTCACAGGTACGTGAAGAGATTACATCTCGACTGGATAAAGTCATTGAGAGCCCGCAGGTGGACGTCAGCGTTGCCGCCTTCCGTTCCCAAAAAGCCTATGTCACCGGAGAGGTCGAAAAATCAGGCCAGCAACCCATAACCAATATTCCGCTGACGGTGATGGATGCGGTTAACGCCGCTGGCGGTCTTTCTGCGGATGCCGACTGGCGTAACGTCGTGCTGACGCATGATGGCAAGGACTCCCGCCTTTCGCTCTATGCACTGATGCAGCATGGCGATTTGATGCAAAATAAGCTGCTTTATTCGGGCGATATCCTGTTTATTCCCCGAAACGACGCGCTGAAAGTGTTCGTGATGGGCGAGGTGGTTAAACAGAGCACGCTTAAGATGGATCGTAGCGGCATGACGCTGGCCGAAGCCCTGGGCAATGCCGGGGGGCTTAACCAAAATATGGCTGATGCAACCGGCATTTTTGTTATCAGGCAGGTAACGGAAAAAGGCGACACGGGA
Source organism: Enterobacter sp. 302C9 (assembly GCF_034106085.1). Classification (NCBI taxonomy): domain Bacteria; kingdom Pseudomonadati; phylum Pseudomonadota; class Gammaproteobacteria; order Enterobacterales; family Enterobacteriaceae; genus Enterobacter; species Enterobacter sp. 302C9. The sequence continues at coordinate 58,701 of NZ_JAWNBW010000011.1, forward strand.
AAAATTGCCAACATCTATCAACTCAATGCGGAAGATGCCTCTGCCATGGTGCTGGGTACGGAATTCCAGCTGGAACCGTATGACATTGTCTACGTCACCACGGCACCGTTATCACGCTGGAATCGCGTGATCTCCCAGCTGGTGCCTACCATCAGCGGCGTCCATGACCTGACCGAAACCGTTCGTTACATCAGATCGTGGCCGCAGTAATGTTCCAGTCAATCTTAGTGGTCTGCACCGGCAATATTTGCCGTTCACCGATTGGTGAGCGGCTGTTGCGACAGCAATTACCCGGCAAGCAGGTGAACTCGGCAGGTATTTTGGGGCTTGAGGGGCATCCGGCGGATGCGGCTGCGCAGGCTGTGGCCCGGCGTCATGGCGTTTCGCTGGAGGGGCATATTGCCCGCAAGGTGACGCGTAACCTGTTGCAACAAGCCGATTTGATCCTGGTGATGGGGCCGGAACACCTCCGTTTCATTGCCACAATGGCCCCGGAGAACCGGGGAAAATCGCTGCTCTTTGGACAATGGCTGGACATCAGGGACATTCCCGACCCTTACAACAAAAGTCGTGAAGCCTATGAATATGTTTTCGAGCAATTGGGAAAAGCCAGTCAGGAATGGGCTCGTCGTTTGAGTCAATAAGGAATGATGCCGTTATGTCGTCTTCTAAATCAGAGAAATATAAGGCTGCGACACCGCAGAATAATGAGATCGATCTTCTTCAGTTGCTTGCTGAGATGTTTGATCACCGGGTGACGATCGCGTGTGCCACGCTCCTGCTCACGGTATGTGCGGGGATATATGCGTTCAGCGCCACGCCAGTTTATCAGGCTGATGCCCTGATACAGGTTGAAGCGAAGCAGAATAACTCACTGCTCAAGAACCTGACTCCGTTCGGGCCCGATCTCTCACCTGACGTCGCGCCGGAACTTTTACTCCTTAAATCACGGATGATCCTGGGAGAAACCATCGATCAATTAGGGTTGACGTACTACGTCAGGCGGCGCGTGTTTCCCGTCATCGGGCCTTTGTTAGAATACGTGCAGGGACGTAAATCCGCTGAAATAACGATTGGCGCGCTGACTATTCCCATTCTGGAAGGTAAGCCACAAACGCTTTTACTCACCGTACAGGAAAAAGGGCGGTATCATCTTGAGGGAAAAACGCTTCAAGCAGACGGCATCGTGGGGAAAACGCTGCTTAAAAATGGATTATCGCTTCTGGTGACATCCCTCAGCGCAGAACCAGGCACCCAATTTACCCTCGAAACCGTCTCAAGGCTTGACGCCATCAACGCCATTCAGAACAGGCTTACGGTTGTTGAGTCGGCGAAACAAAGCGGTATGATCTCATTAACGTTAATGGGTGAAGACCCCGCCAGGATCGCCACGGTACTTAATACCATTACTGAAAATTTTCTCAGCCAGAATATTGCGCGCCAGGAAGCGAAAGATTCCCGCAGCCTCACGTTCTTACAGGAGCAATTACCTAAGATCAGCCGGGAGCTGGATGAAGCCGAAGCGAGACTGAATGCCTACAGAGAGCAACGCGATTCTGTCGACTTATCTCTGGAGGCTAAGTCAGTGCTTGATCAGGTGGTTAACGTGGAAAACCAGCTTAACGAGCTGACGTTTCGCGAAGCAGAAGTTTCCCAGCTTTTCAAAAAAGACCATCCCACCTACCGTGCCTTGCGGGAGAAGAAACAAACGCTTGAGCGGGAGCGTGCGCGCCTGAACAATCGCGTCTCATCCATGCCTTCCACGCAGCAGGAAATCTTACGCCTGAGTCGTGACGTTGAATCCGGGCGTACCATATATCTGCAGCTGCTGACGCGTCAGCAAGAGCTGAGTATCTCGCGCTCCAGCGCTATCGGGAACGTGCGGATCATTGACCCGGCCGTTACGAAGCCAGATCCGATCAAACCGCACAAAGCACTCATTATCGTACTGGGCATGCTGATCGGGTTGATGCTCTCTGCCGGCATGGTTTTAATGCGCTCAGCCTTTAATCGGGGCATTACCTCGTCTGAACAACTGGAAGTGCAGGGGATACCGCTTCTGGCGACGCTTCCGCGCTCGGTGTGGCTCTGGAAAAAAACGCACCTGCGCAGGAAAACCCTGTTTGCTTCCCGATGGAAGCACAGGACGTCGAATGTTCCTTTTTTGCCCGTTGACCGCCCGGCAGATATGTTTGTCGAGGCAGTGCGCGGGCTGCGCACCAGTCTGCATTTTACCATGATGGATGCTACAAACCGGATCGTCGTGGTGTCTGGCCCCACGCAGGACTGCGGAAAGACGCTGGTCAGTACTTCACTGGCGTCGATTGCCGCTCAGGCCGGACAGCGAGTGCTGTTTATTGACGCTGATATGCGCAAGGGATATGTCCACAATGTTTTCCAACTGCACAATCATCGGGGATTATCCTGCGTACTCGGTGGAGCCGCTGAGTGGCAGGAGGCGGTTCAACGCGTTGAAAAAGGCGGTTTTGATGTATTGACCTGCGGACCCCAACCTTCACATCCCGTTGAGCTGCTCATGAGTGAACGCTTCCAGGCCGTAATGTCGCAGATAGACAAACTGTATGACATCGTGATTGTCGACACCCCACCCGTGCTTGCCGTAACGGATGCCTTGCTGATAGCCAGAGCAGCGGCTACCACGCTTCTGGTCGCCCGCTTTGGTAAAACCAGCGTCAAGGAGATCGAGAACTGCCTGAAACGTCTGCAGCAGATGGGTGTGCAGGTGAATGGCGCGATCCTCAATGATATCGTGAAATCGGCTGCGCTCTATTACAACTCGGGATATAGCCATTACGACTACGGTTATACCCAGGAATAAACCTGACGCGACATTTCTTTACAGCGTGATGGCGTATTGCCCGTTAAGATGACCTTCGTTAAAACATGAGGTCACAATGGATAACCGCAAAATCAGTCGACTGCGCCGCTGGGTGCGGGAAGGGATCATATTCGTTCTGCTGACGCTGGCCGTAGTGTGGGGTGTTGATCGGTACCGAAAACCGACACTCCCCGCCAGTTTTAGTGCAACACCGATGCAGAGCATCGACGGCAATATTCACGATATCGCGGCGCTGAGCCAGGAACGCCCGCTGCTGATTTACGTCTGGGCCACCTGGTGCAGTATATGCCGTTACACGACGCCTTCGGCCAATAAACTGGCGAAAGAGGGGGGCAACGTCGTAAGCATTGCCATGCGTTCCGGCGATAACGCAAAGCTTGCGCGCTGGGTTGAAAAGAAACAGCTGAAAATGCCGGTGATCAACGATGAAAACGGTGCGTTGTCGCAGCAGTGGCAGGTGAGCGTAACGCCGACGCTGGTCATTGTGTCGAAGGGTAATGTGGTCAGCACCACGACGGGCTGGACGAGTTACTGGGGATTAAAATTAAGGATGTGGTGGGCAGGCGTATAAAAATAACCCCTCTCCCGGCGGAAGAGGGGTGTTGTATTACTTAGCCAGAACTTCCTGCGCGGTGCGCTCAACCAGAGACAGCAGGATTTTAATATCTTCCAGCGTCACGGTTGGGTTCAGCAGCGTCAGCTTCAGGCAGGTGACGCCGTTGTGCTCGGTCACACCAACGTTCGCACGGCCGGATTCCAGCAGCGCATCACCAATTTTCTGGTTCAGCAGGGCGATGCCCGCGTCATCCATCTGCACCTTTCCGCGGAAGCGGAACAGAACGCTTGCCAGCTGTGGCTGCATAACCAGTTCCAGAGCAGGCTGCTCTTTCACGTAGGCTGCAACCTGCTGCGCCAGGGTCACGCCGTGGTCGATGATCGCCGCGTATTGCTCCTGACCCAGCGCTTCCAGGCTCATCCACAGCTTCAGCGCGTCAAAACGACGGGTGGTCTGCAGAGATTTGGACACCAGGTTAGGCACGCCGGCTTCTTCGTCGAACTCGGAGTTCAGGTAGGCCGCCTGATAGCGCATCAGCTCATAGTGACGCGCTTCTTTCAGCAGGAACGCGCCGCAGCTGATGGTCTGGAAGAACTGCTTGTGGAAGTCCAGGGTGACGGAATCCACCAGCTCGATGCCGTCCAGGTAGTGACGATACTGCTCAGACATCAGCAGCGCGCCGCCCCAGGCCGCATCAACGTGTACCCAGATGTTCTGCTTCGCGGCCAGCTCTGCAATCGCACGCAGCGGGTCGATAGCACCGGCATCGGTGGTACCTGCCGTTGCGACGATCGCCAGAATCTGCTCGCCGTTCGCGTTGCACTGTTCGATTTTCACCGCCAGATCGGTCAGATCCATGCGGGAGAATTCGTCCGTTTTCACCTGCACGACGGACTGGTAGCCGAGACCCATCAGCGCCATGTTTTTCTGCACGGAGAAGTGTGCGTTTTCAGAGCACAGTACGCGAATTTTGCGCAAATCGCCGACCAGGCCGTCCTGCTGAACGGAGTGACCCTGACGCGCGAAGAACGCATCGCGAGCCAGCATCAGGCCCATCAGGTTGCTCTGGGTGCCGCCGCTGGTGAAGACACCTGCGTCGCCGGCCTGATAACCCACGCGGGTACGCAGCCACTCGATCAGCTTGATCTCGATAATGGTTGCGGACGGGCTTTGATCCCAGGAGTCCATACTCTGGTTAGTGGCGTTGATCAGTACTTCCGCCGCCTGGCTTACGACCAGGCTTGGGCAGTGCAGGTGCGCCACACACTGCGGGTGATGAACGGACAAGCTGTCTTTCAGGAAGAACTCCACGGCGCGTTCAATCGCCGCTTCGTTGCCCAGCCCTTTCGGGTTGAAATCCAGCTTAATACGGTCGCGCAGCTCTGCGACCGTTTTGCCCTGGTACATCTCAGGCTGTTTCAGCCACTGCATCACAGCCTGAGTGCTTTGTTCGATCGCCTGCTGGTAAGCTTCAATGCTCTGCGCAGAGGAGAACAAAATTGGGTTTGAATCAGACATCGTAATCAATAACTCCGGTTACGCCGGGCGAACGCCCGCAGCAAGCAGTGCCTGCTCAAATTTATCCAGGAAGATTTTCAGCTCTTCGTCGCTGATCAGCAGAGACGGCAGCAGACGCAGAACGATACCGTTACGGCCACCGCGCTCCAGAATCAGACCGGCTTCGAAGCACTTCTTCTGAATCAGTGCAGACAGCTCGCCGTCGCCCGGGAAGCAGCCCATGTGGTCAGCGGCTTCGTGTGGCTTAACGATCTCAATACCGATCATCATGCCCAGACCGCGCACGTGGCCGATAACAGGATAGCGTTTCGCCATCTCTTTCAGCTGGCCTTTCAGCCATTCGCCCTGAGCGGCAACTTTGCCCGCGATGTTCTGATCTTTCAGGATTTTCAGCGTCGTCAGACCGGTTGCCATCGCCAGCTGGTTACCGCGGAAGGTACCGGTGTGGTGGCCTGGCGCCCATGCGTCGAACTGCTTTTTGATACCGAGCACGGCCAGCGGCAGACCGCCACCTACGGCTTTAGACATCACGATAATGTCTGGCTCAATGCCTGCGTGTTCGAAGGCGAAGAATTTACCGGTACGGGCAAAGCCAGCCTGAACTTCGTCGAGGATCAGCAGAATGCCGTGTTCCTGAGTCACTTTACGGATGCGCTGCAGCCACTCAGCCGGAGCCGGGTTCACGCCGCCTTCGCCCTGAACGGCTTCCAGAATCACCGCAGCAGGTTTACGCACGCCGCTTTCAACGTCGTTGATCAGGTTATCGAAGTAGTACGTCAGCGCTTTCACGCCCGCTTCACCACCGATACCCAGCGGGCAACGGTACTCGTGCGGGTAAGGCATGAACTGCACTTCTGGCATCATACCGTCAACCGCTTCTTTCGGAGACAGGTTGCCGGTCACGGACAGCGCGCCGTGGGTCATACCGTGGTAACCACCAGAGAAGCTGATGATACCGCTACGACCGGTCACTTTTTTCGCCAGCTTCAGCGCCGCTTCAACGGCGTCAGCACCGGATGGACCGGTGAACTGCAGGCAGTACTCTTTGCCCTGACCAGGCAGCAGAGAGAGCAGGTATTCAGAAAACGCGTCTTTCAGAGGCGTAGTCAGATCCAGGGTATGTAACGGCAAGCCGCTGGTAATGACATTTTGGATGCTTTTCAGCACATCAGGATGGTTATGGCCAAGCGCAAGGGTCCCCGCGCCTGCTAAACAGTCAAGGTATTCTTTATTATCTGCATCGGTGATCCACACGCCTTCTGCTTTAGTAATGGCTAAAGGCAGTTTGCGCGGATAACTCCTGACGTTAGATTCAAACTCGGCCTGACGGGCCAGATAGGTTTCGTTGCTTTTGTGGGCATCTACGGTGTCAATACGGACTTTATCCGTCATCATATCACTCCTACAACCGCCGCTTCGTTATGAGCCACGATTGAATAAAAAGTTAAAAAACAGATGGGGGCCTGAAAAAAACGCCGCCAATATAGAGCCTTTTGCCACGGGGCTCAATGGTTAATTTGTTTACTGTTTTGTGACATGGCACTCAGGGGAGGGGATATCCCCTTTTTAAGAAAGAAAATTGCACTTTATGGTAAAGAAAAACAGACTGTTACGTGTGTTCTGCCCTGACTGTAAATTCATAAAAAAGAGTGTGACAAATCGTGCCATTCGCTGACCGAAAAGGAGGCAGACTGCCTCCTTGTTCGCTTTATTTCTGCGACACCTGCAAAATGCCGTGGTTACGCCCCGTCGTCTTATTCCAGGACGCCGCCGTAATGCCGTTCTCATCAAGGCTTAGCGATATAACAAAACCATTACCGTGAATCTCATAGAAATGAGCATTCAGACGTTTCACGGTGGCCTTTTGGCCGTTAATGGTGGCGTTAAAAAAGCCATTTGAAATCGTGGCGTTAACCGCATCCGATGTAAAAGTGGCTTCACGCAAAGGGTCGTGGCCCGCAGCAGTTGTGTGCTGCGCCGCATTTTGGGCTTTTGTTTTGTGGATATCACAAGAGCCGTCATTCGCGTTCATCTCAGTACATCCTGAACGCTCTAATTGAGCACGATAGTGCGCGTTAATCGCATGAGCCGGTGTTGTCGCTACCGTTAACATCAGTGCAATCCATATTAATTGAGTTTTCATGGCTAAACTTTTCTCCACCTTATAAAACGCACAGATAATAGGAGACGTACATCATGCCGATCCAAATACCGACGCCAATGAGCATCAGATACAGGGTCGCTGAAATAATGATATGTCTGAGCATGTTTTTTCTGTCATCGCTATTCTTGCCGGAGGCAAGCAGGTTATTAACGTAATGGCGTAAGTTAATAATGCTTAAGTTGTATTTCGTTAAAAGCCCATTCCGACGCCAACTGACGCTCCCATATTATTGGCGGTATCATCAGAGAAGCTCACTTTCGCGATCACATGTGAACTAAAGTTAACGGATGCCCCAACGGCAAGGGCGCTTTCACTATTGTATGTGGCTCCGCCAGCAGAGAACATAACATGCTGATTCGTTTGTACCTGCGGTAATCCTGCCATCGCCATGGCACCTGAAATGCCGGCATTAGCTTGCTTCTTATTATTATCTACTTCATCGTGCAGTGATTTAAATTGCTGGTTGGTATTATTATTCATTGCCTGTAACGTCTGTTTCGTTGCCAGCAGATCCTGTGCGGTGGCGGTAACTGCCTGGGTATTATTAGCCACTTTAGTTTGTGTTGCTGCGTCTACCTGCATGTGCGTCACGGTGGTCGTCACGCCATCTTTACCATCTACGCCGTTAGTGGGTTTAGGAGCACTTTCCAGGCTATCAAGACGGTTATCTTGCACTTTGTTAACGTTTTCCATATTGATAATTTCTGTGCCGTTCGTCATGACGCCCTGTAAAGCCGCATCGCTTTTTTGATTGGCGGTATCTGCAAGCGCGCCAGCAAGCAAGGCTTTTTGGTAAGCGTCATTTGTGGCTTGCTCAATAACCAAAACACCTAATTTAGTGGATTGAAGGTCGCTATCCACCTGCGTTAAGCGATTTTCAGTTGAGAGATCGCGAGCAATGCTATCGACCCTGTTTTGCGTAATTTGGTCTTGATGGTCATTCACAATATCTGTGATTGATGCGTCATCCCAAACGGCAGCAGCAGCGTTGGTAATATTCATGGCGCTACCGGCGACCACCCCAAATATAAAAACAGAAATAACAGATTTATTGAAAATTTTCATTCGAAGGACTCACATCATTAACGTATTAAAAAACAAAATTAATCAGAACAGTTTTGGCTTTAGTGCCATGTGGATATCTGTATTTCCGTATGTCAAAACAGAATATTCAATGCCCGGACCTTTTTTAGTGGCGTGAATAAACTATCGATTAAACCCAAATTGATGATTTTGATCTAAATCATAAATGATATGAATAAATGAAAGGGCAGGGTGCGGTATCGAGGAGGTTTATTTAATGTATACATTAACTTATGGATTATGCGATAAATCAAGGGAAGCGTTAAGCTATTGATCAAAGTACAAATGTTTAATAGAATCAAATAAATTAATACTGTCTTATTCTTTCATGCGAAAGAAGTTTATCTATCTTATAAAAGCGGAATGAGCACGTAATAAAAAATAAAAATAATAGTCTCAGCAAAAGTACGTAATAAAGTTTTTCAATAACGCATTAACAATTACTGAACCAGAATTAACTAAAGCGTAATAAATGTTGGCAAATGACGGGAAAGAGCGCCTGGAGATTTCCGCTGTGACAAACGGTGTGATAAATCGAAACTCCTTGCGCCTGGCCTGGGGGCGCGGTTACACTACATAACGTTAATGAGTTTTATAACTCACTGTTTTAAAAGTATTTTGACTCGGGGTGCCCTTCTTTGTGAAGGCTGAGAAATACCCGTATTACCTGATCTGGATAATGCCAGCGTAGGGAAGTCAGATGCCTTCCCGGTCATCGCTTCTTCACGCAAGGCAGGAGCGAACCCATGCAGCCTGACCAGCTCGATTTAAACGTTTTACACCACTTCCGAACCCGTTCTCCGCTGACCCACTGTATGACTAACGATGTCGTACAGACCTTTACGGCCAACGTTTTGCTGGCGCTTGGCGCATCACCCGCGATGGTGATTGAGGCCGAAGAGGCTGAACAGTTTGCCGGCATCGCCGATGCGCTGCTGATTAACGTTGGCACGCTGACCTCACCGCGTGCCCAGTCGATGCGTCGGGCAATAGAAAGCGCGGTGGCGGCAGGCAAGCCCTGGACGCTGGACCCGGTTGCCGCGGGTGCCCTGACGTTCCGCACCCGCTTTTGCCATCAAATCCTTGCCCTGAAACCGGCCGCCATTCGCGGCAATGCCTCCGAGATTCTGGCCCTTGCCGGAATGAGCGCGGGCGGGCGCGGCGTCGATACAACCGATACCGCAGCCAGCGCGGTGCCCGCTGCACAGGCGCTGGCGCGCCAGACCAATGCCGTTGTGGTCGTCACCGGTGAGGTGGATTACATCACTGACGGGCAACGCACCCGCACGGTAACGGGCGGCGATCCGTTGATGACGCGCGTAGTGGGAACGGGATGCGCGCTTTCTGCCGTTGTGGCGGCGAGCTGCTCGCTGCCGGGCGACCGGATGGATAACGTCGCTGCCGCCTGCGGATGGATGAAGCGGGCCGGAACGGTGGCCGTTGCGCAGTCACGTGGGCCTGGCAGTTTTGCCAGCGCGTTTTTGGATGCGCTCTATACGCTGGAGGAGCAGGCATGAAGCGGATTAACGCCCTGACCATTGCCGGCACCGATCCCAGCGGCGGCGCGGGTATCCAGGCCGATCTCAAAACCTTCTCGGCCCTTGGCGCGTACGGCTGCTCGGTCATTACCGCGCTGGTGGCGCAAAACACGCGCGGCGTGCAGTCGGTCTATCGTATCGAGCCGGATTTTGTTGCCGCGCAGCTGGATTCAGTGTTCAGCGATGTGCGCATCGATACCACCAAGATCGGCATGCTGGCCGAGACGGATATTGTGGAGGCGGTGGCCGAGCGGCTTAAACGCTATCAGGTGCAAAACGTGGTGCTGGATACCGTCATGCTGGCAAAAAGCGGCGACCCGCTGCTCTCCGCCTCCGCCGTCGAGACACTGCGCAATAAGCTGTTGCCGCAGGTGGCGCTGATCACGCCCAATCTGCCGGAAGCCGCCGCGCTGCTGGGCACATCGCATGCGCAAACTGAACGCGAGATGAAAGCGCAGGGAAACGCGCTGCTGGCGATGGGCTGCGGGGCGGTTCTGATGAAGGGCGGTCATCTGGATGATGCTGAAAGCCCGGACTGGCTCTTTACCCGCGACGGCGAAGTACGTTTTACCGCGCCGCGCGTGCAGACCAAAAACACCCACGGCACGGGCTGCACGCTCTCCGCCGCGCTGGCGGCACTGCGCCCGCGGCATGAAGGCTGGGCCGATACGGTGTGCGAAGCGAAAACCTGGCTCTCGGCGGCGCTGGCAAAAGCCGATACTCTGGAAGTGGGTCACGGTATTGGGCCGGTTCATCATTTTCATGCATGGTGGTAACCCAGTATACTGGCAGGAAACACCACGCCTGAGAAAACAGAGATGGAACAAGCGCATACCCGGTTAATCGCTCAACTGAATGAACGGATCGCCGCGCCTGACAACACGCCGCTGTACCTGAAATTTGCCGAAACGGTAAAAAACGCGGTGCGCAGCGGGGTGCTGGAGCACGGGAATATTTTGCCCGGCGAGCGCGATCTGAGCCAGTTAACCGGTGTGTCGCGCATCACCGTACGAAAGGCGATGCAGGCGCTGGAGGAAGAGGGCGTAGTTACGCGCTCTCGTGGCTACGGCACGCAAATCAACAATATCTTTGAATATTCGCTGAAAGAGGCGCGCGGTTTTTCCCAGCAGGTAGTGCTGCGCGGCCAAAAGCCTAATACGCTATGGGTCAACAAGCGGGTGGTGAAATGCCCGGAAGAGGTCGCAAACCATCTGTCGGTCCCTCCGGACAGCGAGGTCTTTTTGCTCAAGCGCATTCGCTATGTGGATGACGATGCGGTGTCGATTGAAGAGTCCTGGGTGCCGGTTGGCCTCATTCCCGATCCGGATGCGATTGGCATTTCGCTGTATGACTACTTCCGCAGTCAGAATATTTTCCCGCAGCGCACCCGTTCACGGGTTAGCGCCCGCATGCCGGACAGCGAGTTTCAGGCGCACATTAAGATGGACGAAAAAATACCGGTGCTGGTGATCAAGCAGGTCGCGCTTGACCAACAGCACCGGCCGATTGAGTACAGCATCAGCTACTGTCGCAGCGATCTATACGTCTTTGTGTGCGAGGAGTAGCGCCTCGCGAGTAGGGGCGCAGTCCCCGCCGCGGTGGCTGACTACCCAGGACGCCACGGCATTCCCCAGCAGAACGGCGTCTGCCAGCGACCATCCCGCCGCCAGCCCGGCAAGCGTGCCGCCCGCGTGGCTGTCGCCAGCGCCAATGGTGTCCACAACCGTCGCCGGGAACGCCGGAACAACGCCCGCATCGTCGCCGTCATACCACGCGGCACCGTCTTTATCATGACGCACAATCAGCGCGGCGCCGAAGCGCTGCTGCCACTCCGCACCCAGGTTTTCAGCCGCTACGCCCAGTCGTTCGGCTGCGATCTCTGCTTCCTGACGATTAAGCGACACGATCGGCCTGCAGGCCATAATCCGCGCCATCAGCGCGTCGGGAATATCCGCGATGCGGGGGCCGAAATCGATAAATGCCGTCACGTCCTGTAATCCCTCCAGCCAGCGCGTCAGCAGCTCGCCGCACGGTGAGGCCAGCTGATAGCCGGATAAATAGACCAGGCTGTTCGACGGGATGTTAAGCACATCAAGCCAGCGCTGCTGCCACTGGTTCTCCACGCCGCTAAAGGACATAAAGGTGCGCTCGCCGTCTGGCTCCACCAGCGCCAGGCACCAGCCGTTGTCGCCGGTTTCGGCCTCGATGGCGCTGTGCAGATCCTGCTTCGCCATCGCGTTGCGGATAATATCCGCCCAGACGCCGTGGCCGACGGGCAGGGCGTTTTGCGACGCAATGCCGAGCCGTTTCAGGGCGATGGCAATGTTCAGCGCGCAGCCGCCGATATTCACGCCCTGCTGTTTGAGTTCGATATCGCACCCGCGCCAGGGCAGGGCGTAGGCGTCGGCGATGACGTCAATCACCGCCGCGCCCAGCACCGTCACCGGCCGCGCGGCGTGCAGAGTGTCGAGACGTTGGGCAAACGAATTCATACGCCCTCCCTTTGCTCCCGGTAGTGCAGCAGTTTCGCGCAATAGTGGCCGAAATCGAGCCGGTTAACGGCGTCGAGCTCGGCCTTCAGCGCCGGGTCAATGGCCTGGACGCCGTGGAGCGCGCCGCAGATGGCCGTCGCCATCGCGCCAATGGTGTCGGTGTCGCCGCCCAGATTGGCGCATAAAACCGCGCAGCGGTTCGGGTCGGTTCCCGCCAGTTCGACCATCGCAATGGCCGCCGGAACGGACTCAATGGTGCTGGTTCCGGCCCCCACGAGCTGGTACACCTGCTCGCTGGCGGACTCAACCCCGTTGGCTTCCCGCACGGTCTTAAGCGCCAGCTCAATACGTGCCGCCAGCGATGCGCTGAAGGTGGTGGTTTTCGCCTCCTGCGCATAGCGGGCGATACCCGGCAGCGCATCGACGATGTTCTGCCAGCTTTCGCCGTCGATAGCGCGGGAAACCGCCCAGGCAATCACCACCGCGCCGGCAATGGCGAGGTCGGATTTATGGGTCGGGCTGGAGGCCAGCGCTACCTGCTCAACAAAGTGTTCCAGACGCGTGGCCGGAAGCAGGCAGCCCAGCGGGGAGGCGCGCATCGCCGCCCCGTTAGTCACGCCGTTGTTGTCCAGTTCGCTAACCGGCTTGCCGTCGCGAATCGCGTTAAGCGCGATTTTGGAGGTCGGGCCGAGCACGTTCTTATTAAACGCGTCGAAATCGAGCGCCCAGCGCAGAATATGCTTGCCGATAACGTCCGCGTTAATCTCCCCGTCGCACTCGATGAGCGCGTCCGCCAGGCACAGCGCCATTGAGGTATCGTCGGTGAACTCTGCCTGTTTGAAATAGCAGGCCGCATTGTTCTCTGCCGGGCCGGGTAAAAAACGGTCGATCCAGCCGAAGTGCGCCTTGACGCGCTTTCTCGGCCACAGCTCCGACGGCATACCCATCGCATCCCCTAACGCCTGCCCGTAAAGGGCACCGAGAATACGTTCTTGTTTCATTTAACTTCCCCTTGTGTCAGCGCGGCATCGCCATCAACCACCGCAATGGCGGCGATCTCTTTATCCGATTCGCGGAAAAACAGCATAAACAGCACGGCAATCACGGCAATCATGATTGCACCAAACGTCCACATTCCGGCCCAGTTGAAGGTCAGCCCATTCACCGGCTCTTTGTATGCGAACATTTTTTCCATCATCACGCCGCCCAGGCGGTAACCCAGCAGGCTCCCAAAGCCCTGACAGCACAGCGTAATCAGGCCCTGCGCGGCGGTGCGCATGTGCACCGGCGCTTTTTTGTCCACGTAGATGTACGCGGTGACGTAATAGAAGTCGTAGCTCACGCCGTGCAGCAGAATGCCGAGGAACAGCAGGGCGTAGGTAAAGTACTGTTCCGCTCCGCCGTAAACAAAGAACCCGTAGCGGATGGCGGCGGTAATCAGGCCCAGCAGTAAGACCTTCTTAATACCAAAGCGTTTGGTAAAGAACGGCAGGGCGAGCATAAAGAAGATTTCGGAGAACTGGCCGAGCGTCATCCAGCCGGTGGCGTTTTTCATCCCCACTTCGGTGAGATAGCCGTTGGCGAAGATGTAATAGAAGGCCAGCGGCATGGCGAACAGGAACGAGCAGAAGAAGAATACCAGGAAGTTTCTGTCGCGCAGCAGGATTAACGCGTCCAGCCCGAGCATCACTTTGAAATCCAGCTTGCCGGTACTTTTCGGCGGCGTATTCGGCAGGAACAGGGCAAATACGCCGAGCAGGGCGGAGCTGGCTGACGTCATCAGCAGCGGGATATTGGTATCGGAAATATCGCTGTAGCCCAGCATCTGCGGCAGGAATCCGCACGCCAGCCCGGAGGCGATCCAGCCGATGGTACCCATCACGCGGATGCGCGGGAAATCGGCCTCAACGTCGTCCACGTTGGCAAAGGCGATACTGTTGGTCAGCGCGATGGTCGGCATATAGGTCAGGGAGTAAACCAGCAGCAGCGGGAAGAAGGTGCTGAACTGGGTTTGCTGCGCGGCGAAGTACATCAGAATGGCTCCGGCGAACATCAGCACTGACAGCACTTTCTGCGCGGCGAAGAAGCGGTCCGTCAGCGAGCCGACCAGAATCGGGGAGAGGATCGCGGCAATAGCGGTACAGGCGTAAGACCAGCCGATTTCCCCGGCGGTAAAACCGCTTTTGCTTAGCCACAGCCACAGCGGCACAAACCACGCGCCCCAGATAAACCATTCAACAAACATCATGAATGACAGTTGGACTTTCGTTTTCATTTTTTAATCCTGCATGTCAGAGAGGGTACGCCTTTAACATACCACTCAATAATACCTTTTAAATACCTTTGTGGCGATTGTTTGATCAATGTAACAGTTTTGTTGTACACGAATCGAGCCAGCAGATTGTGCTGAAAAAAAAAGCAAAGAGTGGAAAATCTGTTAAGTCGGTACCAGGCTTAGTCTGCCCATAAAAGATGGGACTGGATAAACACACACCGACACGACGTCGGACTTACGGGAGTATCACATGACTGATATTGCGCAGTTGCTTGGCAAAGACGCCGACAGCCTTTTACAGCATCGTTGTATGACCATTCCAGCCGACCAGCTGTATCTGCCTTGTCACGACTACGTTGACCGCGTGATGATCGATAACAACCGTCCGCCTGCGGTCCTGCGAAATATGCAGACGCTCTACAACACCGGGCGGCTCGGCGGCACCGGGTATCTCTCTATTCTGCCGGTGGACCAGGGCGTGGAACACTCTGCGGGCGCCTCTTTTGCGGCGAACCCGCTCTACTTCGATCCGAAGAACATTGTTGAGCTGGCGATTGAAGCGGGCTGTAACTGCGTGGCGTCCACCTACGGCGTGCTGGCCTCGGTTTCGCGTCGCTATGCCCACCGCATTCCGTTCCTTGTGAAGCTGAACCATAACGAAACTCTTAGCTACCCAACCGAATATGACCAGACCCTCTACGCCAGCGTCGAGCAGGCGTTCAACATGGGCGCGGTGGCGGTAGGGGCGACGATTTACTTCGGCTCCGAACAGTCCCGTCGTCAGATTGAAGAGATCTCCGCGGCGTTTGAGCGCGCGCACGAGCTGGGCATGGTCACCGTACTGTGGGCATATCTGCGCAACAACGCGTTCAAGAAAGACGGCGTGGATTACCACGTGTCGGCCGACCTGACCGGGCAGGCGAACCACCTGGCGGCGACCATCGGCGCGGATATCGTGAAGCAGAAAATGGCCGAGAATAACGGCGGCTACAAAGCGGTGAACTTTGGCTACACCGACGATCGCGTTTACAGCAAGCTGACCAGCGATAACCCGATCGACCTCGTGCGCTACCAGCTGGCGAACTGCTACATGGGCCGCGCGGGGCTGATCAACTCCGGCGGCGCGGCGGGCGGTGATACCGATCTGTCAGACGCGGTGCGTACGGCGGTGATCAACAAACGCGCGGGCGGCATGGGGCTGATCCTTGGCCGCAAGGCGTTTAAGAAATCGATGGCCGACGGCGTGAAGCTGATCAATGCGGTTCAGGACGTCTATCTGGACAGCAAAGTCACGATTGCCTGACGGCTCCATCTCCCTCTCCCCGGTGGGAGAGGGTTGGGTGAGGGCATCATTGCTCACCGTGTGATACATCAGCGCAAAAGCACGCAGTCCGGCGGTAGCCGGCACTGCAGCGCGCCGGGCAACACCTCAATGCGGAACTGCGTTCCGCTCAGCGGCTCTCCGTCGAGGTTAAAGGTCATCCCGTGCGGCGCATTCACTTCAAACCACGCCGATTTCCCGGCGATGATATTTGGACTCTCTTCCGGCTGCGTCAGCGTGGTAAACAGCGCGGGCAGCAGGCCGTCGCCCGTGAAAATACGCAGCTGGAGCTGACCGTCATTAATCAGCGCCTCCGGGCAGAGCTGCTGTCCGCCGCCCGCCTGACGCCCGTTGCCAATCCCAATCACCAGCGCATCACCCTGCCACTGAAAATCCTCGCCGCGAATTTCGCAGCGGTCAGGCTTGAGGGTGTCCATGCGCATCAGGCCGTGGATCAGGTACGACACGCCGCCCAGCGCCGCCTTCAGCTTTTCCGGCGTTTCGCTGGTGATGCGCGTGCCAAACCCGCCCGTCGCCATATTGATAAAGCAGGTTTTATCATTCACCTGCGCAATATCCACAGCGGTGGCCTTGCCGAGGATCGCCAGCTGGAGCGCTTTCTCCAGCTCCTCCGGGATCCCTGCGCTGGTGGCAAAATCATTGGCGGTGCCGAGCGGTAAAATACCCATCACCGGCCGGTTTGCCGGGGGCAGGTCGATGAGCGCTGACGCAATCTCATTGATGGTGCCATCGCCGCCGCCGGAAATGATGGTGTTGACGCCAAGCCCGAGGGCTTCATTGATATAGCGTGCCGCGTCGCCTTTTTCCCACGTCACCCTGACGTGAATGCGCGCGCCGTCGTCACGCAAACCCTGAATTGCCTGACGCAACAGATCGTTGCCCGCGCTTTTGCCATTGAGAATCAATAAACTGTCTGGATAGGTTGCCATCCGCGCTGCTCCCTTTTTTAGCGTTAGTAAGAGTGTATAGCAGAGAGGAAAAAAGCGGGTAAGAACAGGATGAAAGGAACAAAATATGCCCGAAAGCGCGTTACACTCCAGCGATGATAGTAACGTAATCACAGGAAAGTGATGATGAATAAAATTTTGGTAAGCGCGTGCCTGATGGGCTTTAAGGTTCGTTATAACGGAAGTGAAAAAGCGCGAATGAACGAGCTGCTCGCTCGCTGGCAGCAGGAACAACGTCTGGTTATCCACTGCCCTGAACTTGCGGCCGGGATGCCTGTACCTCGTCCTCCGGCAGAGATTATGTCCGCTGATGGCAAAGACGTAATGCACGGGCAAGCCAGAATTACTGAAAATACAGGGCAGGATGTGACTGAGCAGTATCAGCTTGCAGCCTGGCTCGCGCTACGCGCTGCTCAGGAGTCGGGGTGTAGCGCAGCGCTATTAACCGATGGCAGCCCCACGTGCGGCAGTCAGTTTATTTATGACGGATCTTTTCGCGGGATCCATAAAGCGGGGAGGGGTGTGGCTGCATCGTTGCTCGCAGAGCATGGGATAGCCGTGTTCTCTGAGGGGCAAATCGACGAGCTTATTGCCTGGATTGAGGAGAGAGAAGGCAAAAAATAAGCCCGCGTAAGGGAGATTACGCAGGCTAAGGAGGTGGTTCCTGGTACAGCTAGCATTTATGGGTTATGTTTTTCAGCGGGGGGATAATACCCGTATTGAACGAAGCGGTATGTGATCCGATTCTAAGAATTATCCCAGCGCGAAAAAATTTCCCTGATTAACTATTTGCCGTGTGGGTTTCGGGTGCTTTCACCGTTGAAGTTACGCATCAATAGCGCAAACTTCAGCTCCACCTCTTCCGGAACCGGCAGCCAGACGGTATGACCATCACCCGGCGCCACGTCAATCGCTTCGCCTTTGCCGTTTTCCAGATGTTCCAGCGTAAAGTTCATGTTGCCCTGCGGGGTCATCAGCTCCAGGCTGTCGCCTTTGGTGAATTTGTTTTTCACCGCGACGGCCGCCAGCGCGCCTTTGCGCTCGCCGGTGAAGTCGCCGACAAACTGCTGGCGCTCGGAAACGGAGTAGCCGTGCTCGTAGTTCTGGTAGTCATCGTGAGTATGACGACGCAGGAAGCCCTCGGTATAGCCGCGGTGCGCCAGGCCTTCCAGGGTTTCCAGCAGGCTGGTATCGAACGGTTTACCGGCCGCCGCATCGTCGATGGCTTTGCGGTACACCTGTGCGGTACGCGCGCAGTAGTAATAGGATTTGGTGCGGCCTTCGATCTTCAGGGAGTGCACGCCCATCTGCGTCAGACGCTCGACGTGGGCGATGGCGCGCAGATCTTTCGAGTTCATGATGTAGGTGCCGTGCTCGTCTTCAAAGGCGGTCATGTACTCGCCCGGACGTTTGGCTTCTTCAATCATAAACACGCTGTCGGTTGGCGCGCCGATGCCCAGCGTCGGCTCAACGTTGGTTACCGGAATAGGCTCGTGCTTGTGCACGATATTACCGACGTCATCCTCTTTGCCCTCCTGGACGTTATATTCCCAGCGGCAGGCGTTGGTGCAGGTGCCCTGGTTCGGGTCGCGCTTGTTGATATAGCCGGAGAGCAGGCAGCGGCCGGAGTAGGCCATGCACAGCGCGCCGTGAACGAAGATTTCGATTTCCATATCCGGCACCTGGGTGCGGATCTCTTCGATCTCTTCCAAAGAAAGCTCGCGGGACAGGATGACGCGGGTCAGCCCCATCTGCTTCCAGAATTTCACCGTTGCCCAGTTGACGGCGTTAGCCTGTACGGAGAGGTGAATATCCATCTCCGGGAAATTCTCCCGAACCAGCATGATTAAACCCGGGTCCGACATGATCAGCGCGTCCGGCCCCATATCCACCACCGGCTTCAGGTCACGGATGAACGTTTTCAGCTTGGCGTTGTGCGGCGCGATGTTCACGACCACGTAGAATTTTTTGCCCAGGGCATGCGCTTCGTTGATGCCGAGCTGCAGGTTCTCGTGGTTGAATTCGTTGTTGCGCACGCGCAGCGAGTAGCGCGGCTGGCCCGCATAAACGGCGTCGGCACCATAGGCGAAAGCGTAACGCATATTTTGCAGCGTTCCCGCCGGGGAAAGGAGTTCCGGTTTAAACATGTTTGTTCTCGTTCTGATGACAGGTCAGATCCGCGTGCACCAGGTGCAGCGGTAAGGGGAGATCCCCCACTTTAAGGGCGGGCATTGTAGCGCCGCGGGGCAAGGAGGTAAAGCGTCGAGTCGTATCACCGCCCATCCGGCGTGTACGCATATTTTTAGGTATTGTCTTTACCATCTGGCTTGAAAGACCGAGGCAATGCCGTTTCCCGCTTTCAGTACAAGCGTGGACTGAACGTCATTGCTTTTGCTTAATTCGAATCAACCAGATACAGGAAAACTAACTGATATTGAGATCGTGTATAACTTTTGAGCGTCATCAAGTCGTCTGTTCAGGAACCTATCTGAATACGTAGCTTGATTAATGAAGAGAAAAAGACGGAATCTGTTTATGAACCGTTACCATTTGTCAGGGGAAGAGTATGGCGAGGCTGGATTTCTGTGAACTTGCTTCTGCAAGCGCAGATACTGCAGATAGCGACCAATTTGAGAAGTTCGCAAAAATATTCATGGAAAAAATTTTGGGAGGGATTGTAACTAAAGGCCCAAGCCGGGGAGCGGATGGTGGCATAGATATACGGGTTGAGTTTGATATTGCCGGATGTCGAATTGCCAAACTTGTTAGCTGCAAACACTACGCTCCTTCTAAAAAGTCCGTTGGTCGCAGTGATGAAGAGGACATTCAGGACAGACTTGCTGAATTTGAATGTGATGAGTTTGTTGGATTTTATTCCACCATTGCATCGTCCGGACTTGAGCAAAAACTGGAGCGACTGAAAGCTAAAAAAGGGATTTTGTACCAGATTTATAATTCAGAGGATATTGAAACCTTATTACTGGAAAATCATGCGGGCTTTCAGTTAGCAAAGCGTTTTTTTCCTCGTTCAGTACAAAATATATTACCACAATTTATTGCTCTACTGCCCACCTTCACATCCTGTGACGCAGTGCGTCATTCTTCAGGTTGGATAGTCCCGGATGTTTATAGTGACTACGAGCCACGGGTCTACGCCTGTAATGCTAATTTAGCTGCACAGTATGCAAATGAGAAGGCGATGAATGATATCCATGAACCTATGTTCTTGCAGGCATGGAAAGATGCCGTCCATATGTTTTCAGATTATTTCATTATCCCTGCTGCCGGTATTAACAGTGTAAGCAATATTAATGAATTACCACCGGACTGGGATACTTCAGACGATATAATAAATTTATCCGCCGGGAAACGATGGGCACTTTTGGCTATCTGGAGTTTTTTTGATGATAAAAGGGTTAATGCTATTTTGAAGAAAATGCATAAACATCCTTCTCAGCAAGATTTGAACGTTATTAGCTTCGCTTTCCTGGCGATGATAACTGGCACCGAGCGTCGCGATGTATTAGCGCGACTTTTTGCTTATGCTACACCTTTTCGTTCCTGGTAAGGCCACAGTTTTAATGTCTGGAGTCTCTGCCCCGCAGTGCTGCGGGGCAATATTCTCACATTATCCTGCACGCATCCGCTTCCCAGCGATACCCCACGCCGTACACCGCGCGGATAAACGACTGCTCGGCGTCCAGCGCCTCCAGCTTGCGGCGCAGGTTTTTGATGTGGCTGTCGATGGTGCGGTCGGTCACGACGCGGTAATCGTCATACAGGTGGTTCAGCAGCTGTTCGCGGGAGAACACTTTTCCCGGCTCGTGGGAGAGGGTTTTCAGCAGGCGGAACTCCGCAGGCGTCAGGTCCAGCAGCTTGCTGCGCCAGCTCGCCTGAAAGCGACTTTCGTCGACAATCAGCGGGCTTTCGGCATCGAGCACCTGAAGCTCGCGCTGCGGCCTGCAGCGGCGCAGAATGGTTTTCACGCGGGCGACCACTTCACGCGGGCTGTAGGGCTTGCAGATGTAATCGTCCGCGCCAATTTCGAGCCCCAGCAGGCGGTCAATCTCTTCAATTTTGGCGGTGACCATGACGATCGGCACGTCGGAGAAGCGACGAATTTCCCGGCACAGGGTCAGACCGTCAACGCCCGGCAGCATCAAATCCAGCAGGATCAGATCCGGCGGGGTCTGGCGCACGTATGGCAGCACCTGGTCGCCGTGGCTTATCAGCGATGGAGCGTAGCTGGCCGCACGTAAATAGTCGATCAGCAGCTGCCCAAGCTTCGGCTCGTCTTCCACAATCAAAATGCGCGGCGTGTTTTCGTCAATCGGTAACTCGGTCATACTTCTCTCGATAAATCCCGTTCCAGAGGTAACTCTACTGTAATGCTAACCCCGCCAAAAGGCGAATGGGCGGCGCGGATCGTGCCATTATGCGCCTCGACGATGTTAACGCAAATCGCCAGCCCCAGTCCGGAACCGCCGCTGGCGCGGTTACGGGAGCCTTCGGTACGGTAGAAACGTTCAAACAGTTTTTCCAGCTGCGCGTCCTGCACGCCGGGGGCGGAGTCCGCGAAGGTGAGGGCAAAGCGCCCGTTTTCCTGCCTGCCGGAGATGTGCAGCCCGCCGCCGCTGTCGGTGTAGCGCAGGCTGTTTTCCAGCAGGTTATTGAACAGCTGCATCAGCCGGTCTTTGTCGCCAAACACCACCGCGCTGTCCGGCAGGGAGAGATCGATTTTCAGGTTGCGGCTGGCAAACCGCTCGCGGAAGGCGCCGCTGATCACTTCCAGAATGTTAATCACGTCCACCGGCGCCTTCTGGTAGGCCAGCGCGCCTTCATCGGACATGGAGAGCTGGTGGAGATCGTCCACCAGCTTGGTGAGCGTGCCCACCTCCGCCTGCAGAGAGGCCACCGATTCAGGCGTAAACTGGCGCACGCCGTCCTGGATGGCCTCCAGCTCGCCGCGCAGCACCGCCAGCGGCGTGCGCAGCTCGTGGGAAATATCGGCCATAAAGTCGCGGCGCATCTGCTGGTTCTTCTCCAGCGTGCTGGCAAGCTGGTTAAAATCCTGCGCCAGCTTGCCCAGTTCGTCCTGGCTGCGGGTATCGACGCGGGTGGTAAAATCCCCGGCGGCCAGCTTGTGCGTGCCTTCCACCAGTCTTTTCACCGGGGCGAGCAGACCGCGCGCCAGCGGGAAGGTGGCGAGCGCGGCGAGCAGGGTGGAGAGGGCGACAATCAGCCAGCTTGTCCGGCGCTGCTGACGGTCAAAGTTGATGTCGGTGTTGCGCGTCAGGCGCTCCACCGGAGAGGCGATAACCCAGCCGACCGTCGCGTTGTTGACTTTGATCGCCCGACGGGTGCCGTCCGGCGGTATCGGCGCGCGCGGACCCACCAGCGTGCGCATGTCCTGGTCAATCACCCAGAACTGGGTGCGCCAGCCGTGCGGCGGCATGCCCGGCCCCGGGCGATCGTCACCGGTATCGTGCTCCAGCGAGCGCAGGATCTGGAAAATAAAGCGGTCGTTATTGCGCAGAAAACGCCAGTTGCCGTGCTGGGCATACTGTTCACTCAGCGCATCGCTTAAGCCCTGTAAACGCTGTTCATTGCCATGCTTGATGTAATCAATAAAACCGCGCTCAAAGCTGATCCGCACCGCCCAGTGCATGGTGATCAGCAGGACGATACAGGTGGCAAATATCGCCACGAAGAGCTTGCCGGTAATGCCCGGACGCCAGAATTTCATGAGCCACTCCTTTAGCCGTGCCTAATCACGACGTTCTTGCTGGTATCATCCGGCACTCTGGCGAAGATGAAAGCGGGCAGGGCGATGATGACCGCCATGCTTAAATAGGTATACAAAAAGACCTGATGCGCCACCGGCGTGTCGACGCTGAGATGGTGCTGGCCGTACATGCCGAGCAGTAAACCCGCGATGGTCACCCCGACGCTCATCGAGAGCTGCATGATCATCGACAGCAGGCTATTGCCGCTGCTCGCCAGATCGTCCGGCAGATCCTTCAGCGTCAGGGTATTCATCGACGAGAAGCGCATGGAGTTGACGATCCCCTGGCAGAACAGCACCAGCGGCAGAACGTAGTACCAGCCCATCAGCGCCACGGCCATAAACAGCAGGCTCACCAGCGCCAGCCCCAGCGTGGCGGTCACCAGCACGTGACGGTAGCCAAAGCGGTTAACCACCTGCACCACGATGCGCTTCATTCCCATGCTGCCGAGCACCATCGGGATCATCATCAGGCCCGCGTGGAACGGCGAAAATCCCATTCCGATTTGCAGGAAAACGGGCGTCATAAACGGCAGCATGCCGCTGCCGACGCGCCCGGCGAAGCTGCCGAACAGGCCAAGGCGATAGGTGGGGTTTTTAAACAAGCTAAGGCTGAACAGCGCCTTATCGTTACCTCTGGCATGCCGCAGATACCACAGTATGGCGGTAACGCCGAGCGCGATCAGGAGCCCAAGCGTCAGGGGCGAAATGCCCAGCCCTTTTTGCCCGTCGAGCGCCAGGGTAAGCGTGGCCATGCCCGCCGCCAGCAGGATAAAGCCGAAGAAATCAAAGCGCCGGGTCTGCATTTTGTAGTTCGGCATCAGCGTCAGGGTGGCGATGGCGCCGATGATGCCAACAGGAAGATTGATTAAGAAGATCCAGTGCCAGGAGGCGTACTCCACCAGAATGCCGCCGAGCGCCGGGCCCAGCAGCGGCCCCACCTGACCAGGTAACGTCACAAAGGTCATCGCCGCCATGTACTGCTCGCGCGGCACGATCTTCATCACCGTTAGCCGCCCGACGGGCACCATCATCGCCCCGCCGACGCCCTGCAGCACGCGTGCCATCACCAGCTGGTCGAGGGTGTTGGCCTGGGCGCAAAACAGCGAGCCGGTGGTAAACAGCACGATGGCGGTAAAGAAGATATTCCGCACGCCCACTTTGTCCGCCAGCCAGCCGCTGGCTGGCAGCATGACGGCCACCGTCAGCACGTAGGAGACAATCACCATATGCATATGCAGCGGGCTCTCTCCCAGGCTTTTCGCCATGGAGGGGAGGGCGGTGTTGACGATGGTCGTATCCAGCGACTGCATAAAGAAGCCGAAAGCGACTATCCAAAGCTGCCAGCGAACGTTAGCGGGAAGATCGGTCATTTACTCGGTCACCGTGGTTCTGTTTTTACGCGAAAAGCGCAGCCGCAGGCGGTCGAAGAACAGATAGACCACCGGCGTGGTGTAGAGCGTTAGCAGCTGGCTCATGACCAGGCCGCCGACGATGGTGATCCCCAGCGGCTGGCGCAGCTCCGAGCCGTCACCGCCCGAAATAACCAGCGGCAGCGCGCCAAACAGCGCCGCCAGAGTGGTCATCATGATCGGACGAAAACGCAGCAGGCAGGCCTGGAAGATGGCCTCTTCCGGCGACAGATTGCCGTTGCGCTGGGCGTCCAGGGCGAAATCCACCATCATGATCGCGTTTTTCTTCACGATGCCGATCAACAGCATGATCCCAATGAGCGCGATCAGGCTGAACGGCGCGCCGAACAGCTCCAGCGCCAGCAGCGCACCAACGCCCGCCGAGGGCAGCGTCGAGAGAATGGTCAGCGGGTGAACGTAGCTCTCATACAGCACGCCCAGCACAATATAAACCGTGGCGATGGCGGCCAGAATCAAAATCACCTGCGAGTTCATCGTCTCCTGGAACACCTGCGCGGTGCCGGCAAAGCTGCCGCGCACGGTGGACGGCACGCCAAGCTGCGTCATCGCGCGGTTGATTGCGTCGCTGGCTTCTGAAAGCGACGAACCGGCGGGCAGGTTAAAGGAGATGGTCGACGCCGCCGACAGCCCCTGATGGTTCACCGACAGCGGCGCGTTGGCAGGCTGCCAGCTGGCAAAATAGGAGAGCGGAATCGCCTTGCCGTCGTTGTTAATCACAAACATTTTGTCCAGAGCGCTGATGTCCAGGGTGTAGCGCGGGTCAACTTCCATTACCACCTTGTACTGGTTCATCGGCTGGTAGATGGTGGAGATCTCGCGCTGGCCGAAGGCGTTGTTCAGCAGGCTGTTGGCGGCTTCAACGTTAATGCCCAGACGCGACATGGTTTCGCGGTCGTAGGTCAGGGCCATCTCGGCGCCGTTGTCCTGCTGATCGGAGTTGACGTCCGCCAGCTCCGGCAGGGCGGCCAGCGCCTTGCGGATCTTCGGCTCCCACTCGCGCAGGGCGGCTAAATCGTCCGAGAGCAACGTGTACTGATAGCTGGCGTTCGCCTGACGGCCGCCGACGCGGATATCCTGAACGGCCATCAAAAACAGGTTTGCCCCCGGCTCTTTGGCGAGCTTCACCCGCAGACGGTCAATCACCTGCTGGGCGGTTTCGTTGCGCTCGCCGCGCGGTTTCAGGGTAATAAACATCATCCCGCTGTTAACGCGTGACCCGCCGGTAAAGCCGGTGACGTTATCCACGGCTTTGTCTTCCCGAATGATCTTCATAAAGTCCTGCAGCTTGCCGCGCATCGCCTGGAACGAAATGCTCTGGTCCGCCTGAATCCCCCCCATCAGCACGCCGGTGTCCTGTTCGGGGAAGAAGGTTTTCGGGATGGTGATGTACATCCAGACGTTCAGCCCAATGGTGGCGATAAGCACCAGGCCGACCAGCCGGGTATGGTTCAGCACCCACTTCAGCGATTTGCCGTAGCCTTCCTGCATGGCCATCAGGAAGCGACCAAAGCCTTTACGGCGCGGCTGCGAATGGGGTTTGCTGCGCTTGAGCATCCAGCCGCACATCATCGGCGTCAGCGTTAAGGAGATCGCCAGCGAAATGCCGATGGCGACGGAGAGGGTGACGGCGAACTCGCGCAGCAGCCGGCCCGGTAGCCCACCCATCAGCAGCAGAGGCAGGAATACCGCCACCAGCGACAGGCTCATGGAGAGCACCGTAAAGCCCACCTCGCGCGTGCCCTGCAGCGCGGCCTGCAGCGGCTTCACGCCCGCTTCCAGGTGGCGGGAAATGTTTTCCAGCACCACGATGGCGTCATCCACCACGAAGCCCGTCGCTATCGTCAGGGCCATCAGCGACAGGTTGTTGAGGCTAAACCCGCACAGGTACATGGCGGCAAAGGTACCGATCAGCGAGACCGGCACGGCCACCGCCGGGATAAGCGTCGCGCGACCGGATCGCAGGAACAGGAAGACCACCAGGATCACCAGCGCGACGGAGATAATCAGCGTTTGCTCCACCTCTTCAAGCGAGGCGCGAATGGTCGGGGAGCGATCCTGGGCAATTTGCAGATCGATTGCTGCCGGGATGGTCTCCTGCAGGTCCGGAAGACGGGCGCGAATGCTGTTCACCGTCTCAATAATGTTCGCTTCCGGCAGCTTGCGGATCATCAGCAGAATGGCCGGTTTCGCGTTGGTCATCCCGGCGTTGCGCACGTCCTGCACCGAGTCGGTGACGCTGGCAACGTCGCTTAAGCGCACCGCCGCGCCGTTGTTGTAGTGAATAATGAGCGGCTGATATTCCGCGGCGGTTTTCAGCTCGTCGTTGGTGTGGATCTGCCAGCGGTGGCTACCGTCTTCAATCGCCCCCTGCGGTTTGCGGACGTTGGCCGTGCTGATGGCGGAGCGCACGTCATCCAGCGACACGCCCTGATTGAACAGCGCCTGCGGGTTTAGGCCCACGCGCACGGCGGGCAGGGAGCTCCCGCCGACGCTCACGTCACCGACGCCGTTAATTTGTGAGATTGTCTGCGCCAGCTGGGTAGACGCAAAGTCGTAAAGCTGCCCCTGAGAATACGTGTCCGAGGTCAGCGTCAGGATCATGATCGGCGCATCGGACGGGTTGGCCTTGCGGTAGGTTGGGCGGCTCGGCATCCCGCTCGGCAGCAGGCTTTGTGCGGCGTTGATGGCCGCCTGCACGTCGCGCGCCGCACCGTTAATATCCCGGTCGAAGCTGAACTCCAGAATGATGCGCGTGCTGCCCAGCGAGCTGCTGGAGGTCATCTCGTTGACCCCGGCAATTCGCCCAAGGGAACGCTCCAGCGGCGTGGCAACCGACGAGGCCATGGTTTCCGGTGACGCGCCCGGCAGCGAGGCGCTGACCATGATCACCGGGAAATCCACCTGCGGCAGCGGCGCTACCGGCAGCAGCCGGAAGCCCAGCACGCCGCAGAGGGTAATGGCGAGCGAGATTAAAATCGTCGCCACCGGGCGATAAATGAAGAGGGCGAAAAACTTCACTTATGCCTCCTCTTCACGTTTCGGGAAGCGGCTTTTGGTCCACAGCGCCAGGCGGTCAAACAGCAGGTAGATCACCGGCGTGGTGAAGAGCGTGAGCACCTGGCTCACCAGCAGACCGCCGACCATGCCGATACCCAGCGGACGGCGCAGCTCCGCGCCGACGCCGGTGCTGAGCATCAGCGGCAGCGCGCCCAGCAGGGCGGCCAGCGTGGTCATCAGGATCGGGCGGAAACGCAGCAGACAGGCCTGGAAGATGGCGTCGCGCGGCGACATGCCCTGCTCGCGCTCGGCGGCCAGGGCGAAGTCGATCATCATGATGGCGTTCTTCTTCACGATCCCGATAAGCAGGATAATGCCGATGATGGCAATGACGTCCAGCTCGCTGCCCGCCAGCATCAGTGCCAGCAGCGCCCCCACGCCCGCCGTCGGCAGGGTAGAGAGGATGGTGATCGGGTGGATAAAGCTTTCGTATAGCACGCCGAGCACGATGTACATCGCCACGACCGCCGCGACGATAAGCCAGATGGTGTTACCCAGCGCGGCCTGAAACGCCAGCGTGCTGCCCTGGAACTGGGTCTGAATATCGGACGGGAAGCTGAGCTCTTTTTCAGCAGCCTGAATGGCCTCCACCGCTTCGCCGAGAGAATAATTGTCCGGCACGTTGAAGGAGATGGTGGTGGACGGGAACTGATCCAGATGGTTAATCGACAGCGGGGTATAGCGTTCTTCCACCGTGGCGATAGCGCTCAGCGGCACAATGCCGCCGTCTTTGCTGGTCAGGCGCACCGAGTCCAGCCCCGCCAGTCCTGGCGTGTTCTCTGTGTTGTGCTCCAGCACCACGCGATACTGGTTGGCCTGGGTGTAGATGGTGGAGATCAGGCGCTGACCGAAGGCGTTGTACAGGGCGTTGTCCACATCCGACATGGTAATGCCCAGACGGCTGGCGGTATCGCGGTTGACGTTCACGTATGCCGCCAGCCCTTTGTCCTGCCAGTCGCTGCTGACGTCGGCGAGCTGCGGCAGGGTGTTAAGCTTATTCACCAGCTGCGGCACCCAGGTGCTGAGCGCGTCCAGCGAGGTGGCCTGCAGCGTGAACTGGTACTGCGTGCGGCTGACCTGGGTATCAATGGTCAAATCCTGAATCGGCTGCAGGTAAAGCTCAACGCCCGGCACCCGCGCGACGGCGTTTTGCAGACGCTCAATGACGGCGTTGACGCGATCGTCGCGTTCATCCAGCGGCTTGAGGTTGATCTGCAGACGCGCGCTGTTGAGCGACGGGTTGGTGCCGTCGACGCCCACGTAGGAGGTCAGGCTCTCGACCGCCGGATCCTTCATGATGATTTCAGACACCTGCTGCTGGCGCTGGGCCATACTGGCGAAGGAGACCGACTGCGGAGCCTGCAGCGTGCCCTGAATAATGCCGTTGTCCTGGATCGGGAAGAAGCCTTTCGGAATGAAAATCCACAGCATCACGCTGAGCGCCAGGGTTCCCAGCGCCACGCCGAGCGTGGCCCACGGATGGTTCAGAACTTTCGCCAGCACGCGACCGTAGGCGGCAATAATCCGCTCGAACATGCGCTCGGAGGCGCGCGAGAAGCGGTTTTGCTTGCGCAGGGACTCGTGGCTGAGCATGCGGGCGCACATCATCGGCGTCAGGGTCAGCGACACCACGGCGGAGATCAAAATGGCGACCGCCAGCGTCACGGCAAACTCGCGGAACAGACGCCCGACGATATCGCCCATAAACAGCAGCGGGATCAGCACCGCAATCAGCGAGAAGGTCAGCGAGATAATGGTAAAGCCGATTTCGCCTGCGCCCTTCAGCGCGGCCGCCAGCGGCTTTTCGCCTTTCTCGATATAGCGCGAAATGTTCTCGATAACGACGATGGCGTCATCCACCACGAACCCGGTGGCGATGGTGAGCGCCATCAGCGTCAGGTTGTTAATCGAAAAATCGAGGAACACCATCACCGCAAAGGTCCCGACCAGCGAGAGCGGCACGGCGACGGCGGGAATAATGGTGGCCGGAACGTTGCGCAGGAACAGATAGATGATCATGACCACCAGCGCAATCGCCAGCATCAGCTCAAACTGGGTGTCGGTGACCGACGCGCGAATGTTCGTGGTCCGGTCGGAAAGCACCTTCACGCTGACCGATTTCGGCAGGCTTTCGATCAGCTGCGGCAGCATGGTGCGGATGCTGTCGGCGGTTTCGATGATGTTGGCGCCCGGCTGGCGCTGCACGTTGATCACGATTGCCTGCTGCCTGTTGGCCCAAGCGCCGAGCCAGCTGTTTTCGGCACCTTGCTCCACGGTCGCCACGTCGCCCAGACGCACCGGGGCGCCGTTCTGGTAAGCAATAATCAGCTGACGGTATTCATCGGCGGACTGCATCTGATCGTTGGCAGAGAGCGTCACGGCGCGGGTGGGACCGTCCAGCGAGCCTTTTGCCGAGTTAACGTTGGCGCTGCTGATGGCGGTGCGGATGGTTTCGCTGGTCAGCCCCAGCGCGGCAATCGCCTGCGCGTTAAGCTTCACGCGTACGGCGGGGCGCTGGCCGCCCGCCAGGGTGACGAGGCCGACGCCGGAGACCTGAGAAATTTTCTGCGCCACGCGCGTTTCGACCATGTCTTCGACCTGGGTCATCGGCATGGCGGAGGAGGTGACGGCCAGCGTCATGATCGGCGGATCCGCCGGGTTCACCTTGCTGTAGACCGGCGGGTTAGGCAGGTCGGACGGCAGCAGGTTGGTGGCGGCGTTAATCGCGGCCTGCACCTCCTGTTCGGCGACGTCCAGCGACAGCGTCAGCTGGAACTGCAGCGTCACGACGGATGCCCCGCCGGAACTCTGGGAGGACATCTGTTTTAGCCCGGACATCTGGCCGAACTGGCGCTCCAGCGGAGCGGTAATGGCGGACGTCACCACGTCCGGGCTGGCCCCTGGATAGAGTGTGACAACCTGAATCGTTGGGTAATCCACCTCCGGCAGCGCCGACACGGGCAGGAAGCGATAGCCGATAATCCCGGCGAGCAGGATCGCCACCATCAGCAGCGTGGTGGCGACAGGACGGAGGATAAACAGGCGTGACGGCCCGCCTGTAGAGCCTGGGGGCATAACCTGCATCAGGATTTCGCTCCCTGTTTCGCAGGTTCAACCACTTCCACTTTGGCCCCTTCGGTCAGACGGTCAATGCCGTCGGTGACCACGCGGTCGCCTGCGGAAAGGCCGGCGGCGATGACCACCGTCTGGCTGTCCTGGATACCGGTTTTCACCAGGTGCTTGCTGACCTTATTGTCGCCGTTAAGTACCCAGACGAAGTTACCTTCGTTACCCATCTGCAGCGCAGCGGTAGGGATCACCACCGCGTTCTCTTCGGTGGCGACCAGCATGCGCGCGTTGACGAACTGGTTCGGGAAGAGGGCATCGTCCTGGTTGTTAAAGCGCGCCTTCAGCTTGATGGTGCCGGTGGTGGTGTCGATCTGATTATCCAGGCTGAGCAGGGAGCCTTCGCTCAGTTTCTGCCTGTTGCTGCGGTCCCAGGCTTCCACCACCAGACCTTTACCGGCTTTTTGCGCCTGCACCACGGTCGCAATGTCGCTTTCCGGTAGGGTAAAGACTAAATCAATCGGGTGAGTCTGGGTGATCACCACGATGCCCGTGGTGTCGCCGCTGGAGATCTGGTTGCCGATATCGACCTGCTTCAGGCCCACGCGCCCGTCAATCGGCGCGGTGATGCGGCTCCAGTCCAGCTGCAGCTGTGCGCTGGCCACGGCGGCTTCGTCGGCTTTGATGGTGCCCTGCGTTTCGCTGACCAGCGACTGCTGGGTATCCAGCTCCTGACGAGACACGAGGTTGGTTTTCACCAGCTGCTGGTAGCGGGCCAAATCGCGACGGGCGTTAGCGAGGGTGGCTTTGTCTTTCGCGAGCTGCCCCTGCGCCTGGGCGAGGGCGACCTTAAACTGGCTCGGGTCGATTTCCGCCAGCAGATCGCCTGCTTTAACCTGCTGACCTTCCTGGAAGTGAATGGCCTGAAGCTGACCGTCGACGCGGCTGCGCACCGTCACGGTGTTGGCGGCGGTAATGGTCCCAAGGCCCGTTAGATAGCGAGGAACGGCTTTATTCACTGCCGTCGCCGCCTGTACCGGCGCCAGCGCGCCGCCGCGCATGCCGTGACGCCCTCCGCCTGCCGGGCGCTGTGCCTGACTATTGGCATCGGCGGGGGCTGCGGAGTTCGCGGATTGACTGTGCCAGTACCAGGCGGCGGCAAGGACCACCACAATGATGCCAGCGGCGATTGCCCAGCGGGATTTGTTACTGCCTTTCATCGTTATACGTTCTCATCCTGAAGACTTCGGGGAATGATACTAGTTTAGTCAGCTAACACAGCGGAAAAATGGAGGAAATATGGAAGACTGTCAGGAATGGTCTGAATGGAGGTAAACGCAAAACGGCAACATCCGTTGCCGTTTTTGGTGTTTTCTCCCTCTCCCTGTGGGTGAGGGCCGGGGTGAGGGCACCAGACCGCACCGCAACAACGCTAGCTAAACATCACCTGCGCCCAGCGCGCCAGCCCGGCGGTGACGGAGCCAAAGTCATCGCCACCGGCAATCGGAATGCCCGGCAGCTGTTCCGCCAGCGCTTTCTTGATCAGCGGCGAACGGGCGCTCCCTCCGGTCAGGTAAATCACGTCCGGCTTCTCTTTGCCGTTCTCCAGCGCCAGCTGCACCTGCTCCAGAATACGCTGCAGCGGCTGCGCGAGCGCCGCCTCCAGCTCGTCCTGCGAAATCGCGGTGGCCAGTTCGTCGCTGATAAACGGCAAGGAAACCGCATGCTCAGCGCGGTCGGAAAGAGCAATTTTGCTCTCTTCGGCAGTCCGCACCACGCGATAGCTCAGGCGCTGACGCCACACTTTGTACAGCAGGGCGACTTTTTCGGCGTCCTGCGCGTCGCGCACCAGATCGTTCAGGAAGCGGCCGTTCGCGGTGCTGTAAAAATCACTTTGCGCAGGCACATCGTTGATGGCAATCGCGTTCCACCACGGCAGGATCGGCAGGGCGATGCCTTTTTCCGTCTGACCGCCCATGCCGAGCAGCGGCATCAGGCTCTTGAATGCCAGCGCGATATCGAGATCGTTACCGCCTACGCGGCAGCCGCTGTGCCCGAGCAGGCTATTTTCACGGTCGCGACGGTTATGCCACTGCGGTCCCATCAGCAGCAGCGAGCAGTCCGTTGTGCCGCCGCCGATATCCACGACTAACACGCGCTTCTCTTCCGTCAGCGTGGCTTCAAAATCCAGCCCCGCGGCAACCGGCTCATACTGGAACACCACGTCGCGGAAGCCTGCGCGGTGCGCCGCGCGTTCAAGGATCCCCTGCGCCTGCTGGTTGGCCTCATCGCCGCCCAGCCCCTGGAAGTTGATCGGGCGGCCAATGACCGCCTGGGTAATCGCATCGGAGACCTGCGTCTGCGCCTGATTGCGAATATGCAGCATCATCGCGCACACCAGGTCTTCGAACATCGCCACCTGCTGCGGCTTCAGGCCGCTGGCGCCGAGGAAGGATTTTGGCGACTTAACGAAGTAGACCTCTTCCGGGTCTTCAATGTAGTGCCCGAGCGAAGAGAGGCCGAACTGCACGCTGGACGGCGAAACGTCGATGTCTTCCTCGCGGTTAAAGCTGACCGCCCGGCGCAGCAGCGCCTGGGTCTCCGCCGCCGTGGCCGGAACCTGATGGTGGCGGAACAGCCATTCGCTTACCGCTTCACGCGTCGGCGCGCAGAGCATTGAGGGCAGCAGCGTGCTCTCTTTTTCCATTTTCAGAAGCTGTGGCTGCCCGTCTTGCATAACCGCAACCGAGCAGTTTGCCGTACCGTAGTCGAATCCAATAAACACGATTAATCCCCATGCCAGTGAGAAGGGGCGAGACTTTAACGAAATGTCTTCATGGCGACAACAGGAATATGAAAGCAAGGCAATACAAGGTCTTTCCGTTTATGCTGATATACCCGTCATACTTCAAGTTGCAGGTGTGTTGGCTGCGCTCGCTCATCCCAGTCACATAGTTATCTATGCTCCTGGGGATTCGCTCTCTTGCCGCCTTCCTGCAACTCGAATTATTTAGGGTATAAGAATGAAAAAGGAGCAACGATGTACACCCTGAACTGGCAACCCCCTTACGACTGGCAGTGGATGTTTGGCTTTCTCGGCGCGCGTGCGGTGACGGGCATTGAAACCGTCACCCACGACTACTACGAGCGCAGTTTTGCCTGCGAAGGGTATCAGGGGATATTTCGCGTAACGCCGGATATCGCCACCCATACGCTGACCTTGACGCTCAGTCCGGGATTAGTTCCGGTTGCGCAGACGTGCCTTGAACGCATCGAACGCCTGTTCGATCTCGCCTGCAACCCGCAGCACATCGCGGATACGCTGGGCGATCTCGGTGCTGCCCGGCCGGGCTTGCGTTTACCGGGGGCGATGGACGCGTACGAGCAGGGCGTGCGGGCGATCCTCGGGCAGCTGGTGAGCGTGGCGATGGCGGCGAAACTGACGTCGCGCGTGGTGGCGCTGTGCGGTGAGCCGATCGCGGAGTGTCCGGGGTATCTCTGTTTCCCCACGCCGGACGCGCTGGCGGCAGCGGACCCGCTGGCGATGAAAGCGTTGGGCATGCCGGTAAAACGCGCGGAGTCGTTAATTCATCTGGCGCAGTCGGTCATCGACGGGACGTTTCCGCTTTTCCCACCCGAGAATATTGAGGCCGGGATGAAGGCGCTACAGCAGCGGCCGGGAATAGGGCGCTGGACGGCAAACTACCTGGCCCTGCGCGGCTGGCAGGCGAAAGATGTCTTTCTGCCTGATGATTATCTGATTAAGCAACGCTTTGCCGGGATGACGCCCGCGCAGATTCGGCGTTATGCCGAACGCTGGCAGCCGTGGCGCTCTTACGCGCTGCTGCACATCTGGTATACCGACGGCTGGACGCCGTCAGTTGATGGCGAAATAGCTGGTGTTGAGCAGTAGATCCAGCGGCTGCGGCTCGGCGATAGTGTCGCCATAGATAAAATCAATGCCGATGCCGGAGAGCGTATCCATCATGATGGGCTGATTGCACGGGCCCGCGATGGTTTTCATCCCCAGACGCTGGGCGTGGCCCTGCACAATGGTCACCATCATCTCGTCCATCAGGTTGCCATACACGTTGCTTACCACCTCTGCGTCCAGCATCAGATAGTCGGCCATATTGGCGGTCAGGTGGGTGAAGACGTTCATGTCGCGGCCCACCTGGCTGAAGATCACGCGGCAGCCCGCCTGTCGAAGCTTTTGCAGACTCCGCTGCAGGTTTTTATCCGGGCTGCACACCACGTCGGCAGAGATAACCAGATGCAGGAGACGACCCGGCATAGGGCTTTTATCCAGCAGGTCGAGAAGCTCATCGACCAGCGTTACGCTGGCTAAACCGGCCTCAGAAAGCGGCAGCGCCACTCCCATACCTTTACTGGCGACCTGTGCGGCAGAGGCGCGGAAAAACTCATTAAAAATACGTCTGTCGAGGGCGTGCAAAAGCTCAGGCTCGGCCAGACCCGAGCGGAAGGCATGCTCTTCCTGGACTTCGCCCTGGCTGGTCCACAGGCGTAACGACAGCAGCCAGAAATTACTGCTTTCCGGGATACGCGGGGAAGCGACGCTGCGGGCGATCATCATCAGGTGATTGTCTTTAATCATGTGCCACTGTTCATCAAGCGACATCATGCTGCGCGTGTTGTGATCCCGCTCCTGCTGGGGTTCGTAAACCGTCACCATGCCGCGCCCGCTGTTTTTCGAGGCATAACAGGCTATATCCGCCTGCGACATCACCTCCGACGCCTGATGGTTATTTTCATCAATCAGCGTGATGCCTGCGCTGGCGCCGATCCGGTGCAGGCGGCCTTCCCACATAAAGTGATAGTCATTGATCGTGTGGATCAGGCGCCCGGCGATATAGCGCGCGCTTTCAATATTGCAGTCCGGCAGCAGTAATCCGAACTCATCTCCGCCCAGACGCGCCAGCACGTCGCTGGAGCGGAGCATGGTCAACATTAGGGAAGAGAGTTCCCGCAGCAGGGCATCGCCCGCCGCATGGCCTGCCGTATCGTTGACGGCTTTGAAGCGATCGAGATCGATAAAGACCAGGGCATGACGCTGGCGCGTTTCGCGAACGGTCTGCAGGAGCCGTTTAAGATGATTTTCGAAGCTGACCCGGTTTGCCAGGTGGGTCAGGGCATCGTGGGAGGCGCTATAGCTCAGCTGACGCAGCATTTTGCGCGACTCGGTCACGTCCTGAATCACGATAACCGAGCCAATATTCTGCCCGTCCAGCGTGCTGAGCGGCGTAATGCTGTAGTGAATATCAAAATTCCCGCCGGTCCGGCAGTTCAGCACCACGTCCTGATCGATATCGGAACGGGACATATCGCCGCTGTGAATATTCTCCATCAGCGGCCCTTTTTCACCAAAGGTGATGTGCAACACCTTGAGGATCGGCTGGCCGATAGCCTCGGTCTGCAGCCAGCCGCTCATTTTCTCGGCTACCGGGTTCATGAAGGTGACGTTCATGTTGATATCGGTGCACAGCACCGCTTCACCGATGGAATCGAGGGTAATGTGCAGACGCTCTTTTTCCTGGAAGAGGGCCTCGTTGAGCTGCTTTACCTCGGTCATGTCCATGTTGATCCCGAGCAGCCGTTCGACTTCACCCTGCTTATTGAGCACCCGGTTCGCCAGGGAGCGAATGTGGCGCACGCCTTCTTTCACGCGGATGCGGAATTCCAGCTTAAACGGCAGACGGGAAATCAGCGAGTCCCGCAGCACCTGCTCAGCGTGGGCACGATCTTCCGGCAGCATCGTGTCATGCCAGAGCTGCCAGGTAGGCTTGATGTGCGGCGGGATTTCATACAGCTCAAACATCCGCTTGTCCCAGCTGATAATGTCTGGCTCCAGATCCCACTCCCAGATGCCGATGCCGCCCGCTTCGTTAGCCAGCGTAATGCGCTCCATCAGGCGTTTGTTGACCCACTCGGTCTGCTTCAGGTCGTTAATGTCTTCAATCTGGGCGATAAAATAGAGCGGCGAGCCGTCGGCATGGCGCACGACGGAGACGGCAAGGAGCGCCCAGACCACTTCCCCGTCGCGAGTGTAATAGCGCTTCTCAAGGGTATAGGTATTGATGTCGCCGTTGACCAGCTGTTCGAGCTGTTCCAGGTCGGTGTGCAGATCTTCCGGCCAGGTGAGCTGCTGGAAGGTCAGCGACTGGAGCTCCGTCTGGCTGTAACCGAGGAAATTGCACAGCGCCTTGTTAGCCTGCAGCCATTTGCCCTCAATGCTGACCAGCGCCATACCGATGGCGGAATACTCCATCGCATTGCGGAAACGCTCCTCGCTTTCGGTGATGTGTTTGCGCTCGGCGCGGAAGGCATACATCACCATGGTCATCACGTTGGCAGGCAGGAGCAGCATCAGGAACGGCAGCCAGGGGGCGTTCAGCATCGCCCCGACGTGCTGGGTTGTCAGCGCCACAGGATTTCGGGCAATCATCAGCGACACAACCATCACGGTGACCAGAAACACCAGGAACGCTTCCATTCGCGGCAAGCGCACGGCGCTCCACATAAGCAAAACGATAACGCAGGTGAAAGGCCACGGCAGCCAGGTGATGGCTGCCCAGCTGAGGGCCAGCGTTACGGCCAGCGTGGTCAGGGTTTCCAGCAGCAGTCTCGGGTCACGGTGGCGCAGCAGATAATGCGGTTTAAACAACAGCCCCAACGGTACCACCGCCAGCGCGCCGATGGCTTCGGACAGCACCCAGACGAAGAAATTACGCAGGGGTTCAGGGCCGGGAGCCAGCAGGGACACCAGCAAGCCGCCCACCAGCGGCGGGATCACCGCGCTGCCGATGGCCACGCGGATCCAGTCATTCAGATTCTGCAGCGGGTTGTACCACGGGAGCAATTTGCGCAGCAATAGCGCGCCGGTAAAGGCTTCAACCACGTTAATCGAGGTGTAGGTGAGGCTTATCGATCCCCACGAAAAGAGCATCCAGGTGGCCAGAATATTGCCGAACGAACAGGCCAGGGCGATTCCCGGCCACATTTTTCCTGCATGGCGGTAAAACGCCACCATCATAATGGCGGTGGGGAACCAGAGCGGGGCCAGTAGGGTGCCGAACCGGGTAAGCTCCAGGGAAAATAAGGTAAAGATAAAGGTGACCAGGCCCAGACAGACAAGTCGTATTAAAGGATGTGGGGTGGTAACCAAAACCCGCTGGTATTGTTTATTCATTACCGCTTTATCCAGAGACGCCGTGCCGTCAGGGAAGATGTCCGAACGCGTGAATTTGATAATTTGGTTTATGCTAGTACAAACAATTTACAATTCATATGGTGACCGCTCAGAATTTGACACCACAGACTTATTAAATAGAGGCTCCGTGAAAAAAAAACGGTTAAACGCTGAAAAAACGTTCATTTAAATTTCACTCAGGGAATAAGACGTCACTTTTCGGCCAGTCTCGCAGAACCTGTGCTTTCGACTGGTATCACGCCCGCGAAATCCCTATAATTGCCGCGTTTGACGCTCCGGCGTCGTCCTTCCTTAACATCCAGGTTAATCAGGTCGCTAAATTTATGACTGATAAGTCTCATCAATGCGTCATTATAGGCATCGCCGGCGCATCGGCTTCAGGTAAAAGTCTAATTGCCAGTACGCTTTATCGCGAACTGCGTGAACAAGTAGGTGATGAGCATATCGGCGTCATTCCCGAAGACAGCTATTACAAAGATCAATCCCATCTGTCGATGGAAGAACGCGTCAAAACCAACTATGACCACCCGAATGCAATGGATCACAGCTTGCTGTTCCAGCATTTAGAAGCGCTTAAGAGCGGTCAGGCCATTGAACTGCCCGTTTACAGTTACGTAGAACACACCCGCACGCAGGAAACCATCCGCATCGAGCCGAAAAAGGTCATTATCCTTGAAGGCATCCTGCTGCTGACCGACGCTCGCCTGCGTGAATCCATGAACTTCTCGATTTTCGTCGATACCCCGCTGGATATCTGCCTGATGCGCCGCATCAAGCGTGACGTGAATGAACGCGGCCGTTCGATGGACTCCGTCATGGCGCAATATCAGAAAACGGTCCGCCCGATGTTCCTGCAGTTTATTGAGCCATCCAAACAATACGCCGATATCATCGTGCCGCGCGGGGGTAAAAACCGCATTGCTATTGATATCTTAAAAGCGAAAATCAGCCAGTTTTTTGAATAACCCGCGTGAATTGTGTACCGTTCAGAGATAACCTGGTTTTACCCTGAGCGCTTACCGTCTCAGGGTACGATGCATGAAAGGAGAAAGTGGCATGCGTCTTTGCGATCGCGATATTGAAGCCTGGCTGGATGAAGGCCGTTTGTCTATTACCCCGCGCCCACCCGTTGAGCGTATCAATGGCGTGACCGTTGATGTCCGCCTGGGGAATAAATTCCGCACCTTTAGTGGCCACACTGCGCCGTTCATTGACCTCAGCGGGCCGAAGGACGAAGTCAGCGCCGCGCTCGATCGCGTGATGAGTGACGAAATCGTAATTGATGAAGGCGAAGCTTTTTATCTGCATCCGGGTGAACTGGCCCTGGCGGTGACGTTTGAATCCGTCACCCTGCCTCCGGACCTGGTCGGCTGGCTTGATGGCCGTTCTTCGCTGGCGCGACTGGGGCTGATGGTTCACGTGACCGCGCACCGTATCGATCCAGGCTGGTCGGGGCGTATCGTGCTGGAATTCTTCAATGCCGGTAAATTGCCGCTGGCGCTGCGTCCGGGCATGATGATCGGCGCGTTAAGCTTTGAACCGCTGTCAGGTCCGGCAGATCGTCCTTATAACCGTCGGCAGGACGCAAAATATCGCGACCAGCAGGGCGCGGTTGCCAGCCGTATTGATAAAGACTGATCGTTAGTCCATTGAGGATGCCATGAGAAGAGTTCTGACGACGCTGATGATTTTGCTGGTGGTGCTGGTGGCTGGCCTTTCGGCGTTGGTTCTGCTGGTTAACCCCAACGATTTCCGCGCTTACATGGTGCGGCAGGTCGAGGCGCGCAGTGGTTATCAACTGAAGCTTGACGGGCCGCTGCGCTGGCACGTCTGGCCGCAGCTCAGCATTCTCTCTGGCCGCATGTCGCTCACGGCACCGGGGGCGTCCCAGCCGCTGGTGTCCGCAGACAACATGCGCCTCGATGTGGCGCTGATCCCGCTCATTTCCCATCAGCTGCAGGTTAAGCAGGTGATGCTGAAAGGCGCGGTGATTCAGCTCACCCCGCAAACCGAAGCCGTGCGTGATGCCAGTGCGCCGGTTGCGCCGCGCGAAAATACTCTGCCCGATGAACCGTCCGATACCGGCTGGTCCTTTGATATCGGCAAGCTGAAAGTTGCCGACAGCGTGTTGGTTTTCCAGCATGAACACCAGGAGCAGGTGACCATTCGCAACATTAACCTGCAGATGGAACAGGATGCTCACCATCTTGCGTCGCTGGAATTTAGCGGGCGCGTGAACCGCGATCAGCGCGATTTGACCCTGTCGCTGAATGCTAATGTGAACGCCTCGGACTACCCGCATCAGCTCACGGCCGACATCCAGCAGCTGAACTGGCAGCTGACGGGTGCCGATCTCCCCACCCAGGGAATAACCGGGCAGGGAACGCTGCAGGCCGTGTGGCGCGAAGAGCAAAAGCAGCTCGAGCTGGATAATCTCAACCTGCAGGC
The DNA here is from genome assembly GCF_034106085.1 of Enterobacter sp. 302C9. Lineage (NCBI taxonomy): Bacteria > Pseudomonadati > Pseudomonadota > Gammaproteobacteria > Enterobacterales > Enterobacteriaceae > Enterobacter > Enterobacter sp. 302C9. The sequence continues at coordinate 98,493 of NZ_JAWNBW010000011.1, forward strand.
AAATGACAGTAGCCTGAAGGGGCAGGCGAGCGTCACGCTCGAAGAGAAGCCGAAGTGGGTGCTGAATCTGCAGTTTGACAAGCTCAATCTGGAAAACCTGCTGCCGCCTCTGCCGGCCAGCGCCACGGACAACGATGCCACCCAGACGGGGCAAAGCCAGGCACCGGCATCACGTCCTGTTATCTCGTCTAATCTCGATCAGCCTGACTATAACGCGCTGCGCGGATTCACGGCGGATATTCTGCTGAAAGCCAATAGCCTGCGCTGGCGCGGCATTGATTTTACCGACGTGAGCAGCCAGATGTTTAACCATAACGGTTTGCTGGTGATCTCCGAACTGAGCGGGAAGATGGGCGCAGGAAACCTCTCGCTGCCCGGCACGCTGGACGTCCGTAAAGACGCTGCCAGCGCCGAATTCCAGCCGCGTCTCGACAACGTTGAGATAGGCACCATCCTGAACGCGTTCAACTATCCGATATCCCTGACGGGGCAGTTGACGCTCGCGGGTGACTTCTCAGGCACGAAAATTGATGCCGATGCTTTCCGCCGCGAGTGGCAGGGGCAGGCGCATCTTGATCTGAAGAATTCCCGTATGGAAGGGCTTAACTTCCAGCAGCTGGTGCAGCAGGCAGTTGAGCGCAGCAGCGATGTGAAGGCCCAGGATAACTACGACAGCGCCACGCGCCTCGACAGCTTCACCGCGGACCTGACGCTGGACAACGGACAACTCACTCTCGATGGGATGCAAGGCGCCTCTTCACTGTTATCCATGACCGGTGAAGGTAAGCTGGATCTGGTGAAAGAGACGGCGGACACGCGCTTTAACGTGCGGGTACTTTCCGGCTGGCAGGGTGAAAGCAAGCTCATCGACTTCCTGAAAGAGACGCCGGTCCCGCTGACCGTATACGGCAAATGGCAGGCCCTGAATTACAGCCTGCAGGTGGATCAGATCCTGCGCAAGCATCTGCAGGATGAAGCGAAACGTCGGCTTAGCGGCTGGGCGGATCGTAATAAAGATTCACAGGACGGTAAGGACGTGAAGAAGCTGCTGGATAAGCTTTGATGTCGTTGCGCCGGGTGGCGTTGCGGCCTGATGCCCTCACCCCGGCCCTCTCCCACGGGAGAGGGCGCAAACACTAAAAACGGCAACCGGGTTGCCGTTTTGTTTTACCTAAACCTCAAAATCCAGCTCTTCCTCATCCCGCAGCGGAATGAGCTGAACCTTCTGCACGCGATGGTTTTCAATCTGCAGCGTTTTGAGCAGATAGTCGCCCACCTGAACTTCTTCCCCCGGCTGCGGGATACGCTGCAAATATTCCATCAGCAGGCCGGCAATAGTGTGATACTCCCGTTTTTCATCCAGCGGCAGCGGCACGTATTGCACCAGGTCTTCCAGCGGCATATGGCCGTTAGCGGTCCACGAACCGTCTGCGTTTTTCTGAATGTCATGGCGGGCGTCAATCTCATCCACCTCGTTAGGCAGATTACCGGCAATGGTTTCCATGACGTCGCTGAGCGTGACCAGCCCTTCCACCGAACCAAACTCATCCACCACAAAGGCAAAGTGCGTGCGCGCGTTACGGAATTGCTCAAGGGCGGAAAGCAGCGGTAGCCCCTCAGGGAAGACCAGCGGCTGGCGCACCAGAACGCGCAGGTTGAGCGCCTCGCCGTGAAGCTGCTGCTGGAGCAGGTCAATAACGTGCACCACGCCCAGCAGCTCCTCTTCCTCTTCACCGCCGGTCACCACCACGCGGGTGTGCTGGTTTTTATCCAGCAGGGCGCGAATGTGCTCTTCCGGTGCCGTCAGGTCGATATGCTCAATGTCGTGCCGCGAGGTCATGATGCTGCTGACCGTCCGCTGATTCAGATTAAGCACCCGCTCGATCATACGTCGTTCCTGCGGGTCGAAGATCAGCCCGTCGCTGTGATCGGCCAGCATGGCGGAGGATTCGGCATCCAGCTCCGCATCCTCTTTCTTACCGCTTAGCAGGCGCATAACCGTGTCGGCCGTGCGCTGACGCAGGGTCTGATTCGCGGACAGGAAGCGGCGGCGGTTAAATATCGCCAGCTGGTTGAGCGCTTCAATCATGACGGAGAAGCCGATGGCGGCGTACAGGTAGCCTTTCGGAATATGGAAGCCAAAACCGTCGGCCACCAGGCTAAAGCCAATCATCAGCAGGAAGCTCAGGCAGAGGATCACGATAGTCGGGTGACTGTTCACAAAGCGGGTCAGCGCCTTGCTGGCCATCACCATCAGCGTGATGGCAATGATCACCGCGGCCATCATCACCGCAAGGTGGTCGACCATCCCGACGGCGGTGATCACCGAGTCGAGGGAGAAGACCGCATCCAGCACCACGATTTGCGCCACCACCGGCCAGAATTTCGCCCCGCGGCGCTGGGTTGGGTTCTCGCTGTCTTTACCCTCCAGCCGCTCGTTGAGCTCCACCGTGGCTTTGAACAGCAGGAACAACCCGCCGAAGAGCATGATCAGATCGCGGGCGCTGAAACTCAGGCCGTGAATGGAGAACAGAGGCTGAGTGAGCGTCACCAGCCAGGAGATAGAGGCCAGCAGCAGTAAACGCATCACCATCGCCAGCAGCAGACCCGTCACGCGCGCGCGGTCGCGCTGGGAAGGGGGCAGTTTTTCAGCGAGGATGGCGATAAAGACCAGATTATCAATCCCGAGCACCAGCTCGATGACGACCAGCGTAACCAGCCCGGCCCAGATTGAGGGATCGGCAATCCATTCCATAGTAATAGCAATACCTTCTGTTATATGACGAATGTCACACTTCGATCATGGATAAAGCTGGGGGAAATTGCAATGCCGGGCTGAGATTTCTCTTAATACGACGGGTAAAAAAGAGAGCATTCTCAATAGGGTGTAAATAAGCGAAATGCGTATATTTAATTACAAGGAATGCATTTTAGGATATATCGCAGGTGATGATTTTTACTCTCATTTTGTCAATATAAAGAAATTCCTAAAAGGTCAAAAATTTGCTCTTAATATTAATCTTAAAAACCGATATTAGGACAGTTGTCTCCTTGCCTGCTATTAGGTTAGCTGCAACAATTCTCCCAGCATCAAATGTTAAATCTCGGTGTTGCTATTAATGTTCGGTCTTCAGGGATGGTTATTCATTATCCGTCGGGTTTCTCAAGCGACTGATATATTTCCGGAAGACCTTACTCAAGAGGGTGTCTATCCATAACACATTGTTTAGTCAGTGGATTGGTAACTGAAAGCCAAGGGCGGTAGCGTGCCTGAAAGCGTGTGAATCAGCCTCGATTATTCTGTCAATAGCCAATGGATGAATAAGCTTTTTTTAGGACTGATGCCAGTTATATTTCTATTTGATTAACTGCATGCTGAAACCCAATACGACTCGAGCTTATTTAAATTGCACAGGATAATTACTCTGCCAAAGTGATAAATAATCAATGATGAAATCCAAAATGAAATTGATGCCATTATTGGTGTCTGTGACCTTGATGAGTGGTTGCACGGTCTTTCCCGGCAGCAATATGTCAACAATGGGTAAGGATGTGATCAAGCAACAGGATGCCGATTTTGATCTCGACAAAATGGTGAATGTTTATCCGCTTACGCCTCGTCTGGTCGAACAATTACGTCCACGTCCGAATGTTGCCCAGCCGAATATGTCGCTGGACCAGGAAATTGCGTCCTACCAGTACCGCGTGGGGCCGGGTGACGTGATCAACGTGACCGTCTGGGACCACCCTGAACTGACCACGCCAGCGGGCCAGTACCGTAGCTCAAGCGATACCGGTAACTGGGTGCAGTCAGATGGCACCATGTTCTATCCCTACATTGGTAAAGTCCATGTTGCAGGCAAAACGCTTGCCGAGATCCGTAGTGATATTACCGGCCGCTTAGCGCAGTACATCGCCGATCCGCAGGTGGACGTTAATATCGCCGCATTCCGCTCGCAAAAAGCCTATATCTCCGGCCAGGTGAACAAATCCGGCCAGCAGGCCATCACCAACGTTCCTCTAACCGTACTGGATGCCATCAACGCCGCGGGCGGGTTAACCGACGGCGCCGACTGGCGCAACGTGGTGCTCACCCACAACGGGAAGGAGCAGCGCATTTCGCTGCAGGCGCTGATGCAAAACGGCGATCTGACCCAGAACCGCCTGCTCTATCCGGGCGACATCCTCTACGTGCCGCGCAATGACGATCTGAAAGTCTTCGTGATGGGTGAAGTGAAGAAACAGAGCACCCTCAAAATGGACTTCAGCGGTATGACGCTGACCGAAGCGCTGGGCAATGCTGAGGGTATCGATCTGACGACCTCTAACGCGACCGGTATCTTCGTTATCCGTCCGCTGAAAGGTGAGGGCAGTGCGAAAGGCAAGATTGCCAACATCTACCAGCTGGATATGTCCGATGCGACCTCTCTGGTGATGGCAACGGAGTTCCGTCTCCAGCCATACGATGTGGTGTATGTCACCACCGCGCCGGTTGCCCGCTGGAACCGTCTGATCAACCAGTTGCTGCCAACCATCAGTGGCGTTCGCTACATGACGGATACGGCGCGCGACATTCATACCTGGTAATCCGCGATGTTTAACAAAATTCTGGTGGTATGCGTGGGGAACATTTGCCGTTCCCCTACGGCTGAACGGTTGTTGAAACACTACCAGCCCGAACTGACCGTTGATTCGGCAGGGCTGGGTGCACTGGTCGGTAAGGGTGCCGATGAGCGCGCAACGAGCGTGGCGCGGGATCATCACCTCTCTCTCGACGGCCACGTGGCCCGCCAGGTCACTGGCCGCATGTGCCGGGAGTATGACCTGATCCTGACGATGGAAAAACGCCATATTCATGCGCTGTGCGATATCGCTCCGGAGATGCGCGGCAAGGTGATGCTGTTTGGTCACTGGGACAATGAACGTGAAATCCCCGATCCGTATCGCAAAAGCCATGAGGCCTTTGAGGCGGTTTACACCTTACTTGACCAGTCTGCCCAACAGTGGGCGCAGGCACTGAAAGTTCAGCAGGGATAACAATGACAGAAAAAACAAGACCTTCTGCCGCCCCGACTTCGGGCAGTGATGAAATTGATATTGGGCGCCTGGTCGGCACTGTTGTAGAGGCAAAGTGGTGGGTGCTGGGCATTACCGCCGTGTTCGCCGCGGCGGCCGTCGTCTATACGCTGTTCGCCACCCCTATCTACAGCGCCGATGCGCTGGTGCAGATCGAGCAGAATACCGGCAACTCGCTGGTGCAGGACATTGGTTCCGCGCTGGCGAACAAGCCGCCGGCATCCGACGCCGAAATTCAGCTCATCCAGTCACGCCTGGTGCTGGGTAAAACGGTTCACGACCTCGGGCTCGATATCTCCGTCACCAAAAATACCTTCCCAATCTTTGGTGCCGGCTGGGATCGGCTGATGGGGCGCAACAACGACACGGTGAAAGTCACTGACTTCGTGCTGCCGAAAGGGGCGGCCGATCAGACGTTTACCCTGACGGTGCTTGGCCCGAAACAGTATCAGCTAACCAGTGACGCAGGCTTTAGCGCCCGCGGTGAAGTGGGGCAGATGCTGACCAAAGACGGCGTCAGCATGATGGTTAGCGCCATCAACGCTCAGGAGGGCGGCGAATTCACCGTCACCAAATTCTCCACCCTGGGGATGATCAACAATCTGCAAAACAACCTGACCGTCACCGAAAACGGTAAGGACACCGGCGTGCTGAGCATGACCTTTACCGGTGAAGATAAGGATCAAATCCGCGACATCCTGAACAGCATTACCCGCAACTATCTTGAGCAGAACGTTGAGCGTAAGTCGGCGGAAGCGGCGAAAAGCCTGGCCTTCCTCGCCAAACAGCTCCCGGAAGTGCGCGCCCATCTGGATGATGCCGAGAACAAGCTGAACGCCTATCGTCAGGATAAAGACTCCGTTGACCTGCCGCTGGAGGCGAAATCGGTCCTCGATTCGATGGTCAACATTGATGCGCAGCTCAACGAGCTGACCTTCAAAGAGGCGGAGATTTCCAAGCTTTATACCAAACGTCACCCGGCCTACCGCACGCTGCTGGAGAAACGCCGTACCCTGGAAGAAGAGAAGGCGAAGCTCAATGACCGCGTGACCGCGATGCCGAAAACGCAGCAGGAGATCGTGCGTCTGACCCGCGACGTGGAGTCAGGACAGCAGGTTTACATGCAGCTGCTGAACAAGCAGCAGGAGCTGAAAATCACCGAAGCCAGTACCGTCGGTGACGTGCGCATCGTCGACCCGGCCATTACCCAGCCTGGCGTGCTGAAGCCGAAGAAAGCGCTGATTATTCTCGGCAGCATTATTCTCGGCCTGATGCTCTCCATCGTCGGCGTGCTGCTGCGTTCCCTGTTCAACCGCGGTATCGAAAGCCCGCAGGTGCTGGAAGAGAGCGGTATCAACGTCTATGCCAGCATTCCGCTGTCCGAGTGGCAAAAATCCCGCGACAGCGTCAAAACCATCAAGGGCGTCAAGCGTTACAAACAGAGCCAGCTTCTGGCGGTGGGTAACCCGACCGACCTCGCCATCGAAGCGATCCGTAGCCTGCGTACCAGTCTGCACTTCGCCATGATGCAGGCCAAAAACAACGTCCTGATGTTAACCGGCGTTAGCCCGTCAATCGGTAAAACCTTCGTCTGCGCCAACCTGGCGGCGGTGGTCAGCCAGACCAACAAGCGCGTGCTGCTGATCGACTGCGATATGCGTAAGGGCTACACCCACGAGCTGCTGGGCACCAATAACGTGAACGGTCTGTCGGAAATCCTGCTCGGCAAAGGTGAAATCAGCCAGAGCGCGAAACCCACAACGGTGCCGAAATTTGACCTGATCCCACGCGGTCAGGTGCCGCCTAACCCGTCCGAGCTGCTGATGAGCGAACGCTTTACCGAGCTGGTGGAGTGGGCGAGCAAAAATTACGACCTGGTGCTGATCGATACGCCGCCAATTCTGGCCGTGACCGACGCAGCGGTTGTTGGCCGCCACGCTGGCACCACGCTGATGGTGGCGCGTTACGCGGTCAACACCCTGAAAGAGGTGGAAACCAGCCTGAGCCGCTTCGAGCAGAACGGGATTGAGGTGAAAGGGGTGATCCTGAACTCCATCTTCCGCCGCGCGACCGGGTACCAGGATTACGGCTATTACGAGTACGAATATAAGTCTGACAGTAAATAACAAAACACACCCCACACCCCTCACCCTAACCCTCTCCCCAAAGGGGAGAGGGGACTGTTCGGTGCTGGATGTGGGGGACGAACGTAATGATAACCACTGGCTGCCTTTCACCCTCTCCCCTTTGGGGAGAGGGCCGGGGTGAGGGGAAAAGATGACCACACAACGCCCTTTAGTTTCAATCTATATGCCGACATGGAATCGTCAGCAGCTGGCGATCCGCGCAATCAAATCCGTCCTGCGACAGGATTACGATAACTGGGAGCTGATCATCGTTGATGACTGCTCTTCCTCGTATGAACAGCTGCAAAAGTTTGTGACTGACCTCAACGACCCGCGGGTGGTCTATACGCATAACGCCATTAACTCCGGCGCATGCGCGGTGCGTAATCAGGCGATTATGCAGGCCAAAGGGCAGTATCTGACCGGGATCGACGACGATGACGAATGGACGCCGAACCGCCTGTCTATCTTCCTGTCGCATAAAGAACAGCTGGTCACGCACGCTTTCCTGTATGCCAACGACTATGTCTGCCAGGGCGAGGTTTACTCGCAGCCCGCGAGTCTGCCGCTGTACCCGAAATCGCCGTATTCTCGCCGCCTGTTCTACAAGCGCAACATTATTGGTAACCAGGTCTTCACCTGGGCGTGGCGTTTCAAAGAGTGCCTGTTCGATACCGAACTTAAGGCCGCGCAGGATTACGATATCTTCCTGCGCATGGTGGTGGAATACGGCGAGCCGTGGAAAGTGGAAGAGGCCACCCAGATCCTGCACATCAACCACGGGGAGATGCAAATCACCTCCTCGCCGAAGAAGTTCTCCGGCTACTTCCATTTTTACCGCAAGCACAAGGACAAGTTTGACCGTGCCAGCCGTAAATATCAGCTCTTTACCCTCTATCAGATCCGCAATAAGCGCATGAACTGGCGCACGCTGCTGACGCTGCTGTCCGTGCGTAACGGCAAGCGCCTGGCTGATGGACTTCGGGGGAAATAATGTTTCTGGAAGATTGCCGCGCTAATAGCTGGAGCCTGCGTCCGTGCTGCATGGTTCTGGCGTACCGCATCGCGCATTTTTGCTCGGTGTGGCGTAAGAAAAACGTGCTGAACAATATCTGGGCGGCGCCCGTGCTGGTGCTGTACCGCATCATTACCGAATGCTTTTTTGGCTATGAAATTCAGGCCGCTGCCACCATTGGCCGCCGCTTTACCATCCATCACGGCTATGCGGTGGTGATCAACAAGTTTGTGGTCGCCGGGGATGATTTCACCATTCGTCATGCGGTCACCATTGGCAACCGCGGGCCTGACAGCCTGGCCTGCCCGGTCATCGGCAATAACGTCGAGCTGGGGGCGAACGTGGTGATCGTCGGTGACATTACGATTGGTAATAACGTCACGATTGGTGCTGGCAGCGTGGTGCTGGACAGCATTCCGGATAACGCGCTGGTGGTGGGAGAAAAAGCCCGCGTGAAGGTGATTAAATGAACATTCTGCAATTTAACGTACGCCTCGCAGAAGGCGGAGCGGCAGGCGTGGCCCTGGATTTGCACCAGCGCGCGCTGCAAAAAGGACTTCAGTCTCGGTTTATTTACGGCTACGGCAAAGGCGGCAAGAAAAGCGTCAGCCACGATAATTTCCCGCAGGTGCACAAGCACACGCCGCGTCTGACCTCGATTGCCAACATTGCGCTGTTCCGTCTGTTTAACCGCGATCTGTTTGGCAACCTGAACACGCTGTATCGCACGGTTACCCGCACCACGGGCCCGGTTGTGCTGCATTTTCACGTTCTGCACAGCTACTGGCTGAATCTGGAAGAGGTGGTGGCGTTTTGCCAGAAGGTGCAGGCCCACAAGCCCGACACCCGATTCGTCTGGACGCTGCACGATCACTGGAGCGTGACCGGACGCTGCGCGTTTACCGACGGCTGTGAAGGCTGGAAAGATAACTGCCAGAAGTGCCCGACGTTAAGCAACTACCCGCCGGTGAAGGTGGATCGCGCGCATCAGCTGGTGGCCGGAAAGCGTCAGCTGTTCCGCGACATGCTCTCGCTCGGCTGTACGTTTATCTCCCCGAGCCAGCACGTGGCCGATGCCTTCAACAGCCTGTACGGGGCAGGGCGCTGTCAGATTATCAACAACGGCATCGACGTGGCGACGGAAGCCATTCTTGCCGAACTGACCCCAGTGGCGGAAACCGCGGGCAAACCGAAAATCGCTATCGTTGCGCATGACCTGCGTTACGACGGTAAAACCAACCAGCAGCTGGTGCGCGACATGATGGCGCTGGGTGACAAGATAGAGCTTCACACCTTCGGCAAGTTTTCGCCGTTCGAAGGGACCAACGTGGTGAACCACGGGTTTGAAACCGACAAGCGCAAGCTGATGAGCGCGCTGAATGAAATGGACGCGCTGGTGTTCAGCTCCCGCGTGGATAACTACCCGCTGATCCTCTGCGAAGCGCTCTCAATCGGCGTGCCGGTGATCGCCACCCACAGCGATGCGGCGCGCGAAGTGCTGGAAAAGTCCGGCGGGAAAACCTTCACGGAGCAGGAGGTCCTGCCGCTGGTACAGCTGCCGAAGGCGCAGATTGCTGAGATCGTTTTTGGCACTGACCTGGAATCGTTCCGCAACCGCAGCCGCAAGGCCTACAGTGGACAACAGATGCTGGAGGAATATGTCTCGTTCTATCAGAATCTGTAGTTATCTGCTGCTGCCGCTGATCTACCTGCTGGTCAACGTCAAAATTGCCCAGCTCGGCGAAAGCTTCCCGATAACCATCGTGACCTTCCTGCCCGTTCTGCTTCTGCTGTATGTCGATAAAATCAACCTCAAGAAGCTGATGATTGCCTTAGGGCTGGGCACGGGCCTGACGCTGTTTAACTACATCTTTGGCCAGTCGCTGGATGCGAGTAAATACGTCACGTCGACCATGCTGTTTGTTTATATTGTCATTATTATCGGTATGGTCTGGAGTATTCGGTTTAAAACTATTTCTCCGCACAATTATCGGAAAATCCTTAGGTTCTTTTATATTGCCGTTGCGTTAATTGTTATGCTTGCCGCACTGGAGATGGCGCAAATTATTCTCACCGGCGGCAGCAGCCTGATGGAGATAATTTCGAAATATCTCATTTACAGTAACAGCTATGTATTGAACTTCATCAAGTTTGGCGGGAAGCGTACTACAGCCCTCTATTTTGAACCGGCGTTTTTCGCTCTGGCGTTAATCTCAATTTGGCTCAGCATCAAACAGTTTGGTATCAAAACGCCTAAGACCGATGCTATGATTCTTGCAGGAATTGTTCTGTCTGGATCGTTCTCAGGGGTAATGACATTTATCCTGTTTTACCTGCTGGAGTGGGCGTTCCAGTACCTGAACAAAGATGCGATTAAGAAAAAACTGCCGCTGGCGATTATCTCCCTGACGGTATTTTTGGTAGGCGTGATATTTGCCTTCCCGTACATCTCAGAACGTCTAGGAGATTTGGGAACGGAAGGGTCTTCATCCTATTATCGCATCATTGGGCCACTGGTGATGGTGGGTTATTCCTTAACCCATATTGATGGGGTAGTAAGATTCGGCTCACTTTACGAATATGTTGCATCATTCGGAATCTTTAACGGTGCGGATGTCGGTAAAACCATAGACAATGGTCTGTATCTGTTAATTATTTATTTTTCGTGGTTTGCCGTACTGTTGACCCTGTGGTATCTGTTTAAAGTTTTCAAAATGATGATTAACGCGTTTGGTGATAACCAGAACTTTCGCGTTCAGCTTTATCTGTTTACTCCGGTGTCGCTGTTTTTTACCGGGTCAATATTTAGCCCGGAATATGCTTTCTTGATTGTCTGTCCGTTTATTCTGCGCAAGGCGCTTAATATTACGAACGTATGACGAAATGAGGTGATTTATGTTTCTTAGCGTCATTACTGTCGCTTTTCGTAATTACGAAGGGGTGGTAAAAACCTGGCGCTCGCTGCGCAACCTGGCGCGCGATCCAAGCCTCACCTTTGAGTGGATTGTGGTCGACGGCGGCTCGAACGATGGCACGGCGGAGTTTCTGGAAAAACTCAACGGTGAGTTCAACTTACGCTACATCAGCGAGAAAGATAAAGGCATCTACGATGCGATGAATAAAGGCATCAACATGGCGCAAGGCCGTTATGCCATCTTCCTGAACTCGGGCGATATTTTCCATGAAGACGTGGCGCTGTTTGCCCGTCAGCTGGCTCGCCAGAAAGAGGACGCCATGTATATTGGCGACGCGCTGCTCGATTTTGGCGACGGGCATAAAGTGTGCCGCAGCGCGAAGCCAGGCTGGTATATCTATCACAGCCTGCCGGCCAGCCATCAGGCCATTTTCTTCCCGGTAAAAGGTCTGAAAAAACAGCCTTACGATTTGCAGTATAAAGTGTCTTCCGATTATGCGCTGGCAGCCAGCCTGTATAAATCAGGTTACCCGTTCCGTCGAATTAAAGGGCTGGTGTCTGAATTCTCAATGGGCGGCGTGTCAACGTCTAATAATCTGGAATTGTGCCAGGATGCCAAAAACGTGCAGCGTAAAATATTACGCGTGCCGGGGTTCTGGGCGGAATTGTCCTATTTATTACGCCTGCGTACCACAGGCAAAACGAAAACCTTATATAACAAAGCCTGAATATAAGGAAACGCAATGCAGGATTTAAAAGGTTTCTCCGTGCCGAAAGGTTTTCGGGGCGGGAACGGTATTAAGGTACAGCTGTGGTGGGCCGTTCAGGCAACGTTATTTGCCTGGTCGCCGCAAATAATGTACCGCTGGCGAGCTTTTTTATTGCGCCTGTTTGGCGCAAAAATCGGAAAAAACGTAGTCATCCGACCTTCTGTAAAAATTACCTATCCGTGGAAATTAACGCTTGGGGATTACGCATGGGTTGGGGATGACGCGGTGTTATATACCCTGGGCGAAATTACGATTGGCGCAAATTCGGTGGTTTCACAGAAATGTTATTTGTGCACCGGCAGCCACGATTTTATGAGTCAGCATTTTGATATTACCGCTTCGCCTGTTGTGATTGGCGAAAAATGCTGGCTGGCAACGGATGTTTTTGTTGCACCGGGTGTTTCTGTTGGCGATGGCACGGTAGTCGGTGCCCGCAGCAGCGTTTTTAAATCGCTACCGGCAAATAAAATTTGCCGTGGCAACCCCGCAGTGGTGATACGCGAACGCGTTGAAACGAAGAGCCTTGTTAAGTAGGCGTAATCGTTGCAGGCAGTTTGAACGCGGACTGCGCGGAGAAACCGGAACGTACTTAGGTACGTGAGGATTTCGAGCACAGCCCACGTTCAAAATGACAAAAAAGATAGCCTACTTAACGGCTCTGATTAAATTCATAAGTAGAGGAATAAAACATGTCTAAAGTCGCTCTCATCACCGGCGTTACCGGGCAGGATGGTTCTTACCTGGCAGAGTTCCTGCTGGAAAAAGGGTATGAAGTACACGGTATTAAACGTCGTGCATCTTCTTTCAATACCGAACGTGTGGATCATATTTATCAGGATCCTCACGCGGCGAACCCGAAATTCCACCTGCACTACGGCGACCTGACCGATACCTCCAACCTGACCCGTATCCTGCAGGAAGTTCAGCCGGATGAAGTCTACAACCTGGGCGCGATGAGCCACGTAGCGGTCTCCTTCGAATCCCCGGAATACACCGCCGACGTTGATGCCATGGGTACGCTGCGTCTGCTGGAAGCGATCCGCTTCCTCGGCCTTGAGAAGAAAACTCGCTTCTACCAGGCGTCCACCTCCGAGCTGTACGGCCTGGTGCAGGAAATCCCACAGAAAGAGACCACGCCGTTCTACCCGCGCTCTCCGTATGCGGTAGCAAAACTGTACGCCTACTGGATCACCGTGAACTACCGTGAATCCTACGGCATGTACGCCTGTAACGGCATCCTGTTCAACCACGAATCTCCGCGTCGCGGCGAAACCTTCGTGACCCGCAAAATCACCCGCGCTATCGCCAACATCGCGCAGGGTCTGGAGTCTTGCCTGCACCTCGGCAACATGGATTCCCTGCGTGACTGGGGCCATGCCAAAGACTACGTGAAAATGCAGTGGATGATGCTGCAGCAGGAACAGCCAGAAGACTTCGTCATCGCGACCGGCGTGCAGTACTCCGTTCGTCAGTTCGTTGAAATGGCCGCGGCACAGCTGGGCATCAAGCTGCGCTTCGAAGGTACCGGCGTGGAAGAGAAAGGTATCGTGGTTTCCGTGACCGGCCATGACGCACCGGGCGTGAAGCCAGGTGACGTGATTGTCCAGGTTGACCCGCGCTACTTCCGTCCTGCTGAAGTGGAAACCCTGCTGGGCGACCCAACCAAAGCGCACGAGAAGCTGGGCTGGAAACCAGAAATCACTCTGCAGGAAATGGTTTCCGAGATGGTAGCCAAAGATCTTGAAGCAGCGAAAAAACACTCCCTGCTCAAGTCTCATGGCTACGAGGTTGCCATCGCGCTGGAGTCCTGAGAATGACAAAACAACGTATTTTTGTCGCCGGTCATCGCGGAATGGTGGGTTCCGCGATTGTTCGCCAGCTGGAGCAGCGCGGTGACGTGGAAGTGGTTGTCCGCACGCGTGACGAGCTGAACCTGCTCGACAGCCGTGCGGTACAGGACTTCTTTGCTAACGAACGCATTGACCAGGTGTATCTGGCGGCGGCGAAGGTGGGCGGCATTGTCGCTAACAACACCTACCCGGCGGATTTCATCTACGAAAACATGATGATCGAGAGCAACATCATTCACGCGGCGCATCTGCACAACGTGAATAAGCTGCTGTTCCTCGGATCGTCCTGTATTTACCCGAAAATGGCGAAACAGCCGATCGCCGAGAGCGAACTGCTGCAGGGCACGCTTGAAGCGACCAACGAGCCGTACGCGATTGCCAAGATTGCCGGGATCAAGCTGTGCGAGTCCTACAACCGTCAGTACAACCGCGACTATCGTTCGGTGATGCCGACCAACCTGTACGGACCGCACGACAACTTCCACCCGAGCAACTCGCACGTGATCCCGGCGCTGCTGCGCCGCTTCCACGAGGCGACCGCCGAGAACGCGCCGGACGTGGTGGTGTGGGGCAGCGGTACGCCGATGCGTGAATTCCTGCACGTGGACGACATGGCTGCCGCCAGCATTCACGTGATGGAGCTGGATCGCGAGGTGTGGCAGGAGAACACCGAGCCGATGCTGTCGCACATCAACGTCGGTACCGGCGTGGACTGCACCATTCGCGAGCTGGCGCAAACCATCGCGCAGGTAGTGGGCTACAAAGGCCGCGTGGTGTTTGACGCGACGAAACCGGACGGCACGCCGCGCAAGCTGCTGGACGTGACCCGTCTGCATCAGCTGGGCTGGTATCACGAGGTGTCACTGGAGCAGGGGCTGGCCAGTACCTACCAGTGGTTCCTGGAAAACCAGCACCGCTTCCGGGGGTAACGATGTTTTTAAGTCAGGAAGATTTTGCCACGGTAGTGCGTTCGACTCCGCTCATCTCAATTGATTTGATCGTGGAGAACGAACGCGGCGAGTTCTTGCTGGGGAAACGAACCAACCGTCCTGCACAGGGCTTCTGGTTCGTGCCCGGCGGGCGCGTGCAGAAGGATGAGCGGCTCAGCGATGCGTTTGAGCGTCTCACTCTGGCGGAACTGGGCCTGCAGCTGCCGATGGCAGCGGGCCAGTTTTACGGGGTCTGGCAGCACTTCTATGACGATAACTTTTCAGGCACCGGGTTCACCACGCACTACATCGTGCTGGGGTTCCGCCTGAAGGTGAGTGAGGCAGACCTGCGTCTGCCTGATTCTCAGCATGACGACTACCGCTGGCAGACGCCAGCGGCGCTGCTTGCCAGCGACAATGTGCATGACAACAGTCGTGCCTATTTCCTGGCCGATCGTCAGTCCGGAGTGCCGGGCTTATGAAAATTTTAGTGTACGGAATCAACTACTCGCCGGAGCTAACCGGCATCGGGAAATACACCGGCGAGATGGTCGAGTGGATGGCGAGCCAGGGACATGACGTGCGGGTCATTACCGCGCCGCCGTACTACCCGGAGTGGAAAGTCGGGGAGCGCTACTCAAGCTGGCGCTACCGTCGCGAAGAGGGCGCAGCGACCGTCTGGCGCTGCCCGCTGTATGTGCCTAAGCAGCCCTCGACGCTGAAGCGGTTACTTCATCTGGGCAGCTTTGCCCTGAGCAGTTTCTTCCCGCTGATGGCGCAGCGTCGCTGGAAGCCGGATCGCATCATCGGCGTGGTGCCGACGCTGTTTTGCACGCCGGGCATGCGCCTGCTGGGCAAACTCTCCGGCGCGCGCACTCTGCTGCACATTCAGGATTATGAAGTTGACGCCATGCTGGGCCTGGGGATGGCAGGCAAAAGCAAGGGCGGCAAGGTGGCGAAGCTCGCCAGCGCGTTTGAGCGCAGCGGCCTGCACAACGTGGATTACGTCTCGACTATCTCGCGCTCAATGATGAACAAGGCGCAGGAGAAGGGCGTTCCGGCAGAGAAGGTGATCTTCTTCCCGAACTGGTCCGAAGTGGCGCGTTTTCGCGATGTAACTGAGCAAGACGCTCAGGCCCTGCGCGCGCAGCTCGGTTTGCCTGAAGATCAAAAAATCATTCTTTACTCAGGCAACATCGGCGAAAAGCAGGGGCTGGAAAGCGTGATTGAAGCGGCCCAGCTGCTGAGTGAACATCCGTGGACGTTTGTGATTGTCGGGCAGGGCGGTGGAAAGGCGCGGCTGGAAAAAATGGCCGGGGAACGCGGCCTGACCAACGTGAAATTTTTCCCGCTTCAGTCTTACGAGACATTGCCTGCGCTGCTGAAGATGGGCGACTGCCATCTGGTGGTCCAAAAACGCGGCGCCGCGGACGCGGTGCTGCCGTCCAAGCTGACCAACATTCTGGCAGTGGGCGGTAACGCGGTGATCACGGCAGAAGCCGAAACAGAATTAGGCCAGCTGTGCGACAGCTATCCGGGAATTGCCGTGTGCGTGGAGCCGGAATCGGTCCCGGCGCTGGTAACCGGAATTGAGAAGGCACTTGCCATGCCAAAAGTGAACACGGTGGCACGTGAATATGCCGAACGCACGCTCGAGAAAGAGAACGTGCTGAGCCAATTTATTGCAGATATACGGGGATAAATCATGAGTCAAACCACTTTGTATCCGGTTGTGATGGCTGGTGGCTCTGGTAGCCGGTTGTGGCCGCTGTCCCGCGTGCTCTATCCAAAACAGTTCCTCTGCCTGAAAGGGGATCTCACCATGCTGCAGACGACGGTAAACCGTCTGCACGGCGTGGAGTGTGAAAGCCCGGTGGTGATTTGTAACGAACAGCACCGCTTTATTGTTGCTGAGCAGCTGCGCCAGCTGAATAAGCTCACCGAAAACATCATCCTGGAGCCTGCCGGACGCAACACCGCGCCTGCGATCGCCCTGGCGGCGCTGGCGGCAAAACGCAGCAGCCCGGACTGTGACCCGCTGATGCTGGTCCTGGCGGCAGACCACGTTATCCAGCAGGAAGACGCGTTCCGCGACGCGGTGCGTGCGGCGATCCCTTACGCCGAGAGCGGCAAGCTGGTGACCTTCGGCATCGTGCCGGATCTGCCGGAAACCGGCTATGGCTATATTCGTCGCGGCAGCGTGACGCCGGGTGAAGGCGACAGCGTGGCGTTTGACGTGGCGCAGTTTGTTGAAAAACCGAATCTGGAAACCGCGCAGGCGTATGTCGCCAGCGGGGAGTATTACTGGAACAGCGGGATGTTCCTGTTCCGCGCCGGACGCTATCTGGAAGAGCTGCGCAAATACCGCCCGGATATTCTGGACGCCTGCGAGAAAGCGATGGCGGTGGTGGACCCGGATCTCGACTTCATCCGCGTGGATGAAGAGGCGTTCCTCGCCTGCCCGGAAGAGTCCATTGACTATGCGGTGATGGAACGTACGGCGGACGCCGTCGTGGTACCGATGGATGCGGGCTGGAGCGATGTCGGCTCCTGGTCCTCCCTGTGGGAGATCAGCGCCCATACCCCGGAGGGTAACGTCCACCACGGCGATGTTATTAGCCACAAAACGGAAAACAGCTACGTCTACGCCGAATCCGGCCTGGTGACCACGGTCGGGGTGAAGGATCTGGTGGTTGTCCAGACCAAGGACGCCGTGCTGATTGCCGACCGTAACGCCGTGCAGGACGTTAAAAAAGTGGTGGAGCAGATCAAGGCCGATGGCCGTCACGAGCACCATATTCACCGCGAAGTCTACCGTCCGTGGGGGAAATATGACTCCATTGACTCCGGTGACCGCTACCAGGTGAAACGCATCACCGTGAAGCCGGGCGAGGGGCTGTCGGTGCAGATGCACCATCACCGCGCCGAGCACTGGGTGGTGGTTGCGGGTACCGCTAAAGTCACCATCGACGGTGAAGTCAAACTGCTGGGTGAAAACGAGTCCATTTATATTCCGCTGGGGGCGACGCACTGCCTGGAGAACCCGGGGAAAATTCCTCTCGACTTAATTGAGGTGCGCTCCGGCTCGTATCTGGAAGAGGACGATATCGTGCGCTTCCAGGACCGCTACGGGCGGGTGTAGCACTCTGCATTATGCCCGGTGGCGCTGCGCTTACCGGGCCTGCGAATGACAAAAAAATCAATTTGGCCATTACGTGGTCAGGGCCGACTGTTGCCTGAAAAAGGGGTCATCATGGAAAAATTAACCTGTTTTAAAGCCTACGATATTCGCGGCAAGCTGGGCGAAGAGCTGAATGAAGACATCGCGTGGCGCATTGGCCGCGCGTACGGCGAATATTTAAAACCGCAGACCATCGTGCTGGGCGGCGACGTGCGTCTGACCAGTGAATCCCTCAAGCTGGCCCTGGCGAAAGGGCTGCAGGACGCGGGCGTGGACGTGCTGGATATCGGCCTTTCCGGGACCGAGGAGATTTACTTTGCCACCTTCCACCTGGGCGTGGACGGCGGTATCGAAGTGACGGCCAGCCACAACCCGATGGACTACAACGGGATGAAGCTGGTGCGCAAGGGCGCCCGTCCTATCAGCGGCGACACCGGCCTGCGCGACGTGCAGCGCCTGGCGGAAGCCAACGACTTCCCGCCGGTGAACGACGCGAAGCGCGGCAGCTACAAAAAAATCAACCTGCAGAAAGAGTACGTCGACCACCTGCTGGGCTACATCAACGTGGCGAACCTCAAGCCGCTGAAGCTGGTCATCAACTCCGGTAACGGCGCGGCCGGCCCGGTTGTCGATGCGCTGGAAGCCCGCTTTAAGGCGCTGAACGTGCCGGTGACCTTCGTCAAGGTGCACAACACCCCGGACGGCAACTTCCCGAACGGTATTCCTAACCCGCTGCTGCCGGAGTGCCGCGACGACACCCGCAACGCGGTGATTGAGCACGGCGCGGACATGGGCATCGCCTTTGACGGCGACTTCGACCGCTGCTTCCTGTTCGACGAGAAAGGGCAATTCATCGAGGGCTACTACATTGTCGGCCTGCTGGCGGAAGCGTTCCTCGAGAAAAACCCGGGCGCGAAAATCATCCATGACCCGCGCCTTTCCTGGAACACCGTCGACGTGGTCTCCGCGGCGGGCGGCACGCCGGTGATGTCCAAAACCGGCCATGCCTTCATCAAAGAGCGCATGCGCGAAGAAGACGCCATCTACGGCGGCGAGATGAGCGCCCACCACTACTTCCGTGATTTTGCCTACTGCGACAGCGGGATGATCCCGTGGCTGCTGGTGACCGAGCTGTTGTGCCTGAAGGGGCAGACGCTGGGCGAGCTGGTGCGCGACCGCATGGCGGCGTTCCCGGCGAGCGGGGAGATCAACAGCAAGCTGGCGCAGCCGGCCGAGGCCATTGCCCGCGTGGAGCAGCACTTTGCGATCCACGCGCTGGAAATTGACCGTACGGACGGCATCAGCATGGCGTTCCCGCAGTGGCGCTTTAACCTGCGCTCGTCCAACACCGAGCCGGTGGTGCGCCTGAACGTGGAGTCCCGTGCTGACACGGCGCTGATGGAAGCCCGAACGAAGGACATTCTGGCGCTGTTGAATCAGTAACAATTGCCCCTCCCGGCGGGAGGGGGAACCGAATACAGGAACAACGATGACGAATCTAAAAAAACGCGAACGAGCGAGAACGAATGCATCGTTAATCTCTATGGTGCAGCGTTTTTCTGATATCACCATCATGGTCGGTGGATTGTGGGCGGTGTGTCGGATCGGCGGGCTGCCGTTCTTATATATGCATCTGCTGATGGCACTCATTGCGCTGGTCGTGTTTCAGATGATCGGCGGGATGACCGATTTCTACCGCTCGTGGCGCGGCGTGAAAATGACCACCGAACTGATGCTGTTGCTGCAGAACTGGACCCTGAGTCTGATCTTCAGCGCAGGCCTGGTGGCCTTCAGCCATGATTTTGATAATCGCCTCGTCACCTATCTCTGCTGGTATTTGATCACCAGCGTCGGCATGGTGGTGTGCCGTTCCCTGATCCGCTTCGGCGCGGGCTGGCTGCGTAACCGCGGTTATAACCGTCGCTTCGTTGCGGTAGCGGGCGATCTGCCGGTTGGTAAGGTTCTGCTCGACAGCTTCCGCAAAGAGCCGTGGTTAGGGTTTGAAGTGGTCGGGATTTACCACGACGCGAAGCCGGGCGGCGTGCCGTCGGACTGGGCGGGCAATTACGAACAGCTTATTGAAGATGCGAAAGCCGGTAAAATTCACAACGTCTACATCGCTATGCAGATGAGAGACGAGTCCCGCATTAAGCAACTGATGCGCGAGCTGGCGGACACCACCTGTTCGGTGATCCTGATCCCGGACGTCTTTACCTTCAACATCCTTCATTCACGCATTGAAGAAGTGAACGGCGTGCCGGTGGTACCGCTGTACGACACCCCGCTGTCGGGCATTAACCGCGTGCTCAAGCGTGCGGAAGATATCGTGCTCTCTTCGCTGATTTTACTGCTCATCTCCCCGGTGCTGTGCTGCATTGCCCTCGCGGTGAAGCTGAGCTCTCCCGGCCCGGTTATCTTCCGCCAGACCCGCTACGGCATGGACGGTAAGCCGATTATGGTGTGGAAATTCCGCTCCATGAAGGTGATGGAAAACGACAAGGTGGTGACCCAGGCAACGCAGAACGATCCGCGCGTCACCCGCGTGGGGAACTTCCTGCGCCGCACCTCGCTGGATGAACTCCCGCAGTTTATCAACGTCTTCACCGGCGGCATGTCGATTGTTGGCCCGCGTCCGCACGCGGTGGCGCACAACGAGCAGTACCGCTCGCTGATTGAAGGCTACATGCTGCGCCATAAGGTGAAGCCGGGCATTACCGGCTGGGCGCAGATCAACGGCTGGCGCGGCGAAACCGACACGCTGGAAAAAATGGAAAAACGTATCGAATTCGATCTGGAGTACATCCGTGAATGGAGTATCTGGTTCGATATCAAGATTGTTTTTCTGACCATCTTCAAAGGTTTCGTGAACAAAGCGGCGTACTAAGATGAGCTTACGTGAAAAAACCATCAGCGGGGCGAAGTGGTCAGCGATGGCGACCATCGTCATCATTGGCCTCGGTCTGGTGCAGATGACCGTGCTGGCGCGCATTATTGATAATCACCAGTTCGGCCTTTTGACCGTCTCGCTGGTGATTATCGCGCTGGCCGATACGCTGTCTGATTTTGGTATCGCCAACTCGATTATCCAGCGCAAAGAGATCAGCCATCTTGAGTTGACCACCCTCTACTGGCTGAACGTGGGGCTGGGGATTTTCGTGTTCGTGCTGGTGTTCCTGCTGAGCGATACCATCGCCAGCGTGCTGCATAACCCGGATCTCGCTCCGCTGATGCGCACGCTGTCGTTTGCTTTCGTGGTGATCCCGCACGGGCAGCAGTTCCGCGCGCTGATGCAGAAAGAGCTGGAGTTCAACAAGATCGGTATGATCGAGACCAGCGCGGTGCTGGCGGGCTTTACCTTCACCGTGGTGAGCGCCCATTTCTGGCCGCTGGCGATGACCGCTATCCTCGGATACCTGGTTAACTCAGCCGTGCGCACGCTGCTGTTCGGCTACTTTGGCCGCAAGATTTACCGTCCCGGACTGCATTTCTCTCTCGCGTCCGTTTCGTCCAACCTGCGCTTTGGCGCGTGGCTGACGGCGGACAGCATCATCAACTATGTGAATACCAACCTGTCGACGCTGGTGCTGGCGCGTATTCTTGGCGCGAGCGTGGCGGGGGGCTACAACCTGGCCTACAACGTCGCGGTGGTGCCGCCGATGAAGCTGAACCCGATCATCACCCGCGTCCTGTTCCCGGCGTTCGCCAAGATTCAGGACGACACCGAGAAGCTGCGCGTTAACTTCTACAAGCTGCTTTCCGTGGTGGGGATCATCAACTTCCCGGTGCTGCTTGGGCTGATGGTGGTTTCCAGCAACTTCGTGCCGCTGGTGTTTGGCGAGAAGTGGAACGGCATCATCCCGATCCTGCAGCTGCTGTGCGTGGTGGGGCTGCTGCGCTCCGTGGGGAATCCGATTGGTTCCCTGCTGATGGCAAAAGCGCGCGTCGACATTAGCTTTAAGTTCAACGTGTTCAAAACCTTCCTGTTTATTCCGGCGATTATCGTCGGCGGGCATATGGCGGGCGCCATCGGCGTCACGCTGGGCTTCCTGCTGGTGCAGGTAGTCAATACCGTTCTGAGCTACTTCATCATGATCAAGCCGGTGCTGGGCTCCAGCTACCGTCAGTACATCCTGAGCCTGTGGCTGCCGTTCTATCTCTCGTTGCCGACCCTGGCGGTGAGCTACGGCCTGGGCATCATCCTCAGCGGTCACCTGCCGCTGGCCGCGCTGCTGGCGGTACAGGTTGCCGCGGGCGCGCTGGCATTTGGCGTGATGATTGTGCTGTCACGCAATGCGCTGGTGGTAGATATGAAGCGCCAGTTTTGCCGTAACGAAAAAATGAAAACGCTGCTTCGCGCAGGCTAGTTATTTTAGAGGCCATTATGAAATTATTAATTCTTGGCAACCATACCTGCGGCAACCGTGGCGACAGCGCCATCCTGCGCGGTTTACTGGATGCAATTAACACCCTTAAGCCTGAGACCGAAGTGGACGTGATGAGCCGTTATCCGGTCAGCTCATCCTGGTTACTGAACCGCCCGGTGATGGGCGACCCGCTCTACAGTCAGATGAAACAGCATAACAACGCCGCGGGCGTGATGGGGCGGGTGAAGAAAGTGCTGCGTCGTCGCTACCAGCACCAGGTGCTGCTTTCCCGCGTGACCGATACCGGCAAGCTGCGCAATATTGCTATCGCACAGGGCTTTACCGATTTTGTCCGTCTGCTGTCCGGCTACGACGCCATTATCCAGGTCGGCGGTTCGTTCTTCGTCGATCTCTACGGCGTGCCGCAGTTTGAGCATGCGCTCTGCACCTTTATGGCGAAAAAGCCGCTGTTTATGATTGGCCACAGCGTCGGGCCATTCCAGGATCCGCAGTTTAACCAGCTTGCAAACTACGTGTTCGGCCACTGCGACGCGCTGATCCTGCGCGAGTCGGTCAGCCTCGACATGATGAAGCGCAGCGAAATTGACACCTCAAAAGTTGAGCACGGCGTGGACACCGCGTGGCTGGTGGATCACCAGGACGACAGCTTCCAGCCGAGCTACGCGGTGCAGCACTGGCTCGACGTGGCGGCGAAACAGAAAACCGTCGCGATTACCCTGCGCGAGCTGGCGCCCTTCGATAAGCGTTTAGGTACGACCCAGGCGGCGTATGAGAAAGCCTTCGCCGACGTGGTGAACCGCGTGCTGGACAGCGGGTACCAGGTGCTGGCGCTCTCCACCTGCACCGGCATCGACAGCTACAACAAAGACGACCGTATGGTGGCGCTGAACCTGCGCAATCTGGTGAACGATCCGTCCCGCTATCACGTGGTGATGGACGAACTGAACGATCTGGAGATGGGCAAGCTGCTCTCCGCCTGCGACCTGACCGTCGGCACGCGCCTGCACTCCGCCATTATCTCCATGAACTTTGGCACGCCGGCCATTGCCATCAACTACGAACACAAATCAGCAGGCATCATGCAGCAGCTCGGTATGCCGGAAATGGCCGTGGATATCCGTCATCTGCTCGATGGTTCGCTCGGTGCGATGGTGGGCGACACGCTCGGCCAGCTGCCTGCGATCAATGAACGCCTGGCGGTGGCGGTGAAAGCCGAGCGCGAGAAGGGCATTGGGATGGTGAAATCGGTACTTGACCGCGTACGGGAGGGGAAATGAAGGTTGGTTTCTTCTTACTGAAATTTCCGCTGTCGTCTGAAACGTTTGTCCTGAACCAAATCACCGCGTTTATCGATATGGGATATGACGTGGAGATTATCGCCCTGCAAAAGGGCGATACCAAAAATACCCATGCGGCGTATACCCAGTATGGGCTGGAGGCGAAAACCCGCTGGCTGCAGGATGAGCCTTCCGGGAGACTGAGCAAGCTGCGGCACCGGGCCAGCCAGACCTTGCGCGGGATCCACCGCGCGTCGACGTGGCGGGCGCTGAATGTTTCCCGCTATGGTTCCGAATCCCGCAATCTGATCCTGTCGGCCATCTGCGGGCAAACCGCGCAGCCGTATCGTGCCGACGTGTTTATCGCCCACTTTGGCCCGGCGGGCGTCACCGCCGCCAAGCTGCGCGAGCTGGGCGTGATTGACGGCAAAATTGCGACCATCTTCCACGGTATCGATATCTCCAGCCGCGAAGTGCTGAACCACTACACGCCGGAGTATCAGCAGCTGTTCAGGCGCGGCGACATGATGCTGCCTATCAGCGACCTGTGGGCCGGACGCCTGAAAAACATGGGCTGCCCGGGAGAGAAAATTGCCGTTTCGCGTATGGGCGTGGACTTAACGCGCTTCACTCGCCGTCCTGTCAAGGTGCCGGGAAAACCGCTGCAGATCATCTCCGTTGCTCGCCTGACCGAGAAGAAAGGCCTGCATGTGGCCATTGAAGCCTGCCGCCAGCTGAAAGCGCGCGGGGTGGATTTCCACTATCGCATTCTCGGCATTGGGCCGTGGGAGCGTCGTCTGCGCACGCTTATCGAACAGTATCAGCTGGAAGATGTCGTAGAGATGCCGGGGTTCAAGCCGAGCCACGAGGTCAAGGCCATGCTCGACGAGGCTGATGTCTTTCTGCTGCCTTCCGTAACGGGCGCAGATGGCGATATGGAAGGCATTCCGGTGGCGCTGATGGAGGCGATGGCCGTAGGTATTCCGGTGGTATCAACCCTGCACAGCGGGATCCCGGAGCTGATTAAGTCTGACCACTCCGGCTGGCTGGTGCCGGAGAATAACGCGATGGCCCTTGCGGACCGATTAGCAGCCTTCAGCGATATTGACCAGCAGGCGCTGGAGCCCGTGCTCCAGAACGCCCGACAAAAAGTGGAAACCGATTTTAACCAGCAGGTGATTAACCGCCAGTTAGCGAGCCTGCTGCAAACGTTGTAACGCCGAGGATGTATGCTGAAAAAGATTACCCGACGCAACTTTGTCTCTTCTCTCTCCGTTCTGGCGGTCACGCCGCTGCTGTCGTCACGCATCGCGCGGGCGGCAAGCGGCAGAACGGTCTCTGTTAATCAGTACAATAACAACGACTGGATCGCCGCTTTTAAGCAGGCGTTTAATGACGGCGACACCGTCGTGGTCCCTGCCGGGCTTACCTGCGAAAACATCAATACCGGCATTTTCATTCCCGACGGTAAAACGCTGCTGATCCGCGGGGCGTTAACCGGCAACGGGCGCGGCCGCTTTGTTTTGCAGGAAGGCAGCAAAGTGATAGGCGAAGGTGCTGGCCGCACGGAGAACATCACGCTCGACGTTCGCGGCTCTGACTGCGTTATCAAAGGGCTGGCCATGAGCGGTTTTGGCCCGGTGACGCAGATCTACATCGGCGGCAAGAAACCGAGCGTAATGCGCAATTTGCTGATTGATAACATCAGCGTAAGCCAGGCCAACTACGCCATCCTGCGCCAGGGTTTCCACAACCAGGTGGACGGTGCCCGCATCACCAACAGCAAATTTAGCCATCTCCAGGGGGATGCGATCGAGTGGAACGTTGCCATCAACGATCGCAATATCCTGATCTCTGACCATGTCATCGACAACATCAACTGCACCAACGGCAAGATCAACTGGGGCATCGGCATTGGCCTCGCCGGCAGCACCTACGATAACGACTATCCGGAGAAGCAAACCGTCAAGAACTTCGTGGTGGCAAACATCACCGGCAGCAACTGTCGCCAGCTGGTGCACGTTGAAAACGGTAAACATTTTGTTATTCGCAATATCAAGGCCAAAAATATTACCCCCGATTTCAGTAAAAAGGCGGGTATAGACAACGCCACGGTGGCCATCTATGGCTGTGATAATTTCATTATTGATAATGTCGATATGGTGAACAGTGCCGGAATGTTAATCGGCTATGGGGTGATAAAAGGCGATTATTTGTCCATCCCGCAGAATTTCAAGCTCAACAATATTCATCTCGATAATCGTCAGCTTGCGTATAAATTGCGTGGAATACAGATTTCATCCGGTAACGCCACCTCGTTTGTGGCGATAACCAACGTGGAAATGCAGCGTGCAACGCTTGAGCTGCACAACAAGCCGCAACATCTTTTTTTACGCAATATCAATGTGATGCAGGAAGCCGCTGTGGGGCCCGCCCTGAAAATCAACTTCGACCTGCGCAAGGATGTGCGGGGTAAATTCATGGCGAAAGACGAGACGTTGCTGTCGCTGGCGAACATAAAAGCAGTGAATGAGAAGGGGCAAAGCTCGGTCGATATTGACCGGGTCGACCAGCAGGTAGTGAATGTGGAAAGGCTTAACTTTGCGCTTCCTTCCGCCAGAAAGTAAGTCGTGGGGTCACATCTCATTGAGTGCGCGGTAATCCCTAAAATTTGTTACTGAACTCAGCGATTTTAGGGTTTATAATCCGTGCCATCTTTTCGTCAGTTCTGTCTTATCATTAGCGATACCTCAGGGAATACAGAGATTACCGGAGGTTTGCCAAACACACATAACGCACTGAGTGGTTTATGAACGATAAAGTTTTGTTTATTGGCGCGTCCGGTTTCGTTGGGACTCGTTTGATCGAGATTTCTAAGGCTGAGTTTAATGTAACCAACTTCGACAAGCAGCAAAGTCATTTCTACCCTGACATTACTGTTTCCGGAGATGTGCGCAATCAGGAGCAACTCGATCACGCTCTTGCCGGTTTCGATACGGTAGTATTACTCGCTGCCGAGCATCGTGATGATGTTAGCCCAACCTCACTTTACTACGATGTAAACGTTCAGGGAACGCGTAACGTACTGGCAGCTATGGAAAAAAATAATGTTAAGAACATTATTTTTACCAGCTCAGTTGCCGTTTATGGTCTCAATAAAGTCAATCCTGATGAATCTCACCCGCACGATCCTTTTAACCACTATGGTAAAAGTAAGTGGCAGGCGGAAGAGGTACTGCGCGAATGGTTCAACAAAGCTCCAGAAGAGCGATCTCTGACAATTGTTCGTCCAACGGTCATTTTTGGTGAACGCAATCGAGGCAATGTCTTCAATCTTCTTAAGCAAATTGCGGGTGGAAAATTCGCAATGGTAGGTGCCGGAACTAACTATAAGTCTATGGCTTATGTCGGTAATATTGTTGAGTTTATCAAATTCCGATTGAGCAACGTCAAACCTGGCTACGACGTATACAACTATGTAGATAAACCCGATCTGAATATGAATCAGCTGGTTGCCGAGGTAGAAAAGAGCCTTAGCAAAAAAATCCCATCAGTTCACCTCCCTTATCCTTTAGGAATGCTAGGCGGTTTTTGCTTTGATATCCTTAGCAAAGTTACCGGCAAGAAGTATGCGATTAGTTCCGTACGTGTAAAAAAATTCTGTGCCACCACTCAGTTTGATGCCACTAAAGTGCACACCTCTGGTTTTAAAGCACCTTATACCCTATCTCAAGGACTGGACCGTACGTTGAAGTACGAGTTCGTGCATGAGAAGAAAGATGACATCACGTTTGTTTCTGAGTAACAACTGACGATCTGGGATTTGTCGGAAACATGTTTTTCCTCTTCTTTATTGGTAGGGTTTCCGACGATTCTGGGTCACACTTATAGCGTAATGAGCTTAAGTAATCAGAGTTCTGAGCCAAACGTGATTTGCATTCGACGGAGTAGACTTTCTTCTTCAGGCATTTTTCCTGACACAGTTTATACTTCGTCAACCATATTAAGGTGGAAGAGATAATGATCAATTTGAAAGCAGTCATTCCGGTAGCAGGCCTGGGTATGCATATGCTGCCAGCCACAAAAGCCATTCCTAAAGAGATGCTGCCGATCGTCGACAAGCCAATGATTCAGTACATTGTCGATGAGATTGTTGCTGCAGGGATCAAAGAAATCGTCCTGGTTACGCACTCGTCCAAGAATGCTGTAGAAAACCACTTCGACACCTCTTACGAACTTGAAGCGCTGCTTGAGCAGCGCGTCAAACGCCAACTGCTGGCGGAAGTGCAGTCTATTTGTCCGCCGGGTGTGACCATCATGAACGTCCGTCAGGCGCAGCCGCTGGGTCTGGGGCATTCTATCCTGTGTGCCCGTCCGGTTGTGGGTGATAACCCATTCATTGTTGTTCTTCCGGACATTATCATCGATACCGCTTCTGCCGATCCGCTGCGTTATAACCTGGCGGCAATGGTGGCGCGTTTCAATGAAACCGGTCGTAGCCAGGTGCTCGCAAAACGCATGAAGGGCGATCTTTCTGAGTACTCCGTAATTCAGACCAAAGAAGCGCTGGAGACGGAAGGGCAGGTGAGCCGCATCGTTGAGTTCATCGAAAAACCGGATCAGCCACAGACGCTGGATTCGGACCTGATGGCGGTAGGTCGTTACGTTCTGAACGCCGATATCTGGGCGGAACTGGAGAAAACCGAGCCAGGCGCCTGGGATCGTATTCAACTGACCGACGCGATTGCCGAACTGGCGAAGAAGCAGTCTGTTGACGCGATGCTGATGACCGGCGACAGCTATGACTGCGGTAAGAAAATGGGGTATATGCAGGCGTTCGTGAACTATGGACTGCGTAACCTGAAGGAAGGGGCGAAGTTCAGAACCCGTATTGAGAAGTTGCTCGCAAACGACTGATATTCCTGCAACGTCTTGAACAAGCGGCGGTCATTATTTTGGTGTATTGAGATATAGCCAAAATGATGACTGCCGTTTTTTATTATTAATCCTATGATTACAGAGAGTTATAGGGTCTTAATCTGGATCGCTTTGTAGCGATTTGTGCTTGTTTCTGAGGTCGTTTAGGACGACAATTAACGCCAGTTTTTTGTCTGGATCCAGACAAAAAAATCATTTAATCAGACATCGCTCAGTGCACTGGTAGCTGTTAAGCCAGGGGCGGTAGCGTGCTCAATTTCTGAAACCATCAATAAATGCTCAGGTTTCAGAACGCCAGTATCCAGACATATACTAGACGGAACAGATAACGTGAAAATTCTTGTGACGGGCGGAGCCGGCTTTATCGGCTCAGCGGTTGTACGACATATTATTAAAAATACCCAGGACGACGTCGTCAATGTGGATAAGCTGACCTATGCCGGCAACCTTGAGTCGCTTAGTGAAGTCAGTGACAGCGATCGATATGTTTTTGAGCATGCGGATATTTGTGACAAAAATGCAATGGATCGTATCTTCGCAGAACATAAGCCTGATGCGGTTATGCACCTGGCTGCTGAAAGTCACGTCGATCGTTCTATTACCGGTCCGGCTGCGTTCATCGAAACCAATATCGTCGGCACTTATGTACTGCTGGAAGCCGCTCGTGCGTACTGGTCAACGTTGGATGAACAGGCGAAGAAAGCGTTTCGTTTCCACCACATATCAACCGACGAAGTGTATGGTGATTTGCCGCATCCTGATGAGCATCCGGCATCAACTGAGCTGCCACTCTTCACTGAAACCACAGCTTATGCGCCTAGCAGCCCATATTCGGCGTCGAAAGCCTCCAGCGATCACTTGGTTCGTGCCTGGCTGCGTACCTACGGTTTCCCGACTATCGTCACCAACTGTTCGAATAACTACGGCCCGTACCATTTCCCGGAAAAGTTGATCCCGCTCGTTATTTTGAATGCGCTGGACGGTAAAGCTCTGCCTATTTACGGCAAGGGCGATCAAATCCGTGACTGGCTATATGTAGAAGATCACGCGCGTGCGCTGTACACCGTTGTCACTCAAGGGGAACCGGGTGAAACGTACAATATTGGCGGTCATAACGAGAAGCAGAACCTGGAGGTGGTGCATACTATTTGCGACCTGCTGGATGAGATTGTGCCGAAGGAAGGTTCTTATCGCGATCAGATCATATATGTTAAGGATCGGCCAGGGCACGATCGTCGCTATGCAATCGATGCTACTAAAATTGGTAATGCGTTAGGGTGGCATCCTCAAGAAACTTTCGAGAGTGGTATTCGTAAAACAGTCATGTGGTATTTATCTAATGAATCATGGGTAAATAATGTAAAAAGTGGAGCATATGCTTCATGGCTTTCAAAACAATATGGGGATAATAATTAATGAAAGGCATTATTCTTGCGGGCGGTTCTGGTTCGCGTTTGCATCCGATTACATTGGGTACGTCTAAGCAGTTATTACCTATTTATGACAAACCTATGATTTATTATCCTCTGTCGGTGCTGATGCTGGCCGGGATTCGCGACATTTTATTGATTACGACGCCGGAAGATCAGGCAAGCTTTAAACGTATTCTTGGCAATGGTAATCAGTTTGGTATCAATTTACAGTATCAGGTTCAACCTACTCCAGATGGGCTCGCTCAGGCATTTATTTTGGGTGAAGATTTCATCGGTGATGATAGTGTTTGCCTGGTGCTAGGTGACAACATTTTCTTTGGTCAGTCTTTTGGAAAACAACTTAAACATGCTGTCGAAAATCTTAATGGTGCGACAGTGTTTGGTTACAAAGTTATGGATCCTGAACGTTTTGGGGTCGTTGAATTTGATAAAGATTTTAATGCAATATCCATAGAAGAGAAACCAAAAGCGCCAAAATCAAATTGGGCCGTTACGGGCCTTTATTTTTATGATAATCGTGTTGTTGATATTGCTAAGAAAGTACAGCCTTCGGAGCGGGGCGAGCTTGAAATAACTAGTGTTAACCAAAAATATCTCGAAATGGGTGAGCTGAAAGTTGAGCAACTAGGTCGTGGTTTCGCATGGCTGGATACCGGTACGCATGATTCGTTACTTGAGGCATCACAATTTGTGCAAACTGTCGAGAAACGGCAAGGTTTTAAAATTGCGTGCCTCGAAGAAATTGCATACAACCAAGGGTGGTTAGATAAAGAAATGGTTAAGTCTATTGGCAACACTTTATCTAAAACTGGTTACGGTAACTACTTGTTAAATCTCGTAAAATAAGAGTCCATTTCATCATGAACGTTATTAAAACAAAGTTGGAAGGTGTACTGGTTATTGAGCCTCGAGTTTTCGGCGATGAACGTGGGTTCTTTTATGAGACATTTCATGCAAAACGCTACAAAGACGCGGGTATTAAGGAGAAATTTGTTCAGGATAACCGCTCTCGTTCAACAGGAGGCGTATTACGAGGACTCCATTTCCAGAAAACGAAACCCCAAGGAAAATTGGTAACAGTCACTCAGGGCGAAGTTTTCGATGTCGCGGTTGATCTCCGATTTGGTTCTGCGACATTTGGCCAGTATGAATCTATTGTGTTAACCGGAGAGAATAAAATTCAGTTTTACATTCCCCCGGGGTTTGCTCATGGCTTTTGTGTGTTAAGTGATAGTGCTGATTTTCAATATAAATGCACAGATTTCTACGATCCATCTGATGAAGGCGGATTAATCTGGAGCGACTCAATTGTGAATATTGATTGGCCAATTAAAGATCCAATTCTATCTGAGAAAGACAAAATTCTTCCTTCATTAGAACAAATAACTAAAAATATTAAGGAGGGATGGTAAAATGGCCCAGTATACAGTAATTGGAGGACGGGGATTCATTGGTAACGAGATCGTCGAACAGTTAAAAGAACTGAAACACGATGTTTGGGTTCCACAACGAGACGAGCAAACCCTCTTTACAAAAGACTTGGGCACCGTCATTTATTGTGCCGGCAATGGTGATTGTCAAAACACACCATTTAATGTCTTCCAGGCTAACTGCGCACTTCTGTCTGAAGTTTTGCAGCGTTCGAAATTTAATCGCTTGGTGTTTATGTCTTCTACTCGTGTTTACATGAATGGCAGTGATACACGAGAAAATGCCGATTTGGTTGTTAGTGAGGATGATGCTCGTCGGTTATTTAATCTGACAAAACTTGTATCAGAAGAGCTATGCCTTAAAAGCGGAAAAGATATTGTTATTGTCAGACCAAGTAATGTTTATGGGGTAGCTTTGAATAGCCCGCTTTTTTTACCATCAATTACACGTAATGCAATTAATAATGGTCATATCGACATGTTCATTGATCGACATTATGAAAAAGATTATGTGTCGGTCGAGGATGTGGCGGAAGCTTGCATCAACTTATCACAGAATAAGAATACATCTGGGAATATTTATAATATAGCTGCTGGATATAATATTTCTGCAGAGCAGATTGCTGATGTACTGATTCAAACAACAAATTGTACAGTAACATGGCACGAGCGTAACTTCCCAAGAGAAGCATTCCCCGTTAACGACATCAGTATTCTTAAATCTGTTATGCCAGAATATAATCCAAGAAACGTACTTGATGATATCGAAAATATGGTGACTCGTTTCCGAGCTGAGATGGTAAACTACCAATGAGTGGGTTTAATCGACTCATAAAAAATGCCATATCAAATGTAATAAATGGGTTTTCAAATGTAATCTTGGGGATAATTTTATCCCCTTTATTGATTAAAATACTATCAATAAATGATTTTGCCATTTGGTCTTTGGCTTTGCAAGTTGCTGCATTTTTTTCATTAATTGGTTTTACTGGACAATTATCAGTTGCACGTTACGTAACATTGGCGAAAGCACAGCAGAATGAACTACAAGTTCGTCGTGTAATAAATTTCGGATTAATCATATCCTTGCTTGGTGTGCTGGTATCAGTTACTGTTCTTTGTTTTAGCTATTATAATTTTTATGAAATCTTTAATGCTATAAAGCAGGATGATTCTCCTTTTGCTCCTGTTGTTTTTTTTATTGTTTCTCTCTCTTTTATTTTAGGATTAATTACCAGTTCATATAATGGTTATTTTACCGGGGTTGAGAAAAACGAAATACCAGCATATATAAACTTAACTTCACGCATAATTCTTGGGATGGGGATATATTTATCAGCAAGAAACAGTATGCTTACGATGGCATGTGTATTTTTATTGATAAATATTTTTTCC
>NZ_JAWNBW010000012.1:0-131050 GCF_034106085.1 Enterobacter sp. 302C9
GCGGCAACCTGCTGGTGAATGCCGGGCACAACCTTGACGTGACCGCCAGCGACCTGAAGGCGGGCGGCAGCGCGGGGCTGAGCGCGGGCAACGATCTGAACCTGAACGCGGCACAGACAAGCGAAAGCAGCCGTAAAGGGAAAAGCGAGTCCCACAGCACCGGGCTCGACCGCACCACGATTTCCGCAGGCGATAACCTGGTCCTGAAGGCCGGGCAGGATATCAACGCTCAGGCCGCCGCGCTGGCAGCGGAGAAAAGCGTCGGGCTGCAGGCGGGTCGCGACGTGAATCTGGCTGCGGAAGAGACCACGCAGGGCGACAGCTATAGGTCAGGCAAGAAAACCGTTATTAACGAATCGGTACGTCAGCAGGGAACCGAGATCGCCAGCGGGGAGAATACCCTAATCCTCGCCGGACGCGATGTCACCACCGAAGCCGCGCAGGTGACGGCGAAGGGCGATATCGGCGTGGCGGCAGGCCGCGACGTCAGCCTCAATACCGCAACCGAAAGCGATTATCACTACAAAGAGCAGACCAAAACCAAAAAAGGTTTCCTCAGCAAGAAAACCACCCACACCATCGAGGAGGACAGCGCGACGCGTGAATCCGGCTCCTTGCTGAGCGGCGATAACGTGCAGGTGGTGGCGGGCAATAACCTGCGGGTGTTCGGCTCCGCCGTGGCGGGCGATGGCGACGTGCAGCTTAAGGCGGGCAACAATGTTGATATCGTTGCGGCCACCAACACCGACACCTCGTGGCGATTTAAGGAAGAGAAAAAATCCGGCCTGATGGGCTCGGGCGGGATTGGCTTCACCATCGGCAGCAGTAAAAGCACGCACGATCTTCGTGAGAAGGGTACCACCCAGAGCCAGAGCTTCAGTACGGTGGGCTCGACGGGCGGTAACGTCGCGATTTCTGCCGGAAACCAGGCCCATGTCGGCGGGGCGGATCTTATCGCCGGGAAGGATTTAAGCCTCAGCGGCGACAGCGTCATCATCGAGCCGGGGCACGACAGGCGCACCCGGGATGAAACCTTCGAGCAGAAGAAAAGCGGGCTCACCGTGGCGCTCTCCGGCACCGTCGGTAGCGCTATTAACAATGCCGTGAGCGCGGCGCAGGAGACCAAAGAGCAAAGTGATGGCCGTCTGAAAGCCCTTCAGGCCACCAAAACGGTGCTGTCCGGCGTGCAGGCCGGGCAGGCTGCGGATATGGCGGCAACCACCGGCGACCCGAACGCAATGGGTGTGAGCCTCTCGCTGACGACCCAGAAGTCGAAATCACAGCAGCATGCTGAGAGTGATGCGGTGGCAGGCAGCACGCTGAACGCAGGCAACAATCTCTCCATCACCGCGAACGGCAAAAACAAAGGTGCAAACAGCGGCGACATCGTGATTGCGGGCAGCCAGCTGAAAGCCGGGGGCGACACCACGCTGGATGCACAGAACGATATTCTGCTGTCCGGCGCGGCGAATACCCAAAAAACCAGCGGCAAGAACAGCAGCAGCGGTGGCGGTATTGGGGTAAGCATCGGTGCCGGAGGCAACGGCGCGGGTATCAGCGTGTTTGCCAACGTTAACGCCGCGCACGGCAAGGATAAAGGTAACGGTACCGACTGGACCGAAACCACAATCGACAGCGGCAAAAACGTCACCCTAAAAAGCGGGCACGACACCGTGCTTGATGGCGCCCAGGTTAACGGCAATAAAATCGTGGCAGACGTTGGTCACGACCTGCTGATGCGCAGCCAGCAGAACAACAGCGACTACGACAGCAAGCAGACCAGCGTTGCGGCCGGGGGCAGCTTCACCTTCGGAACCATGTCCGGTTCAGGCTATATCAACGCCAGCCAGGACAAGATGAAGAGCCGCTTTGATTCGGTGGCCGAACAGACCGGGCTGTATGCCGGGGACGGGGGCTTCGACATCACCGTGGGGCATCACACCCAGCTTGATGGCGCGGTTATCGCCTCCACCGCCACGCCGGACAAAAATAGCCTCGATACCGGAACGCTGGGCTTCAGCGATATCCACAACGAAGCGGACTTTAAAACCTCGCACTCCGGTATCAGCCTGAGCGGCGGCGGCAGCTTCGGGGATAAATTCCAGGGCAACCTGCCGGGCGGCATGATCTCCGCTGCGGGTAATAAAGGCCATAAGGAAGGCACCACGCAGGCCGCCGTGGCAGAGGGCTCCCTCACCATCCGCGACAAGGCAAACCAGAAGCAGGACGTGGCCGATCTGAGCCGCGACACCGAACATGCCAACGACAGCATCAGCCCGATCTTCGACAAGGAGAAAGAGCAGAACCGCCTGAACGCGGTTGGGATGATCAGCGACATTGGCAGCCAGGTGGCGGATATTGCCAGGACGCAGGGTGACCTGAACGGGCTGAAGGCGGCCCAGAAAGAAACCGGCGCAACACTCCCCGCAAACGCGACAGAGAAACAGCGGCAGGATTATCTGGCGAAACTGCGAGATACCCAGGCATACAAAAACGTGATGGTGACGTACGGAACCGGCAGCGATATGCAGCGCGGCATCCAGGCGGCCACGGCAGCGCTGCAGGGACTGGCGGGCGGCAATATCGGAGGGGCGCTGGCGGGCGCGTCGGCACCGGAGCTGGCGTACATCATCGGTCACCGCGCAGGCATTAACGACGACAAGGCGGCAAAAGCGATTGCCCATGCCATCCTCGGCGGCGTAACCGCAGCCCTTCAGGGCAACAGTGCCGCAGCAGGCGCTGTGGGAGCCGCATCCGGCGAACTGATTGCGACAGCTATCGCCAGACAGTTCTATCCGGACACAGACCCGTCGAAGCTGACGGAAGAGCAGAAGCAGACCGTGAGTACGCTGGCATCTGTTTCAGCGGGCATAGCCGGCGGGATTGCTGGGGGAAATACGGCTGGTGCGGCGGCCGGGGCCAGTGCCGGGAAGAATAGTGTTGAGAATAATTATCTCAGCGCTGACCAGACAACCTCATGGCTTGAGAAATATAAATCGGCATCAACGGATGAAGAGCGTAAGAAACTGGTGGATGTTGCGAGCAAAGCGAATGCGGCTCAACAGCAAAAAGCGCTGAACACACAGATCAGTAAGGATTATCTTGTTAAACAACAGGATGACCTTATTCAGCTTATGCAATCACCGGGTTGTGATGCAGATTGTAAGCAACTGGCACAGTACAGCATTAATCAGCTGTCGCCAGTGATTGATAACTATGACGAGATGCAGCGATCAAACAACATACCTAAAGCAGCTATCGCAACGATTTCTCTTTCAATACCGATTCTTGGTCGTGCCGTTGCTCCTGCTGTTGCGGACTTGATTGGCAGTTCAACATTAGCAACAAGAGGTGTTTCTGCGGCTACAAGTGGAATCGCAAACGCCACGTCTCAAGCGTACAATATCCATAATGATCCAAGTGAGGTATTTAGCCCGAATAGTCTTATCACAGCAATGATTACTGGAGCAGCTACAACTGGTATGAAATATGTTGGAACTACAGCAGTGAGCACCGCAGGAGCAGGGATAAGTAGCCTCATTGATGGTAAGAATCCAACAGCGCCTATGATCGGGGCTGCAGGTGGAGCTACGTTAGGTTATTTGTTTGGGTTGGGTGTTCAGAAGGTTGATAATAAGGTATGGAATCCTTGGAGTAATGGGTTTAAAGATTATCAAAATTCGAGAATGCCATCAATAATAGAGCCACCTAAAGTAAACCAATTACCAGCAATAGCAGGTGCTACAGCAGGTGGCTATCTATCTGAGAGAGCGGGAAAAGCAGGTGAAGATTACGTCAAGGGGAAATTGAAATGAAAAAAATAATTTTTTCCTTTCTTCTTTTTTTACTTATGGGTTTCGTTACCCTTTTAGCAGGATGTGTTTTAGTTTCAGTGTCTAGCAGATTGACTGCTTTACTGATAGAAGGACATTGGCCTTCTTATTCGATTGTTAATTTCCTTGATGACTTTAACTTTAGTCTCTTCAATGGGTTTGTTTTTGGTGTGCTCATGTTTTTTGTGAATTTATTCTTGAAAATGAAAAAATATAAATAATAGAATTTGGTTGTTGTTGAGAATATTTTTGGGGTGATAAGGACATCACAATCTTCACCGAAAAGTACGTAAGTGCGGAGGCTGAGGACGAGAGGGAATAGCTTCTGTCTGATTTGAAAAAGCTGGGAACAGATAAGAAAAAACAAGCATTTATTAGATGCTAATGAGTGTGGAATAGCGTCCTAACGGGATTGGATAAAAGTTTTTACAGTTTTTACTGAGCTATTGCTCTCCAAACTTAACGACTCTATCAGTACCGAACTCATATCCTGGCCCTTCAAAAAGGATTAATTAAATGATTTATCTGCTATTAGGAATTGCGCTGTTCGCATTTTTCGTCGGAACGGTCGTTTTTTTTCGTTTTAGTAAAGCGACGGGAAGAAGCGTCCAGTCACCGTTTACCCCGATGTTTTTCTTTGACGCGCTCTTTTTTGGTCTGGGTAGTAAGCGAGACATGAACATCGCAGCATGTTCATTTATCGCCTTTTTAGTCACTATCTGGGGATTAACTTATTTAAAATTAAGCACTCATTTTTGGGGCAGTCGCGAAAGCTATTTTGGTTTTGGGATCGCCGGGATTTTATTTCTGATTATGCATTGTCGCTATTGTGCAAAAAATGTCGTTATCAAAAATGATGGCCTGGCTCCCATGAGAGAGTTGATTAATCTCCGGCGGTCCGGCCTCACCAGCCCCTTTATATGGTTAAGCAGGTCCGGGTATCTGGGGTTCTTTATTGGCATGCTTCACTGAAGCGAGATACTGCAAAACAGTCTCCGTGCCCCTGGAGACTACCCCAGCCTCTCCACCCTCGTCTCCCCCTCCACCATTGACAGCTGATACAGCGAAAACGATCGCTGTTTCTCAATCAACTTCGCCAGCTCCGGCGAGTGGCTGGTGAGCCAAATCTGCGAGTAGCGGCTGGCCTCGGCGATTAAGCTCGCCAGCGCGGGCAGCATCTGTGGGTGCAGGCTGTTTTCCGGTTCGTTCAACGCGATAAACGCCGGTGGGCGCGGGCTTAACAGCGCTACCGCCAGGCACAGAAAGCGCAGGGTGCCGTCGGAGAACTCCGCCGGTTCCAGCGGCCTGCTAAGACCCTCGCGCTGCATCATCATGCGAAAACGTCCGCCGGTGTTGTCGCTGTAAAACACGCAGCCGGGGAAGGCCTGGTCAAGGATGCGCATCAGCAGCAGCTCGTCGCCGATCTCGACGATGGTCTGAAACGCGGCCGCCAGGTTGGCACCGTCGCTGGCCAGCACCGGGGAGCGGAAGCCGACCTGCGGGGCGCGCATCGCCGAGCCGATTGATACAGAAAACTCATGATAAAAGCGCCAGTTACGCAGGGACTCGCGCATCTGCGACACTTCCGGGTAAAGATGCGGTTCGCCGAGCTGCCCGAACACCGATTCGTTCTCGTACAGCGTGCCGCTGTGGGTCACTTTCTCGTGATGCACATTGTTCAGAAATACTGCCTGGTTCTTACGCTTCATCAGCTGTGACGAAGGCCGACGGTGCTGACCGCTCAGCCAGATGGACTCCTCTTTGATCACCGGATCGAGCTGAAACTGCGAGGGATAGGGCAGCTTCTCCACAAACCCGACCTGCAGCTCGTATTCGTAGGTCTCTGTTTCCACCGCCAGATTCATCCGCCGCAGCTGGTCGCTGCGGGTTTTACCTGCCCAGAACACCTTCAGAATGCCGCCCTCGTTTGCCAGCGCCTGGGAAAACTGTCCCTGAGCGGCGCTGTGCATCAGGTGTATCGCCTTGTAGATATTGGATTTCCCGGTGCCGTTCGGCCCGAAGACGATGTTGAGCTGCTCCAGCTCCAGCGACATGTCGCGGATGGATCGGTAGTTTTGAATGTGCAGGGTGTTGATCACTGGCAGGCCCCTTTTTGCAGAATAAGCCTGTATATAATCACAGTCTTTGAGATGAAATGCAAAAAAGAGACGACAGTGAGGATGTCGTCTAAACGGGGTACTGCTTTGGGCCTCTACGGGTCAATGGGGCCTTCGCATTTTTATGATCACTTGACTGCCAGACGCAGACCCAAATCATCAGGATAGGGATCAAAGTAGTTTTGCGTCATCAGATACCGGTCGGGGTATTCGGCCAGGTAGTGCTTCAGCAGCGTGATCGGGGCGAGAATAGGCAACTGTCCGTTGCGATAGTGCAGGATCACGTCGCGCAGCTCGCCGCGCTGGCGGGTGTTCAGCTGGTTACGGAAATATCCCTGGATATGCATCAGCACGTTGGTGTGATTCTTCCGCGAGGCGGGTTTTTTCAGGATGGTCATCAGTTTTTCCCGGTACGCCACGAAGAAGGCGTCCAGGTCTTCCCACTCGTGCAGCGAGGCAACGAACGGGCCGATTTCGCGGTAGCCCGCCTGATGGTGCGCCAGCAGCTGCAATTTATAGCGGCTGTGGAAATCCAGCAGCCCACGCCGCGTCAGACCTTTAGCGCGCAGCGTGTTTAGCTCGTGCAGGGCAAATACCCGCTCGATAAAGTTTTCCCGCAGCACCGGGTCGTGCAGCCGACCGTCTTCCTCGACGGGCAGCCACGGGTAGGTTTCAAGAAGGGCGGCGGTGAACAGCCCGACGCCCTCCTTGCGGCCCCGGTTGCCGTTTTCATCGTACAGCCGCACGCGTTCCAGGCCGCAGCTTGGGGATTTTGCACAGACGATAAATCCCGACAGATCGCCGATTTTTGGCAGATAGTCCGCCGTAAAGTCGACCATTTTCTGCGTGAGGTCATCATGAGGCGGCTTGCTGAAACGGAGCTGCGTTTCGCCGCTGTCCATCAGCGTCAGGCGTATGGCCGGGCGAGGCGTCGGCAGGCCGATGGCCATTTCTGGGCAGACGGGCCTGAAATTCACCCACTGGGCCAGCTCATCCATGACGAAGCCCATACGCTTGTGTCCGCCGTCAAAGCGAACGGCGGATCCGGTCAAACATCCGCTAATACCGAGCACAGGTTTCGTTGTCATGGTGTAGTCCTCCCGTTCATATAATTAAAACTTACACAACATGACTAATTTGTCCAAGTATTAGCGGAACTATTTTTTTTATTCCTTTAAAATCAATGCGTCTTAACTGCCCTTGTAGGTCGAGTAACCGTACTGGCTCAGCAGAAGCGGGATGTGCAGCTTCTCGTTGGTGCGGGTCACGGTAAACAGCACCGGGATCTCCGGGAAGAAGGAGTCCAGCTTTTTGCCGTGGAAGTACTCTGCGGTTTTGAAGGTCACTTTATACACGCCAGGCTGCATGTCTTGATCCTGCGGATAGAGCGATTTGATGCGGCCGTCGTGGTCGGTTTTACCGCTGGCAATCGGGGTCCATTTGTCCTGCTGCTGTTTCTCCAGCGTAACGGTCACGTCTGATGGCGGCATCCCGGTTTGCTGGTCGAGAATGTGGACGCTCAGCGTGCCGGCAGGGGCGCTAAAGGCAGCAGGGGCAAAGGCCATCGAGGCCAGGATCAGCAGAGGGGCAGATTTTTTCATGGTGTTTTCCTGTTGAGTTATTCGTCACAGGAAAACGTTAGCATCTGCGGCGCGGGAAAATATTCAACTTTTCGTGAAGATTCCCGCAGGAGAAAATTATCAGAGGATAATCACTTCAAGCGATACCTGCTGCTGCCACTGCTCCACCTGTTTTTTCCGCCCGGCGGTGAGTTTGCCGCTGGTGACCAGAAGCCATTTGCGCTCCGGGAAAATTTCCGGTGCCAGCGCGTCAGGCGGAACCGGCAGGATGTCGATTCGGTGGCCCTGCCCGGTGCGCGTTAAGGCTTCGAGCCAGATCTCGCACGGGTCGTTGAGGTGCCAGCCGCTGAGCAGAATGTTATCGCCCGGCGCTTTTTTATCGCCTTCGAGGCAAAACGAGGTGTAGGCGATGATGATGCCGTCGAGGATCGCGCGCAGGGTCATGGCGGCGGCGACGTTGGCCGAGACCTGGCTGCGCAGCGGGCGCAGCACGTTCGCGACCAGCTCCGGCCTTGGGTATTCGCGTCCGGCGTCGTAAATCATCTGGCGCAGGGACTCGACCTTGCCGTCCTGCAGACGTTGCAGCATGTTCTGCTGCAGGGTTTGCCAGTTGTTGGTCCGTCCTGGCGTCGGGCGCTCCAGCAGCGGTTTGACCTGACCGATCGGGACGCCTTTTTTGACCCAGTCGAGGATTTTTAGCGCCTGCTGGACGTCCTCGTCGCTGTACTGGCGGTGGCCGCCTTCCGTGCGCTGTGGCTTGAGTAAACCATAGCGACGCTGCCACGCCCGCAGGGTGGTGGCGGTGATGCCGCTGAGTCTGGCGAATTCGCCGATGGAGTAAGCCATGTCCGTGTCCAGAGTGGAGGAATACTCTCAATATACTACGAATTTTCCCGAACGGGATGAAGCGCCGAAACGGTGCACTACACTTAACGTCCAACCGTGCAAATGAAAGGAATTCTCATGAAGCTATGGCCTGTTGTGACCGGTGTTGCCATTGCGCTGACGCTGGTCGCCTGTAAATCCCCCACGCCGCCGAAGGGCGTGCAGCCGATTTCTGGTTTTGACGCCAGCCGCTATCTCGGAAAATGGTATGAGGTCGCCCGTCTGGAAAACCGCTTTGAACGCGGGCTGGAGCAGGTAACCGCCACCTACGGCAAGCGCAGCGACGGCGGCATCAGCGTGCTCAACCGGGGCTACGATCCGGTGAAGAACAAGTGGAACGAGAGCGAAGGCAAAGCGTACTTTACCGGCGAGCCAACCACCGCCGCGCTGAAGGTGTCCTTCTTCGGCCCGTTCTACGGCGGCTATAACGTGATCAGGCTGGACGATAAGTACCAGTACGCCCTGGTCAGCGGCCCGAACCGCGATTACCTGTGGATCCTGTCGCGCACGCCAACCATTCCGGATGCGGTGAAGCAGGATTACCTGAACACCGCGCGCGGTCTGGGCTTCCGAACCGATCAGCTGGTGTGGGTGAAGCAGTAGCCCTACTGGTAGGAAAACGTAATGCTGGCCAGCGCGTTGGCCGAGCCGGGGACCAGTTCGCCGGTTCGGATGTACTGCGCCTGGAACGGTAACGTGAGCGTCTGCGCCGCCGTGGTGCTCTGGATGAAGAACTGGCCGGTCGCACCCGCGGCCGAGCTGTCCGGCCCCATCGTCAGCGGCCCGCTGCCGTTGTAGAAAAACTGCACCCCAACGCCGGACGCCGTGGAATCTCCGGTCAGGGTCACCACCGACGAGGTGTTCGACGGCGTGGTCTGATCGGTCATCACCGCGTGAACCGCCACGTTCGCGTCGCAGGTCAGGCCGACGGTAAACGTCCCTGATGGCGACGTGCTTCCCACCGTGGGCAGGGTGCGAATATCAATGGTGCCCAGCGCCACGCTGGCGTTTTTGCTGCCGACCGTACACCCGCTGGCGGTCACCGTGATGGTGGTCGGGCTGATAATCACCTGCGCCGTTTTCGTTTCGTTGTTATAGGCGGTGAGCACCGCGGCGTTGATGGTCGGGATGTTATAGACGCCGGATTTCAGGGCGGCACCGGTTTTAATAAAGGTGACCTTTGCTGACCATCCCAGATCCTGGGCAAACCCACTGGTGCCCTCTGCCGGGTAGCTTTGCGTGATACCGGTTTGCAGGGGAATATATTGCGTACTCTTAAAATCCTTCAGCCCGATGATATACCCCACGCCCGGTACGCCGGTCTCAAAAATGGTGTAATTCGCGCCGTCGACGGTGACCGTCGCACCGCTTGAGATGGCGCTGCTGCTGGGCTGCAGCGTGCCTTTGTTGCAGGTAAAAATAAGCCCGCACCAGAACACCTGCTGCACGCTGGCGGTGGCGCTCCAGGTCGAGCCGATAATGCTGCCCGGCACCACGGAATCCGCTGGCCCGCTGTAGGTCATCGGCTGAGGGGAGAGCGTAATGTCCGATTTCCAGTCCAGAGCCTGCACGCTGGCGCAGAAAAGTAATCCGCTGAGAAGAAACGCTAAACGCATCATAGATACTCCGTTGTCCAGGTGGCGAGGGCTGACACATCACCGGCGCTCACCGGCGTAGCGGTGGCAACCAGCTGCGCGTAGAAGGTCATCTGTACGCTGTCATCCCCCGCCGTTCCGTATGCGGTGGTCTTTGTATTCAGGGGAATGAGTACGCTCTCTTTATCGAGGATCTGTACCGCCACGCCGGTAGCGCCACCGTCGGCAATTTTCAGCAGCTGCGGGTTGGCATCATCCGGCG
The DNA here is from genome assembly GCF_034106085.1 of Enterobacter sp. 302C9. Classification (NCBI taxonomy): domain Bacteria; kingdom Pseudomonadati; phylum Pseudomonadota; class Gammaproteobacteria; order Enterobacterales; family Enterobacteriaceae; genus Enterobacter; species Enterobacter sp. 302C9. The sequence goes on from NZ_JAWNBW010000012.1 coordinate 10,273, forward strand.
TACCGCTGAAGCGGATTTTTACGCCAGCAAAGGTTGGCCCGCACGCTTCAAGCCTGAGCGTGAAGGGCGTTTTGATATTGCTGACGGCCCCGGCACGGCTGAACTGTTTAATACCAATGGTGCCCAGCGGCACGTTCTGCTCCCCGGAGTCCTGCGCCACCACGCAGGTGTTGCCGATCAAATTGCCGGTGACGGAAACCAGCACGTCGTAGCCGCGAACGGGGAGCGTGAAAACCAACAGCAGCGCAAGGCAGCCGATCCGAAGCGTTACTGACATACCACCTCCTGAGAATAAAGACCGGTGCGGGCGTTATAGTTCTGCTTGTTTAAGGCGTAGGTAATGGCGCAGCGCTGGCGGCTGCCGCGGCCCCACACGGCGTTCAGCGTGCCCTTCTCTGACAAACCGGAGAGATACAGGCTGCCGCCATCGCCAACGATGCCGCTGGTTTTGTCATCATCGAGCGAGACCAGCGTGCCGAAGGGGAGCACGTCGTTGCCGTGACGTACGATAAACATCGCTTTTGCCCCCTGGTGCGTGGTGAAGGTGGCGCGAACCAGGGCGCCATCGGTAGGCGTTTTGTTGGCGATGGCGTTTTCCAGCTCCACGTCGTTGCCGGCGGTCGTCACGTCCAGCGCGACCTGGTTAACGCGGTACGGCGTGGCGTACGGGATCACCGCGTAGCCACGGCCGTCCGTTTTGATGCCCTTATGGTTAAGCACGGCGACATTGCTGGCTCCCGGGGCTTTTACCAGAATGTTGGTATTTCCGAGCGGCTGGCTCAGCGTCAGGCCATCTTCATGCACTACCGCGCCGCCGCTGATGCCGTAGCTGAGGTTGCGGGAGTCGCTGGCGTAGCTGTAGCCCAGGTTGTAGTCTCCCCACGCGCCTTCGTATTGCAGGGTGGCATCGCCGCCGTAGTGCTGTCGGGAGCTGTAGCGCTGGTTGACGCTATAGAACAGATTCTCCTCACCCGGCAGGTAGCCGCTCACGCCCGTGCTGGTGGTGGTGCCGGTGGAATCCGCATGGGTCGTGGTAAAGCGCGCGCGGGTCGACAGCGTCGGGTTGCCCAGCGGGACCGAAATCGACATCGAAAGGATGTTATCTTTCTTGTCGTCATACAGGCTCGAGCTTCGCTGGACGCTGACGCCAAGCGACACGTTGCGAAACGTGGCGTTCCACGCAAACTGCAGGCTTTGCGTGGTATTTGACGTGTTCCAGTAGGTCTGCTGATCCCACGACAGTGACAGCGAGCCGTATTGTCCCATCGGCTGCGACAGCAGCAGCTGGTTTTTTGCCTTGCGCGACATGCGCAGGTTGTACACGGTGTCGTATTGGGTGGTGACGGTGCCATCGTCTTCCACCGTCTGCTTTGGCGATCCGCCCGACATGCCTTTGTACGTGGTGTCGCTGAGGGTATAAAACCCTTTCGTGGAGTAGCGCAGCGAGAAGAAATTCACCCGCGTGCCAATGTCGTTCAGCAGCTTGCTGTAGCGCAGGCGCACCGAATCACCGGTATAGCGCCGATCGTCCGCCAGCTGGCTGCGGGCGTGGGTCAGGTCGATGGAGTAGGCGCCAAAGCGGCCGAGGTTTTGCCCAAACCCGAAGGCCAGGCCGTTATAGCGATCGGCAAACTGCGCCCCGCCGTAAAACGTCAGGCCGTATCGCCAGCCGTAGAACAGCTCGCCCTGCGCGAAAGAGGGCGCGTCCTGATTGCCCGTCGGACGGTATTTCCCGGCGCCGAGGGCATATTTCACCTGTCCGTTACGCACCAGGTTCGGCACGCTGGCAAAGGGGAGCGTGTATTGCGTTTTGCTGCCGTCGTTCTCCTGAATGGTGACCGCCAGATCGCCTCCCGAGGAGGTCGGGTAGAGATCTTTCAGCACAAACGCCCCCGGCGGGACGGAGGTTTGATAGATGATGTTGCCGTTCTGGCGAACCGTGACCGTGGCGTTACTGCGCGCGATGCCGCGAACTTCAGGCGCATAGCCGCTGAGGCTGGCGGGCAGCATGTTGTCATCGGTTTTCAGGGCGATACCGCGCAGGCCCACGGAGTCGAACACCTGCGCCGAGGTGTACGTTTCCCCGGCATACACCTGCGCGCGCAGGGCGTGAATATCGCGCTGCAGCCAGGTCTGCACGTGGGTGAGCTCATTGCTGTCTTTGGTCCACGTGGTGAAATCACGCAGCCGCCACGCGCCCAGGTTGACGCCGCTGTTGAGGCTCGCAAACAGCTGCTGTTCCCGCGTGCGCGTCTCGCCGCGATACTCATTGTTCGAGCCATTGACCACGTAATTCAGCCACGCGGCAGGAATGCCCGCCTCCCAGCTTTCCGGGCTGACGTACCCGCGCGGCAAATTGCGCATCGCACTTTGCGGTACGGTGAAGCTCAGGGTGAGCGTCTTCTGGTCCAGATCAAACTGCGTATCCGCAAACGCCTTCGTTAGGAAGATGCAGCGCTGCGCCAGCGGCAGGTCGCCACCCTTCGCCTGATGGCTATCGATGCCCAGCGCGGCGAATTGTTCAGGCGTGAGGCAGGGCAGCGCTTCACCCGTGCTGTCTTCAGCAAGGCGGAACGTGACGTTACCCGTGAACGCATAATTCGTATTGATATACACGTTGAGGTTGTAATCACCCGGCGGCAACGTGCTCCCGGCGTTGACCCAGGCGAGATCGGCGCTGTTTGCGCTCTCGCCGTTGAGGAACGCGGGGTTAAATTGCAGCTCGCTTTCAGCAGCCACGGCTTGCCGAATCACCAGGGAGATCACCGTGGCGCACAGGATTTTTATTTTCACGTGGTCACGCCTTACTGTTTTTATTATTGGGATAACGACGCGCGCGTGGCGGGGGTCCATGCCCCGTAATCGTTAATGGTCTGATAGCTCATGCTGCCCGCATGGCTGAAGGTTTCGGCCAGGGTCACGCTGCCTTTCGGGGGCACCATCACCGGCTGCACCGGCATACCGTCAATTTTCACGTTGATGGTGGTGAGGTAGTACGGCGTGGGGTTGCTGAGCGTGACCTTTCCGGCGCGGTAGACACCGGCCAGTTTTTTCCACGCCTCTCCCGGGCTCTCGCTGAGTCCCTCCGGGCGATAAAAGACCTTGATGCGGTTAGCCGACGCAAACTGCAGCGTATTCCCGGCGCCGCTTTTCGCCTGCTGGGGGATGGCTTTGACCGTCATCCAGTAGAGCGTCTCCCGATCCGCTGGCAGGGCTTTGCCGTTAAACATGATTTTCACCGCGCTTTCGCTGGCCGGTTTTATGACGTACAGCGGCGGCGTGATCGCGAAGTCGTTGGTGCGCTCGCCTTTCTCATTCTCCATCCACGACTGGATGAGGAACGTAGCGTCGGGATGGGTGTTTCTCACCTGCATCATGGCCTGGCTGGTGGCGCTGGAGTAGACCATTCGCGTTGCGCCCAGCCCCACGCCGCCGGCATAGACGGCGGAGGAACATAACGCACCCGCCAGGCAAATCCATGTGTTTACGCGCATAGTGTTTCTCCTGAAAGCTAAGAGAGGCCCGGCCGTAGACCGGGCCTGAGGATTACGAATAGGTCACGGTGTAGGTTGCGACGGCGCTGGCATCACCCGCGGTGGCGCCGCCCTTCGGCGAGTAATATTTCGCGCTGAAGTTCAGGGTGTTGGCACCCTTACGCAGAGGGATGGCCGCAGCAGGTTCACCCAGGTTCACCACGTTGCCCTGCTCGTCATAAAGGCGAATAGCCACGTTTTGCGCAGAGTTGGCGCTGCCGTTTGCCCCGACGGACAAGCTATTAACATCGGAGGTGTCCGGCGTGCCGGTGAAGGTGACGGCCACGGTTGTGGCGGCAATCGGGTTCTCATCCGTAGAGGCTGAGGTATCGGCGATTTCGCAATCTTCCAGGGTGATGGCAAACGCTTTTGCCGTGCTGGCAACGCTGCCTGCCGTCTTCAGCGTTGCGGTACGCACTTCACCCATATCCACGTCAATGTTGGCGCTTCCTGCGCTGATGGCGCAGGCGGAGGTCACCACTTTGCCGCTAAAGTTTACCGTGCCGCCGCTGGTGCCGGCAGCCAGGGCCGTGCCCGCTGGCAGTAATGCCGCAATAGCGATCGCGAGCAGCGTTTTATTATTGAATTGAGCTTTCATTGTCCTGATTCCATTATGGTGTTATGTCGAGATTTGCTCTGAAAGCAGCAGGTCTAACTGGTTAAAAAGACCAGCAAATCTGTCTTGTTCCTGAGCCCGAGTTTTCTTATCGCTGAGCTTTTTAACGCGCTGACACGACGGTAAGAAAGCTGCTCTGTTTCGGCGATGTAACGCATATCCAGACCCTTTCGCAGTTCCTTCAATACCCTCCATTCACCCGGCGTCAGCGATAACGCCGTGGGTTTTTTTAGTGGGCGATAACGGCTATCGACCATTTTTAATACGCTGGCTCGCCAGTGATACAGCGGGTCCTGCAGCGAGAGATAGGCGTCTATTTCACCGCGTATCCACAGCCAGGAATTTGCCGGTGCGGAATACATGCAAATAAGTACGTCGGGATAAAGTACTTTCATCTTCCTGATATATTTCAGGCAGTCATATCCCGCGTGATATTTCTCCATGCCGGACAAAAAAATCACGTCTACCGGTGCGGCTGCGAGTATCGTTTCGATCTCCATGTAATTATCGATCGATGCTGTAATCTGCATAGCCGGGACAATATTTTTTAATAACGCGGCGATCCCCTGGCGCGCAAAGTGATCTCCACCCAATAGCGCGACATTTAAATGACGTGTGTTGTTGAGCTTATTCGCCATGTCATTCCCTCGATTTATAATTGTAATGAGACTCGTCTGTCTGGCAGAACGATGCCTGTATTTTCGAAGCAATTAAGCATTGCACGGTGTGAGCCCACTATACTCAGGGCGTAAAAGAGGTAACCTGAATTAATCTTAATTTGTTTTAAGTACGGTTTAGGTGTAGCGTCAATTTCTCCTCGCTGAACCGGCTTTTGCTTATTTGCCTGTAAATAATCATACCGGTAGTTTTTATTGAAAAGTTGGCTTTAATAAATGTTTTGTAAGGAAATAGTCTGGAGACGTCATGCGACGCGGGTTGTTACTGACGGTGGCTAACAGTTTCGCACCGAAATTGTTAATTAAGACGACAGCTTTCGAATTGGTCGTAATTTCGAAACCCGCTGGCAGAGCGCGTTCTCTCTGCTTTTTATTAAAAAAACAAATTAAGCGCGCTGAATAATTCAGACAATGATGGCTAAAGCGTTCAACGGGCGCCTTTGTCGAGTTTTGTCAGTGTCAAGACGGCTTAAAATGGCGGTTAAGAAAACTTCAGACTGGTCAGATAAAGAGAAAGGAAAAATAAGATTTTTCGCCAGGCGCCAGGATATACAGTTGCGCATTTATCCGTCACATTAATCCTTACACAGGCGAGGGATACGCAGGTTAACCGTGAAGGGAATCTACTGGAGCAACAGGCGTTGACCGGAGGTATTTAGCCCATTCTATGCATAAGCATTACATTATTAATGGCCTGGTAGAGTTTCATCCAGCGGCCAGCACATTACGCGATCTCAACAATCCTGACCGGGTGGTGGTATTAAATTCCCCGGCGGGCCGCTGTTTGTTGTTATTAATAGAAAGAGTCGGAAGTATTGTGACTCAACAGGAGTGCATGGATATTGTCTGGCAGCGCCGGGGGATGCTGGTTTCGCCTAATACCTACTACCAGAATATTTCTATTCTGCGTAAGGGGCTGAAGAAAGTGGGGTTTGAAACCGATCCGATTGTCACTATCCCGCGGATTGGACTGACGCTCGCAAGCGATACGCAAATCACCGTTAAAGAGACGCAGCCGCAGGCTGATGAGGAAGAACGTGCTGCTCCGGATGTCTGCGAAGAGACTGTCGGCCCGACGCCCCCGACACGCCGCTTCTGGCTGCCGGGCGCGCTGGTGCTATTGCTGATGCTGGCTGGCGTGAGCGTTATCAGCCATAACCTGCTGCATGACAGCTATTTCGTTGACGGGTATCGCTTCGCGATGAAGATGGGCGAATGCCAGCTCTATTTTTCTCGCGATATTGAAACGCAGCGCGACAGGGATAAAGCCCTGGCCTATGCCGCCCCGTTTAAGGACCAGTGCGCTAACTATCCCTGGGTTTACGTCAGCGGCTACATCCTGCTGCCTCGCGCATCGGTCATTCGCTGTGACAGGCCAATGACGGAACCCAACCGCTGTATGTCCGATTATTTTATAGAGGATCGCTAGTATGGTTCGCTACCGTCAAACGCTTGTTGCGCTCTGCCTGTGCCTGTTGATGGGGGCTATCGTGGCAGCGTATTACCTCTGGCATCGCCATTACATCCAGCCCTTTTCCTGCCAGGCGAACTTTATTCAGCATCACCGTGATGAAACGCTCTCTCTGTGGCTGAATTACACCGTGGAGGGTAACAGCGGAATACTCAGCATGAATGGCCGGTTGAAAAGCGATCCTACGAAGACCCTGAATCGCAAAGTTTTCTTTCAGATTGAGCGCAAAGACAGCGTCTATAATCTAACGTCCATACGCAATATGAAATTTCCGGACGACAACATCAGCGACAGCTGGCTGGGGAAGTACGAGCCCTTATTTTTTATCTATCCGAATAAGAATATTTATATGCGTATTAAGAAACAGCAGAATGAGAATTATTTATTTGTTCTGGGGACGCTGCCGACCTATGTGTGCCACACGTCAAAAAACGGATAGCGACAGGGAGAAATGTTTTTAAGTTTTTGCGGGCATCATTTATGCTTGATTTAACAGCCAGGACCTATCTTAGGAAAATATAACAGCGACAATAATGTTGCGATAATGTAATTATTCTTCGGCAAGTTAATGAAAAATATAATTGATGATAGCGTCAGAATGACGCCTGCACGGAATAAATCCCTGCATATGGGTTTACTCCTGTGGCCCCATTTCTCGCTTTTCGCATATTCAGGATTAATAGAGGCGTTACGTATTGCATCCAGCGTCCAGAAGCGTAGCCAGAAAATACGCTTTAAACTCAGCCTGATAAGCACTTATCCCGACTTACCGATAGTGAGCAGCTCAGGGCTCAGCGTGCGGCCCGAGGCCGCCCATGCGCCGCCCGGCGATTTCGACTATATTGCGGCGATCGGCGGAGGTCTGGAGCATCTTCACCAGGGACACCGTGGCGACAGAGCGTTTCTCACGGAGGCTTATCACAACAACGTTCCCCTGATTGGTATTGGTACCGGCAGCTTTATTCTGGCGGAGGAAGGGTTACTGAACGAGCGCCGCGCCTCGATTCATCCTCATCACCATGACGTTTTCACGCAGCGGTTTCCGCAGGTTTATGCTGAGCAAGGCCTCGATTTTATCGACGAAGGCGATGTGCTGACCTGCCCGGGCGGGATCTCAACGCTCACCCTGGTAACGGCGCTGATCCGCGCCCACGGGGGAGACGACATTGCGGCCACCACCTCCCGGCGGTTGTCCCTTCCTCCGCATGACGCCGCCACGCCGCGGCCCGCGAATATCGCCATGATCCCTGATTCACGGCTGCGCAGGGCGGTGACGATCGTCGAACAGTATCTGACTCACCCGCTGAACGCCGCCAGGCTCGCGCAGGACGTTAAGCTGAGCGAACGCCAGCTTAACCGCCTGTTTCACGCCGAGTTTGGCAAAACGGCGCGGGAATTTATTCGCAGCGCCAGGCTGCGCTATGCCTGCTGGCTGCTGAAAAACTCTCAGCAAAGCGTGACGGATATTGCGCGACGGATGCGGTTTAGCGACTGCGCCCATTTTATTCGTCATTTTCAGACCGAGTACGGCTGCACGCCGGGGGTATGGCGCACGTCGCAGAACTGATGCACCTATTTCGTGCTTTCTTCGTAGGGTATTACTGGCTCGCCTGGATAGACTTCCGTTAAAAGCCTAACGGAGGGAAGACGACATGAACTGGCAGCCTTTTCGCGGCGATGCACCGGAAAATATGACGATTTTCAGCGCGTCATTTCCCGACGTCAGCGACCAGTGGCCGATGAAAGACGACGCTGCCCGTGAAATCGCCTCCCTTGACCGCGCCCTGAAAGCCGAGCCAGCGCTCCGGCCTCCGAGGGTAGAATACGACGAAGGGGGGCAGGCCGTGCTCGTCCCGCAGAACCGCTATTCCGAACAGGCCTTCCGCAACCGCCCGGCGCTCACCGCGTGGCGCACCCGGCTGGTGCCCTCCGCGCTGGCGCTGTTTGTGGTGCAAAACCCGCTGGAGGACCGCCTGCCCGACGGCACGAAAATGGACAGCGACAGCCGCCAGTGGTTTATCCACGCTAACGATGCGGTTGGCGTGCGATCCCGCGCCAGGGTGCTGGCCGCGCTGGTGGATAAGTACATTCACAACGAAAGTGAAAATAACTGGGTTAGCCTCGCAAGCGGTGCCGCCATTCCGGTGCTGGAGGCGCTGCGCGAAGCAAAGCTCGACGGCCAGCGGGTGTATCTCACGCTGGTGGACAAAGACCCTGTGGCGCTCAGCTGGGCCGAAACCATGGCGGCGCAGGAAGGGATTGTGGTGGGCGAACAGCTGACGCTGCTCAGGCGCAACCTGCTCCATACGCTGGTGCGTAACGAAGACCTGCTGCTGGAGCTCGGCGAGCATCAGGCCGAACTGGTCGACGCGCTTGGGATTTTCGAATACTTCAACGATACCGATGCGGTGATTTTTCTCCAGCGCGCCCTGCGGCTGGTCAAACCCGGCGGCGCGGTGATTGTGTCGAACATGCTGACCAGCAGCCCGCAAATTGACTTTGTGCTGCGGGGTATCGGCTGGGAGGATATTCACCCGAGGTCGTTACAGCAGCTGCAGGATATCCACCTCGCGGCGGGCGTGCCGGTGGAAAACGTCACCGTGGTGGTGCCGAAGGATGGGGTGTATGCGGTGATGGAGATTAGGGTTTAGTGGGTACATACGCTGTGTTGGCCAGAAACCGCACGGTCAGTTCCCTCTCCCTGAGGGAGAGGGTTAGGGTGAGGGGGAACAGACCGCAAAGCGTGGCTTGAAATAGTTCGGTTTTCCAATCATGATCCCCCCATGAAAATAGAAACCGCACTCCCCACACACTTCGAACGTCTGGTCGCGATCTGGGAATCCTCCGTCCGCGCCACCCATCACTTTTTACAGGAAAGCGATATTGCGGCGTTGCGCCCGCTATTGCTTAACGCTTATCTGCCTAACCTCAAGGTCGTGATCGCTCGCGATGACGCAGGCGTTATTCACGGCTTTTTAGGCGTGGATGAAAACCGTATTGAAATGCTGTTTGTTGACGACGCGAGCCGCGGAAAGGGCGTCGGGAAATTGCTGCTGCAACACGCCATCACAGAGTTCGGCGCGAACGAGGTGGACGTGAATGAGCAGAACCCGCAGGGCGTCGCGTTTTATCGCCATATGGGGTTTGAGCAGGTCGGGCGCTCAGAACTGGACGGGCAGGGGAATCCGTTTCCGTTGCTGCATATGCGGTTGGGTGAATGAATATTAACTTAACGCAGAAATCACACTTTTAGATATGAAATGCAACGCGTTTTCCTGTGGGAAGTTCAATATCGATATGAAGTTTCCCCCCCATTGCCTCAATGTAGCGCTTAAGCGTGGCAATTTTGAGTTCATTTCCACGTTGCTCTAGCTGCGTTACTGCGGGCTGACTCACCCCCATCAAATCGGCAACATTTTTTTGCGAAAGTCTCAGCTCTTCACGTAAAAGTTGCAGACCCGTCTCGAGGATCATTTCATCTGCCATCTCTTTAATACGTTGTTGGCTTTCCGGTGAACGTGACGCAATCACTTCATTTAAGGTTTTCACTTGGTTGCCTCCAGGCTTGTCAGATGGAAGGAAAATTCGGTATCTGCGATGCGAATCATTTTTTCATAAAAGGCTTTGTCGTTACTCTTATCGCCCGCGCAAAGCACAATGGCCTGACGGACAGGATCAAATGCGAAGAAAGCACGTATCGGACGTCCAGCATATTGAATACGTAATTCTTTCATATGGTTATACCATGAGCCTTTAACCGTATCAGCATAGGGCCGTGGAAGACGTGGCCCATATTTTTGCAGATTTAGCAGGTCTGCCAGTACCTTATCCTGTAATCCTTCTTCCTGTTCAAGCAGCCATTGCTCGAATACCTTACCGAACAGAACCGTCCACATGCTTTCGTCCATGATAAGCTGTAGCTTATAAAAAAAGAATATAAGCTGTAGTTAATAAATGCAATGGCTGTCATCGATAGCCAGGCTGTTAGTGGCAAGAGTATGACAAAGTTGAGGTATCAAACGGGATCGTGCAATTAAGAAATTGCGAGGCGCTTTCCAGCGTTTTTTCTATTCATGCTGGTGTGTATTGCTTCGAGATTATAGCGATCTATCTCTCTGAAAATTGGCGTTTTCCTAACTAGTGAACTATCCGGGATAATCGGATAGTTGAATGTTAATCAACTTTGCGACCAGAAAAATTTTTCATGAGATGCCCATTAATAGTTCGAGCATCTTTACCTTACAGAATTTAAATGAATAAATGATCATGTTCACATAAGGTGACTGGGATGTGGGGAATTTATTTATTAATAAAGTTTTTATTAAAGGGGATGGCATTTTGGCGGAAGATCACAGGAGTCGAACCTGCCCGGGAACGCTGGCGTCCCCAACTGGATTTGAAGTCCAGCCACCTCACCGGAGATGACGATCTTCCGCGCCTCGATTGCTACATGGAGGCGGGGCGCATTATAGCTACTTTCAGGCATTTACCACATACCCCGACACACTTTTTTCACCTCTCTTTTGACCTGTACACCCCTGTTTCAGTTAATTCCTAAGAAAATCCTCATGTTAGCCCCTCGTGCTTCCAACATTTACCGCGATCACAAAAAACAAGAAACGTAATCTGCTAACCAGAAAACGCAATACCCGCTCCTGAAACAATGGTTTAAAACTCTGTAACCGGTCTCAGCGCCCCCTACAGCGTGAAGGATAAAAAAAGATGAGCGAAGTATTGTCAGTAAAAGAGAAGATTGGCTACGGCATGGGAGATGCCGCCAGCCACATCATTTTTGATAACGTCATGTTGTACATGATGTTTTTCTACACCGATATTTTCGGCATTCCCGCCGGGTTTGTCGGCACCATGTTTCTGCTGGCGCGCGCGTTGGATGCGATCTCCGACCCGTGCATGGGTCTGATTGCTGACCGCACCCGCAGCCGCTGGGGCAAGTTCCGTCCGTGGATTTTATTTGGTGCCATCCCGTTCGGCATCGTCTGCGTGCTGGCCTACACCACGCCGGACCTCAGCCTCAACGGCAAAATGGTTTACGCCGCAGTTACCTACACCCTGCTGACCCTGCTCTATACCGTGGTCAATATCCCCTACTGCGCGCTGGGCGGCGTGATCACCAACGACCCAACGCAGCGTATCTCCCTTCAGTCCTGGCGCTTTGTGCTGGCAACGGCGGGCGGCATGCTCTCCACGGTGCTGATGATGCCGCTGGTGAACCTGATTGGCGGCGACGATAAGGCGTTCGGCTTCCAGGGCGGCATCGCCGTGCTGTCGGTGGTCGCGTTCCTGATGCTGGCGTTCTGCTTCTTCACCACCAAAGAGCGCATCCAGGTGCCGCCGAGCACCACCTCCATGCGGGAAGACCTGCGCGACATCTGGCACAACGACCAGTGGCGCATCGTCGGCGTACTCACCATCCTCAACATCCTCGCAGTCTGCGTGCGCGGCGGCGCGATGATGTACTACTGCACCTGGATCATGGGCTCGCCGGAGGTGTTCGTCGCGTTCCTCACTACCTACTGCGTCGGCAACCTGATTGGCTCCGCGCTGGCGAAACCGCTCACCGACTGGAAGTGCAAGGTCAGCATCTTCTGGTGGACCAACGCCGCGCTGGCGGTGGTCAGCGTGGCGATGTTCTTCGTGCCGATGCACGCCACCGTGCTGATGTTCGCCTTTATCTTCGTCATCGGCGTGCTGCACCAGCTGGTGACGCCGATCCAGTGGGTGATGATGTCCGATACCGTCGACTACGGTGAATGGACCAACGGCAAACGCCTGACCGGCATCAGCTTTGCGGGCACGCTGTTCGTGCTGAAGCTCGGCCTGGCGCTGGGCGGGGCAATGATCGGCTGGATGCTGGCTGGCGGCGGCTACGACGCGGCAGCCAAAAGCCAGAACAGCGCGACCATCAGCATCATTATCGGCCTGTTTACCCTGGCCCCGGCGGCCTGCTACGTGCTGAGCGCCATCATCGCTAAACGCTACTACACGCTGAAAACCCCCTTCCTGACCAAAATCCTGGGCGAGCTGGCGCAGGGGGCGCGCCGCAATCAGCAGGAGTTTGAAAACCTGCCGGTCAGCAAAGAATTGCAGAACTAAGAGGACGCAAGCATGAAAATCAGTGATGGAAACTGGCTTATTCAACCGGGCCTGAACGTGACGTATCCGGTTCAGGTGTTCGACGTGGAGCAGCAGGGCAACGACCTTGTGGTGTATGTGGCGCCGCGCGACGTGCGCGAACGCACCTGGCAGCTCGACACGTTGATGTTCACGGTGCGCCTGTTTTCCCCGCAGGAAGGGATTGTCGGGGTGCGCATCGAGCATTTCCAGGGCGTGCTGAATAACGGCCCGCACTATCCGCTGAACGTTCTGAAAGACGTGAAGGTAGAGATTGAAAACAACGCCGACTTTGCCGAGCTGAAAAGCGGAAGCGTCAGCGTGCGCGTCACCAAAGGCGAGTTCTGGGCGCTGGATTTCCTGCGCAACGGCCAGCGCATTACCGGCAGCCAGCTGAAAAACAACGGCTACGTGCAGGACAGCAATACCGACCGCAATTACGTGTTCGAACGTCTAGATCTGGGCGTGGGGGAAACGGTCTACGGTCTGGGCGAGCGCTTTACCGCGCTGGTGCGCAACGGCCAGACGGTCGAAACCTGGAACCGCGACGGCGGCACCAGCACCGAGCAGTCCTACAAAAACATCCCGTTCTACCTGACCAACCGCGGCTACGGCGTGCTGGTGAATCATCCCGAGAACGTCTCGTTTGAAGTCGGCTCCGAGAAGGTCTCCAAAGTGCAGTTCAGCGTGGAAGGGGAATATCTCGAATACTTCGTGATCGACGGCCCGACGCCGAAAGAGGTGCTGAACCGCTATACGCGGTTCACCGGGCGTCCGGCGCTGCCGCCTGCCTGGTCGTTCGGCCTGTGGCTCACCACCTCGTTCACCACCAACTACGACGAAGCGACGGTAAACAGCTTTATCGACGGCATGGCCGAGCGCGACCTGCCGCTGCACGTCTTCCACTTCGACTGCTTCTGGATGAAGGCCTTTCAGTGGTGCGACTTCGAGTGGGACCCGGTGACCTTCCCGGATCCGGAAGGGATGATCCGCCGCCTGAAAGAGAAAGGCCTGAAGGTCTGCGTGTGGATTAACCCGTACATCGGCCAGAAATCCCCGATCTTCCGGGAGCTGAAAGAGAAGGGCTACCTGCTCAGGCGCCCGGACGGCTCCCTGTGGCAGTGGGACAAATGGCAGCCGGGGCTGGCAATCTACGACTTCACCAACCCGGACGCGTGCCGGTGGTATGCCGACAGGCTGAAAGGCCTGGTGGATATCGGCGTCGACTGCTTTAAGACCGACTTCGGCGAGCGTATCCCGACGGACGTGCAGTGGTACGACGGGTCCGATCCGCAGAAGATGCACAACCACTACGCCTACATCTATAACGAGCTGGTGTGGAACGTGCTGAAGGAGACGGTGGGGGAGGAAGAGGCGGTGCTGTTTGCCCGCTCGGCGTCCGTCGGGGCGCAGCAGTTCCCGGTGCACTGGGGCGGTGACTGCTACGCCAACTACGAGTCGATGGCCGAAAGCCTGCGCGGGGGGCTGTCGATTGGCCTGTCCGGCTTCGGGTTCTGGAGCCACGATATCGGCGGATTCGAAAACACCGCCCCGGCGCACGTCTACAAACGCTGGTGCGGGTTCGGGCTGTTCTCCAGCCACAGCCGCCTGCACGGCAGCAAATCCTATCGCGTGCCGTGGGCGTACGATGACGAGTCCTGCGACGTGGTGCGCCACTTCACCCAGCAGAAGTGTCAGCTGATGCCGTACCTGTATCGTCAGGCGGCGCTGGCCCGCGAGTTCGGCACGCCGATGCTGCGGGCGATGATGCTGGAGTTCCCGGACGATCCGGCATGCGATTACCTCGACCGCCAGTACATGCTGGGGGATGCGGTGATGGTCGCGCCGGTGTTCTCCGAGGCGGGCGACGTGCAGTTCTACCTGCCGGAAGGACGCTGGACGCATCTGTGGCATAACGACGAAATTCAGGGCAGCCGCTGGCATAAGCAGCAGCACGATTTCATGAGCCTGCCGGTCTACGTGCGCGACAACACCCTGCTGGCGCTGGGCAACAATAACCAGAAGCCGGACTACGCGTGGAACGCGGGGACGGCCTTCCAGCTGTTTAACCTGGACGATGGCGCAACGGCGGTGAGCGAAGTACCTGCGGCGGACGGCTCCGTGGCGTTTACGCTGAAGGCGTCACGTCGGGGCGACATCGTGACCTTTACCGGCGCGGGAGACGCACAAAACTGGTCGGTGTGCTTGCGCAACATACAGAAGGTGAGCGGCGTAAAAGGTGGTTCACACGCAGGTAGCGAATGGGGTGTGGTGGTGAAAGCGGAGGGGAATGAGGTGGTGGTTCACCTTTGATTCCCCTCACCCTAACCCTCTCCCCAAAGGGGCGAGGGAATGGTTTACTCCCTCTCCCTTTCAGGGAGAGGGCTGGGGTGAGGGTGGTGTTGAAACCACACCGCCCGTCATCGTCTGCTGCACCTGCTGTTTATCCATATTCACCGCGTTCAGCTTGCCGTTCACCGTTGGTTTCAACGGTACGCTGGCCTGCACGCTGCCGCTGGCGGTGAGCTGAATATTGCCGTCGCCCGTAATCGGCAGCGCAGGCCAGCCCCACTGCTGCAGCACGTTGAGCGGCACGCCGCGCCCGTTCAGGCTCACCGTGGTATGTCGCTGCGGCAGCTGAGAAACCGTCGCCGTGGCTTCCAGAATGCCTTTCTCGGTAAAGGCGCTCAGGTCGGTAATGTTCACCGTGGCGGCGTTCGCATTCAGCGCCAGCGACGGACGGCGCACGTCCACGCGGTTAAAGGTCGCCGCCGCGCCGTTCAGGGTTGCGCTGCCGCCCCAGATACCCCACTGGCGATCTTTCACCAGCTGCAGGTTTGCGCCGTAGCCGTCCAGAGAGGTGATCTGCCACGGGAAGGCGGGATCGATGTCGATCACCAGGTTGCGGCTCAGGCCGAATTTTTGCAGCGTGACGCTGTTCAGCCATTCCGGCAGAGGCTCCATCCACAGCGTTTTCCAGTTCTGCGGCAGGGTGTACTCCAGCCCGGCGATGGCAACATCGTCCAGCACCAGCGCTTTACCGTCGCGCAGCCAGTTACCGGACGTGCGCACCATGCCGCCTTCCCAGCGGGAGGTGAACTGTCGCAGCGCCATGCCCTGCGGGGAAAACTCCGCATTCAGGATCGGGTCGAAAAGATGCAGCGAGCCGTAGATAAACTCGCTGGCGTTCATGGACAGCCGGCCTTCCTGGCTCTGCCAGTCGCCTTTGCTGAGAGTCAGGTTGCGCAGGCTTAAATCGAGATCGGTCACCGCCCAGTCCGGGCCCTGAAGCCGGGCGTCGGTCACGTCCAGACGACCAATCTGCAGAGAGGGGATGGAGGCCAGCGGCGCGAAGAACGCCATCAGCGTTTTATCGCTCTGCAGGCGAATTTCATTCAGGCGCATCGTGTCGATAATCCAGCTCCCGTCGGCGTTGCGCAGGGCGGAGCCGGTAAGCGAGCCACGGGCCATGTCGGCACCAATCGTTTTCAGCACCACTTCCTTGCCGTTGAGCTGGCCCTCGATTAGCACGTTGGTCGCCGGTACGCCGTTCAGGGTCAGCGAGCCCGCGCTCATCTGGATCTGCGCGTTGTTCCCCAGCACGTTGCCCGCTTCCGGCTGCCACGGGCTGACGCCGCCCGTGACCTTCTGCGCGCTCAAGTCCCATTCAGTATTCGGGCTGTTAAAGGCCATGTTGTTCAGCTGCAGGCGATCCGCCTGGAAAGGCAGCGGTGCCGTCTGGGGCGAGAGATTCAGCGTGCCATCGAACAGGGTGATGGTGTCCATATGCAGCGGATCGGTTATCTGGCGGCTGCTCAGGCCGATATCGACTTTTTTGGCTACCAGCGTGGCGGGTTTACCGTCCCGACCGAAGGTGACGTTTTCCAGAATGATGTGGGAAGGCGACGAAAAGCGGTGATTCATCTTGTCGAAACTGAGTTCGTAGTCGGTATTCACCGTCACCCAGCTGCTGACCTGAGACGCGCCCCAGCGGGTCTGGAGCAAAATGTAGAACGCCAGCAGCACAATGAGCAGGGCTACCAGAAGATAGATGAGGAGCTTTCCAATAAATTTCATGGTCTTCCATCCCGCAAAACGCACATAAGGGAGTTATGCACGATTTATGCGCAATCCTCAAGGCGGGAATGGTGTAATTAGATGTCACGGCAGGCATTGGCTGCCTGCCGTGAAGAGGATCAGTTCTTTTCAGGCGGGAAAACGAGGTTCAGAACGATAGCGGTGATACCGCCCGCGGCAATGCCGGAAGAGAGCAGGTTTTTCACCCAGTCAGGCGCAAACTGCAGGATCAGCGGCTGCTGGGAAACACCCAGACCGACGGCCAGCGACAGGGCGATAATCATGATCGCGCGGCGGTTCAGAGGCTCGCGGGAGACGATACGCACGCCGGAGGCCGCGATGGTCCCGAACATCACCAGCGTTGCGCCGCCCAGCACCGGCTCAGGAATGTGCTGCACAAAGCCGCTTACCGCCGGGAACAGGCCGAGAACGATCAGCATCAGCGCCACCACAAAACCGACGTAGCGGCTGGCCACACCGGTCAGCTGGATCACGCCGTTGTTTTGACCGAAGCAGGAGTTCGGGAAGGTGTTGAATACCGCAGAGACAAACGAGTTCAGGCCGTTCGCCAGCACGCCGCCTTTCAGACGCTTCATGTACAGCGGTCCGGACACCGGCTGCTCGGAGACGTCGGAGGTAGCGGTGATATCGCCGATGGTTTCCAGAGAGGTGATCATAAAGACCAGCATCAGCGGCAGGAGCAGGCCCCAGTCAATGCCCAGACCATAGTACAGCGGCGTGGGGACAGTGATCAGCGCGCTGTTGGTCGGCGCGGTGTTCTCCGGCAGCATGCCCAGCGCCCACGCCAGCAGGTAGCCCGCCGCCATGGCGATCACCAGCGAGGCGACGCGCAGGTAAGGATTTCGCTGACGGTTAAGCAGAATAATGATCGCCAGCACGACACCCGCCAGCAGCAGGTTTTTCGGCGCGCCGAAGGTGTGGTCGCTCATTGCGGCATAGCCGCCGCCGATGGAGGTGAGGCCCACCTGAATCAGCGACAGCCCGATAATCATCACCACCACGCCGGAAACCAGCGGGGTGATGACGCGGCGAGCCAGATGCAGAACGCGGGAGATGACCATCTCCGTACAGCTGGCCAGCATCAGGGTGCCGAACAGCGCCGCCATCATGGTAGGGACATCCGCACCGCCGGTTTTTAGCGCCGTACCGCCCATGATCAGCGGTGCCACGAAGTTAAAGCTGGTGCCCTGAATCGACAATAATCCCGACCCCACCGGCCCCCACGCTTTAATTTGAATAATCGAGGCCACGCCGGAGGCGAAGAGAGACATGCTGATAATGTGCTGCGTGTCCTGCGCCGGTAAGCCGAGCGCCTGGCAAATCAGCAGCGCCGGGGTGATCACCGCAACAAACATCGCCAGAAGATGCTGGCAGGCGGCGAAAAGCGTTTGCGGCAGCGGCGGGCGATCCTCAAGGCGGTAAATCAGTTCGCTATTTTGCTTCTGCGCAATCGGTTGCGCATCAGGCGACTCTATGGTGTTAACGGACATCGGCGGCAATCCCACGGTGGAAAAGCGGGCATTTTATCTGACCACCTGGTAAAAGCAAACGATTGCCAGCAAAAAAAGGGAAGAAAATCTGCCGCTGTGAGCAGGTTTTCTACAACGCGTGGGGAAAAAAAATTACACTTTTTGCGCCGGGGGCTCATGAAGAGCGCAAACCGGCCCAGGATAACGCCGCGTGTGTATGGAACACGCGCATAACAGGAGCCTTTTATGATTCATCTCGATACGTTGTCGACCCTTGTTGCCGCAACGCTGGTTCTTCTGCTTGGTCGCAAGCTGGTACATAGCGTTTCCCTTCTGAAGAAATACACCATTCCTGAACCTGTCGCCGGTGGCCTGCTGGTGGCGCTGGCCCTGCTGTTACTGAAAAAAAGCATGGGCTGGGAAATCGATTTTGATATGTCCCTGAAAGATCCGCTGATGCTGGCCTTCTTTGCCACTATCGGCCTGAATGCCAACCTGGCGAGCCTGCGCTCGGGCGGTAAGGTGCTCGGCGTATTCCTGATTGTGGTGGTGGGGCTGCTGCTGATGCAAAACGCCATTGGCATCGGCATGGCAACGCTGCTGGGGCTGGATCCGCTGATGGGACTGCTGGCGGGGTCGATTACACTTTCGGGCGGTCACGGAACCGGGGCCGCGTGGAGCAAGCTGTTCATCGAGCGCTATGGGTTTGAAAACGCGACGGAAGTGGCGATGGCCTGTGCGACCTTTGGCCTGGTGCTGGGTGGCCTGATTGGCGGTCCGGTGGCGCGGTATCTGGTTAAGCACTCTACCACGCCGAACGGCAGGCCGGACGATGAGCTGGTGCCGACCGCCTTCGAAAAGCCGGACGTTGGCCGCAGCATCACCTCGCTGGTGCTGATTGAAACTATCGCGATGATCGCCATCTGCCTGACCGTGGGCAAAGTGGTTGCGCAATGGCTGGCGGGTTCCGCGTTTGAACTGCCGACGTTTGTCTGCGTGCTGTTTATCGGGGTGATCCTGAGCAACGGTCTGGCGCTGATGGGCTTCTACCGCGTGTTTGAACGGGCGGTATCGGTGCTGGGCAACGTCTGCCTGTCGCTGTTCCTGGCGATGGCGCTGATGAGCCTCAAGCTGTGGGAGCTGGCCTCGCTGGCGCTGCCGATGGTGGCGATACTGGCGGTGCAGGCGCTGTTTATGGCGCTGTACGCCATGTTCGTGACCTGGCGCATGATGGGCAAAAACTACGATGCGGCGGTGCTGGCAGCGGGTCACTGCGGGTTTGGTTTGGGGGCCACTCCAACGGCTATCGCCAACATGCAGGCGATCACCGAACGGTTCGGGCCATCGCACATGGCGTTTCTGGTGGTCCCGATGGTTGGGGCGTTCTTTATTGATATCGTGAACGCGCTAGTGATCAAGCTGTACCTGATGCTGCCGATGTTTGCCTGAGATCAGGCGTTGGAATACCGCTCGGTTTCCGGCATCCAGCGCTCAATTAACGCTGCCGCCTGTTCGGGGTAGCGTTCATGAATATGGCGGGCGAGGCGCTGAACCTCGGGGATCATGGCCTGATCGCGCAGCAAGTCCGCTACTTTGAACTCCGCGTTACCCGTCTGACGCGTGCCCAGCAGTTCGCCCGGGCCGCGGATCTCCAGGTCTTTTTGCGCAATCACAAAACCGTCGTTGCTGTCGCGCAGCACCTGCAACCGCATCTGGGCGGTTTTGGAAAGCGGGGCTTTGTAGAGCAGTACGCAGTGGGACGCAACCGCGCCGCGGCCGACGCGCCCGCGCAGCTGGTGGAGCTGGGCAAGGCCGAGACGCTCCGGGTTTTCGATGATCATCAGGCTGGAATTGGGGACGTCCACGCCGACTTCGATCACCGTGGTGGCAATCAGCAGATGCAAATCACCCTGTTTGAACGACTGCATCACCGCCTGTTTTTCGGTGGGCTTCATGCGTCCGTGAACCAGACCCACGTTCAGCTCGGGCAGCGCCAGCTTAAGCTCTTCCCACGTTGCTTCGGCAGCCTGTGCTTCCAGCAGTTCAGACTCTTCAATCAGCGTACAGACCCAGTAGGCCTGACGCCCTTCCTGGGTGCAGGCGTTGCGCACGCGGTCAATGATATCGCTGCGGCGCGTGTCGGGAATGGCGACCGTGGTGACCGGCGTACGGCCCGGCGGCAGTTCGTCGATGGTGGAGGTATCCAGATCGGCGTACGCGGTCATCGCCAGGGTGCGCGGGATCGGCGTGGCGGTCATGATCAGCTGGTGCGGGTGGAAGCCCTGCTGCAGGCCTTTTTCCCAGAGCGCCAGACGCTGATGCACGCCGAAGCGGTGCTGCTCGTCGATTATCACCAGCGCAAGACCGTTAAACTGCACCTGCTCCTGGAAGATGGCGTGCGTGCCGACAATCATCTGCACCTGCCCGCTGGCAATAGCCTCCTGTTGCGCAAGGCGCGCTTTGCCTTTTTGCTTCCCGGCAAGCCAGCCCACTTCAATTCCGAGCGGCGCAAACCAGGCGCGGAAATTGTTGGCGTGCTGTTCAGCCAGCAGCTCGGTCGGCGCCATCAGCGCCACCTGTTTACCATTAGCAATCGCGCGCAGGGCCGCCAGGGCGGCAACCAGCGTTTTACCGGAGCCCACGTCGCCCTGAACCAGGCGCATCATCGGCACGTCGAGCGCCATATCGCGTTCAATCTCGGCGGTGACGCGCGCCTGCGCGCCGGTGGGCTTAAACGGCAGAGAGGCCAGCAGCTTATCTTTGAGCGCATCATTCTGGCTTAACGGCTGAGCGTGGAAACGCTGCGCGCCCGCGCGAAGCGCCAGCATGCTCAGGTTATGGGCCAGTAATTCCTCAAGGATAAGACGCTGTTGTGCGGGGTGTTTGCCGCTTTCTAAATCGCTGAGCTGCAGCGTTGGCGGCGGGCGGTGCAGGGTGCGCAGCGCCTCGGGCAGGCTCATCATGCCCTGCGCCAGCTCGGGCGGCAGCAGCTCGGTAATGGCGCAGGTATCCAGCAGCTCCAGTGCCTGATCGGTGAGCTTACGCAGCGTCGCCTGCTTGATGCCTTCGGTTGTCGGGTAAACCGGGGTAAGCGTCTCCTGCATTTCCGGCGTGCTGAGATCGCCCTGCACGCGGTACTCCGGGTGGATCATCTCTGCGCCGTATTTCCCGCGTTTGGCTTCGCCATAGGCCAGCACCCTGCGGCCCGTCGCCAGGCTGTTTTTCATCGCCGCGCTGAAGTTGAAAAAACGCATGGTGAGAATGCCGGTACCGTCGCTGATCTGGCAGGTCATCATCCGGCGTCCGCCGAAGGTGATGTTGCAGTTCAGGACTTCGCCTTCAACGGTGGCGTAAATGGCGGGAAGAAGATCGCCAATCTTGTAGAGCTGGGTGCGGTCTTCGTAACGCAGGGGGAGGTGAAGCAGGAGATCCTGAACGGTGTGCAGGCCAATTTTTGCCAGCTTATTACTTTGCGCCGCGCCCACGCCCGTCAGGCTGTTAAGCGGGATAGCATCCAGCAGGCGGCCTTTCATCGCTTACCCGGCGTACTGCATGGTGGCCCACCACTCGGCATCGGCTACAATTTCGCCCTGCGCGTTGACGTGGGGGTAAGGCAATTTTTTCTGCTTCGCAACGCGAGCCAGCACCGGATAACCACCTTCAAACAGCAGGCGCTGCTGCTCATCTTCCGGCAGCATGCTGTTGCTGCGCTCGTACATCCCGGCGTTCTGACGCTGGCGCTGCGCTTCATACAGAATGAGCGCGGACGCCACGGAGACGTTCAAAGACTGCACCATGCCGATCATCGGAATGATGATGTCACGATCCGCCAGATCCAGCGCTTCCCGGGAGATCCCGGTTTTCTCCTGACCCATCAAAATGCAGGTCGGGCGGGTGTAGTCGATCTCGCGGAAATCTACGGCTTTAGCGGACAGGTTAGTGGCGAGGATCTGCATCCCGCGCCCTTTCAGGTGCGATACGGCTTCGCCAATGGTGTGATGATTTTTGACAGACACCCAGCTGTTGCTGCCTGCCGCCGCCGAGACCGTATTGCGCATACGGCCGTCCGGCCAGACGGCGTGCACTTCATGCACACCGACGGCATCTGCGGTACGGACGATAGCAGAGACGTTATGAGGTTTATGCACCTGCTCCATGCAGACCGTCAGGTCAGGCTGACGCCTGGCGAGCATTTCGCAGATACGTGCATAACGTTGTGAATTCATAAACCTAGTTTCGGTTTCGGGTGACTTTAATCACGTCCGGCATGACGCGGATTTTGCGCATAATATTCGCCAGATGCACGCGGTCGCGGGCGGTCAGACGAATAAAGGCGCTGTACACGCGGCCATCTTTTTCTTCCGTATTCAGGCTCTGAATGTTGGATGAAGCCGTGTTGATCGCTGCCGTCAGGTTCGCCAGGGCACCCTGATGGTTGAACATATCCACCTTAATTTCGGTGATAAATTCCTGCGCGGTCTCTTTATCCCACTCGACCGCCATAAACTTCTCGGCTTCTTTCTGGTAGCCGCGAATGTTACGACAGGACTCGTGGTGGATAACCAGCCCTTTACCCGGGCTGACATGCGCAATAATCGGGTCGCCAGGAATTGGACGACAGCATTTTGCGAAGGTGATCAGCACCCCGTCTGCGCCTTTAATCGGCAGGTGTCCGTGGCTTTGCGTGGTTGCAGGCACCGCTGTCGTGTCGCCTTGCTGCAGATTCTTCGCCACCACCACGCTCATGGCGTTGCCGAGGCCAATCTCTGCCAGCAGGTCGTCAAGCGACGCAAGCTTCATGCGCTCCAGCTCACGCTGGACGTTCTCCTGCGGAATTTCAGCCAGCTTACGGCTACCGCCCAACGCGTGGTTGAGCAGACGACGCCCCAGGCTGACGGAATCATCGCGCTTGAGATTTTTCAGCAGCTGGCGAATTTTGGCGCGTGCTTTGGAGCTCACGACAAAGTTCAGCCAGGCCGCGTTCGGACGTGCGCCCGGTGCGGTAATAATTTCTACCGTCTGGCCGCTGGAGAGCGGTTGAGACAGCGGATAAGGCTGTCTGTCGACACGCGCGCCGACGCAGGCATGCCCGATATCGGTATGCACGGCGTAAGCGAAGTCGACCGGCGTTGCGCCCGCAGGCAGTTCGACAATGCGCCCTTCTGGGGTGAAAACGTAAATCTCATCCGGGAAGAGATCGGATTTAACGCTCTCGATAAATTCAAACGAGCTACCCGCACTCTGCTGAAGCTCCAGCAGGCTCTGCATCCAGCGCTGGGCGCGGATTTGTGCAGTTGTGCTGCTTTCGCCACCGTGCTCTTTATACGCCCAGTGTGCGGCAACACCCATCTCTGCCATCTGGTCCATGTCTTCGGTGCGAATTTGCACCTCAACAGGTACGCCATGTGGCCCGATCATCGAGGTGTGCAAAGATTGATAGCCGTTTGCTTTTGGAATGGCGATGTAATCTTTCATGCGGCCCGGACGCGGTTTGTAGAGGCTGTGCATCTGCCCCAGCACGCGATAGCAGGTGTCCGAGTCGTGGACAATTACGCGGAAGGCGTAGATATCCATGATCGAGTGAAAACGCTGCTCTTTGAGCACCATTTTGCAGTAGATGGAGTACAAATGTTTTTCGCGACCGCTGACGCGGCACGGAATTCCCGCTTCCTGTAAGCGCCCTTCAATTTCCGAGAGGATTTTTTGAATCATCTCTTTGCGGTTACCGCGTGCGGCTTTCACCACCTCTTTAATCACGCGATAGCGGTTCGGGTACAACGCTTCAAAACCCAACTCTTCCAGCTCGGTTTTAATGTGATGAATACCTAAACGGTGCGCCAGCGGACTGTAGATTTCGAGGGTTTCACGGGCAATGCGGCGACGTTTATCCGGGCGAAGTGAGCCCAGCGTGCGCATGTTGTGGGTACGGTCAGCGAGTTTGATGAGAATGACGCGGATATCCTGCACCATCGCCATAATCATCTTGCGGAAGTTTTCGGCTTGCGCCTCTTTCTTGTCGCGGAAATTCAGCTTATCAAGCTTAGAGACCCCTTCCACCAGTTCGGCAACGCTTTTGCCAAACAGCTGTTCCATGTCCTGATAAGTGGCAGGGGTATCTTCGATCACGTCATGCAGCAGAGCGGCCATCAGCGTTTCGTAGTCGAGTTTCATCTCGGCCAGAATACAGGCCACCGCTACCGGGTGCGTGATATAGGGTTCACCGCTTGAACGTGTCTGGCCCTCGTGAGCGTCACGTGCAACGAGATACGCCTGCTGAAGACGCTTAATCTGGTCTTCAGGCAGGTAGGTTTGAATCAGTTGATTCAGGCTTTCAAACAGATACAAGGGCGACCCGCAGGTTTAATTAACGACGACCTTCAGCAATAGCGGTTACGGCCTGCAGTTCTGCGGCTTCCTGCTCTTGCTGCTCCTGGCGCTCACGCACGTCGAGGATCTGGTTGTTGATCAGACCTTCTTCGATTTCGCGAAGTGCAATAACGGTGGTTTTATCGTTTTCTTCCGGTACCAGCGGATCTTTACCGCCTACCTGCATCTGACGAGCGCGACGCGCGGCGACCAGCACCAGGTCAAAACGGTTACCAATTTTCTCTACAGCGTCCTGAACAGTTACGCGTGCCATACTTAAAATGCTCCACAGGTGAAGAAATGACTGGGCATGATACTGAAAGTGGGTTCAGTCTGCCAACAGTTTGGTGATTAATGCGTCATGTCGCTGCTTCTGGCGGCTCATACGCAGACGTTCTGCACGAAGAATGGTTTTGAGATCGCTCAGTGCGGCATCAAAATCATCATTCACAATAAGGTAATCATATTCCGCGTAATGGCTCATTTCTGCAACAGCCTGTTCCATACGCTTTGCGATCACTTCTTCGCTGTCCTGACCGCGGCCACGCAGGCGGCGATCCAGCTCATCTTTCGATGGCGGTAAAATAAAGATACTGCGCGAATCAGGCATTTTCTTACGAATTTGCTGTGCGCCCTGCCAGTCGATATCCAGGAACACATTCACGCCCGTGGCCAGAACCTGCTCAATGGTTTCACGCGAGGTACCGTAGTAATTACCAAATACTTCAGCGTGTTCAAGAAACGCGTCTCTGCCGATCATCGCTCTGAATTCGTCGTGATCCACAAAGAAATAGTGTTCACCGTGCACTTCACCCGGACGCGGCGCTCGCGTGGTGTGAGAAACAGAAACCTGTGTGTCGTACAACGGTTGGGTTTTTAACAGTGCCTGAATAAGGCTGGATTTACCCGCGCCACTAGGGGCAGAAACAATATAAAGCGTGCCTTGAGCCATGAGAGTCTTTTGTATGTGTTAACGAAGAAGTCCTACATACGGGCTTATTATACACGTCGGCGCACCGTGACGTAGCCTTTGTCACACTTTTTCCCCTGGATTATTGAATTTTGCGTGCCGTTTTCAGGTTTTATCTGTGGTTTTCAGCAACCAAAAGAAACACCGGATAGCGTCTCGCATTGTGAAACGTTGTCGTTAGCGTTGTTTCAGGCATCCGGGTATACCTCCTGCAATGCAAAGGAGGGGTAGCGATGTGGCGATGGATAAGCGGGTTAATGCTGTTGTGGTGTGGCTCTGGCGCGGCGGTGTGTCCGGTGTGGTCGCAGGCAAAAGCAGAAAAAGAGATGGCGTCGTTAAGCGCCCAAATCAAAGGCTGGGATGAGGCTTACTGGAAGCAGGGCGTGAGCGAGATCAGCGACGAGGCTTACGACCAGCTTCACGGGCGGTTAACGCAGTGGCAGCGCTGTTTTGGCAGTGAGCCTTCAGAAGAGAAACTCCCGGCGCTGACGGGAAGCGTAAAACATCCCGTTGCCCACACGGGTGTGCATAAGGTGACCAGCAAAGAGGAGTTGAGACAGTGGATGCGTGTCCGACAGCATCTGTGGCTGCAGCCCAAAGTTGACGGTGTGGCGGTGACGCTGGTCTATCGCAACGGAAAGTTAACCCAGGCCATCAGTCGCGGTGATGGCCTCAAAGGGGAAGACTGGACCGGGAAGGTACGTTTAATCCCGTCTGTTCCGCAAAATCTCACCGGCGCGCTGGCGAATAGCGTCTTGCAGGGCGAGCTTTACTGGCTACGCGACAACCACATTCAGAGCCAGTTGGGCGGAATGAACGCTCGCGCAAAGGTGGCGGGGGCGATGATGCGGCAAAAGGATAACTCGCTATTGAGCAAGATCGGCGTATTCATCTGGGCCTGGCCGGACGGACCGAAAGATATGCGTACATCTTTAGCTGAACTGTCTCAGGCCGGTTTTACGCTGTCGGCACGGTATACGCTACCCGCCGAATCTGTCGATGCCGTCGAGAAACAGCGCGCGGACTGGCACGTGACCGCATTACCCTTTGCCACGGATGGCATTGTGGTGCGTTCGGAAGATGAACCTGCGGGCGAAGAGTGGTTACCGGGAGAAGGCCGCTGGGTTGTCGCGTGGAAATATCCTCCCGCAGCCCAGGTCGCTGAGGTGAGTGATATTCATTTTTCCGTGGGGCGCACGGGCAAAATTTCCGTTGTAGCAGCGCTGGAAACCGTGCAACTGGATGATAAACAGGTGCAGCGGGTGAGTCTGGGCTCGGTTGGGCGCTGGCAGAGTCTGGATATTGCTCCGGGGGATCAGATACAGCTCAGCCTGGCCGGGCAGGGTATCCCCCGGTTTGATAAGGTGCTCTGGCGCGGAACGGACAGACATAAACCAGAGCCTCCGGCCTCACGCTATCATGCTCTTAGCTGTTTCTATGCTTCGCCGGAGTGTATGGAGCAGTTCTTTGCCCGGCTAACCTGGCTCAGTTCAAAGCAGGTACTTGATATTGAAGGAGTAGGCGAGTCAGCCTGGCGGGCCATCTGGCAGGCGCATCATTTTGAACATCTCTTTTCATGGCTGTTATTAACGCAGGCGCAGCTGCAGGCTACACCGGGGTTTTCCTCAGCACGCGGGCTGGCGCTCTGGCACCGATTTAATCTGGTGCGCGAGAAGCCGTTTATCCGCTGGCTCATGGCAATGGGTGTGCCATTGACCCAGGCTTCGCTGAAGGCGATGGGAGACATATCGTGGCAGAAGATGAGCGGGCGCAACGCAAAGGACTGGCAGACCCTGCCGGGAACGGGAGAGGAGAAAGCGCGACAAATCGTAAACTGGATTCACGCGCCTCAGATTGATGTGCTGGCGAAATGGCTCGCTGAACAGCACATCAACGGGTTCTGAAGCTAGTGGGTGCTGTGTTTGTAATGAAAAACGGGCAGTCCGAGCTTCAGACGCAGCGCCAGCATGCGGGCCGTAAAGCCAAACAGCAGCGTCGAGATGACCACCACGTCATGGTTAGAAACGTAATGCTGCAGAGCGATATAAAGCACCGCTGCCGCAAAGGAGATGCCGGCATACAGCTCTTTTTGAAAGACCAGGGGGATGCGTTTGCAGAACATATCGCGCAGCACGCCGCCGAATACGCCCGTGACCACGGCGGCGATGGTGGCGATAACCGGTCCTTCCCCCATATCGAGCGCGATTTGCGCGCCGATGATCGAAAATACAATCAGCCCCAGCGCATCAAGCACCAGGAACAGGCGGCGAAGATGGGGCATAACGGGCGCCACTATGGTGGTTAACACGGCGGCTGTTGCCACGATAATCACGTATTCAGGGTGTTTAACCCAGCCGAGCGGGTAATGGCCAAGCAGAATATCGCGCACGGAACCGCCGCCCAGCGCGGTCGCCGTAGCAATAATGATCACGCCGAAGGTATCCATACGACGACGTCCGGCGGCAAGCGCGCCGGTCATGGCTTCTGCGGTGATGCCAATGAGATAAAGGATGTGAAGCAGCATATACCCTCCGGTGTGAACGCGGGGGAGGTTAGCGATTTGTGCGCAAGATCACGATTGAGATTTTCTAAGGCGAGCCAGTTTGCCCTATAAATTTTTATCAAGTTCTATAGAGAAAGCTTGATGAAAGGCGATAAATCGACAAAATGGGCGTTAAGATGGATTAGAAATAGTAATGGGTGGTGCTGTCGACACCACCCGAAAAGCATTACTCGATGTTCTGGATCTGCTCGCGCATCTGTTCAATCAGCACTTTCAGCTCAATCGCTGAATTCGTCACTTCTGCATTGATCGACTTAGACGCCAGGGTGTTCGACTCGCGGTTGAACTCCTGCATCATAAAGTCCAGACGGCGGCCCACAGCTTCTTTTTTCTTCAGAATGTTGTAGGTTTCTTTAACGTGCGCTTCCAGACGGTCCAGCTCTTCAGCGACATCGATACGCTGCGCCATCAGCACCAGTTCTTGTTCCAGACGGGTGTTTTCCAGCTGAACTTCCGCTTCTTCCAGTTTGGCGACAAGGCGCTCGCGCTGCCATTGCAGCACTTCTGGCATATGGGTGCGGACTTTCGCTACTTCGGTGCTCACGCCTTCAAGACGCTGCTCAATCATCGCTTTCAGCGCCTGGCCTTCGGTTTCGCGGGCAATGATAAAGTCGTCCAGCGTGCCGTCGAGAGCTGCCAGGATTTCAGCGGCAATGGCGTCCAGATCCTGCTCACCGGCGGCCATGACGCCAGGCCAGCGCAGAATATCAACCGGGTTGATTTCGCCTTCATCGCTCTGCATTTTGACCCAGTTCGCCGCATTCACGAGCTGTTTTGCCAGTTTTTCGTTGAGGATGAGCTCGCCCTGTGCGCTCGCATCAGGCTCAAAGCGCAGGTTACATTCCACTTTTCCGCGCGTCAGACGCGTACGGATACGTTCACGTACGACAGGCTCAAGGCTGCGGAACTGCTCCGGCATACGGAAATACGTTTCCAGGTAACGCTGGTTTACCGAGCGCATTTCCCATGTGGCGCTACCCCAGCTACCCTTGATTTCACGCCGGGCGTAGGCGGTCATACTGCGGATCATAGACATTCCCGTTTTTAAAGGAGAGATGGGGGGATTATAGCTTTCGGGGGCTTCTCAGGATAGGAATAAGCGTCCTTTATCCGTATAATGCGCAGCCACATTCGTTTCAAGCCGGAGAATCCATCATGCGTCCATCAGGTCGTAGCGCCAACCAGGTGCGTCCCGTCACCCTGACCCGTAACTATACAAAACACGCTGAAGGCTCCGTGCTGGTTGAGTTTGGTGACACTAAAGTGCTGTGCACCGCCTCCATCGAAGAAGGCGTTCCGCGCTTCCTGAAAGGTCAGGGCCAGGGTTGGATCACCGCAGAATACGGCATGCTGCCGCGTGCGACCCATACCCGTAATGCCCGTGAAGCGGCAAAGGGTAAGCAGGGCGGCCGTACCATGGAGATTCAGCGTCTGATCGCGCGTGCGCTGCGCGCCGCCGTTGACCTGAAAATCCTCGGCGAATTCACCATCACGCTGGACTGCGACGTGATTCAGGCTGACGGTGGCACGCGTACCGCGTCCATTACCGGTGCCTGCGTAGCGCTGGCCGATGCCCTGAACAAGCTGGTTGCTGCCGGTAAGCTGAAAACCAACCCAATGAAAGGCATGGTTGCGGCGGTTTCTGTCGGTATCGTTAACGGCGAAGCGCTTTGCGATCTGGAATACGTTGAAGATTCCGCAGCCGAAACCGACATGAACGTGGTGATGACCGAAGACGGTCGCATCATTGAGGTGCAGGGCACGGCGGAAGGCGAGCCGTTCACCCACGAAGAGCTTCTCTCCCTGCTGGCGTTGGCCCGAGGGGGAATCGAATCCATTGTAACGACGCAGAAAGCGGCGTTAGAAAATTGATTTTAAAGGCGACCAATGAGTCGCCTTTTTTTTGCCTGTAAGACAGAAAAACCAAAGGAGCGAATCCATGAAATCGTATCAGCGCCAGTTTATTGAGTTTGCGCTTAACAAGCAGGTACTTAAGTTTGGCGAATTTACGCTGAAATCCGGGCGTAAGAGTCCCTATTTCTTCAACGCCGGGCTGTTTAATACCGGGCGCGATCTGGCACTGTTAGGCCGTTTCTATGCTGAAGCGCTGGTGGATTCCGGGATTGATTTTGATCTGCTGTTTGGCCCGGCCTATAAAGGTATTCCGATTGCGACCACCACCGCGGTGGCGCTGGCGGAACACCATGACCGCGACGTGCCGTACTGCTTTAACCGCAAAGAAGCTAAAACCCATGGCGAAGGCGGGAATCTGGTCGGCAGCGCGCTGCAGGGTCGCGTCATGCTGGTCGATGACGTGATTACCGCGGGTACGGCGATCCGTGAATCGATGGAGATTATTCAGGCCAACGGTGCGACGCTTGCTGGCGTGCTGATTTCTCTGGATCGTCAGGAGCGTGGTCGCGGTGAAATTTCCGCTATTCAGGAAGTCGAACGCGATTACAGCTGCAAAGTGACGTCGATTATTACCCTGAAAG
Source organism: Enterobacter sp. 302C9 (assembly GCF_034106085.1). Taxonomy (NCBI): domain Bacteria; kingdom Pseudomonadati; phylum Pseudomonadota; class Gammaproteobacteria; order Enterobacterales; family Enterobacteriaceae; genus Enterobacter; species Enterobacter sp. 302C9. The sequence goes on from NZ_JAWNBW010000012.1 coordinate 40,663, forward strand.
ACCTGATTGCGTATCTGGAAGAGAAGCCTGAGATGGCGGACCATCTGGCGGCGGTACGTGCGTACCGGGAAGAGTTCGGGGTGTAATTAAATTGCCCGGTGGCGCTACGCTTACCGGGCTTACGGATTACTGCAACTGAGCAGCCACTAACGGCCAGCGGGCGTCAAAATCGTCCGTTGGACGGTATTTGAACTCGCTGCGCACAAAGCGGGAGAGCATCCCTTCACAAAACGCCAGGATCTGGCTCGCCAGCAGCGTCTCATCGATGGTATAACCTTCGCCTTCACGCATTTTCTTTTCGCGCAGTACCTGGCGCAGCTGCGCTTCAATACGCTCGAAAAGCTGGTTTATGCGGCCCTGCAGTCTGTCCTGTTCAAACATCAGCGCGTGGCCGGTGAGGATACGGGTTAAGCCCGGATTGCGTTCACCGAAGCCCAGGATTAACAGCACAATCAGACGCAGACGCGCGGTCGTGTCTTTTTCGTCTTTCAGAATCAGGTTGATGCGCGTGATCAGGCTGTCTTCAATAAACTCGATCAGGCTGTCAAACATCCGGGTCTTGCTCGGGAAATGACGGTACAGCGCCGCCTCAGACACGCCTACAGAGGCGGCCAGTTTAGCGGTGGTGATGCGTTGACTGCCATCGCTGGATTCAAGCATCAGAGCCAGAGATTGAAGTATTTCTTCGCGACGATTCCTTTTCGCGGTTTGTTTTTCTGCCATGTTACAAAATACCCCTGAAAATAAGCACTTGCCAGGCTGGCATCCACACAGCGACCGCAAACGGGCGTTTGCGGTTTGTTATTGCATTATGACGCTGTGAGATACGTGTCTTTCGGGCCGTTATTTGCGCCCGGAATGGCCGAAGCCGCCTTCGCCACGGTCGGTGGCGTCAAAGTCTGCCACCAGGTTAAATTCTGCCTGTACCACCGGTACAAAGACCATCTGGGCGATACGTTCGCCAGGTTCAATGGTGAAGCTGTCCTGACCGCGGTTCCAGACGGAGACCATCAGCTGACCCTGGTAGTCGGAGTCGATCAGGCCGACCAGGTTACCCAGCACAACGCCGTGCTTATGGCCCAGACCAGAACGCGGCAGGATCACTGCTGCCAGAGACGGGTCAGCAATGTGAATTGCCAGGCCAGTTGGAACCAGGGTAGTGGCACCCGGAGCCAGTTCTACGGCGTCATCGAGACAGGCGCGCAGGTCAAGACCGGCAGAGCCGGAGGTGGCATAGGTTGGCAGCGGGAATTGCTCGCCAACACGCGGGTCCAGAATCTTAACGTCGATTTTTTTCATCATAACGGGTAACGATCTCGTCCAGTAATTGTTGGCCCAGGAGTTCCTTGCGCTCAAGCGGTAAGACTTTATCTCCATCCTGCCAGAAAAGGTGCAGTGCGTTGCTGTCGCTGTTAAATCCTTGTGTGGCCAGCGATACGTCGTTCGCGCAAATCAAATCGAGGTTTTTGCGGGTACGTTTTTGCCGGGCATATTCTTCCACATTATTCGTTTCTGCGGCAAACCCAACAACGTATGGACGATGGCTTTTTAGTGCGGCGACGCCGGCAACAATGTCCGGGTTTTTCACCATTTTTAGTGTTAATTCATCGCCTTGCTTTTTAATTTTAGCCTCGGCGATCGTCTCGGCACGATAGTCTGCGACGGCCGCACAGCCGATAAAAATCTGCTGGCTTTGCGCATGTGCCTGCACGGCGGCTTCCATCTCCAGCGCGGTGGTCACGTCAATTCGTTTCACAAACGCAGGGGTAGGCAGCGATACCGGGCCGCTCACCAGCGTGACGTTCGCGCCACGCCTTGCGGCGGCGGCGGCAATCGCAAAGCCCATTTTGCCGGAGCTGTGGTTGGTGATGTAGCGCACCGGATCCAGCGGCTCGCGCGTGGGGCCCGCGGTAATCATGATGTTGAGATGTTGCAGATCGTTGACAGGCGAAAAATGGGCTGCGGCCATATCAACAATCGTCAGCGGGTCAAGCATGCGGCCCGGGCCAACGTCGCCGCAGGCCTGGCTGCCGCTGTCCGGACCCCAGATAAGCAGGCCGCGTGAGGCCAGCGTCTCCAGATTGTGCTGGGTGGCCGCGTTACGGTACATCTGCTGGTTCATGGCAGGAACGACGGCAACAGGCGCAGGGGTGGCCAGACAAATGGTGGAGACCAGGTCGTTTGCCATACCGGCTGCCACCCGAGCGATTAAATCAGCCGTGGCGGGAGCGAGGATAACCAGGTCTGCCCATTTTCCCAGCTCAATATGGCCCATCGCGGCTTCGGCGGCCGGATCGAGCAGGCTGTCAGATACCGGGTATCCTGAAACGGCCTGCAGGCTCAGGGGAGTGATAAAGGCTTTACCGCCTTCGGTTATCGCGACCCGCACGTCAGCTCCGCGCTCGCGCAGACGACGCACCAGCTCCGGCGCTTTATAAGCAGCAATGCCGCCGCTCACGCCAAGAACGATTTTTTTACCGGCCAGGCTCATCATGATTCTTTCCTGTTGGGTTTCACCAGAGAGCGGGCATTTTATCACAATCCCCAAAGCGGGGTGATTTTGTCCTTCGTCCACTTTGCGAGGCGCTACGCAAGAACGCAATGTGGCTGTCGAGCGACGGATTGGCCTGTGGCAGCATGAGGTTAAAAAGGGGAGAAAGAGCATGGAAGAAGAGGATGAGGAGCTGCTGCCGCGCGAAAAACTGCTGCGCTATGGCGTCACCCTGTTAAAAGACGATGAACTGCTGGCGCTCTTTTTACGTACCGGAACGCCCGGAAAAACGGTATTTACGCTGGCAAAAGAGCTGATAGCACATTTCGGTTCGCTGTACGGTTTATTGACCGCCGATCTGGCGCAGTTTAAGCACGTTGAGGGAATTGGCGTGGCGAAATATGCCCAGCTGAGGGGCATTGCTGAACTTGCCCGCCGTTTTTACAATGTCCGCATGGAGAAGGAAGATCCGATCCTGACGCCCGCGATGACGCGCGAATTCCTGCAAAGCCAGTTAACCGATATCGAACGCGAGATCTTTATGGTGATCTTTGTCGATAACAGAAATCGGGTGCTGAAACATAGCTGTCTCTTTGCGGGCACATTGAGTCACGTTGAGGTGCATCCGCGTGAAATTGTGCGGGAAGCGATAAAAGTGAATGCAGCGGGCGTGATCCTCGCGCATAATCACCCCTCTGGCTGTGCAGAACCGAGCAGAGCGGACAAAGAAATCACCGAACGCATTATCAAATGCTGTCAATTCATGGACATTCGTGTGCTGGACCATCTAATAATTGGCCGCGGTGAGTACATTTCTTTCGCAGAACATGGCTGGATTTAGGCTATTTCTCGCGATCCATCGGGATCTTTGTCTGTTCGGGACTTGAGCACACCGCCGAGTCAGCGTATACTACGCCACCTTTGAGAATCTCGGGTTTGGCATTTGGGCCTGGCAATCGAGAGTTCACTTAGAACTATGCGATGACCGGGCTGTAAAGCCTGACGAGGCGCCGATACCCCATACGAAGCTCGAGCTAATTTGATTTTTGGAGAATAGACATGTCCCGAGTCTGCCAAGTTACTGGCAAGCGTCCGGTGACCGGTAACAACCGTTCCCACGCACTGAACGCGACTAAACGCCGTTTCCTGCCGAACCTGCACTCTCACCGTTTCTGGGTTGAGAGCGAGAAGCGTTTTGTCACCCTGCGCGTATCTGCTAAAGGTATGCGTGTAATCGATAAGAAAGGCATCGATACAGTTCTGTCCGAACTGCGTGCCCGTGGCGAAAAGTACTAAGTACTTAAAGAGGAAATAAATCATGGCTAAAGGTATTCGCGAGAAAATCAAGCTGGTTTCTTCTGCTGGTACAGGTCACTTCTACACCACCACGAAGAACAAACGTACTAAGCCGGAAAAACTGGAACTGAAAAAATTCGATCCAGTTGTACGCCAGCACGTACTGTACAAAGAAGCTAAAATCAAATAATTTTAGTCTCCTTGTATCGAAAAACCCCGCAACTGCGGGGTTTTTTGCATTCTGCATCTCAACGGAGGAACCATGCCTGAATTACCTGAGGTAGAAACCAGCCGTCGCGGCATTGAGCCCCATCTGGTCGGCGCGACGATTCTTCACGCGGTGGTCCGCAATGGACGTCTGCGCTGGCCGGTGTCCGATGAGATCCATGCCCTGAGCGATAAACCCGTCCTTAGCGTACAGCGTCGCGCGAAATACCTGCTGCTGGAACTGCCCGACGGCTGGATTATTATCCACCTGGGGATGTCCGGGAGCCTGCGCATTCTTACCGAAGAACTGCCTGCGGAAAAGCACGACCACGTCGATCTGGTGATGAGCAACGGCAAAGTGCTCCGTTACACCGACCCACGGCGCTTTGGCGCGTGGCTGTGGACGAAGGAGCTGGAAGGGCATAACGTGCTGGCGCATCTGGGCCCGGAGCCGCTCTCAGACGCGTTTAACGCAGAATACCTCAAGGCGAAGTGTGCGAAGAAGAAAAGCCCGATTAAGCCCTGGCTGATGGATAACAAGCTGGTGGTCGGCGTGGGGAATATCTACGCCAGCGAATCGCTGTTTGCGGCGGGGATCCATCCCGATCGGCTGGCCTCTTCGCTGTCGGCGCAGGAGTGCGAGCTGCTGGTCCGGGTGATTAAAGCCGTATTACTTCGCTCGATTGAGCAGGGCGGGACAACGTTGAAGGACTTCCTGCAAAGTGACGGCAAGCCGGGCTATTTTGCCCAGGAGCTGCAGGTGTATGGCCGTAAAGGCGAACCGTGCAGAGTCTGCGGCACGCCAGTGATTGCCACGAAGCACGCCCAGCGCGCCACGTTCTACTGCCGTCAGTGCCAGAAATAAGGCTACTTTAGCTTTTCCATCAATGCCTGGTGGACGTTCGTCGGCAGGAAATGGGTGACATCGCCGTGATGACGCGCCACCTCTTTTACCAGCGTGGAAGAGATAAACGACCACTCTTTGGAGGGCATCAGGAACACGCTCTCCAGCTCCGGCATCAGGTGGCGGTTCATGTGCGCCAGCTGCATCTCATACTCGAAGTCTGCCACCGCGCGTAAACCACGGATAAGAATGTTTGCCTGCTGAGCGCGGGCGAAGTTAGCCATCAGGTCGCTAAACCCGACCACCTCAACATTCGGCAGGTGCGAAATGGCATCGGTGGCGAGCTGTACCCGCTCGTTGAGGTCAAACATCGGCTTTTTGCTGGGGCTGGCGGCAATGGCCAGGATCACCTTGTCGAACATGCACGCCGCACGGGTGATGATATCAAGATGACCGTTGGTGATCGGATCGAAGGTACCCGGATAAATCGCTTTTGTGCTCATGGCTCACGTTTTCTCTGAGTAGCCGCGGCAGAGCGCCCACAGCTCGGTGTATTTGTTGAAAGTATACTGGGCATTCACTACCGCGAGTAACCAGCCCTGCTTACCGTCCAGCACGCCACCACGCAGCAGCAGCGTTTTCAGGAACGCGCCCAGCGTGTGGGTGAAGATACCCGTCAGCGAGGCCTTCTTGCCGCGCTGGTGACGCTCCTGAGCCCATGCGGTGGCATAGTTGAGCTGTTTACGCTGGAAGCTCGCGAAATCACGACAGGTCAGGTGCAGCAAATCGCCCGTCAGGGGAATGACCTGGGCGCTATCGCAGCTCAGGGATTCATGCACCAGATTGTCGTTGTATTGATACCGCTCGCGCTCGTAGAGGCGCATCACGCGGTCAGGATACCAGCCGCTGTGGCGCATAAAACGGCCAAGGAAGTAGTTGCGGCGGGCAATGCTGTATACGGCGCCAGGCTGGGGCGAGGAAATCACCGCCTGAATGGCCTGCTGAAGCTCAGGCGTGATGCGTTCGTCGGTGTCGAGCATCAGGACATAATCACCTGTGGCATACCCCTGCGCGCGCTGGCGCTGGATGCCATAGCCCTGCCAGTCAGCGTCGACAAAGACTTTTGCGCCCGCTGCCCGGGCAACGTCCACCGTGTTGTCTGTACTTCCGGAGTCGAGAATGACTATCTCGTCAGCCCAGGCAACCGACGCCAGGCAATCCGGAAGCAGGTCGGCGGCGTTTTTGGCGATCATGACGACCGACAGGCGCGTTGACATCAGTGGCTCCGCTGGGGCAGATAAGGTTGCAGAAGCTGCAGCAGTCGGGTCAGCGCGCCCTGGTTCTGGTGCAGCACTTCGACGGCATGACGCCCGTACCACAGGCGATAATCTTCGTCAGTCAGAAGGGTCGATACCTCTTTAACCACCGAATCCGCATCGGTCACGGTAATTAAACCATCGGCCTGCTGTAATTTCGCGCAGATATCTTTGAAGTTAAACGTGTGTGGTCCCATCAGTACCGGAATGGCGTGGGCTGCCGGCTCCAGCGGGTTATGACCGCCGCGCTCGACCAGGCTGCCACCGACAAACGCGAGGTCAGCGATTCCGTACAGCAGCATCAGCTCGCCCATCGTATCGCCAATCACCACCTGGGTGCTGCCGGAAGGAATTTCACCGCTGCTGCGCAGCGTGAAGCTGAATCCGCCTTTCTGGACCATTTCACGGGCATCTTTAAAACGCTCCGGATGGCGAGGCACGAGGATCAGCAGTAAATCAGGGAATTTTTCCAGCAGCTTGCGGTGAGCCTGCAGAATGATCTCTTCTTCGCCATCATGAGTACTGGTGGCAATCCAGACCTGACGACGCGGGGCCCACTGGCGACGCAGCGTGATCGCACGGGCGGCGAGTTCCGGGGTAACGGAAATATCAAATTTCAGGCTGCCCGTTACCGCAAGCTGGTTGCGTTTCAGGCCCAGCGCGATAAAGCGTGCCGCATCCTCTTCGTTCTGCGCGGCAATCAGCGTAATTTTGCTCAGCAGGCGGCGCATAAACTTACCCAGCTTGCCGTAACCTTTCGCCGAGCGCTCTGAAAGGCGGGCGTTGGCAATGACCAGCGGGATTTTACGGGCATGCAGGGCGGAAATCATATTCGGCCACAGTTCGGTTTCCATCACGATCACCAGCTTCGGGCGAACGGTATTCAGGAAACGATTCATGGCGCAGGGCAGATCGTAAGGCAGATAGACGTGCTGCACGTCTTTACCGAAAGCGGATAACGCGCGCTCCGAGCCGGTTGGCGTCATCGTCGTGACGGTGATTGGCAGCGAAGGGTAGCGGTGACGCAGGGCGCGAACCAGCGGGATCGCCGCCAGCGTTTCACCGACAGAAACGGAATGCAGCAAAATACCGTCCGGTACGACTTTATTGCGGCAGAAGCCATAGCGTTCAGCCCAGCGTTTACGATACGCAGGCGCTTTCCGGCTACGAAGCAACAGTCTCAGCCACACCAGTGGCTGAATGATGTAGAGCAGAGCGGTATACAACAATTCCAAGCGATTATCCGTTTTTTTAGTTTCGGCGGGCAAATTCTAAGCATTTAGGCCAGGTAAAGCTATCTCTTATGCCAGATACCGTTTCAAACGGAAATAACGTCGACCCAGCCGCCAGCGCAGACGCGGACTTTTTGCACTTTTCCAGATGAGTTTCCAGATGCCTGTTTCGAAGAACTCTTTAATAATCATTGATTTCTTCTTCTCATCCTTCATGTTGTCGAAGGTGTGAATAATGCCCAGCCCCTCTTTGGCAATTTGCCAGTGGCATGCAGGGATCCCTTTAACTTTATCCGGGTAGCGCTGATTGATGGCATCGAGCATCTGCAGGATTTTCATGTAGTGACGCGCGGAACGAATCAGCGTGTCGTCATTGTCCGGCATATGGGACACCGATGCAGAGTGAATGTAGTAGTCGTAATAACGTTCACTGGTGTACTGAACCCGCTCTGCCGCGAGCAGCACTTCGGTGGTCCACGGAATATCCTGATGGCGCAGGCCGGGTTCGAAATGGAAATTGTGTTTACGGATAAAGTCGTGGCGATAGATGTTCAGCCAGGTGACGTGAAGGAATTTACGAGAGTCCAGCGCCATTTTTAACCACGCAGGGCCAGCCATGACCCCAGTCGAAGCCAGTTTGTCTTCAGGGAAGATCGGGCGCGAGGGTTTCTTGTTATTCTCCCAGACGTAGTTCCCGTTACAGGTGGCGACATCCAGATCCTGCGTGACGGCCATATCCAGCAGGCGCTGGTACATGCCGGGTTTAAAGACATCATCAATATCCGGGAAAGAGAGATATTGACCCGTCGCAACGGCCAGACCGGTGTTACGCGCGATGGATACGCCCTGGTTTTGCTGTTCTATGACCTGCAGCTGCGGCAGTTTTTCTCGCCAGTTTTCGACGATCTCCATCGAGCGGTCAGTAGAGCCGTCATTGACAATGATGACTTCCATGCTGTCGATGCGTTGATTGACAAGGCAGGTAAAGAACTGATCCAGGAAAGCTTCACCGTTATAAACGGCAACCACCACGCTTAACAATGGGGCTGAATTTTGCATAAGAAACCTGATTATTTTTGATTGTCGACCAGAGCAACATATTGCTGGCAAATGGCATTGATACCGAACGACGCGATGGTTGTATCGCCAACGACCGGCGGGGCGGTATAAATATCCGCCAGCGTTTTTGCCAGTGACTCGTCATTTAACTCTGCCAGCCCGCGCGCTAAAGCGCCGGTGAGGATTTCGGCAGGGCCTCCGGGGCAATTTGTACTGACCGGTGGCGTCTGGCAGATAATGGCTTCGACCAGCACATTACCAAAACCTTCGCAGTCAGAACTTAACACTAAAAGGCGTGCCCCTTTAATCCAGGGATAGGGATTGGACTCGAACGGGCGGAAAACCGTTTTGTTTTCAATACCCAGCTCGGCAGCAAGCTGCTTGAGTTTTTGAATTTGAACGTCAGATCCATTACCCATCATGACCAGCGTGGTGTCAATTTTACTCAGGGCGAACGCACGTAAGAGTCGGTCGTGGCGTTTGTGCTCATGGAAGCGGCCAACATGAATAATGTAATCCTTTCCCTGCATCTCGAAGGGCGCATCCGCCAGACGCTGAATTTCAGGAATATCGAAAGGATTATGGATAACCGCTTTGCGTCGAAGATTGAGCGCCAGCGTTTCGGAAAGATCTGTCAACACGGCGCCTGAGACGGCGACAACGTTGCGGTTTTCGTAGGTATGACGGATTTTAAGATGTTTAAACCAGCGCGAAAGTCCGCTGCGATGGCGAAGATAGGAAAACGAGAACATGCCGTGCACGCAGAACCAGACTTTATCACGTTCCAGCGCGCGGCAGTGCGACACAATGCGGTCGGTTTTGTGCAGGTGAGAGAACACCACATCAAATTTGCCGCTGCGCTCAGCTCGCTCAATCGCCTGATCCAGCAGTTGGGCGCGGCGTGGGATTTCCGTCAGCTTTCGCCACGGTTTTTTACATGTGTCCTGAACAACCCGATAATCGATGCCTTCCGGGATGGCGTAGTCGCACACTTTCCGCAGAGAGAATAGAGAGACCTGATGTCCCATTTCTATTAATCCACGGGAGAGTGTAAGAACCGTTTTTTCAGCTCCTCCACCGGGTAAACCATCAATAATCATTAGGATGCGCATTTTTAATCCAGTAATTTTTGATAAAGCGTAATAAGCTGACTTGATAGTTTTTCGGGAGTGGCGTCTTTTACACGTTCACGTGCCGCTCGTCCCATATTGTTATTTTTTTCCAGTGAAGGAATGGCGGCTACCGCTTCCTTCAATGTACTGATATCAAGTGCGTCACAATAAAATCCGTTCTGGCCTTGTTGAATAAACTCTGCACCACCGCAACTCTCTGAAGTAATGACGGGCAAGCCGCAGGCCATCGCTTCAAGAATGACGTTAGGAAAGGGATCATACAGCGTTGGCAACAGTAAACCATCGGATAGCTGATAAAAAGGCAGAGTTTCTTTTTGCACCCCCAGGAAACGGATTTGCCCCTCGCAGCCTAACGAACGGGCGAGGTCGCGATAACGACGCTCTGCTTTATCTTGCCCAACCACAATCAGCCAGGCTGATGTTCCAGCGATAGCGCGTATGGCGCTGGCTAATCCTTTTCGTTCAAACCCTGAGCCAACAAAACAGAACACAACGGCATCGGCTGGCAAACCAAATTGCTGGCGCAGCATCGCACGCTGTGCCTCCTGGGCCGGAACGAAGCGGCTGGAATCAATAGAATTATAAATCACATGAATTTTATTTGCGTCAATATCAAAGTCTTCAACGATTTCGCGTTTGATCATCTCCGCATTACAGATTACGGCTTTCAACTCAGGCGCCTGATACATTTCCCGTTCCGCACGCATCACGTAGCGGTGATAGCGGTCATACATCAGCATTTGCGCACGCCAGGCAGGTAAAATGCGCGCGCGCTGAAGCAGCCAGCGACGATGCACCCCATCACCCGCGCGATAGATATCACAACCCGGGATGCGCTCATGGCTTTGAACAATATCAAACTGCTGTTGCTGCCACAGCGCGCGCGCGGCCTGTGCAAATCCGCGCTCTCGACTGATGCGGCCCCATTTTTGAGGGTTGCAAATATGGATATGCCAGTCGTCTTGCTTCTCTCCCTGCCACTCACGCGTGATGACGTTGAGCTCAAGGTTCTGATTGCTCAGCGCGGTGAGAGCGCGCGAAACGAAGCGTTCCGCTCCGCCATCAGGGCGATACTTTTGTCGAACAATGGCCAGACGATGGTGTTTCATGACAGATATCTCCTTGCGGCGGAGACGACAGCATCAACGGGAATGGCGTCGAGATAGCGTTCTTTCGTTTTGGTATCAATGGCATCCGGATCGGGTAAAGGGCCGTAATCGCCGGCCCAGATGACTTCACCGTTGACTTGCCATGGAGACCAAAACGTGAGTTTAGAAGGACCAAACAGCGCCACGCAGGGTGTTTGCAGCGCGGCGGCCATATGCATTGGAACGGAGTCAACGCCGATAAAAAGACGCGCATGATCGATGAGTGAGGCCAGCTGGCGCAACGTTAGCTGGCCCGCCAGCGAGACGACTCCCGTCTTCGGCGAGGCGGCGAGAATGCGATCGATCATCGCCAGCTCTTTTTTATCCGGCCCCGCGGTGAGCACAACCGTATGACCATCCTGCTGCAGTGCAGTAATGGTTTGCGCCATTTTGTCTTCGCTCCAGCATTTAAAGAACCAGCGGGACGTCGGCTGGATCACGATATAGCTGTCGCCCACGGCCGTCTGCGTCAGCTTTTGGCGGGCATGATGCCAGTCTTCTGCGGTGTAAGCCATGGTGACGGCAGGCTGCGGCGCGACCGGTAATGGCGCCAAAATGGAAAGATTCTGTTCGACCGTATGCAGGGATTTGTGGCCGTCGACAGAGACCAGATCGGTGTGACAAAAACGCCAGAATGCACTGTTGCGTTTGTTAAACGCGAATCCGAGGCGAACGGGTGCACCGGTGAAACGGGTGACGATCGCGCTACGCCATTGATCGGCCAAGTTAATCACCAGATGATAATGCTGATTTCTTAACGCACGCAGCAACTGCCACTCTTTTTGAAGATGCTTGAGCGTGCCAAGCTGTTTCCATTTACGATCGATTCCATAAATTGTACCGATCGCCGGATGCGCGGCGAGCATATCGCGCGTTTCTTCATACAGCAGGACATCAATCTGCGCCTGCGGCCATTTTTGACGTAGCGAATCAATGACGGGAGTGGTCAGCAACATGTCGCCATGATGGCGGAGTTTGATAAGTAAAATGCGCAAATCAGGTGTGTCAGGTAAGTTATTCATCATCATCTTATCGGCGTTGTACTGATGGCAATTCTAATAGACCTGATAGCGACTTGCACTCTTTCTCCATAATCTCAGTAATTTCCCTGGAAGGGTTTACTCATGCTTTGGAGAGTGCGTAACATAGCGCTAACTTTCCTGTCTTGCGGACTCATTATGAACAAACCAGCGTTTATCATCACAATTGATACTGAGGGCGATAATCTCTGGCAAAATCACCGCGTCATTAAAACGGAAAATGCGCGTTATCTGGCGCGTTTCCAGGCGCTTTGTGAGCGTTTCGGCTTTAAGCCCGTGTGGCTGACCAATTACGAGATGGCGATCGAACCCGTTTTCATCGAATTCGCCAGGGACGCAATCGCCCGCGGTCAGGGGGAGGTGGGAATGCACCTTCACGCATGGAATAGCCCGCCGGAGCACGATCTCACGGGCGATGACTGGCGATGGCAGCCTTATCTGGTTGAATTTTCGGATGAGGTGATGCGCGAAAAAGTGCTGTTCATGACACGCCTGCTGGAAGAGACCTTCCAGACCAAAATGTTAAGCCACCGTGCCGGACGTTGGGCATTTGACAGTCGCTACGCAAAATTGCTCGTTGAACTGGGCTACCAGGTGGATTGCTCCGTGACGCCACGCGTGAACTGGCGCAATGCGAAAGGCGCCCCACAGGGTAATGGCGGAACGGATTATCAGCATTTCCCCGACCACGCCTATTTCATGGATTTAGACAATATTTCCCGGGCAGGCCATAGCCCATTACTCGAAGTGCCGATGAGCATTCAGTATAAACACCCGGCGTGGTTGAACACGATCAAACAGGGTTACGACAGGCTTCGCGGTAAATACCGCTCTCCCTCTGTGAACTGGCTAAGACCGTCCGGTGGGAATGCGGCGCAAATGATTCAGGTCGCACAGCAAAGCCTGTCGCAGGGAAGTGAGTACGTGGAGTTTATGCTTCATTCGTCGGAATTTATGCCTGGCGGAAGCCCGACGTTTAAAGATGAGGCGGCGATTGAAGGGTTGTATCAGGATTTAGAAACGCTCTTTAGCTGGTTATCCGATAAGACGGTAGGGATGACGCTGGCGGAGTTTTATCAATACAAGAAAAAATAATGCCCGCCAGGCGGGCATTATCATTAGCGTTGCCTGGTTTGCGAAAAAGGGGTACTCAGCGCAAACACGGTGACAAAGAAGATTAAAGCCTCAGAACTCAACAGTATGACGTCAGTCAGGCCATAGAGTAATAAAAGAAGCATGGTCGTCAGCAGCAGGCCATTTCTGTTTTTAAGGGCGTAAACGATCATCGATATATAGAAAAACACTAATATCGCCAGCCCTGGGATCCCCTGCAGAGAATATTTTTCAATAAACTCATTGTGCAGATGCACCCTGATAAACTCGAGTGCAGCCGCGAGGTGTGGGTGCCCATTTTTCACATATTGCTGTGTCCATATTTCTCGGTCTTCAACTGACTGCCCTAAAGGATGGGCCAGCCCGTTTTGAATGCCAACACTCCACATAGAAAAACGTGCGCCGAGTGAGGTTGCATCATAGCCTTTCTGATAACTTTCAACTTCAGCTTGTGTTTGTTGTATCTTAGGTAAGATTAATGGCTTGTAGCTAACGATAACAATACCCGCCACAATACATAAGAAAATCAGCGTAGATTTAAGGTGGATTCTTCTGAAGTGATAAAGCGTGAGTACAATCGCCAGGAGTAGATATAACCCCATTGCGGCACGGGTGCCCGTTAGAAGAATGACGAAATAAGATATTAAGATGATGAGTCCTGCGGCTACATACAGTTTGATATTTTTCTCTAGATAAAGGCTGTATACAAACGCCAGTGACAATACAGAATAAACATAGGCCGACACGGTCGCACGGTTTATGGCCATCTCGATACGCCCCATACCCTGTGAAGCCTGCCATAAGCCATAGCCAGTGGCGAGTATAAACCCTGCACCAGAGGCGTATAAAAAATATTTCTGGAAGGATGCTTTATCAATATAAGACTTAAACCGGTCAAGATAAAAAATGAGAATACTTGCCAGAATTAATTTTTTACTTGCACCGAGATAATCGCTATAAACGTTCAGACCTTCGCTATGATATTCATACACCAGATACCAGCCAAGATTAAGCAGGCCGATCAATAAAATCGGCAATGCGATAGAAAAAGGACGCATTGTGATTTTTTTATATTCGCACGCTAAGCCGATAATGCTGGCATAAATCGCAATATAGAAAAACTCTCGCTGCTTACCTGAACTCAGCAGCGCCAGCGCAAGCGAAATAAGGCTCAAAATCAGCGTCAGCTGATAAAGCCGCAGTTTTACTTTTTCCATAATGCCTCAATGACCCTTTTTTTGTAGCTGAAACGTACATCTCTGGTAAAGAAGAAAGAGAGAGAATAAAGTGCATTGACCCGCTGTTTAACCAGTTTGAGTTGCAGGTCAGTCAGATGCTGCCGGTGGTTTCTGTAGATATCAAACCAGTGACAATTAACAAGATGCTTAAAAGAACGAGGGAATGTTTCTTCCATTTGTAATGTGCAATCAACCAGCGTAGCGATTTTACTGGCGTCGAGACGGCTCGACAAACTGTCGTTACGTTTGATGTAATAATAATGTCCCTGACGCTGATAGACTATTTTACTCGATTGCATCAGCATGCCGGGAAACACGGCAAAATCTTCATAGCAGACCATCGAAGGAATCGGGTTATTCACATACAATTCCCGATGAATGAATTGCCCGATGAGATGTGCCTGAAAATCTTTGTGCTGCAGGAACCGCTTTATTGCCTCATGTTGTGACAAAGCAACAGGAGAGAACCCCTGCCAGTCGGCTGTCATTTTTTTGGTGTCGCGAATTTCCAGCAGGCGCGTCAGGAGCATATCAGGGCGCTCTGATTTGAGAAACGCCACCGCGTCCCTGATGCTGCCCGGTTTCATCCGGTCATCGCTATCCAGCATGGTAATGTATTCACCTGTGGCCAGCGAGAGGGCACTGTTTCGAACATGGCCTACGTTACGGTACTCGACGTATCGGGATTGCGCATTCGGAAGCATTGGCAGCCACGCTTCAATAATATCCTGCGTTGAGTCGTTTGAACTGTCGTTAAAGATAATGATCTCTACATCATCCCCCGCACCCTCAATCGCGTTTTGCAGGCTTTCTAGCGTAGTGTGAAGCGTATCTTTGGCGTTATGCGCGGCAATAATGATGCTTAGAAAAGCCATAATAATTAGTTTCCCTGAGCATCAAAGGAGTATGCGTCTGTATTAATTGTGGGTAACTCGCAAATGAAGTGTTTGAGTTCACGTAGCGCTTCGTCTGTTACAGCGAAGAGTTCTTCCCGGCTCTGTGAGAAGTAATATCGTGTTTCAAAAACATATGAGCAAATGTTGTCATCATTACCAATCAGCAATACGTTGCCCAGCGGACGTTGTTCATAGTGACAACAAGGCCCAAACAGCAATACCACTGGTACATCAACAGCATCAGCAATATAGACATTCCCCGAGTCAGACGCGATATAGCAATCCATTTTAGAAATGGCCCACGGCAGCTCTTCAAGCGAGATTTTGCCAATCAGGTTAATAAAGTTGGGCAGTTCACCGTAAGCGCGGGTGATATCATCCATCCACGATTGTTCATTTGGGGCGCCAAACACATAAAATTCGCAGGGCAGGTCGGCGAGACGATCGGCAATTTGCTTCCAGATGACCGGCGGAACGGTTTTCGCTTTATTCCCGGCGGCTACGCTGATACCAATGCGGATCACGCCGGGTTTATCGAGGATTGCCGGATAGGTCGCAGGTTTGAAAAGTGGCTTTGTGGCGTGCTTTGGCGAGTCTTGCCAGGTTAAGGTGCGATCGGCCAGTTTGAGATAGTTCGTGACTGAAAGAGTCTTCTTACCGTGTTCAACAGTACCGTCTGCCGTTGCATAGAAAATACCGTGATACCATCTGCGCGTGTATGTGCTTAAAAACTGTTTGTTTTTAGCGTTACACGCGGAGGCGAAAAAGAGGTTCACGCTGTTAGGTTGCAGAAGATAGACATTGTCATAGCGGTTCATGATCCAGCAGGCAAAGACCAGCTTTCGCCACAGGTTACGCTTATGCTGCTCGATAAAAAAAATCTCATCGATCGTCTCATCATGCTTCGCCAGCGCACCCACGCTACGACTGATGAGCACGTCGCTTTTTTGCAGGTATGCCAGAAGGGGCGTTGCATTAACAAAATCGCCGATTTTTGCTGTCTGAATGACCAGGTTTTTACCTGTCTCTTTGCGGAACAGCTTCCGGATAAGCTTCACCGGAAAGAGTAAAATCAGCAGAAATACGTAACTCATGCGTTAGATATCCCTGTTGGAAAGCCAACGGCTGCCCTGTAAAAATGAAAAAATAGCATCTGCGCTGATATCCTTCGTTTGCTGGGTCGGGCTGACCATCTGATGCTGGTTTTTACCGTAACCCCCGATCAATCCGGGATCGGTCGGACCAAAAATCGTAATATTCGGACGATCCAGCGCCGCGGTTAAATGGCTTAAACCTGTATCAACGGAAACAACAGCATTCGCTCCCGCCAGCTGCGCGGCAACCTGCGCCAGCGTGAGTTTCGGCAATACCTCGACGTGTGAAAAACCTGCTGCCAGACGCTCTGCACGCTGCCGCTCATGTTCAGCGCCCCAGGGCAGTTTAATATGGATGCCGGTAGGTTGCATTAGTTCAATCAGGCTTCGCCAGTGCGTTTCCGGCCAGTGTTTATCGTCGCGCGTTGTGGCATGCAGGAAGACAAGATAAGGCTGAGCACAGGGATCTGTATTGCGCAAAAAGTGCTGCGCAATGGCGTAGTCGCCCTGGGTTTCCGGTTTCGCATAGCCCAGGCTTTTTGCAAACAGCTCGCGGGTACGTTCTACGGCATGCTGTTGCTTTGCGATGTGGTGGCGACGGTTATAGAACAGGCTCGCCAGCGGTTCGCGGGCGGTATGCCAGTCCATGCCGTGCTTTACGCCATGTGCCAGACGCGTCACCAGCGCGGCGCTTTTCACCAGCCCCTGAGCATCGATGATAGCGTCGTATCGCTGCGCCTGCACCGCCTCACGGAAGGTTTTGCGTTCGGCTTTAATCGGCGCGGAGAACCACGCTTTGCGCCAGCGGCGGATCGCCACCGGGATCACGCGGTCAACCGATTCATGCCAGGTGGGGATCTGCGCGAAGCCTTCCTCCACCACCCAGTCAAAACGAATGCCGGGAACGGCACGCATCGCGTCCGTCAGTGACGGGAGCGTATGCAGAACATCGCCCATCGAAGAGGTTTTAACGATCAGTACCCGCATTCGTTATCCTTCTTCGCTCAACAGCAGTTCGTTAAGCTCTTCGAGAACGCGCTCTGGCGTAATGTCGATCAGGCTCTGATGGTAGCCTTCTGCGGTATCGCCCTTGCGTACTTTGTGATAGCCGGTGATCAGGCGGATGACGCGCGCTTTATGAGAAAGCGGGGGCGTGAAGTCCGGGCTACTTGGGCCATACAGCGCCACCAGCGGGCGGTTGAGCGCGGCGGCGACGTGCATCAGGCCCGAATCGTTGCTGACCACGGCCTCACAGGCGGCAATCAGAATAACCGCCTGTTCAAGCTGCGTTTCTCCCGCTAGGTTGCGGCACCAGGCCTGCTGTTCATTACTGAGCGTCGCGAGAATTTCGTTGCCTGCCTCGTGGTCCTTTGCCGAACCGAACAGGACAATCTGGTAGCCTTCGTCAATCAGCTGTTTCGCCAGCTCCGCATAGTGGTAGTGCGGCCAGCGTTTTGCCGGGCCGAACTCGGCGCCGGGGCAGAAGCCAATGATCGGGCGTTCAGACGATAGACCAAACGCGTTACAGGTCTGGGATTTTTCACCGTCGTTAACCTGAAGCTGTGGCCAGAGCAGCGGCTGCGGCAGGTCTTTCGCACTGCGCATCACGCCTTTGTCGTAGGCCAGCGCCACATAGCGCTCCACCATCAGCGGCCAGGCCTCTTTATCCAGCACCCGCGCATCGTTCAGCAGGCCGTAGCGCATTTCACCGCGCCAGCCGGTGCGATGTGGGACGCCCGCAAAGAAAGGCACAAGGGCGGATTTAAAGGAGTTTGGCAGGACATACGCGCGATCGTAGCGCTTCTCGCGCAGGCTATGACCGAGCTTCCGGCGTTTGCCGATTTCCAGCGCCCCGTGGCCAAGCGGCATCGGGATCGCCTCGTTCACTTCCGGCATACGCGACAACAGCGGACGGCACCACGCGGGTGCCATCACGTCGATTATCGCCTGGGGATAACGCGCCTTGAGCGTGCGATAGAGACTTTGCGACATCATCATGTCGCCCACCCATGACGGGCCGATCACCAGAATCTTCATACTTATGCGTCGCGGTTCAGCCAGGCCATATATTCCGTTACGCCTTCGGCAACGGTCTTGAACGGCTTGTCGTAGCCTGCGGCGCGCAGGTTGGTCAGGTCAGCCTGGGTGAACGCCTGATAACGGCCTTTCAGCTTGTCAGGGAACGGAATGTACTCGATGCTGCCTTTTTTGTGATACGCCAGCGTTGCGTCAGCCACCGCCTGGAAGGACTCCGCGCGGCCGGTACCCAGGTTGAAGATGCCGGATACGCCGTTTTCCCAGAACCACAGGTTCACTGCGGCAACGTCGCCCACGTAAACGAAGTCGCGCTTAAAGCCGTCGCTGCCTTCGAACAGTTTCGGGCTTTCGCCGTTATTCAGCTGGGTGTTCAGGTGGAACGCCACGCTCGCCATGCTGCCTTTGTGACCTTCGCGCGGTCCGTAGACGTTGAAGTAACGGAAGCCGACGATCTGCGAGTTCGCTTCTGGCAGCACCTGACGCACGTACTCGTCGAACAGGAATTTGGAGTAACCGTAGACGTTCAGCGGCTGTTCATACTCGCGGGATTCGATAAAGTCCGAGGTGCGGCCGCCGTAGGTTGCCGCGGAGGAGGCATACAGGAACGGAATTTCACGCTCCAGGCAGTAGTGCAGGATCTCTTTGGAGTACTGATAGTTATTGTCCATCATGTACTTGCCGTCCCACTCGGTGGTGGAAGAACACGCACCTTCGTGGAAGATGGCTTCGATCTCGCCGAACTCTTCGCCTGCCATAATCTGGATAAGGAAGTCTTCTTTATCCATGTAGTCAGCGATGTTCAGATCCACCAGGTTGACGAACTTGGTGCCGTCTTTCAGGTTGTCAACCACCAGGATGTCGGTGATGCCTTTGTCATTGAGAGCCTTAACAATATTGCTGCCGATAAAGCCCGCGCCGCCGGTAACGATGATCATAACTGTAACCTTTGAAGTGTGGAGCCCGGGGACAATCCCGGACGCTAATGTCTCTATCATATCATTAGTATGGCTGCCCTTCAGCCATTCACCTTCACAGCGCAGGGGTACGCGTGATTTATGCTGCAAAAACGACAAGAGATGACGTGTCATCTCGTCATGAACTATAGGTTTGGGTAATATGTCCCGAAATTTGCCGAGTCTGGAGAATTGCAATGCGTGGTGATTTTTACAAACAGTTAAACAGCGACCTCGACACCGCACGTGCGGAAGGGTTGTTCAAGGAAGAGCGTATTATCACGTCTGCCCAGCAGGCGGACATCACCGTTGCCGACGGCAGCCATGTGATCAACTTTTGTGCGAACAACTACTTAGGTCTTGCGAATCACCCTGAGCTGATTGCCGCTGCAAAAAACGGCATGGACACCCACGGTTTCGGCATGGCCTCCGTACGCTTTATCTGCGGTACGCAGGACAGCCACAAGCAGCTTGAGCAAAAGCTGGCGAGCTTCCTCGGAATGGAAGACGCGATTCTGTACTCCTCCTGCTTCGACGCCAACGGCGGTCTGTTTGAGACCCTGCTTGGCGCAGAAGATGCGATTATCTCCGACGCCCTGAACCACGCCTCCATCATAGACGGCGTACGCCTGTGTAAAGCGAAGCGTTTCCGCTACGCCAACAACGACATGGTCGAGCTGGAAGCGCGCCTGAAAGAGGCCCGTGAAGCGGGTGCTCGCCACGTGCTGATCGCCACCGACGGCGTATTCTCCATGGACGGCGTGATCGCCAACCTGAAGGGCGTGTGCGACCTGGCGGATAAATACGACGCGCTGGTGATGGTCGATGACTCACACGCGGTCGGCTTTGTCGGCGAAAACGGCCGCGGTTCCCACGAATACTGTGACGTGATGGGCCGCGTGGACATCATCACCGGTACGCTGGGCAAAGCGCTCGGCGGCGCGTCCGGCGGCTATACCGCCGCGCGTAAAGAGGTGGTCGAGTGGCTGCGCCAGCGCTCCCGCCCGTATCTGTTCTCCAACTCCCTGGCGCCGGCCATTGTTGCCGCCTCCATCAAGGTACTGGAGATGGTGGAGTCCGGCGCTGAGCTGCGCGACCGCCTGTGGTCCAACGCCCGTCTGTTCCGTGAAAAAATGAGCGCCGCAGGTTTCACCCTGGCCGGTGCCGATCACGCCATCATCCCGGTGATGCTGGGCGATGCGGTCATCGCGCAGAAATTTGCCCGCGAACTGCAGAAAGAAGGGATTTACGTCACCGGGTTCTTCTTCCCGGTGGTGCCAAAAGGTCAGGCGCGTATCCGCACCCAGATGTCTGCGGCGCATACGCCTGAACAAATTGAACGTGCGGTGGAAGCCTTTACCCGCATCGGCAAACAGCTGGGCGTAATTGCCTGAGGACGTGTGATGAAAGCGTTATCCAAACTGAAAGCGGAAGAAGGGATTTGGATGACCGACGTGCCGGAGCCGGAAGTCGGTCATAACGATCTGCTGATCAAAATTCGTAAAACCGCCATCTGCGGTACTGACGTTCACATCTACAACTGGGACCAGTGGTCGCAGAAAACCATTCCGGTACCGATGGTTGTCGGTCACGAATATGTCGGTGAAGTGGTGGGTATCGGCCAGGAAGTGAAAGGCTTCCAAATTGGCGACCGCGTCTCCGGTGAAGGCCATATTACCTGCGGCCACTGCCGTAACTGTCGCGGCGGGCGTACGCACCTGTGCCGTAATACCATTGGCGTGGGCGTAAACCGCCCGGGCTGCTTCGCGGAATACCTGGTGATCCCGGCGTTTAACGCGTTCAAAATTCCGGACAATATCTCTGACGACCTGGCCTCCATCTTCGACCCGTTCGGCAACGCGGTGCACACGGCGCTCTCCTTCGACCTGGTCGGTGAAGACGTGCTGGTCTCCGGCGCGGGCCCAATCGGCATTATGGCCGCTGCTGTGGCCAAGCACGTGGGCGCGCGCAACGTTGTGATCACCGACGTGAACGAATACCGTCTGTCGCTGGCACGCAAAATGGGCGTCACCCGCGCGGTGGATGTCTCGAAAGAGAGCCTGACCGACGTGATGGAAGAGCTGGGCATGACCGAAGGCTTTGACGTGGGTCTGGAGATGTCCGGTGCGCCACCGGCGTTCCGCACCATGCTCGACACCATGAACCACGGTGGCCGTATCGCGATGCTGGGTATTCCGCCGTCAGACATGTCTATCGACTGGAACAAAGTCATCTTCAAGGGGCTGTTCATCAAGGGCATCTATGGCCGCGAGATGTTCGAGACCTGGTACAAGATGGCGGCGCTGATCCAGTCCGGTCTGGATCTGTCCCCGATTATTACTCACCGTTTCTCCATCGATGAGTTCCAGCAGGGCTTCGACGCGATGCGTTCCGGCCAGTCAGGAAAAGTGATCCTGAGCTGGGATAAGTAATCAAAAAGGGGCCTCAGGCCCCTTATTTTATTGCTTCTTTTTCTCTTCGTCCGTCAGGTAACGCACCTTGCGGGTGTAGTCCTGACCTTTGAACAGCAGTTTGTTATCCGGCGATTCAAGGTACTTCTGCCATTCAGAGAGAGGGAAGCCGCCGTGCGCGCCAATCACCTCTTTCGGTACAACGGCTTCCTGACCGCCAATTTTTTTCGAGACCGGCCAGTTCATCCAGTCACCCAGGTTAACCGTTTTTAAATCCAGCATGTCCAGCAGCGCGGCGAGCGGCAGCTGATCGGTCGGCGGCTGCGTGTCGTCCATCAGCTCCCAGGTATCCTGGAACAGCGTCAGCCATAGCGGACAGATACGGCGCCAGGTTTTTTTGGTTGCCGCAAGAAACGCGCCGTTAACGTGATCGACCAGATACGGGCGCACCGTCTCCTTGTAATACGCCGGCACTTTTTCCTCTGGCGCACCGTCCAGCTTGGCAATCATTTTGCCCTGACGGAAGCTGGAGTAAATGTGCATATCGGCCATGTTGATCTCGGGCATCTTGAGCAGGTTGAGATCGGAATCGATCATCAATACCCCTTCACCGCGAGCCTGCAGCGGGGCGTTAAGCTTCACCAGACGGCTGAGGTAGATCTGCTTATAGCGGTAGCTTTCCTCACGAACGGGAAGATTTAGCGTCACTACGCGGGTTTTAGGCGGCAGTACCCCAAAGGCGGATTCAGGCTGGTCGCTGACGATGACGATTTCGCTTACCCCGGTGGCATAACGTTCCGCGAAGGTGGCAGAGAGTAATGCTTCTTCGACGAAATCTGCGCCGGTACACGGAATCACAATAGAATCCACCGCAGCAAGCGCGCCCGTCACGGGCAGAGAGCTGTAAGGAATGTTGTGTCGCCCGGTGATATGACGATAGCGAGCATTAAGAAATTTAAACATAGTTATCTCGTTTGGTTAGTGCGCGCCAAGCACGGCTTCGACACCGCTGACATAGTTTTCGATGGCATAGGTATGACAGACGTTCTGGTATGCAGCCGCAGCCAGTCGAGCCCGCAGATCCGCGTCTGCCCAGATATTGTCCAGATGCTGTGCAAGCTGTGAAACATCGCTCCAGGGGAAGAGCAGCCCTGTCGAATCATGATCAATCAACTCTGCCGTGCCGGTCACCTGAGAGCCAATCACGGGGATATTGAGAAGCATCGCTTCCAGCACCACGCGCGGCAGCCCTTCGCTTTTTGAGGCCAGAATAAAGGCGTCAAACGTAGCGAGGTAATCAAATGGGGTATTCTGAAAACCGGTGAAGATGACGTGGTTTTCAATTCCCAGCGCTCGGGCCTGTTCCGCTAAAGCGCGGCGTTCGGCAC
The DNA here is from genome assembly GCF_034106085.1 of Enterobacter sp. 302C9. Classification (NCBI taxonomy): domain Bacteria; kingdom Pseudomonadati; phylum Pseudomonadota; class Gammaproteobacteria; order Enterobacterales; family Enterobacteriaceae; genus Enterobacter; species Enterobacter sp. 302C9. Next base: position 63,559 of record NZ_JAWNBW010000012.1, read on the forward strand.
CTTCACCGACCAGCACCATTTTCCATTTCGCCTGGGGATGCTTCTGGCTGAACTGTGCCAGCGCCTCCAGCGTGTGGTGGTTGGCTTTGCGAGGGATTAACGACCCAATACTGCCGAACACAAACGTGTCGTCATCAATATTCAGGCGCTGGCGCATTGCGCGTCGGTCAGGTAAAGGCTGGTGGATGTCGATGGCATTATTGACCGTCGTACACAGTTCGGGCCGGACGCCATGCTGAAGCAACACGCGTTCAACGCCGTGCGAGACGGCGATGATTTTTGTGGCATGGGCATTAACCAGCTTTACCAGCGGCGGGGTTAAAACGGGCTCAATGCGGCAGTGCTGGATCAACCGCGCCTGCAGGTTCGCCGCCGCCAGATAGCCTTCCTCGTTTGAGCCCGGCTGGTTATTCATATAGAGCGTATCGAAACCACCCTGCGTGAAAAGGGTCTCGATTTTGCTGACGTTAGGCCTGATGCGCCACATGATATCCACGTGACGCGTCAATGCCTTGCGGGCGCTGCGTGAGAAAAACAGCAGGCTACGTCCCGCTTCCTTCAACAATTTGGCCCAGACCGGCTGCGGACGTTGAGGGATCACGATGAGCGGGATGCCGATGCCGTTGAGCACCTGGCCAATTGTCTCACCTTCAGCACGACTATAATCACTGTAAAAACAACAGGTAATATCGAATTTATCGCGATTGATTCGCTTCAGGAGCTCAAGCATACTGTTGGTGCCTCCCCCCCATTCTTTACCCGTATCCAGGAGGAGAATTTTACTTTTGTGCGGCATGTCTGAATCCGTGTGCTACCCTTCATCTGACTGCATTATAAAGAATCTGTTGAAATAAAATAGATTTTTCTATTTTATTGCTCTTGAGAATTAGACAAAATTTCAAGCGTGCTTATTTGAAAAGTGTGATTCAGGACTTTAATCGTCTCTACTCATTTATATAGTATTAATAATATTAATTTAGGCTGCTATTGAGAGTGGGAGAATGTTTAAAATAACGGTCTGCTTATTAACGTTTAATTCTGAAAGATTATTGCACGATGTTATCCCGCCTCTTTTGAAAATAGCGGATGAAATTGTCGTGGTCGATTCTGGCAGTACGGACAAAACACGATATATTTGTGAAAGTTTTGGACTGCTACCTGTCTATAAAAAATTTAGCTGGCATGGCGAGCAGATGAACCATGCCATATCCTTAGCCAGCAATGACTGGGTCCTGTGCATCGACAGCGACGAAATTCTTGACCAGGAAACGGTTAATGCCGTTTTAACGTTAAAAGCAGGCGATGAGCCAGACCCCGGAATGGCATGGCGAATATGCCGCCACTGGTTTGTTCTGGGTGAAGAAGTCCGGACGATTTATCCAGTTTCATCCCCTGATTATCCTGTGCGTCTTTTTAATCGTAAACAGTCCCGGTTTAATAACAGGCCGGTAGACGATCAGGTCGAAGGTTTTCTCCGTTGTGAACGTATTCCGGGTTATGTAAAACATGATACGTTTCCCACGCTGCATGAGCTTTTTAACAAATTAAATTGTTATACAACCCGCCTGGTTCAACATCAAAAAATACGGCCCTCTATAGGGCGCGGCGTAATCAGCGCCATCGGGGCTTTTTTCAAATGGTATCTGTTTAGCGGCGCCTGGCGTAAGGGCAAAGTGGGGGTGGCGACGGGACTGTATGCCACAGCCTATAGCTTTTTGAAGTATTTCAAATCCTGGTATCAGCATCAGGAAAAAAAAGAGTCCGTTGCTAACGAGCAGACGGACTCTCAGATTGCGAAATAAGCGTCAGGCTTTCTTACCCCATCCCTGCCACTGCTGCTGGACGTATTTCACCAGGGTACTGTTACTGATGCTGTCTCCGATGACGGAGAAGAAGCGGGTCGCATAGACCGGTTCAGGCGGTTGCTTCGGTACACAGCGCTTCACGCCGCGGAACGGATTACGCGGCGCTGTCGGGACGGGCTGCGCAGAATTTGGTGTAGAGGTATCTACCTGCGGCTCGTTCAGCAGATCGCTCGGACGCACCAGCGTGATATCGGCAGGCAAGGTCGGCAGCATCTGCTGCAGGACGCGAACGGTAGACGGGTGCGGGTGACCGATGGCGATGGCTGAGCCATTGCGGCGGGCCAGCTGTACCGCGCGATTAAACTGCATGCGGATATCGGCTTCGTTCTGGGTATCATCCAGGAACACCTTGCGCTTAATCACCTTTACGCCGGTTCCCTGAGCGGCACGCATCGCCTGGCTGTTGCCGATGGTCATGCTGTCGAGGAAGTAGAGGTTGTAACGCTCCAGCGCCTGCATCACTTTGAGCATCCCGTACAGGCTTGATGTCATCGCGCTGCCCATATGGTTGTTCAGCCCTACGGCATACGGCACTTTGTTGTAGGCGTCGCGGATGATGCGCTCGATCTCCTCGCTGCTCATGTCCGGGCGCAGAGTGTCTTTTTCCAGCGGCTGCTTGCTGAGCGGGGCCATCGGCAGGTGGATCAGCACCTGATGACCGCTGTTATGGGCTTTGGTCGCCATCTCACGCGCGTGGGGCGCATTTGGAAGGACGGCGACAGAGATGGCCGACGGCATCGCCAGCACCTGATTTTCATAGTGCGGACGATAACCGAAGTCATCAATCACGATAGCGAGTTTACCTGCGTATACTGGTGCAGCCAGCGCCAGCGCGCTGACGACGGAGAAAACCATTCGACGAAATTGAAGCAAAACTTATCTTCCCAACCACGGCTGTGGATTGACCGCCTGACCCTGGCGACGAATTTCGAAATAGAGTGACGGGCGGCCCTGACCGCCACTGCTGCCCACAAGGGCGATGGGTTGGCCTGCGCGCACCTGCGTGCCGACGCTGACCAGCGCGCTCTGGTTGTAGCCGTAAAGGCTCATGTCACCTTTACCGTGTTCGACCACCACCACCAGTCCGTAACCCTGCAGCCAGTCGGCCAGAATCACGCGGCCATCGGCAATGGCTTTTACTTCGCTACCTTCAGACGCACCGATAACTATTCCTTTCCAACGTAGCTCACCCTGCAGCTGTTCGCCATAGCGATGCAGAATTGAACCGCGAACGGGCCAGAAAGCCTGACCGCGAGGAGAGCCCAAACCGCCGGTACGCGACATCAGGGAACGTTCGCTCTCGCTTGGTTTGTAGGTAGTGCCTTTGCGGGACGCTTCCTGCTGCTTATCGCGAACGGCCTGCGCCTCGCGAGCCTCTTTTTCGGCGCGCGCTTTCGCCGCCGCTTCCGCACGGGCGATGCTGTTACGCAGTTTTGATTCGTTGGCGCGCATTTCGCTAAGCTGGCTCTGACCTTCCTGAATGGAGGATTCAAGGCCGGAAAGGGTTTTCTTACGCTCGTTGCGCGCATGCTCAAGCTTCGCCTGCTGGGCCTGCTGATCGTAGAGCAGAGTTTGTTGCTGGCTCTGTTTCTCTTCCAGCTCGGCTTTTTGCGTGGAGACCTCTTCGCGCGTCTGCTTCAGCTGCGCGATCGTCTCCTGACGCGCCTGGTTGAGATAGCCAAAGTAGGCCTGCAGGCGCTGGCCGCGCTGGCTCTCTTCGCCGCTGAGGATCAGCTGGAGTCCGGTATGTTCACCCTGGCGGAATGCGGCATCAAGCTGTGCGGCAAGATTGCGCTCCTGCGCGTCACGCTGGCGCTCGAGTTTGGCAATCGACGCGTTCATCTCGTCGATCTGTTTATTCAACTGGGCGAGGGTGTTTTGCGTTTCTCGGAGTTTACGCGTGGCGGCGGAGATCGCCTCTTCCTGCTGCTTAAGCTGGGCGAGCAGGGCGGAGCGTTGCTGCTGCTGCTGGCGTACCGCACGCTCTTTGGCAGCGATATCGGCCTGAATGGATTTCAGCTGGTCGCGGTCATCCGCGTGGGCGGATGCGGCGCACAGCAATACGCCAGCGCTGAGTGCGCTGGCGTAAAACAGAGGTCTGACTGATAACCTAAGCGGATTCACGACCCATGTGATTGAAAAAATCGCCTTTCCCCTCATGGGGAGCGATTATTCCACGATGAACAGCGGCTTACCAGTCATCTCTTCAGGGATCGGCATACCCATCAGCGACAGCATGGTTGGCGCGATGTCAGAAAGCTTGCCGCCTTCCACTGCTTTCAGTGATTTATCACCCACATAAATCAGCGGAACAGGCAGGTTGGTATGAGCCGTGTGGGCCTGGCCGGTCGCCGGGTCGCGCATCTGTTCAGCGTTACCGTGGTCAGCTGTGATCAGCAGCTGGCCGCCAACGGATTCAACCGCTTTCGCTACCTGCTCAACGCAGTGGTCCAGCGCTTCAACCGCTTTCACTGCCGCTTCCATCACCCCAGTATGCCCAACCATGTCGCCGTTCGGGTAGTTACAGATGATGGTGTCGTACTTACCGCTCTTGATGGCCGCAACCAGTTTTTCCGTCAATTCTGCAGAGCTCATTTCGGGCTGCAGATCGTAGGTAGCGACTTTCGGAGAGTTGATCAGAATGCGGTCTTCGCCTTTGAACGGCTCTTCAACGCCGCCGTTAAAGAAGAAGGTCACGTGCGCGTATTTTTCAGTTTCGGAAATACGCAGCTGCGTTTTGTCGTTCTTCGCCATCCACTCGCCAAAGGTATTTGCCAGAGATGCTGGCGGATACGCGCAAGGCGCTTTGATGTCTGCGGCGTATTCAGTCAGCTGGATGAAATCGAGGTTTACCACTTTCTTACGGGCAAAACCGTCGAAGTCGCTGTTGACGAACGCACGGGTGATTTCACGCGCGCGGTCAGCGCGGAAGTTCATGAAGATCAGCGCGTCGCCATCTTCCATGGCGGCGTCGGCCTGGCCTTCAGCACGAATCACGGACGCTTTCACGAATTCGTCGTTTTCATCACGTGCATAGGCCGCTTCCAGCGCCTCAACGGCGGTCGCGAACTGGAATTCACCTTTTGCCAGGGTCATCAGGTCATAGGCCTGTTCAACGCGATCCCAGCGGTTGTCGCGGTCCATAGCGTAGTAACGGCCAATGATGGACGCTACGCGGCCTTTGCCCAGCGCGGCGAATTTCTCTTCGAAGGCTTGCAGAGAGCCTTTTGCGCTACGTGGTGGCGTATCGCGACCGTCCAGGAAGGCGTGCAGATAGATTTTTTCCGCACCGCGCTCGGCGGCCAGTTCAACCATCGCCATGATGTGATCTTCGTGGCTGTGAACGCCGCCAGCAGAGAGCAGGCCCATGATGTGTACGGCCTTGCCAGCGGCAACGGCTTTATCGACCGCGCCAGACAGCGTTGGGTTGGAGAAGAAGGTGCGTTCTTTAATTTCAACGTCCAGACGCGTCAGATCCTGATACACAATACGCCCGGCGCCCAGGTTTACGTGACCGACTTCGGAGTTGCCCATCTGGCGGTCCGGCAGGCCCACTTCCAGGCCAGACGCGTCAATCAGCGTATGCGGACGTTTCGCCCACAGGGCATCCATGACCGGGGTTTTGGCGTTGAAAATAGCGTTATCCTGGCTATCTTGACGGTAGCCATAGCCATCCAGAATCACCAGTACCATAGGTTTTTTAGAAACCGACATTGCGACAACCTCATGCTCAAGAGTCAAAATTTGCGTAATTTTACTACAGCTGAATCGATCAAATAGCCGCAGAAGATCAAAGAAAGCGCAGGGGCAAGATGTACACCAGACCATTTTGAGGCATTTTTTTAGGTGGCATGCCGCAGAAAATGGATTAGGTTATGGTCGCTGGCTGTATTTGCCAGAACGCACAGGTATACTCCTGTCCTGGTTTTTTTTATCACTTAGTCGGGAGTAGTTACCCTCCATGCAAGAAATTATGCAATTCGTTAGCCGCCATCCGGTTCTGAGCATCGCGTGGATTGGCCTGCTGGCTGCTGTGCTGTTTACCACATTTAAGAGCCTGACGTCTAAAATTAAGGTTATCACCCGTGGTGAAGCGACGCGTCTGATCAACAAAGAAGATGCCGTCGTGGTCGATCTGCGTCAGCGTGACGATTTCCGTAAAGGTCACATTGCGGGCGCAATCAACCTGCTGCCAGCTGAAATCAAAGCGAACAACGTCGGTGAGCTTGAGAAACACAAAGCCCAGCCGATTATCGTTGTCGATGCGACCGGCATGCAGGCACAGGAATCTGCCAGCGCGCTTCATAAAGCAGGCTTCGAAAACGTAACGGTGCTGAAAGAAGGTATTTCCGGCTGGAGCGGGGAAAATCTTCCTTTGGTACGCGGTAAATAAGGAGTTCAGTCATGGCCAATATTGAGATCTATACCAAAGCGACGTGCCCGTTCTGTCATCGTGCGAAAGCGCTGCTGAACAGCAAAGGCGTCACGTTCCAGGAACTGCCGATCGACGGTGACGCGATTAAACGCGAAGAGATGATCAAACGTAGTGGTCGCACGACGGTTCCGCAGATTTTTATTGATGCGCAGCACATTGGCGGCTGTGATGACTTGTATGCGCTCGACGCCCGTGGTGGACTCGATCCGCTGCTGAGCTAAGAGACTTTAGGACAATTAAAAAGGGTATTTCCATGTCAGAACAAAACAACACCGAGATGACTTTCCAGATCCAGCGTATCTACACCAAGGACGTCTCTTTCGAAGCGCCAAATGCGCCACATGTTTTCCAGAAAGATTGGCAGCCAGAGGTTAAACTTGATCTGGATACCGCATCTACCCAACTGGCAGATGACGTGTATGAAGTCGTGCTGCGTGTGACCGTTACCGCATCTCTGGGTGAAGAAACTGCATTCCTGTGTGAAGTACAGCAGGGCGGCATCTTCTCTATCGGCGGTATCGAAGGCAACCAGATGGCGCATTGCCTGGGGGCGTACTGCCCGAACATTCTGTTCCCGTATGCGCGTGAATGCATCACCAGCCTGGTTTCTCGCGGTACATTCCCGCAACTGAACCTTGCGCCAGTTAACTTTGATGCGCTGTTCATGAACTATCTGCAGCAGCAAGCTGGCGAAGGTGCTGAACAACATCAGGATGCCTGATGAGCACTGTTAATGCGTCAATGACTGTGATCGGTGCCGGCTCATACGGCACCGCTCTTGCCATCACGCTGGCAAGAAATGGTCACGAAGTGGTTCTCTGGGGCCACGATCCAAAACATATCGCAACGCTGCAACGCGACCGTTGTAACGTGGCGTTTCTTCCGGACGTTCCGTTCCCCGACTCCCTGCACCTTGAAAGCGACCTTGCGACCGCGCTGGCGGCCAGCCGCAACATTCTGATTGTGGTCCCGAGCCATGTATTTGGCGACGTGCTCCGTCAGATTAAGCCGCTGATGCGCCCGGATGCGCGCATTGTCTGGGCGACAAAAGGACTGGAAGCCGAAACCGGACGCCTACTGCAGGACGTTGCCCGTGAAGCGCTGGGTGATGAGATCCCGCTGGCGGTCATCTCCGGCCCGACCTTTGCCAAAGAGCTGGCCGCTGGCCTGCCGACGGCGATTTCGCTGGCCTCCACCGATCAGGCCTTCTCAGACGATCTTCAACAGCTGCTGCACTGCGGCAAGAGCTTCCGCGTCTACAGCAACCCCGATTTTATCGGCGTGCAGCTGGGCGGTGCGGTGAAGAACGTGATTGCGATTGGTGCCGGAATGTCAGACGGCATTGGTTTTGGTGCCAATGCGCGTACGGCGCTGATCACCCGAGGACTGACCGAAATGTCCCGCCTGGGCGAAGCGCTGGGTGCCGATCCGGCCACCTTTATGGGGATGGCTGGCCTGGGCGACCTGGTGCTGACCTGTACCGATAACCAGTCTCGTAACCGCCGTTTTGGCATGATGCTCGGACAGGGCAGCGATGTTAAAGGCGCGCAGGAGAAGATTGGTCAGGTGGTTGAAGGCTACCGCAATACCAGGGAAGTCCGCGAGTTGGCGCACCGTTTCGGTGTCGAAATGCCAATAACCGAGGAAATTTATCAGGTATTGTATTGCGGAAAAAATGCGCGCGAGGCAGCATTGACCTTATTAGGTCGTGCGCGCAAGGACGAGCGCAGCAGTAACTAGTCGGAACCGTTGTCACCTGAATGACCCAGCCAGCGCAGAACTGGCTGGTCATTAACTATCGTCTGGAGTAAGCAATGCCGTGTGAAGAACTGGATATCGTCTGGAACAATATTAAAGCCGAAGCCCGGGCGCTGGCCGACTGCGAGCCTATGCTGGCCAGTTTTTACCACGCGACGCTACTCAAGCACGAAAATCTCGGCAGCGCGCTGAGCTATATGCTCGCCAACAAGCTGGCTTCCTCGATCATGCCTGCTATCGCCATCCGTGAAGTGGTGGAAGAGGCGTACGCTGCAGACCCGGAAATGATCGCCTCTGCCGCCTGCGATATTCAGGCCGTGCGCACCCGTGACCCGGCGGTCGATAAATATTCTACGCCGCTGCTGTACCTGAAAGGCTTCCACGCCCTGCAGGCTTACCGCATCGGCCACTGGCTGTGGAATGAAGGCCGCCGCGCGCTGGCGATCTTCCTGCAAAACCAGGTTTCCGTGACGTTCCAGGTCGATATTCACCCGGCGGCAAAGATTGGCCGCGGGATCATGCTCGACCACGCCACCGGGATTGTCGTCGGGGAAACGGCGGTCATTGAAGATGACGTCTCGATCCTGCAGTCGGTTACCCTGGGCGGTACCGGTAAAACCAGCGGCGATCGCCATCCGAAAATCCGTGAAGGGGTGATGATTGGCGCGGGTGCCAAAATCCTCGGCAATATTGAAGTCGGGCGCGGCGCGAAGATCGGCGCAGGCTCCGTGGTGCTCCAGCCCGTGCCGCCGCATACCACCGCCGCTGGCGTACCGGCGCGCATCGTCGGTAAACCAGACAGCGATAAGCCTTCCATGGACATGGATCAGCACTTCAACGGCATTCACCATACGTTCGAGTATGGTGACGGCATTTAACTTCTGAGAATGGCGTCCGGATACCCCAGCTGGCGCCATGCTTCATACACCACCACCGACACCGCGTTCGACAGGTTCATGCTGCGGCTGTCCGGCATCATCGGAATACGGATTTTCTGCTCAGCGGGCAGGGCATCCAGGATCGTGGCCGGCAGGCCGCGGGTTTCCGGGCCAAACATCAGATAGTCACCTGCCTGATAGTTCACGGCGCTATGCGCTGGCGTGCCTTTGGTGGTCAGGGCGAACATGCGCTGCGGCTTTTCGGCTTCCAGAAACGCGGCGTAATCGTGATGGCGAACGACGGCGGTAAATTCATGATAATCCAGCCCTGCGCGACGCAGACGTTTGTCGTCCCACGTAAAGCCCATCGGCTCAATGATATGCAGACGAAAACCGGTGTTGGCACACAGGCGGATAATATTGCCGGTATTTGGCGGAATTTCTGGTTCGAATAAAACGATGTTAAGCATGCTGCCCCCTTAATTGCGGGGGCAGAATAGCAGAAAAGAGAGGAACTACGCGACGCCGGGTTCCTGCGAGCGGCTGTAGAGCATTTTGTAGACGGTTGCCGCAGCGGCCACCAGAGCGGGAACGCTGAGGATCATTAAAATACTGTCTGCCTGCCACTGCATAGCGAGAAGCTGGGCGCTGGTCATGGTTCCCGCCACGCCGCCAAAGCGGCCGATCCCCTGCATCCAGGCGATGCCCGTCGCGCGGCACTCGGTAGGGTAAAAGGTGGCGGCCAGGGTTTGCATGCCCGATTGCGCGCCGTTCATCGCGATCCCCATCAGGAAAATCAGCCCACCAAACAGAGCGATATGGTTATGCTCAATACCCAGTAAAAGAATAAGGCCCATTGTCAGCACGAAACCACACGCGACAACTTTATGCGCTTCCCAGCGGTCCATCATCCAGCCCGCGAGCAGAATGCCTGCGGTGCCGCCGAAGGTGAACAGCGAGGTGAGCCAGGCGGATTCCACCAGAGCATAGCCCATCCCCTGCATCAGCGTCGGCATCCAGCTTAGCAGGACGTAGTAAATCACCAGCCCCATAAAATAGGTCACCCACAGCATCAGGGTGCCGGGCAGCCAGGGCATGGAAAAGAGCTGCGACACGCTCCCTTTTTTAGAGGCGACTTTCTCCTCCGCCAGGAAAAATCCCGTGACGCTATCCAGCGTGCTGCGGGCGAACCGGCTGGCGATGCGGCGGACCTGCATGACGTCTTTCCCGCGCTGCACCAGAAACTTCACGGACTCCGGTAAAAACAGCGCCAGCAGCAGCGTTAAAATCAGCGGCGCAATCGCCCCGGTCAGCAGCACGCTTCGCCAGCCGTGGTGGGGGATAAGCCAGGAAGAGATCGCGCCGCCGCCCGCCGCACCCAGAGGGAAGCCGCAGTACATGGTATTAATCGCCATGGCGCGACAGCGCTGGGGGGCAAACTCCGAGATCAGCGTGATGGCGTTAGGCATTGCGGCACCGAGGCCCAGGCCCGTCAGAAAGCGCCACAGCGTGAGCGTATTCAGACTTTGCGCCCAGGCCGTCCCCAGGCTCGCAAGGCCGAAGAACAGGCACGAAAAGACCAGCACGCGCTTGCGCCCCATCCGGTCCGAGACCGGACCGGCAATCAGCGCGCCCAGCGACAGCCCCAGCAGCGCAGCGCTCAGCACCGGCCCCAGATCCTGTTTGTGTATCCCCCATTCTGCCGACAGCGTAGGCGCGATGTAACCCATCGCCGCCGTATCAAAACCATCGATCGCCAGAACCAGAAAGCCCAGCACAATGAGCAGCCAGTGAAACCCTGAAAAGGAACTCTCATCGATCACCTGCTGAATATCCACCTTACCTGAATACGCCATACGCTCCACTCCAATCTGATGTTGTTTTTGTGTTCTTGTATTTGCTTGTCTATACAATTGCGGGCGGCAGGGGGATGTCAAATTTTCTTATCCAATATGTTATCTGGATGTTATTTTTGGCGTAAAAAAGCGCCCGAGGGGAAAATCGGGCGCGTGAGAAAGGGGGATTAATCGGAGAAGGTCAGGCCGCGTTTTCCTGAGCCAGGGGAGCCAGCGCCGCCGGTAATTTGCTTAACTCCTGCACCAGAGAATCCTTACTGATTTCGCTAATCGTTCTTGCACCTGTCAGCGTCATCGCTACCTTCATCTCTTTTTCGATCAGGTTGAGCAGATTCGCCACCCCTGCCTGGCCCGCCGTCGCCAGCGCATACAGATACGCGCGCCCCAGCAGCACGCTGTCGGCGCCCAGCGCAATCATTCGCACCACGTCCAGCCCGTTGCGGATGCCGCTGTCGGCCAGGATCGCAATATCGCCTTTCACCGCATCGGCGATGGCCGGCAGGGCGCGTGCGGAAGAGAGCACACCGTCAAGCTGGCGTCCGCCGTGGTTAGATACCACAATCCCGTCTGCGCCAAAGCGTACCGCGTCGCGGGCATCTTCCGGATCGAGGATCCCTTTGATCACCATCGGGCCGTCCCAGAACTCGCGGATCCACTCCAGGTCTTTCCACGAGATCGACGGATCGAAGTTGTTCGCCAGCCAGCCGATGTAATCCTCCAGCCCGGTCGGTTTACCGAGGTAAGCCGAGATATTCCCGAGATCGTGAGGCCGACCGTTCAGGCCGACATCCCACGCCCACTGTGGGTGGGTCACGGCCTGCCAGTAACGACGGAGCGCAGCATTCGGGCCGCTCATGCCGGAGTGGGCATCACGATAGCGCGCGCCGGGCGTTGGCATATCGACGGTAAAGACCAGCGTGGAGCAGCCCGCCGCTTTGGCTCGCTCGAGCGCGTTGCGCATAAACCCGCGATCGCGCAGGACGTACAGCTGGAACCACATTGGGCGCTTGATGGTCGGTGCTACCTCTTCAATCGGGCAGACGGACACGGTGGAAAGCGTAAACGGAATGCCTTTGGCATCCGCCGCAGCGGCGGCCTGCACTTCGCCACGGCGGGCATACATGCCGCATAAGCCTACAGGCGCGAGCGCCACGGGCATGGAGAGCGTTTCGTTGAACAGCTTCGTCTCAAGGCTCAGGTCAGACATATTCTTCAGCACGCGCTGGCGCAGAGCCACCTCCGACAGATCTTCCACGTTGCGGCGCAGGGTGTATTCGGCATACGCCCCACCGTCGATATAGTGGAACAGGAACGGGGGCAAAATGCGCTGCGCCGCGGCGCGATAGTCACTGGCTGCTGAAATAATCATGCTTTGTTCTCCCTGGAATATCACTGTCGCCAGGCAGACGGGTAATACGCGCCTGTCGGGCCTGGTCTTCATCGAATCGTTTAATGGTGGTGTGCACGAAACCGAGATGCGCCATCATCGCTTTGCGTGCGGCCTCGGCATCACCGGCCAGAATGGCGTTGAGCACCGCCTCGTGCTGTTCTGTGAGCTGGGCAAAAACCGGCGGAACCAGATACATGCGCTGGCGGCTCTGCTTCACGGAGGATTGCAGCAGGTCGAAGAACCCGCGCATGGTCTGAAGCAGCACCACGTTGTGCGACGCCTCGGCAATCGCCAGGTGAAAACGGACGTCCGCCTGGGAGGCGATGTCCGGGTCGCTGCTTTGCGTGGCCTCAAAGCAGGCGATGAGTTTCTCTTTGTCGGCGTCGGTTGCCCGCATGGCCGCGTGCCAGGCGGTACTGGTTTCGATGGCGTGACGCGCTTCAAGGATGTCGAAGCTGTAGTCCGGGTCGTTCTCCATCAGCGTCTTCAGGGGCTGCACGATGTTTTGCTCGGACCAGTCGTCATGCTGCCAGCGCACAAAGGTGCCGCCGCCGCGACGGCTCACCAGCACGCCTTCGCTGACCAGCGTCGCCAGCGCCTCGCGCAGTGAATTGCGCGACACGCCAAGCTGGGCGGCAAGCTGGCGTTCGGCGGGCAACTTCATGCCCGCTTCAAGCTGTTGTTCTTCAATCAGCGCCCGTACGCGAGAGGCAATCTCGTCGGACAGGCGTCTGGGCATCACTATCATGGGATCATCCAGGTTAAGACATAGGCCTGCAGGGTGGTGATCACCCCGACCATACAGGTGAATATCAGGCTGTGTTTCACGGTAAAGCGGAACAGATCCGACTCTTTACCGACCAGTCCCACCGCCGCACAGGCAATGGCGATGGATTGTGGAGAGATCATTTTCCCGGTCACGCCGCCGGTGGTATTCGCGGCCACCAGCAGGACATCCGACACGCCAATCTGCTGGGCTGCCGTTGCCTGCAGCGCGGCAAACAGGGCGTTAGACGAGGTATCGGAACCGGTCAGGAATACCCCCAGCCAGCCGAGGAACGGCGAGAAGAAGGTGAAGGCGTGGCTGGTATGGGCCAGCGCCAGCGCCAGCGTCGATGACAGGCCGGAGTAGTTCGAGATAAACGCGAACGCCAGCACCATGCCGATGGAGTAAATCGGCAGCATCAGCTCTTTAATGGTCGCGGCAAAGGTCTGCACCGCGGCCGCAGGCTTCATGCGCAGCCACACCACGGAAAGGATAGCGGCAAACAGGATGGCGGTACCGGTGGCGGAGAACCAGTCGAATTTATAGACCGCGGCATACGGCGTAGCGGCGTGCACCACCGGCGGCATACGGGCGACCATCTTGTCGAGGAACGGTACGGAGATGTTAATCACCATGTCGTACAGCGCGCCGCCCGGGGCGAACAGGGCTTTAAAAGGCGGGATGCTCCACAGGGTGACCGTTGCGGTCAGGAACAGGAACGGCGACCAGGCGCGGATCACCTGTCCTGCCGTATAGCCCGTACGGGCCAGGGTTTGATCAACCTGCGAGGCGCCCATGTCGGCGAAGCGGAAAATACGCACCGGCTGCCAGCGCTTCAGGAACAGCGTCAGACAGACCAGCGACACCAGCGAAGAGATGATGTCCGGCAGCTCCGGGCCGAGGAAGTTCGAGCTGAGGTATTGAGCGATAGCGAACGAACCGCCCGCCACCATCACCGCAGGCCAGGTCTCCTTCACGCCGCGCCAGCCGTCCATAATCGCCATGATCCAGAACAGGACGATAATGGTCAGGAAGGGCAGCTGGCGGCCGACCATCTGGCCGATCTCGAAGCTGTCCAGCCCGGTGACCTGTCCGGCCACCAGAATCGGAATACCCATCGCGCCAAATGCAACCGGCGCGGTGTTCACAATCAGGCACAGGCCCGCGGCATAGAGCGGGTTAAAGCCCAGACCGACCAGCAGCGCGGCGGTGATCGCCACCGGTGCGCCAAAGCCTGCCGCACCTTCCAGAAACGCCCCGAAGGAGAAGCCGACAATCAGCATCTGCAGGCGCTGGTCCGGCGTGATGGAAAGAATCGACGAACGGATTATGTCGAACTGCCCGGTTTTCACCGAGATTTTATAGACAAACACCGCCGCGATGATGATCCACGCAATTGGCCACAGGCCGTAGAAGAAACCGTAGACGACGGAGGCCAGCGCGCGATCGACCGGCATTTTATAGAAGAACAGCGCCACCATCAGAGCGATAGCAACGGTATACGTCGCGGCGAGGTAGCCCTTCAGCTTGAGCTTAATCAGCGCAAAGAAGAAGAACAGGATCGGAAGCGATGCGATCAGGCTCGACAGCCAGATATTTCCGGCCGGGTCGTAGTTTTGTTGCCAGAGGCTCATGCAGGTCTCCTGGGGACCAGACAGCCTGCGCTGCGGGTGAGTCTCCGCTCAACTCTGCGTCACAGGTTGTGTAAAAGTGGTCCTGCCAATGTTGTGTTGTAGGGTTAATGACAATGAATGGTTAACCAAATGTTATGGTCAGGCAATGAGTTTGTGAGCGGAAATAATGGAATTGTGAACCGGGGAAGAAAGAAAAGGGGGATTGGTTGGGCCAATTTGAAGCGGGGTGGGGCCTGATGCCCTCACCCCGGCCCTCTCCCACAGGGAGAGGGGGAAGTATCAGAACGCGGTCTTACAAAAGCCCGTCATCTCTTTCAGGCCCATTTCGCGGCCAAGCTCGGTCATCGGGTGTACCACCACCAGACCACGGACGCTTTTCTTCAGCTTGCCCATGTCGGCCTGTTCTTTTTTGGTGATCGCGCGGCGGTGCGGCATGTTCATCAGCTTCTGCGCTTCTTTGCTCAGCTTCTGGCCCTTCACTTCGCGCAGGCGCTCGATTTCTGTTTCCAGCGTGGCGGCTTCTTTTTCCAGCTCGGCGTACTTCTCGGCGGAATCGACCAGTGACAGGCCAGCCATCTGGTGGCGGATCAGATCCAGGCGGTCGCTCAGGCGTTTAATTTCGTTCTTTTCGACTTCTTTCATGACAAATAACTCTGAAAACGGGGAATTTACAGGGAAGGATACACCAATGTGAGCAGGCTTACTTCTGAAACGCTTTTTTTAAGCTGATTCGGGAAATCAGCTCAGTCAGGGAGAGAACCATCGTGGAACGCACAACCTGTTGATAACGCAGCTTTTGCATCGCGTAGAGCTCAGGGTCGCTGTTATCAAAATGGGGAGCAGGAGGGAGCGCGCTGACGCAGTGCAGCTCGCCGAAGGGCCCCAGGATCTCATCATCGGTAAAGGTGTACTCGTTACCGTCATGATTGAGCTCTTCGCGCAGCGCCATTAACAGCTCCGCATCTTCATACTCTTGTCGGTTGAGCACGCCAAGACCATAAATCAGCTTTAGACGCACGGATAAATCGCCCAGCGGTCCGTCTCCGTCCAGTAACGGTTCTACAGCATACTTTACCGCGTAGTCGTCTTTGCGAAACACCTGAAGCACCAGAATATTCACCGCCTCGGTCAGTAATTCGACGGCGGCAATCAGGAAGCTTCGTACGGTTTTGCCAGCATTCAGACGCTCAAGCACACGATTTTCAAAGGCCTGGGTTTGTTCCATTATTGCCTGCATATCTGACAATCTATTATCTGGGCGCAGGTTAACCTGCGCCTCACTGTGCATCATTTGGTTGCGTTGTATGCGTTAACCGCCTCCACAACCACGTCGCTGTTGGCGTCCAGACCGGAAATCTGCGCCAGCGCAGCCTGCGCGCCTTTGTCATCAATCAGCTGAGCCAGTTCCTGCGCCTGCGGGTCCTGCTCGCTGCGGTAGTGCATCGCGGCGGCAATCCCTTTCACCAGGTTGGCGTGCGGCAGGCCGTATTCCAGCGTGCCCAGCAGCGGCTTAATCAGACGGTCGCCCGCGCTCAGTTTGCGCAGAGGCTGACGGCCCACGCGCTCAACGTCATCTTTCAGATACGGGTTTTCAAAGCGACCGAGGATTTTCTGGATGTATGCTGCGTGTTTATCAGCATCAAACCCGTAGCGTTTGATCAGCACCGCGCCGCTCTCTTCCATTGCCCCTTTCACCACCGCGCGGATCTTCTCATCGAGGATCGCATCACGAATGGTCTGATGACCGGCCAATTTTCCGAGGTACGCGGTTATAGCATGCCCGGTGTTCAGCGTGAAGAGTTTGCGTTCGACAAATGCCATCAGGTTATCGGTTAATTCCATTCCCGGAATGGTCGGCAGGGCGCCTTTAAACTGGGTTTTATCCACGATCCACTCGCTGAAGGTTTCCACGGTCACTTCCAGCGGGTCGTTGGTGGCGGATTCAGACGGCGGAACGATGCGATCCACGGCGGAATCCACAAACCCAACGTGCGCTTCAACCCATGCTTTGTCTTCGTCGGCTACAGCGTTGAGCACGTGGCCTTTCAGCTGCGAGGTGCCGCGCACCATGTTTTCACAGGCGATGATGTTCAGCGGAGCGTCGATGCCCTGCGCTTTACGTTTTGCCAGGCCTTTCGCAACCGCTGGGGCGATGCGCTCAAGAACGACCGGACCCACGGCCGTGGTGACCAGATCGACGCTGGCGATCAGGTCGATAACGTCTTCCCCGATGCTGCTGACCGCGTTGACGCCGGATACTGTCTCAACCTGCTCGTTTTCACCGACTACATGGACCTGATAGCTATGACGCGCATTCAGGGCATCCAGGACCACCTGATTCACATCGGCGAATGTCAGCGTAATGCCCGCGTCTGCCAGCAGTTTACCGATAAAACCACGACCGATGTTACCTGCGCCAAAATGTAATGCTTTCATAGTGTTAACCTTCATCAATGTTTTTACCCGAGAGGGCTGGGGTGAGGAACTTTTTCCCCTCACCCTAGCCCTCTCCCCAGAGGGGAGAGGGAAGAGGACTTATTTGTTAAGAAGTGCCAGGACTTCTTCCACGCTGGTGGTGCTGGCCAGACGCGCAATGACAGACTCATCGTCCAGCGCGTTGGTCAGGCTGGTAATCACCTGAATGTGCTCGTTGTTGCGAGCGGCGATACCAATCACCAGACGGGCGATGTCGTCTTCTTCTTCACCGAAGCGCACGCCCTGCGGATACTGACAGAATACGACGCCGGTTTTCAGGACGCGATCTTTCGCTTCAACCGTACCGTGCGGAACCGCGATGGATTCGCCCAGGTAGGTTGGCGTCAGTTTTTCGCGTTCCAGCATTGCGTCGACATATTCAGGCTGAACGTAGCCGCCTTTCACCAGCTGCTCGCCGGCAAAGCGAATCGCTTCTTCTTTGGTTGCTGCTGTGCGACCGAGGAAGATGTTTTCCGCACCCAGTTTGAACAGGTGGGCGTTGCTTTCGTCAAAGCTGTCCTGCAGGCTTGAGCGCACTTTCACTTCGTTGTCTTCGTGACGCTGCGCCGCAACCAGACGTTCGGTCAGGCTGGTGTACAGGCCGCTGTCGAGGAAGTTGGTCAGCGAGATGTGCTGTGCCTGCGGCACCTGGCGCATGGCGCGTTCGGTCAGGTCGCGGTGCGTGATGACCAGGTCAACGTCCGGCGGCAGGCTGTTAATGGCGCTGTTGGTGACGGAGATGTTGGTCAGGCCCGCATCCTGCACTTTCTTACGCAGCACGCCTGCACCCATTGCGCTGGAACCCATACCGGCGTCACAGGCTACGATGATTTTACGCACGTGGCTCAGGTCGTTAGACACATCGCCAGCCGCCAGCGGGGTTGCGCCTTTGGATTCGGCTTTCATGTCGTGCATACGACGGGTCGCCGCTTCAATATCGTCGTCTTCTTTCACTTTGCTGGTTTTCAGCAGGATAGAAGAGACCACGAAGGAGACGGCCATGGCCGCACAGATGGCCGCGATGTTCGCGAAGTACGCCCCTTTTGGCGTCATCGCCAGCACCGCCAGGATAGAACCCGGAGAAGCTGGAGACACCAGACCGCCGCCCAGCACGCTCAGGGTGAACACGCCGGTCATACCGCCAAGGATAACGGCCAGGATCAGGCGTGGGTTCATCAGCACGTACGGGAAGTAAATTTCGTGGATACCGCCCAGGAAGTGAATGATTGCCGCACCGCCAGCAGACTGCTTAGCGCTGCCGCGACCAAAGAACATGTACGCCAGCAGTACGCCCATACCCGGACCTGGGTTGGCTTCAATCAGGAAGAAGATAGACTTGCCGAGATCGTGAGACTGCTGAATACCCAGCGGCGAGAAGATACCGTGGTTGATGGCGTTGTTCAGGAACAGGATTTTCGCCGGTTCAACAAAGATAGACGCCAGCGGCAGCATGTCGTGCGCCACCATAAAGTTAACGCCTGCCGCCAGAATTTTGGACAGCACTTCAACCGCAGGGCCAATGCCGAGGAACGCCAGAATCGCGAGGATCATCCCGATGATGCCCGCAGAGAAGTTGTTCACCAGCATTTCGAAGCCGGATTTGATCTTACCATCAACCCAGACGTCGAATTTCTTAATCGCCCAGCCGCCCAGAGGACCGGCAATCATTGCACCGAGGAACATCGGCATATCCGCACCGACGATAACACCCATGGTCGTGATGGCACCCACTACGCCACCACGGTCACCGCCCACCAGACGACCACCGGTGAAACCGATGAGCAGCGGCAGGAGATAGGTAATCATTGGGCCAACAAGTTTCGCCAGCGTTTCGTTAGGCAACCACCCTGTCGGAATGAACAATGCAGTGATGATACCCCACGCGATAAACGCGCCGATATTTGGCATCACCATGTTGCTGAGGAAACGACCAAAGCTTTGAACTTTGATCTTGAAATCGGATGACATAAAACACCCCTTCTTCTGTTTACGCTTAGGCTTGCGGCCCGAGGTTTATTGTTAATGAGGCGGCAGAGGTAGCCGGGCCCTGTTCTGATGCTGTGAAATCTGGCACTGAATCGTTCAACTGTCCAGACAGCGAAAATTTGTGTGACGCACATCACGTAAAGGTAGGGGGTGTGGATGTCAATGAGGTGATCCTGGTCACAAAAAAGGTGGGCAAAAAAAATACGATGGCGAGAAATGCGGCAAAAACCACCCTTTTCTGTGATGCTTGTCACGATTTGGTTTTGTGGGTTTGTTTCTGGATTGTGACTGATTTCACAAAATATTTTTATGCAGATTTCTCCGGCTGCGATCGGCGGCAAACTCTGCTTAGCGATTCGGCGTCAGGATGGCATAGCGCGACACGTTAAGCTAAAAAACCACTTTTGAAGTGTGGTATGGCGAAAAGTTAAAACGTGGATTACGCTCATATTGTAAGGTTAAGTATATTATTATTCAGGATATATTTTGACACGCTTATAAACTTGCACGGAGTTATTATAAAAAACGATACTCCCCGGCTCTGAAATAACCAGTATACCTTCTGTATTTCAAAATAAATTAATTAGGTTGCGTACTGTTTTATTAATTAAATGAGTTGACGTTGTTTAAGTGAGGAGAATATGTTTCTCAACTATTTTGCGCTGGGCGTATTGATTTTTGTATTTCTGGTTCTCTTTTATGGAATCATCGCCATCCATGACATTCCTTATAATATGGCCAAAAAGCGAAACCATCCGCATGCCGATGCGATTCACACGGCAGGCTGGATTAGCCTGTTTACGCTCCATGCCATCTGGCCGTTCCTGTGGATATGGGCCACGCTGTACCGTGAAGATCGCGGCTGGGGGATGCAAAACCACATCACCAAGCCTGATGAGGTTCCGGGCATGGATGCGCTGGCCAAACGCGTGGCCGAATTAGAACAAAAGCTGGCCGCGGTACAGCCCGCCGCTGATAAAAACACGCTGGAGCGCTAATCATGGATCTGTTAATTATTTTGACCTATGTGGCATTTGCCTGGGTGATTTTTAAAATATTCCGTATTCCGGTAAACCAGTGGACGCTTGCCACCGCGACATTAGGCGGGGTGTTTATTGTTGCCGGACTTATTCTGTTAATGAACTATAACCATCCGTACACCTTTACGGCGCAAAAGGCGGTTATTTCTATTCCAATTACGCCGCAGGTTACCGGGGTGGTCAGTGAAGTGACCGATAAAAATAACCAGCTAATTAAAAAAGGCGAAGTGTTATTTAAACTGGATCCGGGCCGCTATCAGGCGCGCGTCGACAGACTCCAGGCCGACCTGGTGACCGCGACGCACAATATCGACAATCTGAAAGCGCAGCTTTCGGAAGCGGTCGCCAATACCACCCGCGTGTCGGCTGAACGCGATCGTCTGTTTAAAGATTATCAGCGCTACCTGAAAGGCAGCCAGGCAAAAGTGAATCCGTTTTCTGAAAGCGATATCGACAACGCGCGGCAAAATTATCTCGCACAGGATGCGATGGTGAAAGGCTCCGTTGCCGAACAGACGCAGATTCAAAGCCAGCTGGACAGCATGGTGAACGGCGAGCAGTCGCAGATTGCCTCCTTACGCGCGCAGCTTGCTGAAGCCAAATACAACCTGGATCAGACCGTGGTCCGTGCGCCAAGCGATGGCTACATCACCCAGGTGCTGATCCGTCCGGGGACGTACGCCGCCGCGCTGCCGCTGCGTCCGGTGATGGTCTTTATTCCTGAACAGAAGCGTCAGATCGTGGCCCAGTTCCGTCAGAACTCGCTGCTGCGCCTGAAGCCGGGCGATGAAGCGGAAGTGGTGTTTAACGCGCTGCCGGGCCAGGTGTTTACCGGTAAACTCACCAGTATTCTGCCGGTGGTGCCGGGAGGCTCCTATCAGGCGCAGGGTGCGCTGCAGTCGCTGACGGTGGTGCCGGGAACGGACGGCGTGTTGGGTACGATTGAGCTGGATCCGAATGCGGAAGTCGATGCGCTGCCAGACGGTATCTATGCCCAGGTGGCGGTCTACTCGGACCATTTCGCCCACGTCTCGGTGATGCGTAAAGTATTGCTGCGCATGACCAGCTGGATGCACTACCTCTATCTCGATCACTAATCCTTCCAGGGCAGGAATGCGACACGCATACCTGCCCTTTTTTCATCGCTTGATCCATACTGACTTTTTTCCGGCATCCAGGATCAGGCAATGAAACTCATCGGTAGCTACACCAGTCCCTTCGTGCGAAAAATCTCGATTCTCCTGCTGGAGAAAGGGATTGAATTTGAATTCATCAATGAACAGCCCTACAACGCTGAAAACGGCGTCGCGCAGTACAACCCGCTGGGGAAAGTCCCGGCGCTGGTGACGGACGAGGGCGAATACTGGTTCGATTCCCCGATTATTGCGGAGTATATCGAGCTGCTGGGCGTTGCCCCGGCAATGCTGCCGGCTGACCCAAAAGCGGCGCTGACAGTGAAGCAAATTGAAGCCCTGGCCGATGGCATTATGGATGCGGCGTTAACCTCCGTGCGTGAACAGGCAAGGCCCGCCGCCCAGCAGTCGGAAACGGAACTGTTACGCCAGCGGGAAAAAATCAGCCGCAGCCTGGACAGGTGCGAACAACTTATCCGGGAGGGAAAGATTCAAACCGACAGCCTGAACCTGGCAACCATCGCTATCGCCTGCGCCATCGGCTATCTCAACTTCCGCCGGGTTTCCCCTGGCTGGTGCGTTGACCGTCCGCAGCTGGTGAAACTTGCAGACACGCTTTTTAGCCGCGAGAGCTTTGCCCGTACCGAACCGCCAAAGGCTTGACGCGGGTTATAACACTTCGGCGTCGGAGGCGGTACAATCCCTCCACATGTTAACTCCCTCTCCCGTCGGGAGGGGGGAAGATATTTACTCGCCAGGCGCTTTCATGACTACTCATCATTCGCTGTACAGCCAAATCCCCGCTACCGACCGTCTCCTTCGCGAGCCCCGCATTCATGCTGCCGTTGAGCGTTTTGGCCATACCGCGACGGTGGAGATGTTACGCCTGCTTCAGGACGAAGCCCGATGCGCTATTCAGGCAGAAAACGCCTTGCCCGACTGGTGCGCGGCGTGGGAGCAGGAAGTTGAGCACCGGCTGGATGAGAAAGCGCAAAGCGCGTTACGCCCGGTGAT
Organism: Enterobacter sp. 302C9; assembly: GCF_034106085.1. Taxonomy (NCBI): domain Bacteria; kingdom Pseudomonadati; phylum Pseudomonadota; class Gammaproteobacteria; order Enterobacterales; family Enterobacteriaceae; genus Enterobacter; species Enterobacter sp. 302C9. Next base: position 85,789 of record NZ_JAWNBW010000012.1, read on the forward strand.
TAACCTGACCGGTACCGTGCTGCATACCAACCTGGGCCGCGCGCAGCAGGCGGAAGAGGCGGTTGCTGCGGTTGTGCAGGCCATGCGGGCGCCCGTGACGCTGGAGTACGATCTGGACGGCGCCGGACGCGGGCATCGTGACCGGGCGCTGGCGGACCTGCTGTGCCAGCTGACCGGCGCGGAAGATGCCTGCATTGTGAATAACAACGCCGCAGCGGTGCTGCTGATGCTGGCGGCCACCGCCAGCGGCAAAGAGGTGGTGGTTTCCCGCGGCGAGCTGGTGGAGATTGGCGGGGCGTTTCGTATTCCGGACGTGATGCGCCAGGCGGGCTGCACGCTACATGAAGTGGGCACCACTAACCGTACCCATGCGAAAGATTATCGCGCGGCGGTGAATGAAAATACCGCCCTGCTGATGAAGGTCCACACCAGCAATTACCATATTGAAGGCTTCACCAAAACGGTTGAAGAGGCAGAGCTGGCGGCGATTGGCCGCGAACTGAATATTCCGGTGATTGCCGATCTCGGCAGCGGCTCGCTGGTGGATCTGAGCCTTTACGGGCTGCCGAGAGAGCCGATGCCGCAAGAGATGATTGCCGCAGGCGTTAGCCTGGTCAGCTTTTCCGGCGACAAGCTGCTGGGCGGGCCGCAGGCCGGGATTATCGTCGGCAAGCGCGAGCTGATTGCGAAGCTGCAGCAGCATCCGCTTAAGCGCGCCCTGCGAGCCGATAAAATGACGCTTGCCGCGCTGGAGGCGACGCTGCGTCTTTATCTCCATCCGGAGAAACTGGCCGACCGCCTCCCCACGCTGCGTCTGTTAACCCGCGATGCCGCTTCGATTCGCGCCCAGGCCGAATTAATGCTGCCGCGCATTGCCCCGCACTATCCCGATTTTGACGTTCGCATTGAACCCTGCCAGTCGCAGATTGGCAGCGGTTCGCTGCCGGTGGACAGGCTGCCGAGTGAAGCGCTCACGTTCACCCCGCGTGACGGGCGCGGCAGCCACCTTGAAGCCCTATCGTCGCGCTGGCGTGGCCTTCCCGCGCCGGTTATCGGGCGGATTTACGATGGCCGAATGTGGCTGGATCTGCGCTGCCTTGAAGATGAAGAGCGATTTCTGGAGATGTTGTTGAAATGATTATTGCCACCGCCGGTCATGTCGACCACGGAAAAACCACGTTGCTGCAGGCGATTACCGGCATAAACGCCGACCGCCTGCCGGAAGAGAAAAAGCGCGGCATGACCATCGATCTGGGCTATGCCTACTGGCCCCAGCCTGATGGTCGCGTGCTGGGTTTTATTGATGTTCCGGGGCATGAAAAGTTTCTGTCCAACATGCTGGCGGGCGTGGGGGGTATCGATCATGCCCTGCTGGTGGTGGCCTGCGATGATGGCGTCATGGCGCAAACTCGTGAGCACCTGGCGATCCTGCAGCTGACCGGTAACCCGCAGCTGACCGTGGCGCTGACCAAAGCCGATCGCGTGGATGACGCTCGCGTCAGCGAAGTGCGCGAAGCGGTACAGGCGACCTTGCAGGAGTATGGTTTTGCCGATGCACCGCTTTTTGTCACCGTGGCGACAGAAGGGCGCGGTATCGATGAACTTCGCCACCACTTACAGCAGCTTTCGTCGCGTGACCACGCCAGCCATCACCGCTTCCGTCTGGCAATTGACCGGGCGTTTACCGTCAAAGGCGCGGGGCTGGTGGTGACCGGTACGGCGCTGAGCGGTGAAGTGAACGTAGGTGATACGCTCTGGCTGACGGGCGTTAACAAACCGATGCGCGTGCGCGGCTTACATGCGCAAAACCAGCCCGCGGAGCGTGCTCATGCCGGGCAGCGGATCGCGCTGAACATTACCGGGGATGCGGAAAAAGAGCAGCTTAACCGCGGCGACTGGCTGCTGGCCGATGCCCCGCCTGAGCCGTCTGAACGCGTCATTGTCTCCCTGCAGACAAACGTGCCCCTGACCCAATGGCAGCCGCTGCATATTCACCACGCGGCCAGCCATATCACCGGGCGCGTGTCGCTGCTGGAAAACGATCTTGCCGAACTGGTATTCGATTCACCGCTCTGGCTTGCAGACAACGATCGTCTGGTTCTGCGTGATATTTCCGCGCGGGAAACGCTGGCCGGGGCACGGGTGGTCGCGCTGAATCCGCCGCGACGCGGCAAGCGTAAACCTGAATATCTGCAGTGGCTGGCAGCGCTGGCGCAGGCCAGCGATGATAACGCCGCGCTGTGGGTGCATCTTGAGCGCGGTGCGGTGAGCCTGCGTGATTTTGCATGGGCACGCCAGCTGAGCGAGGAAGGGTTACGCCTGCTGGCCCAGCAGCCGGGCTTTATTCAGGCTGGAAACAGTCTGCTAAACGCCCCGGTTGCTGCGAACTGGCAGCGTAAGATACTGAACACGCTCGCAACGTACCATGAACAGCATCAGGATGAGCCTGGCCCGGGCCGTGAGCGTCTGCGGCGCATGGCGCTGCCGATGGAAGACGATGCACTGGTGCTGCTGCTGATTGAAAACATGCGCGAAAGCGGGGCGATCAAAAGCCACCACGGCTGGCTGCATCTGCCGGATCACAAGGCCGGGTTCACCGCTGAGCAAGAGGCAGTATGGCAAAAAGTGGCCTCGCTGTTTGGCGATGAGCCGTGGTGGGTTCGCGATCTGGCCCGCGAAACGAATACCGACGAGCAGGTGATGCGTCAGGTATTGCGCCATGCGGCGCAGCAGGGGCTGATAGTCGCGATCGTGAAAGATCGTTATTACCGTAACGATCGCATTGTGGCGTTTGCGAACCTGATCCGCGAGCTGGATCAGGAGCGGGGCTCTACCTGCGCAGCCGATTTCCGCGACCGGCTGAACGTGGGCCGCAAGCTGGCGATTCAGATCCTGGAGTATTTCAACCGCATCGGCTTCACCCGCCGTCGCGGTAACGATCATTTATTGCGCGATTCGTTATTATTTCCTGAAACTCCGTGACCCCCGTCGTAAAGCCGTTACCGGTTGGCGAGAAAATCGCCAGCCGGAACTACCCTTGATGTACACCAACAGCAAGGAGACGGTCATGACAAACAATCCTCCCTCATCGCGTATCCAGCCCGGCGAGTATGGTTTTCCCCTCAAGCTGAAGCCTCGTTATGACAACTTTATTGGCGGCGACTGGGTAGCTCCCGTCGACGGCGAATACTATTCCAACCTGACCCCCGTAACCGGCCAGCCGCTGTGCGAAATAGCCAGCTCCGGCAAGCGCGATATCGATCTGGCGCTGGATGCGGCGCACAAAGCGAAAGATAAATGGGGCCACACCTCCGTTCAGGACCGCGCGGCTATTTTGTTCAAAATCGCCGACCGGATGGAGCAGAATCTGGAGCTGCTGGCGACGGCGGAAACCTGGGATAACGGCAAGCCGATCCGGGAAACGATGGCTGCAGACGTGCCGCTGGCCATAGACCACTTCCGCTATTTTGCCTCCTGCATTCGCGCTCAGGAGGGCGGAATAAGCGAGGTAGACAGCGACACCGTGGCGTATCATTTCCACGAACCGCTGGGCGTCGTCGGGCAAATCATTCCGTGGAACTTCCCGCTGCTGATGGCGAGCTGGAAAATGGCGCCCGCGCTGGCGGCCGGCAACTGCATTGTGCTGAAACCGGCGCGTCTGACCCCGCTCTCGGTACTGCTGCTGATGGAAATCGTTGGCGATCTTCTGCCGCCGGGCGTGATTAACGTGGTCAACGGTGCGGGCGGTGAAATAGGGGAATATCTGGCTACCTCGAAACGGATCGCTAAAGTGGCGTTTACCGGGTCGACGGAAGTGGGCCAGCAGATTATGCAGTACGCCACGCAGAACATCATTCCCGTGACCCTGGAGCTGGGCGGGAAATCCCCGAACATCTTCTTCGCGGACGTGATGGAGGAAGAGGATGCTTTCTTCGATAAAGCCCTGGAAGGGTTTGCGCTGTTTGCGTTTAACCAGGGCGAAGTCTGCACCTGCCCAAGCCGCGCGCTGGTGCAGGAGTCCATCTATGAGCGCTTTATGGAGCGGGCCATTCGCCGCGTCGAGTCTATCCGCAGCGGTAACCCGCTCGATAACGTCACGCAGATGGGGGCGCAGGTCTCGCACGGACAGTTGGAAACCATCCTCAACTACATCGATATCGGCAAGAAAGAGGGGGCGGATATTCTGACCGGCGGTCGCCGTAAGGTGCTCGGTGGGGATCTGCAGGAAGGGTATTACCTTGAGCCAACGATCCTGTTCGGTCAGAACAACATGCGTGTCTTCCAGGAGGAAATCTTCGGGCCGGTACTGGCCGTGACTACCTTCAAAACGATGGAGGAGGCGCTGGAGATTGCCAACGACACGCCGTACGGCCTGGGAGCAGGCGTCTGGAGCCGCAACGGTAATCTGGCCTATAAAATGGGTAGAGGTATTCAGGCCGGGCGCGTCTGGACCAACTGCTACCACGCCTATCCTGCGCACGCGGCATTTGGCGGTTATAAGCAATCGGGCATCGGGCGTGAAACCCACAAGATGATGCTGGAACATTATCAGCAGACGAAATGTTTGCTGGTCAGCTACTCCGATAAACCGCTGGGGCTGTTCTAATCGCCCAGCTCAGGCCGTCCATGGGCGGCCTGAGCTATTTGCTGGCGCAGGCAGTTCAGAACGCCATCCAGAACGTATTGCACGCGCCAGGGCTGGTATTCGCGTTTGCGGAAGATGGCCGTCAGATCGAGCCACCACTCTTCCTGATGCGGGAAGCAGGGAACCAGCATCCCTTGCGTTAATTCTTTTTTCAGACTCTCTTTGGGCGCAAAAACAATCCCAAGATTATTTCTTGCCAGCTCCAGGGCCGTCTGCGTATTGTCGCAAATATAATTACCGGTCACCCGGTAGTCATGCACGCTATCACTGCCGTGCACGCGGAAACGCCAGATATTTGCATCATCGACCAGCATGGAGTCAATGAGAATACAGGAATGATTAATTAAATCTTCAGGTCCCTTTAAGGGATGCTTATTTAAATAATCAACGGTTGCAAATGCCGTAACGGAATATTTTGTTAACACGCTGGCAACCAGACTTTCGTCTTTCGGTTGCGCATAGGTAATTAAAATGTCGCAGTCATCCGGAAAGGAAACGCCTTCTGAAAATTCATTCCGGTCGAGGTTGTAGGTTTTCAGGGAGATGCGGATGTCACCGATATCTTCTATCTGATGGATCACGTGACGCGCGAGATAGGTTACGATACCTGTAGGGGCATAGATCGTGACCTTTCCGCGCTTCTCATGCTTATAATCAGCAATAAAATTAACGAGTTGACTGTTCCTGTCCAGCGTGGCATTCACGTAAGGGAGTAACGCTTCACCAAACTGGGTCAGGGCCAGCTGGCGCGTGGTGCGCTCAAAAACCTTGAGTCCAACCCGCGTTTCAAAATCAGACAGATATTTACTGACGTTGGCCTGCGCCATGCCCAGCAGGGCGGCGGCATCGCCAATGCTGTGGGTTGCTGCGATGACGGATATAATTTTTAATTCGCGTGGTTTTAGCTGTAATTTATTCATCATGCGCACCCATCTATATGATTTTATATATAATATTATATAAACCGCAGCGTTGCATTGGCAAATTTGTAACCATTATTATGCGCCTCGCTTGTTTGGCATTTTAATGGATTACATGTAATGACTATTAAATACAATTTACTCATCGCTGCCACGTTATTTGCAACATCCTCAGCAATGGCCGGTGACTTTTCACTAGGAGCGGGGGCTGTATTTAATGAGTCTCCTTACAAAGGCTATAACGAAAATACTACCGCAGTACCGTTAATTAGCTACGAAGGCGATAGCTTTTATGTTCGCCAGACCACGGGCGGATGGATCCTGTGGAAAGACGCAAAAAATGAACTCAGCCTGACCGCATCGTGGATGCCGTTGCATTTCGATCCTGATGACAACGACGACCATCAGATGAAAAAGCTTGATGAGCGTAAAGCCTCTGCCTTCCTCGGCGGCGCGTACTACCGCCACGAAAGCTGGGGCTCGCTGAAAGTGGCGGTCTCGGGCGATGCCACGGATGAAAGCGGCGGTATGATCGGCGAGGTTTCATACTTCCGTCCAATCAGGATGGAAAGCCTGACCCTGACGCCCTCTGTCGGTATTTTCTATAGCGACGAAAGCTATAACGACTACTACTACGGCGTATCCGGCAGCGAGTCTCGCCGCTCAGGTCTGGATGAATACACCGCCGGTGACAGCTGGACGCCATACGTTGGCCTGGCGGCCAAATATCAGTTAACCCAGAAGCTGTACCTGAACGCCAGCGCGGTCTACACCGTATTGCCTGACGACGTGAAGAACAGCCCGATGATCGACCGCGACGACAGCTTCGCGCTGATGACCGGTCTGACCTGGCGTTTCTGATGCGCTAAAGCCGGGTGGCGGCTTCGCCTTACCCGGCCTACATGGACTGCCATCGCAGTTTTACGTAGGCCCGTGCAAGCGAAGCGCCGCCAGGCATATTTGAGAGTACCGATCTCCCGTTTTCCCTTCCCGTCATGGCTTCCTCATTAATATTCCTGATACGCTAATGCGATCTGCGCCATCAATAAAGGTGTGCATCATGTGTATCATGCTTAAAGAAAATCAAACCGAGCACTCTCGCCCGTATTTGGCGAAAGGCGGGAATTAAGCACGGATATCAGGAGTCGTTATGTTTTATCCGGCTTACATTCATTCTGACTTCGACGGTAGCGCCAGCGGCTTTTTCCCTGACGTTCCAGGCTGAGGCAGCACGTAGCGTGCTGCCTGGGTAAAAAATTAATTATATAAAGCTGCTGTCGCTTTCAGGATATCAGCAAATGAATAGATATCATCGACTGTCGTTATAGGATGACGCGTTTCGTTTTTTTCTATGTCGAAAAGTCCGATGTATTTTTGCGTACGATTAAAATGCAATCGGCAAAGGGGTTTGCGGTTGTTGTCATCTACAAGAATACCAAAGTAACTTTTGGTATCTCTGTGAGTTATACGGGGTGCCTCCAGTACTGCTCTGGTGATTGCTTTAACAATATGATATCCCTCGAGCTCCTCTAGCGTTGTAACCACATCACTTTCATCTTTATGTTCGTCTTCCTCAATCTGTGATGACTCATTTGGAGTATCGATGATCGCTGGGGTTATGCCCGTAATAGCTGACTTAAGTCGCTCATTAACCTGATCATTTATGTACTGGCTTGCAGCTTTTTTGGTCAAGTTAAAAAAAGACTCTCTGACTTTTTGAGTCAGAATCCCATCATAAACTCGGGATGCAAAAAATTTCACAAAGTCATCTTCAGGATTATTTAGCTGAGAATGCAGGATTTTTTTGATTTGGCTGACATATTTTAATTCACCAGCAGCATTGATAATTGATTCTAAATCAAACGAAGACTTAGTTAATTTTTTTAGCTCAGGTATTATATTTTCGTCAATATCAAGAAGATCTACTTCCAAAAATGGTTTTTCATCCATTTTATTGGGAGCATCCAGATCTGTAAAAAATTTATAATTTTGTCCATTGGTGAGGATTGAAATTCTGGCGTTTGTTACATGAAAATACCTGAATAACTGCGAAGCATGATTTATATTTAATGGTTCGCCAATTTTCTTACATTCAATAAGTATCTGAACGTCATTATTTTTCATTATAGCATAATCGATTTTCTCGCCCTTTTTTGTACCAACATCACAGACAAACTCAGGTGTTACCTCTGAAGGATCAAAAACATCATAACCCAGAACGTTATGAATGAATGGCATTACAAATGCAGTTTTTGTTGCTTCTTCAGTATTAATTACATCAAGTTGTTGTTTTATTTTATTTGATAAGGCATTTAATCTTTCTGTGAATTCCATGGGATGTCCTTATTTTTAGCTGTGTGTCTTAATGGAATAACACTAAAATGCATGTCAGACAATGGTATACCTGAGCTGAACTGCTGCAAAAAAACAATACCGAGGGTTAGATCACATTGTCTTTCAGTCGATGATTATCAGTGAACTCGGCATCACCGATGCTCGATAAAAATATTATATATTCATAAAGGTGGCATTATTCTTGTTTATGTTTATCCACCCAAATCCGCATCTCTGCTACTCCCCTATTTGCCCAACTGAACCGGGGTATAAAGGTTAGCGTGCAGTGCTGGCGCTGGAGATGATTTTATAGCAGGTGTCGCTCTCTTCAGGGAATGGAGACAGCGTGGATCAGGCCGGTGCGGCGATGGCGTGGAAGGCGAAGCAGCTTATTCGCACGCAGTTTCATTTACCGCTTTCGACGTCGCAGCAGGCAAAAGCGTTGCACTGCAATGCCGATTACCTGGGGCGCGTATTTCGCCGGACTTTCCATTTAACCCTGACGGAGGCGATACATCGCCAGCGCGTCAGGGCAGTGGAAAAGCTGTTGCTGGATGGCTCTGCGTCGCTTACCTAAGTAGCAAACCGCTTTGGTTTTAATGACGTGGGCTATTTTCGGCAAATATTTTCAAAGCATACGGGCTTAACACCTGCCGTCTGGAAACGGCGGTATTGTAAAGAGCATAATAATTCCGGCTGAGCGCCTCCTGTTTGACCCATCACACCTTCGCTGAATCGGGCATTATGTAAGATGTGTGCAGTACCGGCTTTTAACGTGCGCGAGGCGTAACACATGAACCGATTTATCATGGCGGATGCGGAAAAATGCATTGGGTGCCGCACCTGCGAAGTGGCCTGCGCGGTGTCGCATCAGGACGCCGTCTCCGCTCATGCCTTTACGCCCCGCCTTCGGGTGGTTAAGGGAAGTTCATACACTACGGCAGTGGGTTGCCATCAGTGCGAGGACGCGCCGTGTGCTAACGTCTGTCCAACCCATGCCATCAGCCGTACGGCGGGAGCCTGGCTCGTTGAGCAGACGCGCTGCATTGGGTGCAAAAGCTGTGTGGTGGCGTGTCCGTTCGGGGCGATGCAGGTGCGCCTGGAGGGAAATAAGGCGCAGGCGCTGAAATGTGATTTATGCCTGCATCGCGAAGGCGGACCGGCCTGCGTGGAGGCCTGTCCAACCCACGCGTTGCGCTGCGTTGATCCTGTCAGGATTCGGGCTGAAAAGCTTACTGCATTTTATTGAAATTCCACGTGAACGTCAGACTGTAGCGCCAGTCCCTGTTGCGACTGTCTGTCGGAACATCCCCGACGGGTCGTGCCGCCTCAACCGTGACGCTATAGTGGCGCGTATCGCCTATCATCACCCCGGCAGCCACTGACCCGAGCCGCTGATGAGGCAAACCGGACGTGTTAAACCAGGTTTGCGCGGTATCGGCCAGGATATAGGGTTGGATGGTGGCAAGCCAGGTGCTCTCTTTTCGCATCTTGATATAGCGCAGTTCTACCTGCCCGCCATAGCCGTAATCACCGCTTGCTTCACTGTCCTGATATCCACGGCCAAAGCGCTGGGCACCGAAGCTAACGCGTTCGGGCTCTGGCAATGTGTTATTTGACCAGTCTCCCTCCCAGGATGTTGATAGCCGCCATTTGTCGGCAAACAGCCAGGCAGCGTCCAGATAGCTTTTTGTGAGCGTAAAATTAATATCGGGTTTAGGGACTGAGACGATATCGGCACCCATCGCATCAATACCCTGTCGTACGTTGAGTCTGCCGCTGATGCTGGCGGTTGTGAATTGATGCGCACCATTGATACCCACTTCCAGCGCCGGATAACGCGCGTGTTGGTTGACGGAGTCCAGACTGTAGGTTTTGCCCTGCAGTCTGGCCTGCAGGGCATAGTCATCCTGGCGGTCGGTATAATCAAAACCGCTGGTCAGATTAATTTGTGATTTTTGCGTCAGCAGCAATGGATAGCCAAACGTCACGCCGCCGTTGTATTGCGTTGTTTTTTGCTTCGAATCGACCTGAATATTATTGGGCAAAGTGAGCAGGGGGGAAAAATCCCGCGGATTTTCACGGTAATAGCTGCCTTTGATCTGCATCGTCAGCCCTTCATCGTTTAAAAACTGCTGCCAGTTCAGACCCACATAGTTTTTTCGCGTGTTGCTATCTAACGGTATAAGCGTAGCCACGCCAAGCTGATCGCCATAGCTTGTCAGGTTGCTGAGCGTTCCGTTCAGCATCATTACATCTTGCCCTTTACGGGTGTCGATCGTGGAGGCGATATTCCAGCTCCGCTCCTCATTACCGGTTATCTGCATCGCCGCCGCGCCATAGATATTGGTTGGCAGCTGCGCGTTGGCCGTGACCGGAACGTTCGGGGTGCGGGTCATCAGCTGGCTATATCGATCGAACGTATCCTGAGACAGCGGTTTTTCCGCCATGATTTTTTCTGACAAGCGTTTAAGGCGCGCGGCGATATTGGGGTTGTTACTGGTTATGTCGCTGTGCGCCACGTACCCTTCGACCAGGACAATTTTAATATTTCCCTGCTGGAAATTATTATCGGGCAGCCAGGCATAAGAGAGCGGAAAACCGTCGGCCTTGTAGCGCGCCGTAATATCATTTACCAGCCCCGTAAGCGTTTTTAGCGGCACGGTTTTTCCGGCGTAAGGCCTGAAGGGTTTAAGTAATTCCTGCAAGGGATAACGCGTGCCGCCAATAAACTGAATGTGATGAATGGTAATGGGCGTTTCAGGCGTCAGCGTTGACTGCGGTTTTTCTATTTTGACTTTCGGCTGTGGGACGGTCTCAGTCTGTTCTGGGGCAACGTTACGAGAAACTTGCGCCGGGTTATCAGGGTTAATAATAGAGGGCAGTGTATCGGCGCGGGCCATGCTCAACACAACCAGCCCCGTCAGCGAAAAAAGGAAATGGTTTTTCATCGCGCTATCCCTGTTCATCATTCCCGGTTAGGGGGAGTGTCGCTGTACGAAGCGCCCCTGAAGCAGGGGCGCAGAAAGGCAATAACCGTTTTACTGTTTTGGCGTCAGTAGACCGGTGGTTAACGTGTTGTTGTGCTGGCGGTAACGCCCGACGTCAGGGTATTGAGGGTTGTATTGACCGTCGCACCCAGGCTGTTGTTCGTGGCCGCCACATTTGCGTTAGCTGTGAGAGAGCCTGATCCTCCTCCGGTCGTCGAGGTGGCGGGTTTCACTAGCGTACCGGTATCCGTCACCGTCTGGCCGACGTTTTGAACGACCTGACCTACGCCGCTAAGCCCGCTATTACTGCTGCTAACGTTGGTACCTACGCCGCTCACGGTGTTTCCTACTTGCGTCAGCAGGCCGTTGACCGGAGTACCCAGACCTGTTGTGGTGCCCACGCTTTGCGTCACGCCTTGTACTCCGCCCAGCGTCTTGTTCACCACAGTCGTCGTATCGGTTGTTACCTGAGCTACCGCAGGGCTACTGACCGTGTTGGTTAAACCTGTGCCGGTGTTACTGACTAACTGCCCGGTACTGTTTACCACGCTGCCCGTCAGGCCTGTTACGCCGCTAACCGGTGTTCCCGATGTCGAACTTGCCAGGCCCGTGCCTACCGTAGAGACGGTATTGCCCAATGAGGTGACCGACGTGGTCACGCCCTGCACCGTCGTACCGACACCGTTCGCGTTGCCCGGATCGCCAATGCCGGAGGTGACGCCTGTTCCCACGGTAGAGACGGCGCTGCCAACACCGCTGACGGTGGTTGAAACGGTTGATGTGACAGGATTATTTGTCGGGATCTGGCTTCCCAGGCTGTCCACCGTAGAGCCGACGCTGGTCACCGTTTTACCGGCATCACCCAGCACAGTATTCACGCCTGCAGTGGTTGTGCCGCCACTGCCCGTTCCGGTTCCTCCGCTGCCGTTACCTCCGGTTCCCGTTCCTGAGCCTGAGCCCGAGCCTGTCCCTGAACCTGAGCCAGATCCGTTACTGCCTGAACCACCATTATTAGCTGTTGTGCCACTTCCATCACCCGAGCCGGTATTACTTCCGGTTGCGGGGTTATTTTTGGCTGTTGAGTGAGATCCGCCACCGCTTCCACTGCAGGCAGAAAGAGAGAACGCGAGCAGTACCGCAGCAGCAATTACGCTGATGCGACTAGCATTATTAGGTAGCATAAAAATACTCCACGCAATAGAACGCCGAGCGGCGTATTAGTGAGTATATGCACTATTTTAAAAATGCACACGGAAGCGCTTCGAGGATATTTTCTTACCAGCGTTGCTTGTTTTAAATCTTATATAACAATGAGTTGATTAAGTTATTATTTAACGTTTCCTTAATTATTTTTGAATTACTATAGTGCCATTAAAACAACAGGAATTATCCTAAATAATCCCTTTAAATAATAGGGAAATAAAGCTGAAGGATATATCCTTTATAAAATATATAGATCACGATATAAATAAGGCTCTTCATCCGAAGAGCCTTAATATTTAACAATTGCCTTCGCGCCAGGCTTTTTCAATTTCTTCGGCGAGAATTTTAACACCCGCTTCGATTTTTTCCGGATCGGGTACGTAGTTCATGCGCATGCACTGGTGCGTATGCGGCCACGGCTTATCCAGTCCCGGGAAGAAATAATCGCCCGGTACCATCAGAACGCCGCGCTTTTTCAGGCGCTGGTAGAGCAGTTCGGTGGTGACAGGCAAATCCTTAAACCACAGCCACAGGAAAATTGCTCCTTCAGGTTTGTGGATCAGGCAGCGTTCTTCCGGCAAATAGCGGCGAAGTATCGCAATCGTCTCCTGAACGCGCTGGTAATAGAATGGCTTGATCACATCATTCGACAGACGCAGCAGGTCGTTGCGCTTAATCATTTCACACATCATCGCCGGGCCAATGCCGCCCGGTGAAAGGCTGATAATGCCGTTCATATTGGTAATGGCGGTGATGATTTTTTCGTTGGCGATGATGATGCCGCAGCGGCTGCCCGGCAGACCCAGCTTAGAGAGGCTCATGCACAGGACAATGTTCGGGTTCCACAGCGGACGTGCTTCGCTGAAGATAATGCCCGGGAACGGCACGCCGTAGGCGTTATCGATCACCAGCGGAATGCCGTGCTGATTCGCCAGCGCATCCAGCTTCATCAGTTCGTCGTCGGTGATCACGTTGCCCGTTGGGTTAGTCGGGCGCGATACGCAGATCATGCCCGTCTCTTCACCAATATGCAGGTGTTCAAAATCGACGTGATATTTGAACTGGCCTTCCGGCAGCAGCTCGATGTTCGGGCGTGCGGAGACGAACAGATCCTCTTCCAGGCCGGAATCGGCGTAGCCGATATACTCCGGTGCCAGCGGGAACAGCACTTTTTTGGTGGTGCCGTCGGCGCGACGCCCTGCGAACAGGTTAAACAAGTAGAAAAACGCGCTCTGACTGCCGTTTGTCAGTGCAATATTCTGTGGTTCGATATCCCAACCCAGCTCGTCACGCAGCATTTCGGCGAGGAGTGCCAGCAGTTCGGTTTTACCCTGCGGGCCGTCGTAATTGCAAAGCGCATCGGTTGCTTTGCCGCTTTCCAGCATCTGAGCGAGCAGCGTCTGGAAATAGGTATTCATCTCCGGGATTTGAGCCGGGTTTCCGCCGCCGAGCATGATTGCGCCCGGTGTGCGCAGCCCGTCGTTGAGATCCTCCATCAGGCGAGTAATGCCTGAATGGCGGGTAAATTTGTCGCCGAAAAGTGAAAACGTCATAGCAGGTGATCTGTCGAGCTTATTTTGAAAGTGGGTAACCATAACGCTAGCACCGTGCTGGTGCAAATCGGGTGATGTGGTCGGATTTGTTGTTTTGTATGGCGGAGTTGGATTTATACAGTGAATAGTTCTGGTGGGTTTGCCCTCACCCCGACCCTCTCCCAAAAGGGAGAGGGGGAAAAGACGGCGCCGTGCGGTTCCCTCTCCCCTGCGGGGAGAGGGTTAGGGTGAGGGGATGAATTATTGATTACCTGCCCATACCACCATTACCTTATCGCCCTTGTGCTCGCGCACGAATCCATACCCCTCTTTCAGCGACAGCGTGGTTTGTTTGCCTTCACCAATCGCCGGGTGGCGGGCACGGAACTGGCCCAGCGTTTGCCAGTGGGCGACGGTTAGGGCCTGCTTGCCCGTGACGTCCTGCCAGTTCATATCCGAACGGGTGCCCTGTAATGGGTCAGAACCTGTCGGCCCGAATGGACGCTCGGATTCATCCCCGTAATAGATTTGTACGCTGCCCGGAGCCAGCAGAAGCAGCTCCGCCGCGCGCTGGCCCCCTTCGCGGAACAGACGCGTATCGTGTGATGAGAGATAGCTCAGCACGTTGAAGCTTTGCAGCTTTTCCGCCATCTGCTGCCAGGTGAGATCCATATCGGCCAGGCAATCCACCGCTTTTGCCGCCTGCTCCTGATAATCAAAGTTGATCATCGCATCAAAACCGTGGCGGTAATAATCGCTTTGCATCACCCCGTGGCCCCAGGATTCCCCGGTCATCCAGAACGGTGCGTTGTCGAGCTTTTTGTCCGGGTTCGCCCCTTTCCAGGCGGCCAGCGCCTGGCTTGCCTGGTCTTTCAGCTGTTGCCAGGCCGCAAGCTCAACGTGTTTCGCCGTATCCACCCGGAAACCGTCGATGCCGTAGTCACGTACCCACTGGCTGATCCAGTGGGTCAGATAATCGCGCGGGGTATATACGGGGATGGCCTTCGCGTGGGTGTCGGGCTTGTGTTGGTAAAAGTTAGGCAATCCGGAAGGCGTCGTGGATTCCGTTTTCAAATCCGGCAGAAATGCCAGCGACATGGTCAAATCGTCGAAGCCGGGGTTGTCGTAATCGCCGATGTCCGTGCGGATCCATTTTTTACCCCACCATTTTTCCCATGCGGCTTTGTCGCTGAAGTTGATGTAGTCGTTAAAGCTGTGCCAGCTTTGGCCCGCGCCCGGCTTCCAGTCCGTCCAGCGTTCTCCCAGCGTCTTTTTCAGCTCATCACCCTGAAGGTACAGGGCACCAAACTGAAATTCCTGCATGTCTGCCAGCGTGGCATAGCCAACGTGGTTCATGACGATATCGAACAGAACGCGGATCCCGCGCTTGTGCGCTTCGTCGACAAGATGGCGTAAATCATCTTCGGTTCCCATGTTGGCGTCGAGCTTCGTCCAGTCCTGGGTGTAGTAGCCGTGATAGGCGTAATGCGGGAAATCACCTTTGGTGCCACCGCCTACCCAGCCGTGGATCTGCTCAAGCGGGGAGCTTATCCAGAGCGCATTCACTCCCAGCTGCTGTAAATAATCGAGCTTGCCGGTAAGTCCTCTGAGATCCCCGCCGTGGAAGGTGCCAATCTCCTGCATACCGTCTTTGTGGCGACCGTAGCTGTTGTCGTTGCCCGGGTCACCATTCACATAACGGTCGGTCAGCACAAAATAGACGGTGGCGTTTTGCCAGCTAAACGGCGCGGGCTTGTCGGTTTCGGCGCGCTCAAGCAGCAGCAGGCCGTTACTGTGGGCGGCTGGCTGCAGGGTGATTTTTCCATTCTGCACCGTCGCCGTCTGTTTACTGTAGTAGTCGCGCACGACGGAGCCCTCCGGGAAGGTATCGCCGATGTCCAGCGACAGCGGTTTACCGTCCCACTTCGGACACTGGCGGATGACGTTTGCAACCGGCTGTTCTGCGGCACTCTGAATCGTCAGTAGCAGGGTGGGCGTGCCGGAGCGGGTATCAATCCGCATCTGGTAGTCACCGTCGCGAAAAAGGCGCCACTGCGGCGGCGTGCCGTCACAGGGCTTGAGCGACAGCATCTCATTGAGTTTTATCGCGTCCGCAGGCTGCCAGCACGTCTTGTCAAAACTCAGCGTCAGAGGACGCGTACCCTTCGCAAGCTTTGCCTGGCTGGTGAAGACCCCGGTGCCTTCGGCGCTAAATGCGCTAAACCCCGGCGATGACCAGTCGGCATGCGCCAGTGCGGGTAACATCAGAAAGGCTAATGCTGTACGTTTCATTCCTTTTTCCTGTCGCGGCATTTTTGACCAGTGTGCCATCAGGCGAGGGGCAAAAACTCATCCCCTGCCGCTTTCTGCCGGGAGGAAGCGTGAGGATGAGTGATCTCGCGCAAAATTAGGTAGTTATCTGCGATAGCGCACACAGTTTTTGTGGAATGATGTTTTTATGAGCAAGTTTCAGGTGACATAGTTTCGGAATTGGACTATTTCTATACGTGCTCTTGAAGTCTATTTTTGATATGATTTGAGATTCCGCTCTCAAATTTGTGAAAAAAATAAGGTGTTGGGATGATTACATCCGACCAGGAGACCTAATGATATCGACTCCCATTCGACGATATGGGGCTGCGATACTCATGTTACTCACCACGGCATTTTCGGGTGAGGTGCTTGCGAAGACGCACACGGATACAACGAGTAAGAAAGCCCACGTAATAAAGACGACAAGTAGTAAGGTTAGCAGTAAACAAGAGTATTCTCGCAATAGTGCAAAGAGTAGTTCACTTCCTGATTTGCGAAAATACCCTTCCGGAACACCAAGGAAAAAAGCGTTTCTCCGGACGGTAATGCCTTACATCACGAGTCAAAATGCCGCGATTACTGCGGATCGTAACTGGCTGATTTCCAAACAGTACGATAGCCGCTGGTCGCCTTCCGAGCGCGCGCGTCTGAAAGATATCACGAAGCGCTATAAGCTGAGCTGGAACGGTAACACGCGTCGTGTGCCGTGGAATGCTCTCCTTGAGCGTGTAGATATCATCCCGGGCAGCATGGTTGCGACCATGGCTGCTGCCGAAAGCGGCTGGGGTACTTCTAAGCTTGCGCGTAGCAACAACAACCTTTTCGGCATGAAATGTGTGAAAGGTCGTTGTAATAATGCCCCTGGCAAGGTGAAAGGCTATTCGCAGTTTGAATCTGTGAAAGATTCCGTCAGCGCCTATGTGGTGAATCTGAACACGCATCCGGCCTACTCATCGTTCCGTAAATCACGCGCTCAGCTGCGTAAAGCGGACCAGGAAGTGACGGCCAGTACGATGATCCACAAGCTGAAAGGTTATTCGACAAAGGGACAGAGCTATAACAACTATCTGTTCGCCATGTACCAGGATAACCAGCGCTTAATCGCCGCCCATATGTAATCTCGAAAAAACGCCTTCCACTGGAAGGCGTTTTCTTTTCTATATCAGCACCTCGCTGTAGCGATCCCGATACTCCTTCGGCGTGGTCTCATACTCCTTGCGAAACACGGAATAGAAATATTGCAGAGACGGGTAACCGCACATCTGCGAGATTTCGTTGATCGACAGCGACGTGGAAATGAGCAGGCTGCGTGCTTTCTCCAGCTTTTCAGCATGGATGACGGCATGAATGGTTTCGCCCACCTCTTCTTTAAAACGCTTCTCCAGATTCGAACGCGAAATGCCCACCGAATCCAGCACCTGATCGACCTTTATCCCTTTGCAGGCGTGGTTGCGAATGTAGTGCATGGCCTGAATGACGGCCGGGTCGCTTAAGGAGCGATAATCGGTTGAGCGACGTTCCACGACGCGGACAGGAGGCACGAGCAAACGCTGAAGCGGCAGAGATTCTTTATCGAGCAGACGATGCAGCAGCTTCGCCGCCTGATAGCCCATCTGACGCGTGCCCTGAGCAACGGAGGAGAGCGCCACGCGAGACAGATAGCGGGTCAGTTCTTCGTTATCAATGCCAATCACGCACAGCTTTTCGGGCACCGGAATGTGTAAATGTTCGCAGACCTGCAGCACGTGCCGCGCGCGAGCGTCCGTCACGGCGATAATACCGGTTTGCGGCGGCAGCGTTTGCAGCCAGTCCGCCAGGCGGTTTTGCGCGTGCTGCCAGTTTTCCGGCGCGGTCTCCAGCCCCTGATAGACCACGCCACGGTATTTCTCCTGCGCGACCAGCTGGCAAAACGCGTGCTCGCGTTCGACGGCCCAGCGCTTGCCGCTGGTGGCCGGTAATCCATAAAACGCGAAGCGATGGACGCCTTTCTCTTTTAAATGAAGAAAGGCGGCCTCGACCAGAGCATGGTTATCGGTGGCAATATAGTGGACCGGCGGATAGTGTTCGGGCGAATGGTAGGAGCCGCCGACGCCTACAATCGGGACGTCGACGTCGGTCAGCAGCTGTTCGATGACGGGATCGTCATAGTCGGCGATGACGCCATCGCCCAGCCAGTCTTTGATGTTCTCCAGACGGGTGCGAAAATCTTCTTCAATAAAAATATCCCATTCGGATTGCGACGCCTGCAAATATTCACCAACGCCTTCCACCACCTGACGGTCGTAGGCTTTATTGGCATTGAATAACAACGTAATGCGGTGACGCTTTTCAAACATGGCTCACTTCCCAATTAAGTCACAATACGGTTATCAGGCCCGTCGCTTGGTGGCCGAGTCCATCCAGACTGCCAGTAAAAGAATGGCCCCCTTGACGATATACTGCCAAAACGTCGGGACGTCCATCATACTCATCCCGTTATCCAACGACGCCATGATAAATGCCCCCATGACCGCGCCCGCCACGCTCCCGATACCCCCTGCGAGGCTGGTGCCGCCAATGACGCAGGCGGCGATAGCATCCAGCTCGGCGATGTTACCGGCGGAGGGAGAACCGGCGCCCAGACGCGAGCTAAGGATCAACCCGGCGATAGCGACCATCAGGCCGTTAATGGCGAAAACCGCCAGCTTGGTACGTTCGACATTGATACCCGAGAGACGGGCAGCTTCAAGGTTGCCGCCAATGGCATAAATACGGCGGCCAAACGCGGTGCGCGTCGCCATAAACATACCGGCCAGCAGTAAAAGCGCCAGCAGCAGGACGGGTGTCGGGACACCGCGATAGTCGTTTAAAAGCCAGATGGCGCCCAGCACAATGACCGCCGTGAGCGCCTGACGCCCCACCACCGACGTTGACGCTGGAGAAGCCAGCCCCAGCGCCTGACGGCGCATGCGTCCACGCCACTGCCACGCGACAAACCCCAGCAACCCCACCACACCGAGGGTAAAGCCCACGCTATCCGAGAGGTAACTCTGGCCAATCTGCGACATGGCTGCACTGGTCGGGGAGACGGTGGTGCCGTTGGTGATGCCGATTAAGATCCCGCGGAAGGCCAGCATCCCCGCCAGGGTGACAATGAACGATGGCACCTTACGGTAGGCAACCCACCAGCCGTTCCAGGCTCCCAGTACCAGACCCAGCACCAGCGTGACCGCCACGGTCAGCGGCAGCGGCCAGCCGAGCCAGACGTCAAAAATCGCCGCCACGCCGCCGAGGAGACCCATCATCGACCCGACCGACAGGTCGATCTCCGCGGAGATAATCACGAACACCATGCCCACCGCCAGAATGCCGGTGATGGCGGTCTGGCGGAGCAGGTTGGAGACGTTACGTGCGCTTAAGTACGAGCCATCGGTCATCCAGGTAAAGAAGAGCATGATGACGATAATGGCCGCGATCATCACGAAAACCTGCAGGTTAAGCGCTTTTAAGCCCGCGAACGCACCGGGCGTCGGAACAGCGACTTTGATATCAGACGGATTGCTTTTCGACATGACGTTCGCTCCTTAAAGCGGCTTCCATCACCTGCTCCTGCGTCAGGTTCTGGTTAATCAGGTTGGCTTTCAGTTTTCCCTCGTGCATGACCAGCACACGGTCGCTCAGGCCGAGCACTTCGGGTAACTCAGACGAAATGACAATGACGGCAATCCCTTGCTGTACAAGCTGATTAATCAGTTTGTAGATTTCATATTTGGCACCGATATCAATCCCGCGCGTTGGCTCATCAAGGATTAATATGCGTGGATTGAGAAGCAGGCAGCGCGCCAGAATTGCCTTCTGCTGGTTTCCCCCGCTCAGACGGCCAATCGCCAGTTCCGGCGAGGAGGTTTTGACCTTCAGCCGGGCAAGCGACTGGAGGATGCACTGCTGCTCGGCGGCGTCGTCCAGGCTGCTCAGCGCGCCGGAGAACCGATCGAGTGCCGCAAGCGTAATGTTTTTACCCACCCCCATCACCGGTACGATGCCGTCTTTCTTACGATCTTCCGGCACCATGGCAATACCGTGGGCAATCGCCTGCTGGCAGTTGTCGATTTTCACCGGCTGGCCGTCGATATAAACCGTGCCCTCCCAGCGCCCCGGCCACACGCCAAACAGGCACTGTACGGCTTCGGTGCGTCCGGCACCGACGAGGCCGGCAATCCCAAGAATTTCACCACCGTGAAGGGAAAACGAGACGTTATTGACGCGCTTGATGTGGCGGTTAACGGGGTGCCACGCGGTGAGGTTTTCCACGCGCAGCACTTCATCGCCCTTAGCGTGAGGCTCATTCGGGTAGAGCGCCGTCAGCTCGCGGCCCACCATCATGGTGATGATGTCATCTTCGCTCATCCCGGTGGCTTCACGTGTGCCGATGTGCTGCCCGTCGCGGATCACGCAGATGGTGTCCGAAATGGCTTTGACCTCGTTCAGCTTGTGCGAAATGTAGATACAGGCGATGCCGTGGTTTTGCAGATCGCGGATGATGTTGAGCAGAACCGCGGTTTCCTGTTCGGTAAGCGAGGCCGTTGGCTCATCAAGGATCAGCAGCCTGACCTGTTTATTTAGCGCCTTCGCTATTTCGACCAGCTGCTGTTGACCCAGGCCCAGATCCCCCACGCGGGTATCCGGTGAAATGTTGAGGCTCACCTGCGCCAGCAGCTTTTCGCAGCGGAGCGTCATGGTGTCGTAATCCAGCACGCCGCGGTGGGAAATTTCGGCACCGAGAAAGATGTTCTCCAGCACGGTGAGATGCTTCACCAGCGCCAGCTCCTGGTGGATGATGGCGATGCCTTTGCGTTCGGTATCGCGGATGTGTGTCGCCTGAATCACTTCACCGGCAAAGACGATTTCGCCTTCGTAGCTGCCGTGTGGGTAGATCCCGCACAGCACTTTCATCAGCGTCGACTTGCCCGAGCCGTTCTCGCCGCACAGTGAAACCACTTCGCCGGGGTTCAACCGGAGGCTAACGTTATCGACGGCTTTCACCGTGCCGAAGCGCTTGGTGATGCTTTTCATTTCAAGTAAATAGGGCATAACCGCTCCACATAACCCGAGGGAAGAACAGTACAACGTGATGCGCCCCCGCAGAGCAGGGGCCGCGCCGGATTACAGTTCGCTCTTCTTGTGGAAACCGTCTTTAACCACGGTAGCGTCAATGTTTTCTTTATTGACTTCAATCGGCGTGAGCAGGCGAGCCGGAACGTCTTTCAGGCCGTTATTCAGCGTTGCGTCTGCTTTAGGTTGTTTGCCATTGCCCAGCTCCACGGCGATTTCCGCCGCCGTATTGGCCAGCTGGGTAATCGGTTTGTAGACCGTCATGGTTTGGGTGCCTGCGATAATGCGTTTTACGCCAGCGAGATCGGCATCCTGTCCTGAAATGGCGACTTTTCCGGCCAGCCCCTGTGCGCTCAGGGCCTGGATAGCGCCGCCTGCGGTGGCATCGTTGGAGGCCACAACCGCATCAATTTTGTTGTTGTTGGCCGTCAGCGCGTTTTCCATAATTTTCAGCGCGTTTTCTGGCAGCCAGCCGTCGGCCCACTGATCGCCAACCACTTTAATTTTCCCGTTGTCGATGTACGGCTTAAGGACTTTCATTTGCCCTTCGCGGAACAGTTTGGCGTTGTTATCTACCGGAGAGCCGCCCATCAGGAAATAATTGCCCTGAGGCACTTTGTCGATCAGGCTTTGCGCCTGTAATTCCCCGACTTTTTCATTGTCGAACGAAATATAATAATCAATATCCGCATTATTAATCATGCGGTCATAGGCCAGGACTTTTATGCCTTCCTGTTTGGCTTCTTTCACCACGTTACTTAATACCTGGCCGTTATAGGGGATAATGACCAGGACATCGACGCCACGGTTGATCATATTCTCGATCTGCGACATTTGTGTTTCTTCGTTGCCGTTAGCCGACTGAACAAACACGCTAGCGCCGAGGGATTCTGCTTTCTTCACAAAAATATCGCGATCTTTTTGCCAGCGCTCCAGGCGCAGGTCGTCAATCGCCATGCCAATTTTGACCTCTTTGGCATGTCCTGCAAAGCTTGCAAGGAGGAGCGTAGTGCAGAGCGTTAGAGTCAGGTTCTTTATCTTCATAATTATTAGGCCTTTTTGTAGGGGTATGTGTTGCTGAGATAAAAGAAACATTCACTACTGAGACGCAGCAAATTTTTAACGCGGAAAGGCGGGCTGGCAATTACAGATTTTTATCTTCTCATTATGATATTTGGTTTATTTCTGAATTTATGACCGCGATCGGATTTTAAAATACGTAACGTCTTAATTACATTTGATTCTGGAATACGCGCCGAAAAATAGTTTGTCTGCGCATTATTTTGCGAGCCAGCGCACAGTTGTGCATTCTCTCAATAGCAGTGTGAAATAACGTAATTGAGCAACCCAAAATGTCTATTCACTATTACTCCTGTATCAACGACTCGCCGCATACCCTGATTATGGAGCTCAATATGCAAGCTTATTTCGACCAACTCGATCGTGTTCGTTACGAAGGCCCAAAAACGACCAATCCTTTAGCATTTCGTCACTACAACCCGGATGAGCTGGTGCTGGGTAAGCGCATGGAAGATCATCTGCGCTTTGCCGCCTGTTACTGGCATACCTTCTGCTGGAACGGCGCCGATATGTTCGGCGTGGGTTCCTTTGACCGCCCGTGGCAGCAGCCGGGTGAGGCCATTGAGCTGGCAAAGCGCAAAGCCGATGTCGCATTTGAGTTCTTCCACAAGCTGAACGTACCGTACTACTGCTTCCATGACGTGGACGTGTCGCCGGAAGGCGCGTCGCTGAAAGAGTATCTGAACAATTTTGCGCAGATGGTGGATGTACTGGCGGCGAAACAGCAGCAAAGCGGCGTGAAGCTGCTCTGGGGCACGGCAAACTGCTTCACCAACCCACGCTACGGCGCGGGCGCGGCAACCAATCCGGATCCGGAAGTGTTTAGCTGGGCAGCCACGCAGGTGGTGACGGCAATGAACGCTACGCATCAGCTGGGTGGCGAGAACTATGTCCTGTGGGGTGGCCGTGAAGGTTATGAAACGCTGCTGAACACCGACCTGCGTCAGGAGCGCGAGCAGATTGGCCGCTTTATGCAGATGGTTGTCGACCATAAGCACAAAATCGGCTTCCGCGGCACGCTGCTGATTGAGCCGAAACCGCAGGAACCGACCAAGCATCAGTATGACTACGACGTGGCGACGGTTTATGGCTTCCTGAAGCAGTTCGGTCTGGAAAAAGAGATCAAAGTGAACATTGAAGCCAACCACGCCACGCTGGCGGGCCACTCTTTCCATCACGAGATCGCGTCTGCCATTGCGCTGGGCATTTTCGGCTCTGTCGATGCGAACCGTGGCGATGCACAGCTGGGCTGGGACACCGATCAGTTCCCGAACAGCGTGGAAGAGAATGCGCTGGTGATGTACGAAATCGTCAAAGCGGGCGGTTTCACCACCGGCGGCCTGAACTTTGACGCCAAGGTGCGTCGTCAGAGCACCGACAAATACGATCTGTTCTACGGCCACATTGGCGCGATGGACACCATGGCGCTGGCGCTGAAAGTTGCGGCTCGTATGATTGAAGACGGCGAGCTGGATAAACGCGTAGCGAAGCGTTACAGCGGCTGGAACAGTGAGCTGGGCCAGCAAATCTTGAAAGGTCAGTTATCGCTGGCGGAAATTGCGAAGTACGCTGAACAACAGCAGCTGGCGCCGCAGCACCAGAGCGGGCACCAGGAACTGCTGGAAAATCTCGTAAACCACTATCTGTTTGATAAGTGATTGAGCTGAAGATGCACGTAGGCCCGGTAAGCGTTAGCGCCACCGGGCATTTCTGTTAAAGGAGTCACCGTAATGTATATCGGGATCGATCTTGGCACATCGGGTGTGAAAGCCATCCTGTTGAGCGAGCAGGGCGACGTATTAGCAACGCAGACGGAAACGCTGCAGGTTTCACGTCCGCATCCGCTGTGGTCAGAACAGGATCCGGAGCAGTGGTGGCAGGCGACGGATCGCGCAATTAAAGCCTTAGGTGAGCAGCACAGCCTTCGTGACGTGAAAGCGCTGGGAATTGCCGGACAAATGCACGGCGCTACGCTGCTCGACAGCCAGCATCGCGTGCTGCGTCCAGCGATCCTCTGGAACGATGGCCGCTGTGCGGAAGAGTGCGCGCTTCTTGAGGAACGCGTGCCCAATTCCCGGGAGATTACCGGCAACCTGATGATGCCCGGCTTTACTGCGCCCAAATTGCTGTGGGTGCAGCGCCACGAACCGGAGATTTTCCGTCAGGTGGCGAAAGTCCTGCTGCCGAAAGACTATCTGCGTTTTCGCATAACGGGCGATTTCGCCAGCGACATGTCCGATGCCGCCGGCACCATGTGGCTCGACGTGGCGAAGCGCGACTGGAGCGAGGCGATGCTGGATGCATGCTATCTGACCCGGGAACATATGCCAGCGCTGTACGAAGGCTGTGAGGTGACAGGCGCGCTGCTGCCAGCCGTTGCTGAACGCTGGAATATGCCTGCCGTACCGGTGGTGGCCGGGGGCGGCGATAACGCGGCGGGCGCTGTCGGTGTCGGCATGGTTGAGGCGGGGCAGGCGATGCTGTCGCTGGGAACGTCCGGCGTCTATTTTGCCGTCAGCGACGGGTATCGCAGTAATCCTGAAAGCGCTGTGCACAGTTTCTGTCATGCCCTTCCCGGGAAATGGCATTTGATGTCGGTGATGCTCAGCGCGGCATCCTGCCTGGCCTGGGCGGCAAAACTCACCGGCATGGCCGACGTTCCGGCGCTCATTTCCGCAGCCCAGCAGGCGGATGACGCTGCGGGTACCGTCTGGTTTTTACCGTATCTTTCCGGCGAGCGTACCCCGCACAACAACCCGGAAGCGAAAGGGGTGTTCTTTGGCTTAACCCATCAACATGGCCCGGCAGAACTGGCGCGTGCGGTTCTGGAAGGCGTGGGCTATGCGCTGGCCGACGGGATGGACGTGGTGCACGACTGCGGCCTGAAACCGACGAGCGTCACCCTGATTGGCGGCGGTGCGCGAAGCCCTTACTGGCGACAGATGCTGTCTGATATCAGCGGGTTGCAGCTGGATTTCCGCACCGGAGGGGATGTTGGGCCCGCGCTCGGTGCCGCGCGTCTGGCGCAGATAGCCATTCATCCGGAACAACCGCTTTCGCAACTGTTGCCGCAGCTTACGCTTGAACAGGCGCATTTGCCTGACGCGGCGCGCCATGCGCGGTACGCGGAGAGGCGCGACGTGTTCCGCAAAATCTACCAACAGCTGTTGCCGCTGATGTCGTAAAACCGCTTGTCCGGGAGAGGCACGAGGATGTCCTTTTTTGGTCTGTGCGTGCCTTCATTTCCTTGCCAGTATGGTGTTACACCCACTGGCGAGGAGATTTATCATGTCACGCATTGCATTAATCAACATCGATACTCAGCAGTCCTTCCATCACCGCAATTACTGGCAGGAGGACGAAATTCCTGCCTTTCAGCAGGCGATGCTGGGGCTGATCGAAGGCTGCCAGGCGCGCAATATTCCGGTCGTTGATATTTTTCACGTGGATGAAGACAGTCCTTTCACCCTCGAAAGCGGCTATGTCAAACCGATGGCCTTTTTACGTCATCAGCCGGATGTGGTTTTCCAGAAACACGTCCATAATGCGTTTACGGATACCGGGCTTGACCGCTGGCTGCGCGAGCGTGATATCAACCAGCTGATTATCTGCGGCATTCGCACTGAACAATGCTGTGAAACCACCGCCCGGGTGGCATCCGATCTAGGTTATGCTGTGACCTTTGTTAGTGAGGCAACGCTGACGTTTCCCATGACGTACAAGGGGATAACCCTTAGCGCAGCGGAAATTCGCCATCGTACCGAGACGGTACTGTCCGGGCGTTTTGCCGAGGTTAAAACGGTAGCGGAGACGCTGGAGTCACTGTAATGCGCATCGACGTCTGGTTCGTGATGTTGCCCGGGGTGCTGTCATTAGACATGACCGGCCCGGCAGAAACCTTTGTGCTGGCAGGCGACGCGTTTCGCCTGCATTACATTGGCCCGCAGCCTGACGTTCAGACGTCGATTGGCCTGACGATGAGCGGCATTCAGCCGCTGCCGGAGCGTCTGCCGGAAGGTAGTCTGCTGGTGCTGCCGGGTGTGAGCGACTCCCGCAGTCAGTTCTCAACGCCACAGGCGCAGCAGATCCAGCACTGGCTGATGCGCCTGCAGCCGCAGATCCAGCGCCAGGAAATCACCGTGATGTGCGTCTGTTCAGGGGCCTTACTGGCGGCGAAATCGGACCTGCTGAACAACCGACAGTGCACGACCCATCATGACGTTATTAGCCGTTTACGCACCGCGGCCCCCACGGCGACGATTAAAGAAAACCGCATCTTTGTGCAGGATGAGAATATCTGGACCAGCGCGGGGATCACGTCAGGCATCGACCTGGCGCTGCACATGATTAACCGCCTGTGCGGCCCCGAAAAGGCGCTGACCGTGGCGCGTGAGATGGTGGTCTGGTTCCGCCGTTCCGGTGACGATCCCCAGCTCTCTCCGTGGCTACGCTATCGCAATCATCTTCACCCGGCGATTCATCGGGCG
Organism: Enterobacter sp. 302C9; assembly: GCF_034106085.1. Classification (NCBI taxonomy): domain Bacteria; kingdom Pseudomonadati; phylum Pseudomonadota; class Gammaproteobacteria; order Enterobacterales; family Enterobacteriaceae; genus Enterobacter; species Enterobacter sp. 302C9. The sequence goes on from NZ_JAWNBW010000012.1 coordinate 112,384, forward strand.
CAGGATGCGCTCACCGCCGAGCCGCAAAAAACGTGGAGCTTGCCTGACATTGCCGCACTGGCGCACGTCAGCCCGCGTCATCTCACCCGGCTTTTCCAGTCACATTTAGGGATTAGCGTTCGCGATTATCTGGAACAGCTGCGTCTGGCGGTGGCGGAGCAGTGGCTATTGCAGGGGCGCGGCGTGGAGCAGGCTTCACTGGCGGCGGGGTTTTCCTCCCCGCGCCAGTACCATCGCGCCCGGCAGCGAAGCATTAGCTGACGAAGCGGCGAGCGTCTATTTTTTGCAGCAGCATCGACAGCAGCAGGCTGATCGCCAGCGTGGCGGCAAAAATCCAGACGATATCCAGCACCGGCCAGCTTTTTAGCTCAATGCCTCTCGTGCGCAGCGCGTGGATCACCAGCGCGTGAAAACCGTAAATCCCGAGAGAGTGCCGCGAGATAATACTCAGCACGGGAAGGGCGCGCGCGTTCAGGGTATTTTTGGCAAGCGTGAGCAGCGAAACGGCACAGATAAAGACCATCGGCCCGCAATAGAGATACCAGGTATCGGCAAAATTGCCGCGCCACTGCAATTCGTGCAGCGTCCCGCGTGAAATCACTGCCACGCCAGCGATAAACAGCGCCCCGCAGAGCCAGTTCAACCCGCGTTTTTGCGTGTCCATCATCCCGATGGCGCGCCCCAGCATGCCGTAAAGCACGTAGTAAAAAGTATCGCCGTTGATATAGAGATTGACCGGCAGCCACTCAAATCCGTCGATTTTCTGTGAGAGCGTATTCGGGTTGGCGACAATGCCGATAACCACCATCAGGGCCAGAAGCATTTTACCGCTGACGTTTTTTACCTGGATGAGCGGGGAGACCAGATAGATAACGATAATGGCGAAGAAGAACCACAGGTGATAGAACACCGGTTTTTGCAGCACGTATTTCAGCGATAGGCCGGCGTTAATGGAGGTGAACAGCGTGATATAGAGCAGGGCAACGGCGCTGTAGAACCCCAGGCAGGCCGCGATGCGGATGAAGTGCCGCGGCTGCGCGCTACGCTCGCCAAAAAAGAGAAAGCCGGAAATCATAAAGAACAGCGGCACGCTGACGCGTGACGCAGAGTTGAGAATATTGGCGATATCCCAGTTAACGGGGCTGATGCTGTGGGCATTCGTGACGTACCAGGTCGTCGTGTGGATCATGACCACCATCAGACACGCTATTCCTCGCAGGTTATCAATCCAGTTAATTTTTGACTGCATCAGTTCCTCGTATTCCCTGTAAATTGAGTGTGACTGCCATTGTCCAAAAGTCTTCGCTTGGAAAATTCTGAGTTTTATTCAGCAGGCTTGTAGGGAGGCCGCGAGATTCGCAGAATGCCGGACCGTAATCTATAAAAGCTTTGATACTAAAAATAACAGCCACTGACCAGGGCGGTAATAAAAATGATGATGAAGCGTGTGGCGTCACTCTTTCTGCTGTTGAGCCTGGCGGGATGCAGCGCGCCGCAAGAAGCACCTGTGCAGAAAGCGCAGCAGGGTAAAATGAGCCCGGAACGTTCACTGAATATGGAAGCGCTCTGTAAAGATCGGGCCGCTCGCCGCTATAACTCGGACGTACAGAAAATTGATGTCACCGGGTTTGAGCGTTTTCAGGGAAGCTATGAGCTGCGGGGACATACGTCGCGCAAAGAGGGCTTTGTCTGCTCGTTTGATGCGGACGGTCAGTTTTTACATCTCTCCATGCGCTAGCCTGCTCGTATAATCAACAGCCAGACGCCGTCAGCGTTCTGGCCGGAAGGCTTATTTCCCCAATTTTCCCTAAACAACCCCGTTTCGTACTGTATATCTTGCAGCCAGCGGGTATACTGGTCCCTTCCATTTAAAACCACACGTATCCAGCACGAAATACTATGCAAAAGTTTGATACCAAGACCTTCCAGGGCCTGATCCTGACCTTACAGGATTACTGGGCTCGTCAGGGCTGTACCATTGTTCAACCTTTGGACATGGAAGTCGGCGCCGGCACTTCACACCCGATGACCAGCCTGCGCGCGTTGGGGCCAGAGCCAATGGCGACCGCGTATGTGCAGCCTTCCCGTCGTCCGACCGATGGTCGTTACGGTGAGAACCCGAACCGTCTGCAGCATTACTATCAGTTCCAGGTGGTGATTAAGCCATCACCAGACAACATTCAGGAACTGTACCTCGGGTCGCTGAAAGAGCTGGGTATGGATCCAACCATTCACGACATTCGTTTCGTGGAAGATAACTGGGAAAACCCAACGCTGGGTGCCTGGGGTCTGGGTTGGGAAGTGTGGCTGAACGGCATGGAAGTGACCCAGTTCACTTACTTCCAGCAGGTTGGCGGTCTGGAATGTAAGCCAATCACCGGTGAAATCACCTACGGTCTGGAACGTCTGGCGATGTACATTCAGGGCGTAGACAGCGTTTACGACCTGGTCTGGAGCGACGGCCCGCTGGGTAAAACCACCTACGGCGACGTGTTCCATCAGAACGAAGTGGAGCAATCCACCTATAACTTCGAATACGCGGATGTGGACTTCCTGTTCACCTGCTTCGAGCAGTACGAGAAAGAAGCGCAGCAGCTGCTGGCGCTGGAAACTCCGCTGCCGCTGCCTGCTTACGAGCGTATTCTGAAGGCCGCCCACAGCTTCAACCTGCTGGACGCCCGCAAAGCCATCTCCGTGACTGAACGTCAGCGCTACATTCTGCGTATTCGTACCCTGACCAAAGCCGTTGCAGAAGCTTACTACGCGTCCCGTGAAGCCCTTGGCTTCCCGATGTGCAACCGAAACAAATAAGAGGCGGCCATGTCTGATAAAACTTTCCTGGTGGAAATCGGCACCGAAGAGCTGCCACCAAAAGCCCTGCGCAGCCTGGCTGAATCTTTCGCTGCGAACGTGACCGCCGAGCTGGATAACGCTGGCCTGGCACACGGTAAAATTGAGTGGTTTGCTGCACCGCGCCGTCTGGCGCTGAAAGTGGCAAATCTGGCGGCGTCTCAGCCGGATCGTGAAGTCGAAAAACGTGGCCCGGCGATTGCCCAGGCGTTTGACGCGGAAGGCAAGCCGAGCAAAGCGGCTGAAGGCTGGGCGCGCGGCTGCGGCATCACCGTTGATCAGGCCGAGCGTCTGACCACGGATAAAGGCGAGTGGCTGCTGTACCGTGCGCACGTGAAAGGCGAAAGCGCGGAAGCGCTGCTGCCGGACATGATTGCGACTTCTCTGGCGAAGCTGCCGATTCCTAAGCTGATGCGCTGGGGCGCGTCCGACGTGCACTTTGTGCGTCCGGTGCACACCGTGACCCTGCTGCTGGGCGATACCGTTATCCCGGCGACCATTCTGGGCGTGGCGTCCGATCGCGTGATCCGCGGCCACCGCTTTATGGGCGAGCCAGAGTTCACCATCGACAATGCCGACCAGTATCCGCAGATCCTGCTGGAGCGGGGTAAGGTCATTGCCGACTACGAACAGCGTAAAGCCAAAATCAAAGCGGACGCGGAAGACGCGGCGCGCAAGATTGGCGGTAACGCAGACCTGAGCGACAGCCTGCTGGAAGAAGTCACCTCTCTGGTTGAATGGCCAGTTGTGCTGACGGCGAAGTTCGAAGAGAAATTCCTGGCCGTTCCGGCTGAAGCGCTGGTGTACACCATGAAGGGTGACCAGAAGTACTTCCCGGTCTATGCCAACGACGGCAAGCTGCTGCCAAACTTCATCTTCGTGGCGAACATCGAATCGAAAGATCCGATCCAGATTATCTCCGGTAACGAGAAAGTGGTGCGTCCACGTCTGGCAGATGCGGAGTTCTTCTTCAATACCGACCGTAAAAAGCGTCTGGAAGATCATCTCCCGCGCCTGCAGACCGTGCTGTTCCAGCAGCAGCTGGGTACGCTGCGCGACAAGACCGACCGCATTGCGGAGCTGTCCGGCTGGATTGCCCGTGAAATCGGTGCAGACGTCAACCACGCGACGCGTGCAGGCCTGCTGTCCAAGTGCGACCTGATGACTAACATGGTGTTCGAATTTACCGACACCCAAGGCGTGATGGGCATGCACTACGCGCGTCACGATGGCGAAGCGGAAGACGTGGCCGTCGCCCTGAACGAGCAGTATCAGCCGCGCTTTGCGGGTGACGAACTGCCGTCCAACCCGGTTGCATGTGCCGTCGCAATTGCCGATAAGATGGACACCCTGGCGGGTATTTTTGGTATCGGTCAGCATCCGAAAGGCGACAAAGACCCGTTTGCGCTGCGTCGTGCTGCGCTGGGCGTGCTGCGTATCATCGTTGAGAAGAACCTGAACCTCGATCTGCAGACCCTGACCGAAGAAGCGGTGCGTCTGTACGGCGACAAGCTGACCAACGCGAACGTTGTGGATGATGTGATCGACTTTATGCTCGGTCGTTTCCGCGCGTGGTATCAGGACGAAGGCTACACCGTTGACACCATTCAGGCGGTGCTGGCGCGTCGTCCAACCCGTCCGGCTGATTTCGATGCGCGTATGAAGGCGGTTTCCCACTTCCGTACGCTGGAAGCGGCATCTGCCCTGGCCGCGGCCAACAAGCGCGTATCCAACATTCTGGCGAAATCCGACGAGACGCTGAACGAGCGCGTGAACGCCGCGACCCTGAAAGAGCCGGAAGAGATCGCTCTGGCGATGCAGGTTGTGGTGCTGCGCGACAAGCTCGAGCCTTACTTCGCGGAAGGTCGCTACCAGGAAGCGCTGGTGGAGCTGGCTGAGCTGCGTGACGTGATAGACGCCTTCTTCGAGAAAGTGATGGTGAACGTAGAAGATAAAGAACTGCGTATTAACCGTCTCTCTATGCTCGAGAAACTGCGCGAGCTGTTCCTGCGCGTAGCGGATATTTCGCTGCTGCAGTGATGTGCCGTTGTTACAAATGCTAAAAACCCGCTTCGGCGGGTTTTTTTATGGGGCTTTTCTGAGCCGGATAAGCGCAGCGTCATCCGGCAGGTTTAGCCGATCGCGATTGTGCCTTCGTCCGTCTGCAGCCAGCGCGGTGCCTTCAGCTTATCGGCAAAGTAGCTGACCAGTTCGCACAGCAAATCTTCCATCACGATTTCAGATTGTCGCGGCAGTGAGCCGTTCATCGGCATCTGCGTTATCTCCTGACAGTATCGCCCCAGCTGATCGCATTCGGGTTCGAAAGCAGGAACGCATGACGGGAGTTCCTTCACGGTCAGGCTGGCTTTTAAGCGTCCGGAACAGGATCCAGAAGCGTGGGTTGCAGAAGATTCAGACAGGCATAAAGTCTGCCGTAAAGGGCCATTTTTGGGGCGGGTTCTTCGCAATCGACCAGTGCGTCGGTAAAACGTTCGCAGTTATCCGCCAGTTCGGTGAAGTCGGTGGCGTGGTTGAAGGGCAGGGTGATTAAAGAATGAACTTGGGTTGGGGTAGTAGCCATATTGGCAGCCTCCGATAAGTGATAAAGCTTCCACCATCGGAAATGCTAATTTCGCTGGTGGTGGACTGAACAGAGTTAGCATTACCGGCCTTATCGGATACCGGCGCATCTTTCGATGCCCCTGCTCAGCCCACCATTGAGATGTAGCAAAGCATGCTGCACAAAATGTGCCGCCGATAAGATAAGCCAGGATGCTAAACCCGGCACCTGATTTTGCAGGTGCGAAGAGAACTTACTGCTCATCAAAACAGGCGGCAATAGATTTGAGCTATGCCACTGAGGATATTACCATTTCTGGAAAGAGACTCGCAAAATTACCGCAATGAAAAGCAGACTGCTGGCAGAGGTCTTACAGCGACGCTATGGTCCGGCTGTAAATCGCTGAGGCGTTTCCTGCAGGCCGGGGCGAGGCGCATGGATGCGCCGAGAGGGCGGGCTTTACAGGGATGTTACCTCCGCCCGTCCCCGATAAGCCGGAAGGAATAAGCCGAAGGTACCGCCTAGCGGCGATTTACCGCCGGGAGCCCGGGTAGCCAGGGTGGTGGCGACTGAGCCACCCTGGCACGTTCACGGGTATTGTCGTTACAGAGTAGCAAGGAACATAAAGTGAACGGAATGACCACCAGAGCCGTATGCTCCCCCTCACCCCAGCCCTCTCCCTCAAGGGAGAGGGGGCCGTCTGTGCAGACAATATTTGGTGGGGATCCCTCAAGGGAGTATAAGTCGTCCAAAATTTAACCTTGAAACCGTCAACACATTACCGCTATCCTTATCGCGTTAACTTTCTCACGCTGGAGCGCCCCCCAAAAATGAACAAACACGACTGATGAATTTCGATCCTTGCTAAACGCCACCGCGTCGGCAGGGGATGTTTTGATTTCATTCAGGAGTGCTTATGGCTCATTTTGCGCAGTCCCCTTCTTTTATTTTGCATCAGGTCACCTGTCAGTTTCCGACGGGCGATACCCTTTTTGGTCCGCTGAATCTCACGCTGGAACCCTCCCTGTGCGCGCTGGTTGGCCGCAACGGCAGCGGGAAAACGCGTCTGCTGCGTCTGCTGGCGGGGCTGGATGAACCGGCTTCCGGTCATATTGAACGCTTTGGCTCGCATGCCTGGGTGGCGCAGCAGCACGTCATTTCGCCGCAGACGACGCTTGCTGAACTGCTCGGGTATGACGCTATTTTTGCGGCGCGTAAGCGCATCGACAGCGGCAATTACCAGCCTGACGATCTGGACACGCTCGACGGCCGCTGGGATGTCGCCGAGCGTCTGAGCGAAGCGTTTATCAATGCGAATCTCCCGCCGTTTGACCCGGATAAACCTGCCGGTGAACTCAGCGGCGGCGAGCGCATTCGCGCCCTGCTGTGCGGGGTGTTTACGGCTGAAGCCGATTTCATGCTGCTGGACGAGCCTACTAACCATCTGGATCGACAAGGCCGGGCGTGGTTCTACGACCAGCTCAGTCGTTTTCAGGGCGGCGTGCTGGTGGCTTCCCATGACCGTGAGTTGCTGGCCCAGGTGCCGCGTATCCTTGAACTGAGCGCCTCGGACCTGCGCAGCTACGGCGGGAATTATGCGGATTATCAAACCCAACGCGATGCCGAACAGCAGGCGGCCCGCGCGTCGCTGGAACATGCTGCAACCGAGCGCAAACGCACTCGGGCACGCATGCAAAAAGAGCATGATGACAGCCAGCGGCGTTCGGCAAAGACATTGCGCACCGTTGATACCCTGAATATCGCGTCGTTCGAGCGGGTCAAATATAAAGGCGCGGCAAAGGAGCGGATCGGCGCCTGGAAAAAACAGCACAGCGAGCAAAATGAAGCCCTGAACGCCGCGGTAAATAAGGCGCGTGAACGCGTTGAGGAAGATAACCCGGTAATGTTCACCCTGCCGGGGAGTCAGATCCCGGACGGGAAGCAGGTACTGGTGCTGGAGGATCTGGTGCTGCCGCATGTGCCTGTTCCTCCGCTCAACTGGCGGATGGACGGACCAATGCGCGTGGCGTTAAAGGGACCGAACGGCTGCGGCAAATCGACGCTGTTAAAAACCCTCATCGGCGAGATTGCCCCCCGTTCGGGTACCTGTAAGGTGTCCGTCAGCTGCGCTTATCTCGACCAGCATCTCTCCCGGCTCGATCTTTCGCAGTCGGTCATGACGCATCTCAACCTGAGTCATACACCTCTGGAAGAGGGGGTATTGCGAACCCGTCTGGCGCAGCTTCAACTGGGTGCTGATAAAGTTACGCTCCCGCTGGCGGAGCTCAGCGGCGGCGAGCGTCTTAAAGCCGCCCTGGCCTGCGTGCTGTGGCGCGCGGAGGCCACGCAGCTTCTGCTGCTGGATGAACCGACTAACCATCTGGATCTGGCCTCGGTCCAGGCCATTGAAGCGGCGCTGGCCGATTTCCCCGGGGCTCTGCTGGTGGTATCACACGATGAGGCTTTTTTAAGAGGCTTAACATTAACGCATGAATGGGTATGGGAAGAGGCGGGCTGGCGTTGCGAGAGCCTTTAAAACACAAGCCCCCGCAAAGGCGGGGGCATTCAATCTTCACTACGCTATCTGTTTGCTGAGTGCAGGGTTGGCCTGAATCAGGCGCATCAGCCTTAACTCGGTTGGGGTGGGTTTCTCACGTTTTGACTCCCACTCCTGCACCATAGCCACGCTGACACCCATCGCTCTGGCGAATTCTTCCGTTTTCAGTCCTGTCCCTTTGCGCAATTGCTCATATTCTGTAAAGGGATTGGATTTTTGTTGCAGGGTAATCGCCTGCGGCACGTCTTTAAAAATGATCTGTTCCAGACTGCTCAGCAGTTCAAACTCAGGATCTTTATATTCCATTGAGGACTCCTCTTAAATCTCACATCGTGATCAAGAACATCAGAGAGCCAGTTAAGAATAGTCCCTAATACGAACCCAGGATCGTCACGGGTGTGATTAATCGTGCGATAACGATCGCTTTACCCGATTCAGCGATATGGATAGTTATGCTAATTACCTGATTAGTCATATGTCGGCTTCGGCAGGTATTTTTTTGTAAATGGTAAGAAATAAATCGGCAATAGCCGTTTTGCATGAAAAGAGTATCTTGCAAGGCTGACCTGGACTATCCTTGTCAGCGTCGGGCACGCGTGTGCCGGTGTGCGCTTTTTTGGGTGAAAGGAGTAATAAAATGGCGACAGGAAAGTCCTGCTCTCGCTGGTTTGCGCCTATTGCGGCGTTGTTGATGGTTGTTAGCCTGAGTGGGTGTTTTGATAAAGAAGGCGATCAGCGCAAAGCGTTTATCGATTTTCTGCAGAATACAGTGATGCGCAGCGGCGAGCGGTTGCCGACGCTGACTGCGGATCAGAAAAAACAGTTTGGCCCCTTCGTGTCCGATTACGCCATTCTTTATGGTTATTCACAGCAGGTGAGCCAGGCGATGGATTCCGGTATCCGTCCGGTAGTGGATAGCGTGAACGCCATTCGCGTTCCGCAGGATTATATGACGCAGCGTGAACCGCTTCGCCAGTCCAACGGTGCGCTTGGCGTGCTGAGCCAGCAGTTGCAGAATGCGAAAATGCAGGCTGACGCTTCACGTTCTGCGCTGAAGCAGGGTGACGATCTCAAACCTGTCTTCGACAAAGTATATGAGAAAGTGGTGACGAAACCGTCTGAAGCGCTGCAACCGCTGATTCCGGCCGCGCAAATCTTCACGCAGCAGCTGGTTCAGGTGGGCGACTTTATTGCCCAGCAGGATACTCAGGTGAGCTTTGTTGCCAACGGCATTCAGTTCCCGACCTCGCAGCAGGCAAGCCAGTACAATACGCTGATTGGGCCGCTGGCCTCCCAGCATCAGGCCTTTAGCCAGGCCTGGAGTGCCGCCGTCACGGCCACAGAATAAACCGAAAAAACCCCGCGCCTGGCGGGGTTTTTTTATGCTTATCGAAAATAACGCTTGTCATTCTTCTACCACATCGGTATAACTATCCCCGTCGGTTTGTTACACAGACCTAAAGCAGTTTAGTAAAGCAGTCCAGATTGTTATCCATAGATACCCTTCGTTGTGACCCTTCCTTCATCGCTTAAAAATCTGTAACGCAATCCATCAAGCCGGAAGGCTCAATATATTTGTTAATAAGGTAATTTCTATGTCTGCTAAAATGACTGGTCTGGTAAAATGGTTCAACGCTGATAAAGGTTTCGGCTTCATCACTCCTGACGATGGCTCTAAAGACGTGTTCGTACACTTCTCTGCTATCCAGAACGATGGCTACAAATCTCTGGACGAAGGTCAGAAAGTGTCCTTCACCATCGAAAGCGGCGCTAAAGGCCCAGCAGCTGGTAACGTTGTAAGCCTGTAAGCTTCCAACCCAGTAGCACAAAATTCAAAAACCCGCCTTCTGGCGGGTTTTTTCATTTCTATCGTTGCACCTGCGGGTTCACGCAGTTTATCTCCACCTTTCCGCTTAGGGCGGCGATAAGGTTATCGACCGCAGTGGCCGCCATGTTGTAGCGCGTCTCATGGGTGGCTGAGCCGATGTGGGGCAGGGCGACGACGTTTGGCATTGTCAGCAGCGGGGAGTCCACCGGCAGCGGCTCCTGTTCAAACACGTCCAGACCTGCGGCATGGATCTCACCGTTCTGCAGGGCTGCAATCAGCGCCTTCTCATCTACCACCGGGCCACGACCCGCGTTGATGAAAATGGCGGATTTCTTCATTTTTTCAAATGCGGATTTGCCAATCAGATGACGCGTTTCGTCCGTCAGCGGCAGAACCAGACAAACAAAATCGGCTTCCTGCAGCAGAGTATCCAGCTCGCAGTAGCGGGCGTTGAAGCGTTCTTCGGCTTCACTGTGATGACGGCGCGCGTTATACAGAATCGGCATGTTAAAACCAAAATGCGCGCGCTGCGCCAGTGCCAGCCCAATGCGCCCCATGCCAACAATGCCCAGCGTTTTGCCGTTAACGTCCACGCCGAACCAGTCCGGTCCAATGCTTTTTGTCCATTCGCCCGCTTTCACGCGCTCGGCCACTTCCACCACGCGACGGGCCGTGGTGAGTACCAGCGCCATCAGCGTATCGGCCACGGTTTCCGTCAGGGCATGGGGGGTGTGCATCAGCAGGATCTTGCGGGCGTTCAGGGCATCCACATCGAAATTGTCGTAACCCACGGAAACGGTAGAGGTAGCACGAAGCTTCGGCATTTTCTCCAGCAGGGCGACATCCACTTTCTCGCTTGAACCCAGCAGGCCTTCGGCGCTGGCGAACGCTTCGGCGTGCTGCGCCACGGTTTCCGGGCTCAGGTTCTTCACCTGCGTGACGGTGAAGTATTCTTCAAGGCGTTTCTGCAGATCTTCCGGCAGTGCTTTGTACAAAATGACGGACGGCTTCATGCTAATCTCCGTTGATTTTTAAGGATTCAGGCGTGGCGTGCGCCGACAGGATGCTGTTGATTATTAGCAGGCTTAACAATCAGAGTAAGCCACACGGAGGCGAAAAGCGCCACCCCCATAAAGATGTACGATGCGGACGGACTGCCGGTGGCACCGTTCAGGTAGCCGACGAACCAGGAGCCGCAGAACGACCCCAGCGCACCCATACTGTTAATCAGCGCCATCGCGCCACCCGCGACGTTACGCGGCAGCATTTCCGGGATGATGGCAAAGAACGGACCGTACGGGGCATACATGGCGGCACCGGCGATCACCAGCAGGGTATAAGAGGCCCAGAAGTGATTTGCACCCACGGCCCACGAGCCGATAAAGGCAAAAGCAGCGATCAGCAGCAGCGGCCAGACAAACAATTTTCGGTTCTGCAGCTTGTCCGACGCCCAGGAGACGACGATCATGGCGATGGTCGCGGCCAGGTACGGTACGGAAGAGAGCCAGCCCACTTCTACCATCCCGAGGTTCTCGCCGCCGCTGCGGATAATCGACGGCAGCCACAGCACAAAGCCGTACACGCCAATGCTCCAGGTAAAGTACTGCGCGCAGAGCAGGATCACGTTGCGCGAGCGGAAGGCTTCACCGTAGTTGCGTACCGCCTTCAGGCCTTGCTGTTCTTTATCCAGCTGCGCCTGCAGCGCCGCTTTTTCGTCTTCGGAAAGCCATTTCGCCTGGGCAGGTTTATCTTTCACCAGCACCCACCAGCAGAATGCCCAGATCACTGCCGGCACCCCTTCGATAATAAACATCTCGCGCCAGCCGAAGGACTGGATCAGGTAGCCAGATACCACCGACATCCACAGTACCGTCACCGGGTTACCGAGGATCAGGAAGGTATTCGCGCGCGAGCGTTCAGATTTGGTAAACCAGTTGCTGATGTAGATCAGCATCGCCGGCATCACCGCCGCCTCAACGACGCCGAGGATAAAGCGAATGGCGGCCAGGGCAGGAATATTGTTCACCACGCCGGTCAGTGACGCGCAGGCGCCCCACAGGATCAGGCAGACGAAGATCAGCTTACGCACGCTGCGGCGTTCCGCATAAATCGCGCCGGGGATCTGGAAGAAGAAGTAGCCCAGGAAGAAAAGGGCTCCCAGCAGGGAGGAGATACCTTTGGTGATGCCAAGGTCCTCTGTGATCCCCGCCGCGGACGCGAAGCTGAAGTTGGCACGGTCAAGATACGCCAGGCTGTACGTGATAAACACGATTGGCATGATGTACCACCAGCGTTTTACTGCATTGGTCGAACTGTTCATAGGCTTGCCTCTGTTGTTGAGGTTGTTACCGCCGTTGTCTGTAGGGTACACGGTGGCTTGTTTTGCTGAGTGCGATTTATGCCCCTCACCCCGGCCCTCTCCCCAGAGGGGAGAGGGAGCAATTCATTCCCTCGCCCCTCTGGGGAGAGGGTTAGGGTGAGGGGGATGTTTATTCGTTAAGCTCTGCTCGCGTTGGTAATCCTTCGCTGTCGCCCTGCACCTGAATGGCCAGCGAGCCAATCTTGTTGCCCCGCGCCACGGCCTGCGGCAGCGTTTTGCCTTCCAGCAGAGCGCTAATCACGCCCACGGCAAAACCGTCGCCCGCGCCGACGGTGTCGACAACGTTCTCAACCTTCACCGCCGCGACCGCGCCCTGTTGGCCGTCGGCCGTCTTAAACCATGCGCCATCGGCGCCGGTCTTCAGCACCACCGCTTTTACCCCTTTATTCAGGTAGAAATCGGCAATGCCTTCCGGCGTGCTTTCGCCGGTCAGGATCATCCCTTCTTTCAGGCCCGGCAGAACCCAGTCCGCTCTGAACGCCAGACGGTTGAGCTTCTCGACCATTTCCGCTTCGCTTTTCCACAGCACCGGGCGCAGGTTCGGATCGAAAGAGATCGTTTTTCCCTGGGCTTTCAGAGTGGCTGCCGCGTGATCCAGCAGTTCATACGAGCTGGCGGATAGCGCTGCCGCCACGCCGCTCAGGTGCAGGTGGCGCGCGGAGGCGAAATAGTCGGCGTGGTAATCCGCCACTGAGAGGTGGCTTGCGGCCGATCCCTTACGGAAATACTCCACGATGGGATCGGTTCCATTTTCGACCTTGGATTTAAGCTGAAAGCCGGTAGGGAAGCGTGCATCAAGGGTGACGCCTGCGGCATCAATCCCCTCTTTTTTCAGCGAGTCGAGAACGAAATGGCCAAAGCTGTCGTCCCCCACGCGGCTGACCCAGCCCACATTCAGGCCGAGACGCGCCAGGCCGGTCGCGACGTTCAGCTCTGCGCCCGCCACGCGCTTGATAAAGTGCTCCACCGCGCTCAGCTCGCCCGTTTCAGTGGCGACAAACATCGCCATGGCCTCGCCGATGGTGATGACATCCAGCGTCTTGTGCATGGTTTACTCCTCGCGCAGCAGGTTGACGTAATGGCGGGTAACGGCGGTTAAATCCGTCCCTTCCAGCGGGAACTCGATACCGCGCGGGGCATCGGCAGGCAGCTGGCCGAGCAGATCCAGCCAGCGCGCATCAGCGTGGTCCGGCGCCACGGCGCGGAAGTTATCTTTATGCGGCACGGCGGCTTTCACGTGGATATAGCTCACCGCAGGGGCAAGGTGACGCGCGGCCTCTTCGGGGGAATCACCGACCCACAGCCAGTTGCCCATGTCGAAGGTCAGCGTGACGGGCAATGCCATTTCCCGACAGGCGGCCTGGAAGCGCTGCATCGGCGCGAGCTGTCCGCAGTCGGTCTGATCGTTCTCCACGACCAGCGCCATGCCGCTTGCGTTCAGCAGGGTACGCAGGGCGTCGAGAGGCTGCGCGTCGCGGAAATGGCCCAGGGAAACCTTCAGCCACAGGGCGTTCAGGGTGCTGGCCTCAGAGAGATAGCGGGTCAGATCCGGGTTGAGGGTGCCGTCGGGCATAAACAGGGCGGCGGGGGCGGAGTAGCACGCCAGCAGGCCGAGCAGCTCAATGGATTCTCCCAGCGCAGGCAGCGTCAGCAGCTCTTCGCTGCTGAACAGTTCCCGGCGGATCTCCACGCCGTCTGCCCCTGCGCCTGCAATAACGGGAAGCATCGCCCGCTGACCGCCTGCCTGTCGCACCTGTTCCGCACCGTACGCGGCGGTGACCACCATAATTTTCCTGCCCATCTTCGGACTCCATCGCAACATATCAATACTATTACGCTAGATGGAACCGGTTCCAAAGAAAAGGTCAGGATGTTGAATTTATGATCGGTATCACAAGGGAAAATTAACGCGCCGTGGAGCCGCGAACGATCAGCTCGCCGGAGAAGACCTGCTCGCGAACGGCATCGCTGGTGCCTTCAATACGACGAACCACTTGTTCAACAGCAGCATAGCCAATCTGCCAGGTGGGCTGTTTGAGGGTCGTAATGCCGACGCCCGCCAGTTCCGCCCACTCCAGTTCATCAAACCCCAGCAGACCGATATCGCTGCCCCAGTGCAGGCCAATGCGCTTGAGCGAGCGGGCGACCTGAAGCGTCAGCGCCCCGTTTGCGGAGATAACGGCTTTGCGCATCCCGCGATGGCGCGTGTGGAACTGGCGCAGGGTGTTGTCGAGCTGGTCGGCTTCGTGAAGCGGCGTTTCGGCATTTTCGGCGATCACGCCGGGATATCGCTCCAGCGTGGTGCGAAATGCGCTCAGGCGCTCGCGACGGGTATTGACCATCCCTAACGGTTCACTCAGAAACAGAATCGCCTCGAAGCCCTGTTCGATCAGATGTTCGGTGGCGGTAGTGGCGGCCTGGGTGTTATCCAGCCCGACCACATCGCAGGCAAATTCCGGGATTTTACGGTCGATGAGGACCATGGGCAGGGAGGATTGCTGCAGGCGATTTAAACCCTCTTCCCGCATGCCCACCGCGTTAACCACAATCCCTTCGACCTGGTAGCTGCGCAGCAGATCGAGGTAATGCAGCTCCTGGTCGACTTCGTTGTTGGTATTACAGACCAGCGGCGTGAAGCCCTTCTCGCGACAGGCGGCTTCAATACCGCTGAGCACGTTAACGGAATAGGGGTTGGTGATATCGGCGATAATAAGCCCGATAAGGCGGGTGCGGCCGCGTTTGAGCCCGCGCGCCATGAGGCTGGGACGGTAGTCGAGATCGGCAATGGCCTGTTCAATACGCGCCAGCAATGCGTCGGACAGCAGGTGTTTCTCGCCGTTAAGGTAGCGCGAAATGCTGGTTTTACCGGTTTTAGCGGCTTTCGCCACGTCGCTGATGGTGGCCCGGGCTGGTTTGCTCATCGCTGATTTCCCTGAATTTAGTGAGAATACCTTAACGGGAAAATCAGACGAATCAAGTAATTTGCCCGGTGGCGCTGCGCTTACCGGAGGGTGCGGTCTGGTGCCCTCACCCCAACCCTCTCCCACGGGAGAGGGTGCCACCACTAAAAACGGCAACGAGCGTTGCCGTTTTGCTTTTACCTACTGAATTGGGCTTAACGTAATCTCAACGCGGCGGTTCTGCGCTTTGCCTTCCGCCGTGCTGTTGCTGGCGATAGGGTTGGCAGGGCCCATGCCGCTGGTGCGGATGCGGTTGGCTTCAACGCCCTGGGTGATCAGCGAGCTGGCTACGGCATCGGCGCGCTGCTGGGACAGACGCATGTTCAGATCCTGGCTGCCGGTGCTGTCGGTGTAGCCCATCACGTTCACGGCGGTCTTGTTGTACTCTTTCAGCACCATCGCCACGCCGGTCAGCGTGTTCGCGCCCGCGGGTTTCAGCGTTGCGCTGCTGCTGTCGAAGGTCACGTTGTTCGGCATATTCAGGATGATGTTATCGCCGCTGCGCGTCACGCTCACGCCGGTTCCCTTCATTTTGTCGCGCAGCTTCGCTTCCTGCACGTCCATGTAATAGCCGACGCCGCCACCCAGTGCCGCGCCCGCCGCTGCGCCAATCAGCGCGCCTTTACCGCGGTCTTTCTTGGAGGAGGAGAGCGCCCCCACGCCTGCGCCGACCAGCGAGCCGATACCCGCGCCAATGCCGGATTTACCCGCTTCACGCTCACCGGTGTAAGGGTTAGTTGTGCAGCCAGAAACAGCCAGTGCACCGCTCACCAGAGCGGCAATAACGAGTACGCGTTTTTTCATCTTCTTTCCTTAATCCTTTTTATTCTTTGCCACGGCGAGCGTGGCAGTTGATTATGACGTCCAGATACGGAGAAAATTCCGGGTATAACTCTGAAATTTGTGACAAACCATAAACTGCCTCAGAAAGAAGGCCGTAAACCTGCACGCAACCAGGAGCGCACGCTTGAGCACCTCAACGAAAACCATTCTGACCGCCGCCCACTGGGGGCCGATGCTGGTCGAAACCGATGGCGAAAATGTTCTGTCGTCCCGCGGGGCACTGCCAACCCAACATCCCAACTCGTTACAGACCGTCGTTCGCGATCAGGTGCACAGCAAAACGCGCGTGCGCTGGCCGATGGTGCGTAAAGGTTTTCTGGCATCGCCGGATAAACCGCAGGGGATCCGCGGTCAGGATGAGTTTGTTCGCGTGAGCTGGGATGACGTGCTGGCGCTGATCCACGCCCAGCATAAGCGCATTCGCGACACTTACGGTCCGTCGTCCATTTTTGCCGGCTCCTACGGCTGGCGTTCGAACGGCGTGCTGCACAAGGCCTCGACGCTGCTGCAGCGCTACATGAGCCTGGCGGGAGGCTATACCGGTCATCTCGGGGATTACTCCACCGGCGCGGCGCAGGCGATCATGCCGTACGTCGTAGGGGGGAACGAAGTGTACCAGCAGCAGACCAGCTGGCCGCTGGTGCTGGCGCATACCGACGTGGTGGTGCTCTGGAGCGCCAACCCGCTCAATACGCTGAAAATTGCCTGGAATGCCAGCGACGAGCAGGGGATTGGGTATTTCGACGCGCTGCGCAAAAGCGGCAAGCGCATCATCTGCATTGACCCGATGCGCTCTGAAACCATGGATTTCTTCGGCGACAGCGCCGAGTGGATTGCCCCCCATATGGGCACCGACGTGGCGATGATGCTGGGGATCGCCCATACGCTGGTAGAAAACGGCTGGCACGATGTTGAATTCCTGACGCGCTGTACCACCGGCTTCGATAAATTCGCCGACTACCTGACGGGCCAATCCGATGGGGTGGCGAAAACGGCAGCGTGGGCGGCAGAGATTTGCGGCCTTTCTGCGGAGAAAATCCGCGAACTGGCGGCGTTGTTCCATAAAAATACCACGATGTTGATGTCCGGCTGGGGAATGCAGCGTCAGCAGTTTGGCGAGCAAAAACACTGGATGCTGGTAACGCTTGCCGCAATGCTTGGGCAGATCGGCACGCCGGGCGGGGGTTTTGGTCTCTCCTATCACTTTGCAAACGGCGGTAACCCGACGCGTAAAGCGGCGGTGCTGGCGTCTCTGCAAGGCTCGGTGCAGGGCGGCGTCGATGCCGTGGATAAAATACCGGTGGCGCGTATTGTTGAAGCCCTGGAAAACCCGGGCGGTTTCTATCAGCACAACGGTCTGGACCGCCACTTCCCGGACATTAAATTTGTCTGGTGGGCGGGCGGGTCGAACTTCACGCACCATCAGGATACCAACCGCCTGATCCGCGCCTGGCAGAAGCCGGAGCTGGTGGTGATTTCCGAGTGCTTCTGGACCGGCTCGGCTAAGCATGCAGATATTGTCCTGCCAGCGACCACCTCGTTTGAGCGTAACGATCTCACTATGACCGGCGACTACAGCAACCAGCATATGGTCCCGATGAAGCGCGTAGTGGCCCCGCGAGACGAAGCGCGTGATGATTTTGACGTGTTTGCTGAACTGAGCGAGCTGTGGGAAGCGGGCGGTCGCGAGCGTTTTACCGAAGGGAAAAGCGATCTGCAATGGCTGGAAACCTTCTACCAGATTGCCGGCCAGCGTGGCGCGGCGCAGGGCGTGACGCTTCCGCCATTTGCCGAATTCTGGGAAGCGAACCAGATCGTCGAGATGCCGGAGAGCGAACAGAACGCGAAGTTTGTCCGTTTTGCCGATTTCCGCCGCGACCCGGAGAGCCACCCGCTGAAAACCGAGAGCGGAAAGATCGTGATCCACAGCGAGCGCATCGCCAGCTTTGGCTATGCCGACTGCCCGCCACACCCTATGTGGCTCGAGCCGGACGAGTGGCACGGTAACGCCCAGCCGGAACAGCTGCAGGTGTTGTCTGCGCATCCCGCGCACCGCCTGCACAGCCAGCTTAACTATACTTCTCTGCGCGAGCAGTATGCGGTCGCCGGGCGAGAGCCGGTCACGCTGAATTCCCTTGATGCGAAAGCCCGGGGGATTGCGGACGGCGACGTGGTGCGCGTCTGGAACTCGCGCGGGCAGGTGCTGGCAGGGGCGGTGGTGAGCGACGGGATTAAACCGGGCGTGATCTGCATTCATCAGGGCGCATGGCCCGACCTTGAGCCTTCCGAGGGAGGGATCTGTAAAAACGGGGCGGTTAACGTGCTGACCAAAGATCTCCCCAGCTCGAAGCTGGGGAATGGCTGCGCAGGGAACACGGCGCTGGCCTGGGTAGAAAAATATCAGGGACCCGAGCTTACCTTAACGGCGTTTGATCCGCCTGCCAGCTCATGATCCACGTCGGGTGCTGAGTGTCATCCTGCCAGGCGCTGTCTTCAATGCGAAAGCCCTGAGCATGGTAGAAATTCACCGCCCGCACATTTTTCTGATATACCTCCAGCGTTAAGTGCGGGAAGCGGGGGGGGGCAAGGGGGTGGCACCCCCCCCCCCCGCCCCGACCCCCCGCCTGCCGGGGGGCCCCACCCCCCCCGCCCCCACCAACCCGCCCGCCCCCGCTGAAAAACAATTGGG